>JAFSBZ010000036.1 GCA_017437005.1 Clostridia bacterium | reverse complement strand
GTTCACACCTCTCTATGTTTATATTTTAGTCTATTGAGAGGTCGAACTATTCCAAGAATATATGTTGAATTATCTTGTTTAATAGCGAATAATATGTTATAATCAAATATAATATGTTTAAGAATCGGTATTATTGCAAAAAAATCAAAATTAACACCATTAAAACATAAATACTTGGAGTTTGATATAACGTGTTAGAGATTTATACTGTCGCCTTTTTCGGTCACAGATATATAGACAATCCGTTTAAGGTGGAAGAAATGCTTGAAGAACAGATACGGAAACTTATTGACGAAAAAGAGTATGTGGATTTTTTGGTGGGGCGTAACGGCGAGTTTGACCAGTGCGTTTCATCAACCGTGCTTCGTGTACGAAAAAATTATAGGGATGATAACAGTTCTCTTGTTTTGATGCTACCATACCCAACCGCCGAATATATTAATAACCAAAATTATTATGAAGATTATTATAGTGACATTGAGATTTCATACGCAGCTTCAAAAGCGCACCCGAAAGCTGCTATACAAATTCGTAATCGAGAGATCAATATAAAGGTGATTCAGGATGTTTTAGGCCATGCCGACATCAGTACAACGATGGATATTTATTGCGACGTGACCAATGAACTGAAAAAGAAAGAGTTTACAAGCTTGGGTGAATTCTTTAAGGACAAGCAGATTTAATCTACTACGCCAATGGTACGCCAGTTACTACGCCAAAATGCCGCACAGATACAAAGGGTTATATTCTGTGCTGTAAAAATGGGGTTTCGATGGGGCTTGAAACCATTGGAGTTTTGTACACTTAGGTATTGTTTTGTAACTTCGGGGCCAGAGGTCCCCACGATGAAACCTTTGGATTAAATAAGTTCCTATAACCCTGTATATCTCTATATATACAGGGTTATTTTTTATATCTTAAGCCAAAATTTAAGCCAAATTTAAGCCAATTCGGGCATCATTGTCCAACAATGATGCCCATAAGCAGATTGCCACTAAAAATGTAGAGCCATTGCTGAAATTGAGCAATGGCTCTAACTATTTATCAAAAAGAAGTAATCAAACCAATTATTGCAAAGAGAAGAACGGGTAGAGCAATAACGCAAATCCATAATGTTTCCCAAAAGTAACGGCTCTTACCACAGTAATTCTCAAGATAACAGTATTTTTTAGAAAGAGAATATCGTAAAGCATCGAAAAGTGTATCACCGCACCAATCGGGTGATGTTGACTTTTCTGCTCGCTTTAACAACTTTTTTAATCTTTTTTCTACTTTTGCAATTATGGATTGTTCCTTGCGCTGCCATTCTATCGGTTTATCGCCTTGGTGTGCTCGTGATAATTGATATATTAAAAAGGCATATTTTTTACAATCTTTTTTGTCGACAATTGTTCTTGAAATTGGAGTGATTTGTAAAACAAGTAATTTGTAATGATTAGGAATATGATGATGTTTTTTCTCTTCAACTTTCTTGTTAATAAATATGTATTCTAACATATTTAAAAAACTATGTTGGCTTTGATAATTGTATGCCTCAACCTCTTCTTTAAATGAACGACGGTGTATGGTTATCTCTATGTCGTGTTCAACCAACATACCATTATATTGATCTATAAGTTTCATAACATTCTCATGCAATGTATCACTCATCTAGGTCACCGCTTTTCGTTTAGATTTATTCTATTATATCAAACACAACTAAAATTTTCAATGGTTTACAATTACGCCAATTTAAGCCACAACTTAAGCCAATTCGGGCATCATTGCCCGACAATGAAAACCGAAGCAAATTTAATTATAAAAAAATAAGGTCTCTGCCTAATTTTAGCAGAGGCCCTATTCATTATTTGTTGGTTTCTTTTACTTTCAATTTTGAGTCACGTTTTGCCCTCTTAATTCGTTTTCTCTCGGCTTTTTGATAGGTGTGGTGTCTTGACTTGAGATACACAATATCTCCACACACGGCAAAAGCAAGCATAATCAATCCAATTATTACAATTCCTACTCTTGTGAGAATCATTTGGTGAGTAACTAACTTTGTGTTATCTATTTTTGTATCACCCACATAAATCTCAACTGCCCAAGGCAGGTCGTTCATTCGACGATATTCAATATCCTTTCCCTCAAGCAAATTTGCTAATTCATCAATATCATAACCAATAGTGGAATATAAATTATTCAGCGTGTATGGAGATACCAGTTTTAAAGGTTCTTTTTCCAATAGCGCGATTACGACAACACCCTCACCCGGTGCGGTATAATACACCTCTGTTACTGTGTCACTCATTGTTGAGGTGTTGTTCTCATTCGGAGGGGAGTATCTCTTAAACATACAAGCGCAAAAAACCACAATAGCCACAATTGCGATTGCAGTCAACATCGAAGAAAATACGATTTGTTTTCTAAAGGTTTGTTTATGCAAGATATCCCTCCTTTTGAATAGTGTTATATGAATTATACTGTTTTTTCTCTCGAATATCAAGCGGAGAAGTTTTAAAAATTAAGCCAACTTAAGCCACACCTTAAGCCAAATTTATTTACCTAGTAGGAACTTGTAGAGACTTATAGAACCTCGCGGTCTTAAAATGCCCTTGAAATAGAGACTTATAGGAATCTACAGGAACTTATTTAAGGATAGCCCCTGAAAATCCCCACCATGAAGCCGTTGGATTAAAAATGATAGACAAACGCCTCTGTGAAAACGGGGGCGTTTTTTTCTGTTGCTGATGATTTTGCAATTGCTTTTTGGGAGGGTGGATGGTATACTTATTTTAACCAATACGCTTCAACTGAGGGCTGCTGTTTTTGGCAATATTGCTCGGATAACTGAGAAAACTTTCCTTTTTCCCCCGTCAAAGAATGGAGGGGAAACGCCCCGGTACATTCAAAATTTTGAAGCGGTATTGTGAAACACCGAAGGAGGAATTTGTATGCGTAAATGGACAGCGATCGTAACCGTGTTGGTGCTGATGCTTTCTCTCGTTGCCTGTGGGGCAAACAAGGGAGATGAGGATGCGGCACAAACGACTGCGACAACCGACTCGATCTTAGGGGAATCGGCAACGCCGCCCGACTCCGGCTCGGCTTCGGGCTCCAACGGCCATTCGAAATCCACGGCGGGATCGAAATCCTCCTCGGGATCAAAATCCTCCTCGGGATCAAAGTCCACGTCGGGGAAAAAATCCTCGTCGGGATCAAAGTCCTCGTCCGGCACAAAATCCTCGTCGACTGCTTCCTCCTCGTGGGAAGAAGAGGAGGCGTGGGAGAGCGGCCCGGTTCGCACCGTTAAGTATCACGTGGTTGACGATGGTATTTTTGAAACGCAGTTTGATACCACCTATTGGAAAATGCCCTTTGCCCGAGAGGATGACGGTCTTCTTACCCGCGACGGGTACGTGCTGTTGGGGTATTCCTACAACCAGGACGGCAAGGGCGAGCTGATCCGTCCCGGCTATAAATATACATTGAAGGCACAGAATAAGCCGCAGCACCTGTACTGTGTATGGGCAAAGGAAACGAAAGCGTCCGATTTTACCGTAAAGGCAATCGGCTCCAAGTCGGTCTACATCACCGCTTACAAGGGCAGTGACAAGGTGGTCTATATTCCGCGAAAGATCGGCGGAAAGACCGTGACCGGTATCGCTGCGGGTGCTTTTTCGAAAAACAAATCGATAACGGAAGTACATATTACCTCCTCCGTGCTTACGGTGGAGGATCAAGCGTTTGCTTCCTGCTCCAATTTGAAGACCGTGACGCTGTATGATAATTTGGTATCCATCAGCGATGCTTCGTTTGAGGGGGCTCCGATCCAAACGTTGCGGATGTGTGCGGGACAAACGCCCCGTTATATGAACAGTTTGGCAACGTTCGGTAAGAAATACGAGCGGTTGATGCAAACGGCCGGTCAAAAGCGGCTCGTCTTTTTGGCGGGCTCCAACCTGCAGTACGGTGTGGATTGCGATTATATCCAAACGCTGTTCCAAAACGACTATGCCGCCGTCAATTTCGGAACGGACGGGAATATGAACGTGGCGTTTTTCCTGGATGCCATTGCGCCGCTC
>JAFSBZ010000035.1 GCA_017437005.1 Clostridia bacterium | reverse complement strand
TAACACCCGAAATCGTGCGCCTGTTTATCGCAAGGATCGAGATCGGAGAACGCACTGTGAAATACTCACGGCACTCCGCTCAAAAAATCCGAATCATTTACCGTGACATCGGTGAATGGGATTACGACGATGCGGCTGAAGCCGAACAGCAACAACCGCAGATCGTAGCAGTGACCGTAGCACAACCGGAACTGCTCCCCGCATAAACACCGCACAATGCGGGATAAACGCAGTAACGGCGGATGACTAACCGCCATCCGCCGTTACCACACCTACATACTGTCAGAAAATGTCCCTATGAACACTAACAGAATGAATCCTCTGTTTTTTATCAAAATAATGACAATTGATTTGTATCGGGCAAATCATCCATAGCGCCTAACTCTGCAAGGTTTTGGATAATTGTTTTTGAAACACCTGCTTCAATCGCAAAGTCTTCTCTTGATACAAAATTGCCCTTTTGTGCGGCTTCATAAATTGAATCGGCCGCTTTTGCGCCTACGCCCGAAAGCGCGCCAAAAGGCAAACGCATTTTATTGTTTTCGGGTACAAATTTCATAGCATGCGAATGTTTAATATCGATAGGCAACACCTCAATACCACGAGCCATCATCTCGTTAAAGATAAGCAATGTTTCGTAGGTATCAAGCTCTTTTTTGGTGGCTTCTTTACCTTTTGCCTTTATTTCGTTCATTTTGGCAAGAACCGCACCCCTACCCTTTAAAATTGTGGGAACATCTACGTCCTCTGGACGCGCAGTAAAGTACGCGCAGTAAAATTCAAGCGGTTTATATACCTTGTACCAGCCAAGCTTAATTGCCGATATAACATACGCCGCAGCGTGAGCCTTTGGGAACATATACTTAATCTTATAGCAAGAACCAATATACCACTCGGGCACGCCAACCGCACGCATATCGTCCTCCATTTTACCCCAATCCTCTTTAGAAACCTTACCTTTTGCAACAAGTCCTTTACGAACGGTTTCGGTAATTTGGAAGGCTCTGCCCTCATCCATACCCTGATGTATAAGGTATACCATTATGTTATCACGCGTACCAATAACCTCAGATATAGTACATGTACCGTTTTCAATAAGGTCTTTTGCGTTACCAAGATAAACATCGGTACCGTGTGAAAGACCGGATATTTGCAATAGGTCAGAGAAATTTTTGGGTTTACAGTCAACAAGCATTCCTCGTACAAACGAAGTACCAAACTCCGGCAAACAGAACGTACCCGTCTTTGATTCAATCTCTTCGGGTGATACACCTAAAGCCTCGGTAGATGTAAACAAGCTATAAACCTTTGGGTCACTCATTGAAACATCGTTGACATCTATTCCCGAATACTCGGTAAGATACTTATATGTAGTAGGCACCACGTGGCCAAGCTCGTCAAGCTTGAGGATAGTATCGTGAATAGAATGGAAGTCAAAGTGGGTAGTAATTATATCACTTGCGGTATCATCGGCAGGATGCTGCACAGGACAAAAGTCATAAATAGTCATATCCGAAGGTACAATAATCATACCCGCGGGATGCTGACCGGTTGTGCTTTTAACCTTTGCGCCTTCTACAAGACCTGCCAAACGGCTAAGCTCTGCCTGAGAGAGCGTTATGTTCATTTTTTCGGCATAAGCCTTTGCAAAACCAAATGCTGTTTTTTCGGCAATGGTAGAAATTGTTCCTGCTTTATAAACATTTTGTGCACCAAAAAGGGTTTTGGTATATTCCTGAATTGTATTTTGCACTTCATCAGAGAAGTTAAGGTCAATATCAGGCACCTTGTCACCCTTAAAGCCTAAGAAGGTTTCAAACGGTATATCGTGACCGTTACGATTAAGCGGTGTATTACAGTGCGGACAGTTCTTTTCAGGCAAGTCAAAGCCCGAGCCCACCGAGCCATCGGTGAAAAATTCGCTGTACTGACAGGTAGGACATACGTAATGTGGCGCCAATGGGTTAACCTCGGATATGCCTGCCATTGTGGCAACAAAAGACGAGCCTACTGAACCACGCGAACCAACATAATAACCAAGCTCTTCACTTTTTGCAACCAGCTTTTGTGCCGAGATATACATAATAGAAAAGCCGTTATTTATAATTGAGTTAAGCTCTTTGTTAAGACGCTTTTCTACAATTTCGGGAATGGGATCACCATACATCGCCTTGGCATTTTTCCAACAAATATCTCGTAGCATATCGTCCGAGCCCTCAATTACAGGCGGATAACTTTTGGTAGGTACGGGAACAATATCACCCGATACCATATCAGCAATCAAGTTTGGATTTTTAACAACAAACTCATATGCTCTGTCACCAAAATATGAAAAATCTTCAAGCATTTCGGTTGTAGATTTAAAATATAACGGAGCCTGATTTTCAATATCGTCAAAGCCTTGGCCTGCCATAACTATCTGGCGTATAACACCATCCTGTTTTTTAAGAAAATGCACGTCACCTGTAGCGACTACGGGTTTGCCAAGCTTGTCCGCAAGCTCTACAACCTTGCGGTTAAAGTCTTTTACAACCTCTATACTTGTGACATTTTTAAATCGGTTTGGTGTAACATTTCCTTTTTTGTCAACCTTGTCAGGTTTTACACTATCGCGCACCATAAACTCGTTGTTGCCAAGCGGTTGAATTTCAAGGTAATCGTAATAATCGGCAATTTCAAGAAGTGTCTTTTCATCCTTGCCGTCAATTATAGCGCGATAAAGCTCGCCTTGCTCACAAGCCGAGCCTACGATAAGGCCTTCACGGAATTGGTCAAGCTTAGAGCGCAATATTATAGGTCTGCCATAAAAGTTATTAAGATGTGCATCCGATATCAACTGATATAAATTTTTAAGACCTACATAATTCTTAACAAGTATAATTTGGTGATTTCTAAGTTTTCCGATTTCTTTATTAGTTAAATTTGAAACGTCATATCTTGTATCGTCAATAAAGTAGTTTTCTACACCGTAAATGGCTTTAAATTCGCCACCGTTTTTACGGATTTTTGTAACGGCTTCCGCAATTGCGGGATATGCCTGTACAACACCGTGGTCGGTAATGGCCACAGCCTTGTGACCCCATTTGTAAGCTCGGTTTATAATATCACCCGCGCTTGCAACCGCGTCTTTTGCCGACATATTAGTATGACAATGTAATTCTACGCGTTTATCACCATCAAAATCATCGGTTTCTTCATACTTCTTTATAGTGGCAAGCGCTTTCACATCAAGTACAAAATCACGGGTCCAGTTATCATAAGAATAATCGCCGTTAACTATAACACAAGCGCCATTTTTGAGCGCTGATATTTCGTTTAAAAAATCGGTTGCGGCTGCATCTAAATTTTTAACATATCTTGGGTCAAAAAATTTAGTTATTGAGGCAGCAAAAGAATTTGTAGTATCACTAAAATAAAACTTTACCTTTACCATTTTGCCGCCGCGTTTGGTATCAAGAATTTTACTTTCAACACCAAATACCTCGCCCCACGCGCAAACATAAACACTTTCACCGTCGTTTTGCGGTAGCATAACAGAAGTTAATTTTTTTACGTTAGTATCTATTTTTCTGCCGAAAAACAATTTTGCGCTTTCAAGGTAAACGGGCAATCCGTCCTTTGGCTTGTAGTCATATTTCTTTTCCTGTTGTGGTGATTTGTCATTGGTGTTTGACTTGACTTTTTGAGTTACCACCTCGGCCTCGGGCTCAGGTAAAACAATAGGCGCATCCTCTAAAATACCGTCAAACAAAATATTGACACTTTTTCCGAAACGTTTTTGGGTAATTGCATTAAATAACTGGTCAAAATTACCCTCTTTGATCATATTATGTCCGCCGTATTTTAAAGTGATTTTTAAATCGTTGCCGTCAAGATTATATTCGGCCTCGTTAAAAAATCCGTTAAAAATAATGTTTTTTGTGCGAATTTCGGACACTATATCTTCTGCCGCGGCAGAATTAAAATCAACATCGTTAAAGCGTATATCTACAGACACCTTTTCTAATTGTAAAGCGTTTTTTAGCTCTTCGCGTAAAATGTTGACGCTTGTGTATGAAATGTATGTATTACTGCACAACTCTAAATCAAGACTACGCGCTTCGGTGCTTAATTTACAGTTTTCTATATTTACATTGCCAAATATTTCAAGTGTTTTTTCACTTAAATATACAGCAAACAAATTTATAAAAGACCCCATTTATATTCCTCACATTTTTTTAATTTCTTGTTCTAATAAATCTAAAAGTTCATTTTCGGGCACTTTGTTATAAAGAATTTTGCCGTGTTTAAATATAACACCGCAATCCTTACCTCCTGCAATACCTATGTCGGCGGCACTTGCTTCACCCGGCCCGTTTACTATGCAACCCATTATTGCGACTGTAATGTCCTTTTCAATATTTCCCAAGCGTTTTTCTGCCTGTTTTGCAATACTGATTAAGTCAATCTCGGTTCTGCCACAGGTTGGGCAGGACACAAATTTTATACCGCCTTTTTTAATTCCTAAAGCCTTTAATAATTTTTTTGCAGCTTCTACCTCTTTTACAGGTTCATCGGTAAGTGATATGCGAAGTGTGTCACCAATACCTCGAAGCAGTAGTCCACCTATGCCTGCAGCTGATTTTATAACGCCCATATTTTCGGTGCCCGCCTCGGTGACACCAAGATGTAAGGGATACGGGCACACTTCTGCCGCTTTTACATAAGCGTTATACATACGCTGAGGATTGGACGATTTAAGCGAAAGCACAATATTATCAAAATCGTATTTTTCTAAAAGTGCTATATGATAAAGGCCGCTTTCAACCATGGCTTCGGGTGTGGCTGAACCATATTTTGCCAATATTTCCTTTTCTAACGAGCCTGAATTAACACCTATTCTGATTGGTATATTCTTTTCACGGCAAACGCGCGCTACCTCGCGCACCTTGTCGTCATCGCCTATGTTACCCGGATTTATACGCACTTTGTCAACGCCTGCGGCAACACTCTCGATTGCTAATCGCCAATCAAAATGAATGTCCGCCACAAGCGGTATGGCAATATTTTGTTTTAATGCTTCAACTGTTTTTATGGTTTGTATATCCGGCACAGAAACTCTTACGATATCGCAACCCGCTTCTTGTAAAGCGAGCGCCTGATTTACATTGCCTTTTATATCGTGTGCGTGCGCACATAACATAGATTGTATACTTATTGGCGAACCGCCGCCAATAGCAACATTTCCGGCAAATACTTTTTTTGTTGTAGCGTTAGTATACATAAAATCACCCTGTAATAAGCATCCAAATATCTTTAAACGAAATTACCGCCATAAGTGCCAAAAGTAGTATCATACCCACAGCATGAACTATTGCTTCATACTTTTGTGGAACAGGCTTTCTAAAAATCATTTCAAACAAAATAAACACCAGTCTACCGCCATCAAGCGCAGGAAGCGGTAACAAATTGAATAATCCTAAATTTATAGTTATGAGTGCCATAATAGGAATAATATCTATTAAGCTTTGTTTTGCTACGCTTCCTATTGCTGCAGTAACACCCACAGGACCCGACATTGCGCTAATGCCGTATCTACCTGCAATTAAATCTATGAGCGAGCGATAAACCACCGCGCAATTTGAAATTGCAGTATCAAAGGTCTGCGATATAAAACTTGTAAATGTTTTCTCACGACCGACAACATAAAAATCCACAGTAAGATAGCTTATACCGTCAAATTCCTCATTTGCAAATTTTACGTCTTTAAGCTCAACCTTTTTACCATTACGTTTAACTGTTATGTCAATCATTCCATCATCTACGTTGCTAAAAGCATAACTCAAATCGTAGGTGGTAAAAATTTTTCTACCGTCAACGTGGGTTATTTTATCGCCTTCTTGCAATCCGTATTGCACGCTTACAGCATTTTCTCGAAAAGAATCGACCGTGGTTGTTGTAAAGCGCTCCTGTGGGATTAAAGTTATACCAACAAGAATTAAACCTAATATAAGATTAAATACCGCGCCCATAACAACTATCAAAAAACGGCGCCATGGCTTTTTGTTGCAAAAGGCACGTGCATCACCACTTGATTCATCCTCGCCTTCCATAGCGCAATAACCACCAATGGGAAGCAAATTTATAGAATATTGTGTTTCGCCTTTTCCCCATTTTAATAGTTTGGGTCCCATACCTAACGCAAACTCGTTAACTCTCACTCCTAAAAGCTTTGCCGCTATAAAATGGCCAAACTCATGTATAACTATAAGAACTAAAAACAAAAGTATAGCGATAGCATACGGCCATATATTATTTAAAACATTTAAAAAAGCAGAAATGATAATCACAACCTAAATTAAAGTATTTTTTTGACCTCTTCAAAAATTCTGTCAGCTATTGTTTTCATGCCAAGATCTCCCGGATGATTTGCAACGCCATAATGCTCAAAAAGACCAAGAGCCTTCATTTCGTCAAGCTCGCCAAGATCGTTTATAGTAACAAGCGGCCAGCCCTTCTCTTTTGATATTTCTTCCACAACGCTGTCGGCTGTGTGCTCCCAAAATGAAGTTGTAAGTATAATTTTAGCATTACCGCTTTTGTTAAGGTAATTTATAAAATCAACGTATTCACGTTTGAAAACCTCAGGATTAAAATCTTGACGTGGGCAGTTTTCTATAAAGCGGACTACTATTACATCGGCATTAAAGTTGCGCGCAGCCTCATAAATTGGGTATGCCAATTTACCGTTTGCAAAGTCACGCTCCCATTTATATGCCTGACAAATGCAAAAGGTTGCATCGGGCTTTAGGGTTTGTATATGATTTTTTAAAACGTGAACGTAATCCTTCTCTTTTGCGGATGCCGCCATTCCCCACTGGTTATGCCAGCCAATGCTTTCGCTTGGCTCGTGAAGAGTAATGGAATTGCCCGCCATCATTACACGTATACCGTTGTTTTCCTCACACTCAAAGGTTACGTCGTGTTTATCTTTTAACTGATTTTCAGCCTTTACGGTATTTTTTTCTATTTGCTTCATTTATATTGCCTCCCTTACTACACGTCTTGCTGCTTGGTCGGCAGCAAATATGTCTTCTACTGTGAAATCTTTTTTATCTTCACACAGGTTCATAGCTTTTTCGTTTAGCTCTGCAATTTGTAAAAACTTGATTTTACCCTCCAAGAACAATTTTACCGATTCCTCGTTAGCACCGTTAATAGCTGTTGGGTAAAGTCCACCGCGGTTAATTGCCTCTATGCATAATGGTAACAAACGGAATGTGTCATAATCAGGACATTCAAATGTAAGTGTACCAACCTTTAACAAATCAAGCTGCTCAAAACACATATCACGTTCAGGATATGTTAGTGCATACTGTATCGGCAGCTTCATATCGGGCGTGCCCAATTGCGCTATAACGGCGCCGTCAGAAAGCTCTACCGCCGAATGAAGTATGCTTTGTCTATGCACCAAAACCTCAATTTTTGATGCAGGCACGTGAAACAAATGAACTGCCTCGATAACCTCAAGTCCTTTATTCATAAGACTTGCACTATCAATAGTAATTTTAGCCCCCATAGACCAGTTTGGGTGATTTAAAGCCTCTTTTACAGTAACGTTTTGAAGCTCATCTCGTGTTTTACCAAAAAACGGACCACCCGAGGCTGTTAGCAATATTTTTTTCAAGCTGTCTTTTGGTACACCCTGAAGCGATTGAAAAATTGCTGAATGCTCACTGTCAACGGGAAGAAGAGTAACACCCTTTTCTTTGAGCTTGCGATTTACAATCTCACCGCCTGTTACAAGTGTTTCTTTGTTAGCGAGTGCAATAGTATGACCTGCGTCGATTGCGGCAAGTGTGGGACGAAGTCCCGCAATACCAACAATAGCGTTTAGCACTATGTCACAGTCATATGCCGCCAATTCACATACACCGTAAGCACCAGATAACACTACTATATCGGTATCGGCAAGACGTATTTTCAAATCTGCCGCCGCGGCTTCGTCAAAAAGAGCCACAGCCTTTACACCAAATTCTCTTGCCTGTTTTTCAAGCAAATCAATATTGCTACCCGCCGCTAAAGCTATTACTGTATATTTATCGGGATTGGCTCTTGCAATGTCAAGCGCCTGTGTACCGATAGAACCTGTAGAACCTAAAATTATAAGTTTTTTCATTAGATTACACCTACAAGCATAAGACAATAAACAAGCGGACAAATAAACAATATACTGTCTACGCGGTCAAGTATACCGCCGTGACCGGGAATAAGATCGCCGTAATCCTTGATTCCTACCTTGCGCTTTATAATTGACGCGAAAAGATCCCCCGTCATACCAACCACACAAAGCGGAATTGTAATGAGCAAAGTAGGTAATACTTTATCAAAGTATCCATAACACAGTGTAATAACAACTGTTATAATCATACTTGATACTATGCCACCAAGCGCTCCCTCAACCGTTTTTTTAGGACTAATTTGTGGGCAAAGCTTGGTCTTTCCTATACTGATGCCAACAAAATATGCGCCCATATCACAAACACAAGCAAAGTTAAGCACTAATAACAAATAATATATTTTGCCAGTAGCTATTATAATACTCGCAATGCTAGAGAATGCAAATGCATAAAGAAACGGCATAGCGCATATTACACTTATTTTTGCAAGGTCAAATTCCTCGTGTTTTACAAGTATTAAAATTGCAGTTACTATAACATATATAACAGTAATCATAATCGCCCATATAAATGCGCTAATATCAAGATATTCGTAGTTTGTAACGTTAAGCCTATACAAATTTTCGTTCACAGTACAGAATATAAACACCATACCAACGGTGTATACTGCAGAAAGCACTCTAAATATGATATTATTGATTTTTGCGGCATTACCTACGAGTTCAAAAACGCCAAGCGCCGCAACAATTGCGACAAAACAGGTTAAGATAAGATTTTCAACATAAAGCCCCAACGCAAGCGCCAGCGCCACTATAGCGCCCATAACCACACCTGAGATAATTCTTGTTTTCATAAAAGCCTCCTATATTCCGCCAAAGCGACGGTTACGATGATTATAATCATCTATTGCTTTTTCTAAATCCTTTGGTTTAAAATCAGGCCACAGAATATCCGAAAACCAATATTCACTGTATGCCGACTGCCAGATAAGATAGTTAGAAAGTCGGTATTCACCACTTGGCCTAATAATAAAATCAGGGTCAGGTTGACCTGCGGTATAAAGATGATCGGTAATTGTTTGCTCGGTAATTTCGTTAGGCGCAATACCGCTATCCACAATGTTTTTTACCGCATGTACAATCTCGTCGCGCCCACCGTAATTGATAGCAATATTAAGATTTAAACCCGTAGCATCACGTGACGCGTCTTCCGACTCTTGCATAAGACGTATTATATCAGCATCTAACACACTGCGGTCGCCTATAAATCGCACCTTTATATTTTCATCCTTAAAGTTTTTAGCATCTTCAAGATACTCTTTAAAGATTTTCATTATATTATCGACCTCTTCCTTTGGACGCTTCCAATTTTCAGTAGAAAAGGCATAAACAGTAAGATATTTTAAACCGATTTTATTACAATAACGCGCAATATCCTTAAAATTTTTACTACCTGCCGCGTGACCTGCCGTGCGCGGTAAAGAACGCTTCTTTGCCCAACGTCCGTTACCATCCATAATAATGGCAATATGCGTTGGTAAAACGCGCTCTGTTTTTGCTTTCTTTTTAAATATAGACATAGAAAAACCTCGTTTTTAGTGACAATTAGAGCGGATTAAAAAATCCGCTCCGCCTTTTAGATTTCCATTATCTCTTTTTCTTTAACATTCGCAAGCTCATCAATTTCTTTACAGAACTTGTCGGTAAGATTTTGAATCTTTTTCTCTCCGTTTGATTCATCGTCTTCGGTTATAGCATTGTTCTTTTTAAGCGCTTTTAATTTGTCAAGCGCATCACGGCGCTGATTACGAACAGCAACCTTGGCATCCTCGCCCTTTTTACGAATATCTTTAACAATGTCTTTACGACGTTCCTCGGTAAGAGGTGGGAAGTTAAGACGAATGCAGGTTCCGTCGTTTTGAGGATTGATGCCAATTTCTGATGTAAGAATTGCCTTTTCAATATCTTTAAGTGTTGTTTTATCCCAAGGGGTAATAAGAAGAGTGCGTGGCTCCGGAACAGAGATTGCCGCCATCTGCTGAACAGGTGTTGGAACACCATAGTAGTCAACACTTACGCGGTCAAGTACAGCTGCATTTGCGCGGCCTGCGCGTATAGATTTATACTCGCGGTCAAGCGCATCAATTGATTTACCCATTTTTTGTTCTGTATTTTTAATTAGTTCGTTCATAATTTTCTCCTTTAATGTTTATTTTACAAGTGTTCCAATTGTTTTGCCGCACACAGCATCAACAATATTGTGTGGATTATTAAGATTAAACACAAGTATGTCAATCTTGTTTTCCATACAAAGCGAAGCAGCAGCCGAATCCATAACGTGTAGCTCTTTAGCCAAAACATCATGATGAGTCAGTGTGTCAAACTTTTTAGCATTAGGGTTGGTTTTGGGGTCCGAGTCGTAAACGCCGTCGACATTTGTAGCCTTAAAGATTACGTCTACACCTACCTCGGCGCCACGCAAAGCCGCTGCAGTATCGGTAGAAAAGAAGGGATTACCCGTACCGCAACCAAAAATTACTACTCTGCCTTTTTCAAGGTGACGAACCGCTTTGTTGCGAATATAAGGTTCTGCAACCTGACGCATTTCAATCGCGGTCTGCACACGGGTTGTAACACCGAGCTGCTCGAGTGTATCGCAAAGCGCCAATGAATTAATTGTAGTAGCAAGCATACCCATATGGTCGGCGCGAGTGCGGTCCATTTGACCACTTGAGCGACCGCGCCAAAAATTGCCGCCACCTACAACGATAGCAATCTCAACACCAAGGTCAACACATTCTTTTACAGCCTCACAAACTTCGGCTACCTTGTCAAAATCAATGCCCGTGCCCTTTTCACCGGCTAAAACCTCACCGCTTAATTTTAACAAAATTCGCTTATAAACGGGTTTCATACATAACTCCCCCAACTGTATATTATATTTATTATTATTTTACAATATCAGAATATTAAAGTCAATTGAAAAATAAAAAGTTTACAAAGACTTTAAAACAAAATGTAGGGACCGGTCTCCGTGTCAAGTACGCCAGTCCCTACTTTTTTCGCATAACAGTATTTTTATTTTTTAAAAAAAGTTTTATATACAAACAACCCTATCGCTGTAATTGGCACACCTACAACAAATCCGCACATAACAGCATTGAAATCCCAGATATGTTTAAATATTAACAGCCCTATGCCTACACCATAAAGCAAAAACTTAATGGCAGAAAACAAAAATATCCTTTTACCAAATCTTTTCTCGGTAGCAATCACAAGCTGCCATGTAAGAAGCACCTGTCCTACTCCAAAAAGCAAGGCTAAAACAAACATTTTATCACTCCAATGTATCGGCAATTTTATAGATAAGATTTTCGGTCTTTTCCCAACCAAGACAAGGGTCGGTAATAGACTTACCGTAAACGTGCTCGCCAATCTTTTGCGCGCCGTCCTCAATATAGCTTTCGATCATAAGACCTTTTACAAGATGCTTAATGTTGTCGTTGTGGTTACGGCTATAGATAACGTCCTTTGAAATACGGATTTGCTCTAAATACTTCTTAGATGAGTTTGCGTGGTTAGCATCGATAATAACCGCAGGATTTTTAAGTCCGTATTCCTCGTAAAGCTCGCAAAGATGAGCAATGTCTTCATAGTGGTAGTTAGATATGTTTCTACCGCCAAAATCCATATAACCACGCAGTATAGCGTGAGCGGTATCATTACCCGAGCTTGTAACCTCCCAGCCACGATATAAATACGTATGTGATGTTTGAGCTGCTTTGATAGAATTCATCATAACAGTAAGGTCACCGCTTGTTGGATTTTTCATACCAACAGGGATTGAAATACCGCTTGCTACAAGACGATGCTGTTGATTTTCTACCGAGCGCGCACCGATAGCAACATATCCTAAAATGTCGGACAAATAGCGGTAATTTTCGGGGTAAAGCATTTCGTCAGCACAGGTAAAGCCATAATCAGCAAGCGCTCTCATATGCAAATCACGAATTGCGATAATACCTTTAAGCATATCAGGTTTTTCATCGGGATTGGGCTGATGCAACATACCCTTGTAGCCTTCACCGGTAGTACGTGGTTTATTGGTATAAACGCGAGGAATAACAATGATTTTATCTTTAACCTCGTCTGCAACCCTTTTAAGTCTGCCCATATAGTCAAGAACAGCCTCTTCGTTGTCAGCCGAGCAAGGTCCGATAATAAGTAAAAACTTATCTGATTCACCAGTAAATACGGCCTTGATATCGGCATCGCGTTGAGCCTTTATAGCCGCCAATTTTTCGGTTACGGGATATTGCTCCTTAATCTCCTTTGGAATTGGTAATTTACGTTTAAAATCCATACTCATATTAGTTTCTCTCCTTCGTTAAAGGTCTTTCTGCGGGCGCTGGAGAGTCTCATCATATCTCGCATTGCGTCACGGTCATTATTTTTAATAGTATCATAAAGTCGGTTAAATGCATCGCGGTAGCCATCCATTTCTTGCAGTAGCGCTTCACGGTTAGCCAAAAACAGTTCGCTCCACATTTCATCGTTGATATTTGCAATTCTTGTAAGGTCACGGAACGAGTCGCCCGTATAGCGCACTAGGTTTGGGTCACCGTTTGCACACATAAGCGATATAGCAATTCCGTGAGTTAGCTGTGACAAGAAGGCTATCATTTCGTCGTGCTGACGAACGGTAAGGCTTGAAATATCGTTAAAGCCGAGAACTCGCCCTAAATCACAGCAAAGTCTTATTCCATCGGGTGTATTGCGGTTGGTAGGCACTACAATATAATTAGCCTTTTTGAATATGCTGTCGTCGGCATTACGCACACCGCAGGTCTCTTTACCTGCCATTGGGTGAGCCGAAATAAATTCGACTCCACTGGGTAACATATTTTGCACCTTTTCAACAATACAGCCCTTAACACCTGTAACATCGGTTATAACAGTACCGGGTTTTATAAGGTTGCCGTATTGCTCTATCCACTCTATAAATGTATGCGGATAAAGTGCAAAGATTATAAGCTGTGAATTTGCAATTAAATCAGCATCAACCTGCGTTGTACCGCCCGATATAAAGCCCTCACTCACAGCGTAATCAATATCATCTTGATTAAGGGTTATTACCTTTACGTCAAAGCCGTTTCTCGTCAGTGCTTTTGCGTAGCTACCGCCCAAAAGACCAAGACCTACAATAAGTACGTTTTTAATATCATCTAATTTCATTTTCTATCACTATTCCAAGAGATTTAATTTTTTCAAAATAATCAGGATAACTTTTGGCTACCGACTGCGCATCACCTATACTACCGCCAGTAAGTGTGCAAAGCAAACTGAGCGCCATTACAATGCGATGGTCGTTATGCCCGCAAAGTGTTTCGATAGGAGCTTTTAGTTTGCAATTATGTATTGTAACATCATTTTCGCTAATGTCTACATTTATACCAAACTTTGCAAGCTCGGTTTGCATTGCAGCCGCGCGGTCACTTTCCTTAATTTTTAGACGTTTGGTACCGGTAAAGTGTGCGCCGCCGTAAACTGCGGATAACGCAAACATAACTGGAGCGAGATCGGGGCAATTTGACATATCAAACTGCTTTTCGCCGTTTTTAAGGTCCTCATACATCCGTTTATAAATCTTGTCACCTTGCAAAGAGTTTTCATTAAGACCCGTAACCTTAACATCGCCGCCCAGAAGATTAAATCCGTCCAAAAATGCCGCGTTAGAATAATCGCCCTCAATGGTCATATTTTGTGACGCGTATTTTTGGTTACCTTTTATTTTATACACGCGGTCGTATTTTTTTATTTCAATACCAAAATCGCTTAATGATTTTATAGTTAAATCAACGTAAGGCTCACTTTCATATTTGCCTGTGATTTCTAATGTGCTGTCGCCATCTAAAAGTGGCAAAGCAAAAAGCATTCCCGATATAAACTGGCTTGATATATTACCTGCTATTTTATAATTGCCGCTTTTAAGCGTTCCGCAAATGGTAAGACGGTTATCGCTTTTTTCAAAAGTAATATTGTTTTTCTTGGCAATTTCTTCATAAATTGTAAGATTACGAGCAAAAAGCCTTTCGCTACCAACAAAGGTAATATCGCTACCCGATAGCATACATAACGGTATCATAAAGCGTAGTGTACTGCCGCTTTCGCGACAGTCAAGCGTTACTTTTTTTGAATTAAAGGGATTAAGTCCACCGCATTCTATTATACTATCTTTACTTTCTATTTTTGCGCCCAAAGCGGTAAGGCAATCAAGTGTTGCAAGAATATCGTTAGAATACTCTATATTTGTGATTTTACTGCCACCCGATAACGCGCCGCAAATAAGTGCGCGGTGTGCCATAGATTTTGACGGCGGTGCCGCTATAGTGCCTTTTGCCTTAGATTTTTTAATGGTTACTGTCATAATTATTTTCCGTTTTCAATAAGTGCATCAATTGCCCCTAAATACCCATCAAAGCCAAGACCTGTAATTGTTTTGATACAAGCTTGTCGAATATAACTTACCTGACGAAAATCCTCGCGCGTTTCTACCGCCGAAATATGCACCTCAACAGTTGGTAACCCTACTGATTTTACGGCATCTAAAATTGCTACGCTTGTATGGGTATACGCCGCAGGATTTATAACAATGCCGTCAAAATTGCCGTAAGCCGCCTGAATTTCATCAACTAAAGCACCCTCGTGATTTGACTGAAAAAGTTTTACCTCAATGCCCTTTTTAGCGGCATAATCCCTAATAAGCTCACACAAATCAGCATATGTGTTTTTGCCATAAATATCAGGCTCACGAATACCGAGCATATTAAGGTTTGGGCCATTAATTACAAGTATCTTCATTTTAAAAAATCTTCCTTTATTGCATCAATAACGGATTTAATTTCACCGTCATTTTTTATCTTTCTATCTGCTGTGTTGCAGTAAATATCATATCGCTCGTTATAACGTTTTATAAGGTCGTCACGATTACTCGAAAGCGGTCGATCATTGGTGGTTATAAGCAATTCAAGCGGTCTATCAATAAAGTATATTGTACCGTTACCTTTTAGCAAGGTAACATTTTGCTCGCGCAAAACAGCGCCGCCACCTGTTGCGATAATACAGTTTTGCTTTGCCGCAACTGTAACAATGGCCTGCGACTCAATATCACGAAAACCGTCTTCACCCAAATCTTCAAAGATTTGAGAAATCGGCTTGCCCGCTAATTTTACAATTTTCTCGTCGGTATCAATAAACTGCATATTAAGTTCTTTTGCCAACCGTTTACCAATAGTACTTTTACCGCACGACGGCATACCCGCAAGCACAATATTTCGCTTAGTAGCAACTATTTTTTTATATACATCGTAAATCTTTTCTTCACTAACAGTAGTGTCTATAAACAGTTCCGCCGCTACAGCCGCTTGAGCCACAAGCATATAAAGACCGCCCGTAGCATTTATACCTTTGTCTTTTGCCTTTATTACAAGGTTCGAACTAAGCGGATTATAAATAGCGTCTACTACTGCCTCTATTTTAGGAAAACCGTCAAGGTTTATCGGCTCACCTATAATATTGGGGTACATTCCGCAGGGGGTAGTGTTAATTATAACCTCGGCATCAGCAAAATTATTATATGCTTCTTCGTATGTAATGCAATCTTCTTTTGCAGTGCGCGACACCCTAATAACCCGACGTGCGCCAAGAATGTTTGCCACCGCAACTGCTGTTTTAGATGTTCCGCCGCTGCCTAAAACTAAAACTATTTTGTTTTTGATCTCAATACCTTGTCTTTTAATAAGCGCAGTCATACCCGAAAAATCAGTATTGTAGCCATAAAGCTTACCATTACGGTTAACTATCGTATTTACAGCACCTATAGCCTTTGCGGTATCGCTAATCCAATCAAGATACGGTATTACATCCTGCTTATAAGGTATTGTTACGTTTATAGCCTTAAAATCTTTTTCGGTCATAAACTCACAAAGCTTATCTTTGGAAATTTCCTTGATTTTATAATCGTAATCAAAAAGCAGAGCGTGAATTTCTTTAGAAAAGCTGTGTGTCAGCTTTTCACCAATGCATCCGTATTCCATTATTTTGCCAACCAGTCCGTTCCGTACTTTGATACAAGCATATCAGCGATTACAAGCGCTGTAACACTTTCAACCACAACGGCCGCGCGATGAACAATGCACGGATCGTGTCTACCACGCGCCGATATTGTCGTGTTTTCCATTTTAATTATATCCACAGTATTTTGTTCTTTGCTTATTGTTGGTGTGGGCTTGATAACTGTATTAAAAGTAATAGGCATACCGTTTGTAATGCCACCTATTATACCACCGTTATTGTTAGTGTAGCATTTTACATTGTCGCCATCTACATACATTTGGTCATTAACTTCACTACCCATTTTATCAGCAAATCCAAATCCTAAACCGAATTCTATACCCTTTACTGCCGGAATAGAAAAAACGGCGTGCGAGAGCATACCCTCTACCGTATCAAACCAAGGCTCACCAACACCTGCGGGAATACCTGTTACCGCCGTTTCAAGCACACCGCCTACACTATCGCCCTCTGCCTTTGCCGCAAGAATTTTTGCGTTTCTTTTTTCCTCTGCGGTTTCGCCGGCAATGCTTTTAATTTTGGTGCTAACGCAAATTCCTTTTTTATTAAGCGCAGGTATAACAAACGCGCCTGCCGCTACAAGAGCCGCAGTTATTCGGCCGCTAAAGTGTCCACCTCCACGATAGTCCTGAAAACCGTTATAACGACAATTTGCAGTATAGTCGGCGTGGGAGGGACGCATTTTGTACTGCATTTCGCCATAATCTTTAGAATGTGTATCGGCATTTGGTATTGTAATGCAAATAGGTGTACCTGTGGTACGGCCTTCAAAAACACCGCTTAAAATACTATACTCATCCTTTTCTTGACGCGGAGTCGAAAGCGCGTCCTTTGGTCTGCGACGGGTAAGCTGTGATGCAATATATTCTTCATCAACTTCAATGCCGCTTGGCATTCCGTCAAGCACTGCACCTATTGCCTTGCCGTGACTTTCGCCAAAAAGAGTTACCGTAAGGCTGTTACCTATGGTGTTTTTCATTTATTGTACACCGCCTTTATCTCACCTGAGAAGTCCGAAAATTTTACTTTTGTTATATCAAAAGTGCCAACGCTTTCAACACGAATTACCGAAATCATATCCCCCGCCATTTTTTTGTCGTGGCTCATAGTGTCTATGATTTTATCGGTATCACAATCAACCGCTGTTGGTAAATTTAATTTGTTTAGTACAGGAACAAGTCTTGCCCTCACCTTTTCGCTACACATAGGAAGCATACCAAGCGCTACACACTCGCCATGGTAAAGAGTAGGTGTATTGCTCTCAATTGCGTGTCCTACCGTATGGCCAAAATTTAATACTTTGCGTAGTCCTGATTCCTTTTCGTCAGCCTCTACAACCGATTGCTTTATCTTTATAGAACGCTCGATCACTGTATTAATGTCAAAATTATCACTTTCAAACATAGCAAAGAGCTGTGCGTCGTGTGTAAGCGCCATTTTAACCGCTTCGGCAAGACCGTTAGAAATTTGTCTTTGTGGTAATGTCTTTAAAGTATCGGGGTCAATTATTACACCCTTTGGCTGATGAAATGCGCCAACTATATTTTTTAGTCCACCAAAATCAATCGCAGTTTTACCGCCAACCGACGAATCAACCTGTGAAAGAACGGTGGTTGGTATATTATAAAAATCTATACCACGCATAAACGTAGCCGCCGCAAAGCCTGCCATATCACCTGCTACGCCGCCGCCTACTGCTACAACACAGTCGGTACGTGTAAAGTCACCCTGTACCAGCGCTTCAAGTATACTTTTATAGGTATCAAAGTTTTTAGATGCCTCGCCTTGCGGAAATGTAACTATCTTTGATGATTTTGCCTGTGTTGCCACAATTTGCGAATATTCACTTGGTACACCGCTATCAGTAACAATAAGCACGTTGCGATCAAGATTAAAATATTCCTTTGCTCGTAATATTGCACCACGCTCAAGATAAATATTGTAACCGCCGTTTTCGCATTTTACGGGTATTATCATAAATTTACACCTTTACTTCTTTTTCAAAACTACCTAAAATTTTAAGATTTGAACAGCATTTAGACAGTTCGGCAAGCATCTTTTTACCCTGCTCGCTGCCAATATTTCCCTCGCCCTCGGCGTAGAAATAATAGTCCCACACAAGCTCTTTTGTAGGACGGCTTTTAAGCGCCTTAAGGTTAAAGCCATACTCTCCTATTACCGAAATGGCTTTACCAAGTGAGCCAGCTGCATTGTTTACGGTAAAGAGCATTATAAAGTGATTATCGGTAGAAAGATGCGCCTTTTCGCTACGAGAAAAAACAGCAAAACGGGTTGAATTTTGATTGCTTTCGTTTATGTGCGACTCTATTATTTGAAGGCCAAATTTTTGAGCCGCCTCTGCGCTACCAATGGCCGCAATAGTTTTGTCGTTGCTGTCGGCTACCATTTTTGCCGCCACGGCGGTGTTTACAGCTTCTTGTGTTTTAAAGCCATTCTTTTCAATATAAGTTGCGCATTGACCGAGCGCCTGCGAATGACTTATTACCGTTTTTATATTTTCTTTTTTTGCACCCTTTACGGCAAGAAGATTTTGAACAATTTCGGCCTCATATAATCCGTTTACAAAAAGCGAACCAAAAAAGCTTAAATCCATTACCATACCAACGTCACCGTTAAAGCTGTTTTCAATAGGCAAAACAGCACAGTCACATTCACCGTTTACTACGGCATTGTATGCCGCTTTAAAATCACTGTAACCCACACAGTTCGCATCGGGAAAAATACGCTCGGCGACAATATTGGCAAAAGCGCCTTCGACACCACTATATGCAACACGCATACCCTCGAGCAAGCGGTGCTGTAAAAGCTT
Organism: Clostridia bacterium; assembly: GCA_017437005.1. Lineage (GTDB taxonomy): Bacteria > Bacillota > Clostridia > Oscillospirales > Acutalibacteraceae > UBA737. Next base: position 64,895 of record JAFSBZ010000035.1, on the reverse strand, counting down.
TGAAAGTGTAATAGCTTCTTTAAGAAAATTAACGTAATAAGACTTATAATCCTCGTCTTTTATAAGCGAGGTGTTTTTTGCAATAATTTGTTCCTCGCGGGCAAAATCGTCTATTTTAAGTCCGTTTTCTTTTTTATATTCGGCAACAATACGGGCGGCATCCATTCTTTTTTCAAACAGTTCTGCCATTTGTTTGTCAACATCATTTATCGTTTGTCTTGCCTTTTCAAGTTCTGTCATTATTATCTGTCCTTATATTCCTCAAATAGCGCTTTGAAAGCAGGAATTGAATTTTTGATTGTGTCATAAGCCACACAGTATGAAATACGCACATAACCTTTTGCGCCGAAAGAATCAGCTGGAACAAGCAACAGCTCGTGCTTTTTAGCCTTTTCGCAAAAAGCGTTTGCATCATCCTCGAGCGCTTTCATAAACAAGTAAAAAGCGCCCTGTGGTTTTACCGCCTTGTAGCCAATTTCTGTAAGTGAATTGTAAAGCAATTCGCGGTTTTTATTATAAAGTGATACGTCGCTTGTCTCTCCGTCGCATTTTGCAATTACTCTTTGCATAAGGCTTGGCGCGCAAACATAACCCATACTACGAGCAGCACCGCAAACAGCCGCAAACAAATCGGCGGCAGCATCACAATTAGGTGACACAAAAACATAACCTATACGCTCACCGGGAAGTGACAACGATTTACTATACGAATAGCAAACTACCGTGTTGTTATAAAATGTAGGTATGTATGGTACGTCATCACCGTAAGTAAGTTCGCGATATGGCTCGTCGGCAATAATATAAATTGCTCTGCCAAACTCTTGACTTTTTTTGTTAAGCAAAGAAGCAAGCTTTATAATATCGCTTTCGGGAATTATTGCACCTGTGGGATTGTTAGGCGAATTTACAATAATTGCCGATGTGTTTTTATTTATCGCCTTGTCGAGCGCATCAAAATCAAGTGAGAAATTATCTCCTTTGCCAAGCACTACAACCGTTTTTGCACCAGCATTTGCGCAAAAAACATTATACTCGGGAAAATAAGGCGCCAGCAATATTACCTCGTCACCATCGTTTACAACTGCCTTGAGAGTAGAAGTAAGCGATGCCGCCGCACCACAGGTGATATAAATATTTTTTGCGCTTGCAGGAAAACCAAATCGCGCGTTTATATTTGCGGCTATTTGCTCGCGTACAGGCATAGCGCCTTGCGCCGAGGTATAACCGTGAAGCGCTACACTATCACCCGATTCCACCAATTCTTTTATGGTATCATCAACCATTTTGGGCGCCGGTATGCTTGGATTACCAAGACTAAAGTCATAGACATTTTCAGCACCTATTTCAGCCTTACGGCGAAGCGAATACTCAAATATCTCTCTTATTACTGAAGGTTGATTTCCAAGGTCTGCCATTTTTTTGTTAATCATAACTTTCATCTCCTAATTAAAGCAAAAAATCCGCCAACCGAGTGAAATGCATTTTATGCACAAACGGTTGCGGACTGTCTTTTCACTATTAAGGTGCGACTACATCGCTTTCTTAAAAGAGGTAAGACAGTCCTGCTTAAAGTAATAAAAATAATAACCACTATTATAAAGCATAGTTTTGTCTCCTCTCTATAGTATATGAACGATTTTACTCTCTTTTTTAGTGTTTGTCAAGAAAAAATCGGTATTTTATACCCTGTATTGCATAAAATACCGATTTACCTAAATATTTATTAAACTTCTTGCCTCATCAGGCTCTATATTATTAACAAACGCAAATTCATTATAAAAAAGCATTTCCGCTTTACGAAGCGTTTGTTCATCATTTATGTTAAGCTTTTTGTTGTTTTGACGTCTTGTATCCCTTTCAAGACGAATTGTTTTTATAAGTGATATAAGCTTTTCGCGATCATTACCCGATAGTATAGATTTATAAATCTCGCGCTTTTGATTTTCGTCGGTTGCTTTAATAACATCTATCTCGGGTAACTTTGCAACAAGCTCTTTCATTTGCGCTTTCGTTAAAAGTTTTTGCATTTTGGCAACAAGCACTTGGTTATCAACGGGCACAAAAAGGGCTGTGCTTTCGTTAAATATGGGTTTTAAAACATAGTATTCTGCCGATTGACGACCTATTTCTTTTAACTGTATACAATCAATCCTACAAATACCCTGAGCGCCATATACTACAACATCACTTATTTTAAACAATTTTTCTCACCCCTTATTTGCCATAATTATACCATAATTTTCAAAAAAATGTCATATGGCAACTTTCACAAAACTTTTTCCCCAATTTTTACATTTTTAGGTCCAATACGGCTATTTAATTGACAATGAAAGGGTTACTGTGTTATATTTAAATAAACATACTATTTAATTTGAGGTTCAGTTATGAATTTTTTTAAAAAGCTCGCAGCCTTTCTTTTGTGCGCAATAATTTCTCTTTCTTTTTATACAACAGTATCGGCAGACGATACCCCAACGATTTCAGTTACAAGCGTAAATGCCCTACCAGGCGATTCGGTTAAAATAAGCATTAGTATTTCTGGCAATCCGGGTATTATGGCAATGGCATTTTGTATTACGTATGATAGCGATGCTTTAAAATATAAAAGCTATGCAAAGGGTTATCTTTCAAACTACAATATATACAACCATGAAGACAAGGGTCATATTTCTTTTGTAAACGTTGAAAATAAAGATATTAACAAAAACGGTAATATTATAACGATTATCTTTGACGTTAAAAGCAATGCCAAGCCCGGTGATTATAAAGTAACCCTGGAAAACAGCAATCGAGAAAAATACGGTACAAAATTGCACAACAGTTTTTCAAACTCTAACCAAGAGTTTATAGTTCCTAAGGTAGTTTCAGGCGGTATTACCATACAAAAAACGTGTGAAAACTCAGGTCACGAGTATGGTGAATGGAATATTGTAAAAGAAGCAAACTGTACTGAAACCGGACTTAAAAAGCGCTTTTGTATCCGTTGCAACAACGCTCAAGAGGTTGACATACCTATAACCCACGATTTTGAACAGGAGTGGACTATTGACAAAGAGGCTACGCCGCAAGAGGACGGTATTATGTCGCGACACTGCACAAAATGCGATGAAGTAACAGATAAGATAACCTTTAGTTACGAGGAAATAACGGGCGATTCATCCGATACCGATGTTTCGAGTGATATTTCGGTTGGAGAAAGCAGCTCCGAGGGCATTGACACTCAAGATAAAAAGCCTATTATTAACAATACCGTCGGTGAAAAAGTACCATTGGACCAAGCCGAAAAGTTAGATGATTATCAAAATATTATAAAACCCGATACCAATAGTAGCTCTGTCGCCGATGATAACGCGTATATAGATGATACTTCTTCAGATACGAATCCTGTTAATTCTAACGGTATTAACACAAACAACAGCAGTTCTGACAAAAATGAAAATAAAAACTCCTATTTTGCTACCACTTCCGGAATAATTATTATTGTAATTTGCTTTTTATTAAGCATTGGTATAGTTGCGCTTGGAGTATTGCTTATAATACGAAACAAAAAATCCTAACAAAAGGTCACATCGCTATTGGTTTTTCTAACGTAGATCAATAAGCATTTATTTGTCTTGCTTTTTTACATTATTATGTGGTACAATAAGAAAAAATATGGTATAAACTGCTACCGAGTAGTTGAATGTTCAAAGCATTCGTTTGCACATCATTAGGTCTTAGAAGATGTGCATACGAGTGCTTTTTTTGAGGTCATTATGAATCACAAAAAAACAGCAACAATGTATTTTTCAAAAACAGAGGTTACATTATGGATTTCATCGGCGGTGCTTATTGTAATATCATTTTGTGTCTTCGATAGAGAAAACTATCTAACATTATTTGCTTCGTTAATTGGTGTAACGTCACTTATTTTCAATGCCAAAGGCAATCCGTTTGGTCAATTTTTAATGGTTGTATTTAGTTTGCTATATGGAATTATATCCTTTACATTTGCTTATTACGGCGAAATGATTACTTATCTTGGAATGACAATGCCTATGGCGGTATTTGCACTTGTGTCTTGGCTAAAAAACCCTTACAACGGCAATAAAGCTGAAGTGAAGGTTAATACCATTAGCACAAAGGAATCTATGTTGATGTGGATATTAACAGCAATAATTACTGTTTTGTTCTACTTTATACTTAAATACTTTAAAACCGCCAACATAATTCCAAGCACAATATCTGTAACCACAAGTTTTGTTGCGGTCTATCTTACCTTTAAAAGAAGTCCCTATTTCGCCTTGGCATACGCAGCAAATGATACTATATTAATTGTTTTGTGGGCACTGGCCTGTTTGCACGATACAAGGTATATTTCGGTAGTTGTTTGCTTTGTGGCGTTTTTTGTAAATGATATTTACGGATATATTAATTGGAAAAAAATGAAAATTAGACAGAACAAATCACGCTAACCATAAAATTATTAAACGGATGTGCAAAAATTTTGCACATCCGTTTTACAATGCCTATAACGCGACTTTTTTAATTTGTGCTGCTATTTTTTCGGCAAGAATTGTACAAAGCTCCTTTGTTTCGCACTCTACCATCACTCTTATTACGGGTTCTGTGCCACTTTCTCGCAACAATACTCTGCCCTTACCTGCTATTGTTTCTTCTGCTTGCTTTACCGCCTTTAATACCTCAAGATTTGACATTATAGCTTTTTTATCCTGCACGCGTACATTTATTGTAAACTGCGGATACAAAAACACATCTTGACATAATTTTGAAAGGGTTGACTTTTTATCGCATAATTCCTCGGTAATCATTATCGCTGTAAGCAAGCCATCACCTGTTGTCGCGTACTTTTTCAGTATTATATGTCCCGATTGCTCCCCGCCTAAATCGTAATCCTTTTGTTGCATTCTTTCATAAACAAAACGGTCGCCTACTGTTGTTAATTCACACTTAAGTCCTGACTCCTTTAGCGAATTTACAAAACCGCTGTTTGACATTATGGTAGCAACCACAGTATCGTCTGATAACATACCCCTTGATTTTAGTCGATGCGCTAAAATATACATCATTTTGTCACCATCAACCACATTTCCTTTTTCATCAACCGCTATACATCTATCAGCATCACCGTCAAAAGCAAAGCCTATATCAAGACGCTGTTCACAAACAAGCCTACATAAATTTTCAATATGTGTAGAGCCGCAGTTTTCATTTATATTTATTCCATTTGGCGTATCTCCAACAATATAAGTTTGCGCGCCCAAAGCATCGAACACCGCGCGTGCAATACTCCAACTGGCGCCATTTGCACAGTCAAGACCGATTTTTAAATGCTTGTATGAATGTGAAGCAAGCGAAATCAGATATCCAACATATCTATTTCTTCCCGAGACAAAATCTACTATAGCGCCTATTTGTTCACGGGTTGCCAGCGGTAAATCGTCAAGCTCAACACCCAAATCATGCAAATCGCCATCAATATATTTTTCTATTAAAGCAGTCGCATTATCGTCAAATTTTTCACCATAGCAGTTTATTAATTTAATTCCATTATCATAAAAAGGATTATGCGATGCCGTAATCATAATACCACAGTCAAAACCTTCTGTACGCACCACATAAGAAACACTCGGTGTTGTAGTAACGTGCAGTATATACGCATCTGCGCCCGATGCGATTATGCCCGAACACAGCGCATACTCAAGCATATAGCTTGAGCGGCGGGTATCCTTTCCTATAAGTATACGTGGTTTTGTGGATATTTTATCAGTCTTGTATAAATTTGAGGCAAAATACCACCCTAAAAACCGTCCTATCTTGTATGCGTGCTCTGCTGTTAAATTTACATTAACCTCACCGCGAAATCCATCGGTACCAAAATATTTGTTTTTCATAAAAATAAACCCTCTTTCGCATAATAGTATGCGAAAAAAGGTTTAATAAATACTTTTAAATTATATCCTGATAATAACAGGCAAAATTCCGTTTTCTCTTATATCTATTGCGGCATAACTGTTTGCGCCATCGCGCGAACGTGCGCAAGACCCTGGATTCACAATATACAAGCCGTCTTCATAATGTATATCGGGAATGTGTGTATGACCATACAGCGCTATTTGACAACCAGATTGTCTTGCCGCCTGCGCAAGCGCAGACGTACCGTACTTTACATTAAGGGTATGACCGTGGGTTATAAAAATTTTGGTTTGCGCGACTTGCGCTACAGTAGTATACGGAAATTCTGGAAATATATCACAGTTACCGCTTACTATATAAAATTTTTTATCGGTATATTCATAGGTAAAATCTTCTATGTCGCCCGTAACATCGCCCAAAAACACAACTATCTGCGCTTCACATTCGCGACGGATTATTCTATCAACCACACTACCCTGTCCATGAGAATCAGAGATTACCACTACTCGCATAAATACACCTGCCCATCACATAAACTATATACATATATTACCTTATTTTTGGAGGAAATGCAATGAATAATAATTTTAACAACATAGACAAAAGTACACTTGATGCCGCTCGTCGAGGAGACACCAACGCTATTTTAAAAAATCTTAATGAAGAAGACAAAAAGAAAATCGAAGAAGTGCTTGCCGACCGCGATAAGCTAAAACAAATTTTAAACAGTGATACTGCAAAACAACTATTTAAAATCTTTGGCGGTGATAAAAAGAATGGATGATATAAGTGAAAAGTTAGCGGAAATACTCGGTGATCCCGACAGTCTTAAAAGAGTGCGTGAAATGGCCGAAGGCATACTTGGGAGCAACATCGGTAATGCCGGTCATAATAACGATAATAATAGAAATTACGAATCATCGGCTTGTGTTAATGCGGATTCTTTGTTCGGCAATGATTTTGACCCTGTTCAAATAGGTAAAATTTTGTCAATAATGTCACGATTAAAAAACGATTGCGATGACAACCGAACGAAGCTGCTGCTTGCGCTAAAGCCGCACTTAAGCGCGCCCAGACGCGAAAAGGTTGATACAGCCGTAAAATTATTAAAATTGTTTGATTTATTACCATTACTACGCGAAAGCGGTATGTTTGAATTATGATATTTAAAAGAGGTGACCTTTATGAATCAAATGCATAATTATTCTATAGACAAACAACGCGCAATAGAACAACTGCTTGATATGAATAAACGTGCTACTCAGAATACAAAAAAGCAGGACAAAACACGCTGTACACAGCATAATGGTTATAATTTTTTAAATTCAATTATGCATTTGCCGTTCGATCAGGATACCATAACCATACTGGCGCTTATGTTCATTTTATACAATAACAGCAATGATATATTGCTTATTTTTGCTCTTGCATACATACTTATTTAACAACAAACTGACAAGCCTAAAGTTATCAAAAAATCAAGTTACAAAATAGTTACAATTTTTATGGAAAATATTGCATTTTTTAGCATTATGTAAACTATAACAACCTTGTAAGTTATCCACTTTATCCACTAAGTTTTCCACAAAGACAAGGTCAATTTTGCGGTATTATGCCCTTTTTCGACTTTTTTTCGGTGGATAACTCGGTTGATAAGTGGGATAAACCATTATGCATACATAAACTGAATAAAAAAATTATGTAAAATAACGGCAAAAAATTTTTTTATTATTTTTGCTGTTTTTTTAGCGTTTAATTTTAAAATTTTAGCAAAATTTACGGTACAATTTTAATTTTTTCGACATAATTTTTAATATTAACTTGAAGATGTTGAGATATGGTGTTATAATTATAAAAAAGATGTTTATTTTGGATAGGAGGCCTAATTATATGTATCCATTACTTCTTAAAGCACCCTTAAAGGATTATTTATGGGGTGGCAGACGTCTTATAGAAGAATTTAACTTTGAAAGCGATAACGAAATCGCTGCTGAGGCGTGGATGTTATCATGCCACAAAGACGGCGACAGTATTGTACGCAACGGTAAATTTGCGGGAATGACCTTGCAACAAGCAATTGAGTCTTGGGGCAAAGCTGCTCTTGGCAAAAAGGCAGCAGACTTTAGCTATTTTCCTATCCTTATAAAGCTTATTGATGCAAAAGACCGACTTTCTATTCAGGTTCACCCCGATGACGAATATGCTATGTTTCACGAGGGTGAATACGGAAAAACAGAAATGTGGTATGTTGTGGACTGTGATGAAGGCGCGCAACTGATATACGGATTTAATCAAAATATTACTCAGGGCGAATTTTTAGAGCGAATCAACAACAACAATCTCTCACCTGTATGTAATTATGTCCCCGTTAAAAAGGGTGACGTATTCTTTATAGAAGCCGGTACAATGCACGCTATTGGTAAGGGTATACTTATAGCCGAGGTTCAGCAAAACTCTAACACCACGTATCGCGTATCCGATTACGGAAGACTTGGCGCCGATGGAAAACCGCGTCAATTACATATAAAACAAGCCGTTGAGGTTACTAACACCCAAAAACCCGTAAAGCCTTACGGTAATGTTGGCGATATTACACTTTACCCATTTGGTACTGTACGCGAGCTTGCTTCTTGCGAGTATTTTAATACCGAGCTTATAAATCTTGACGGTAACGTTGGTATTTATGACAACGACAGTTTTATATCTCTGCTTGTTTTAAACGGCGAAGCCTCCCTTTCGTACACGGGCGGTATGATGCGCCTAAAAAAAGGTGATAGTGTATTTTTACCTGCAGGTCTTAAAATCAGTCTTTGTGGTGCGGCTGAAATACTTTATACACATATGTAATTTTATTTCAAACGTCGCAATAGATTAGCGCCGTTTAACTATTTTATAAATTACCGGGAGAAATTATTTATGAAAAAATATGACGTTGCAGCTTATATATGGCCGGCTTATACCGGCGACGAACCCCGAACAAAAATCTTTTGGGAAGATGGCATCGGCGAGTGGCAGACTGTAAGGGATGCTTGCGGCGAGGTTAAAGAGAACGGCTACGTATGGAACAGAAAACCGCTTTTAGGCTTTCAAAATGAAGCCGACCCTACCGTTATGGAACAGCAAATTAATTTAGCGCTTTCACACGGAGTTAATGTTTTTATATACGATTGGTACTGGTATGACGACCGTCCATTTTTAGAAAACTGCTTAAACGACGGTTTTTTGAAGGCTAAAAACTGCAAAGATATAAAGTTTTACATTATGTGGGCAAACCACAATGCAAACTACACCTGGGATCGCAGAAATGCGGGCAAGCTGTGGGATACCATATGGCGCGGTGATGTTACCACAGAGCAGTTTTATAAAATTGGCCGCCGATGGATTGACCAGTATTTTAAATGTGAAAACTACTATAAAATAGATAACAAACCGGTTATAAGCATTTACGAGCTTAAAAACTTTGTAAAAGGTTTTGGAAGTATCGAAAAAGCTCGTGAAGCTATGAAGTGGCTTGATGATGAATGTAAAAAAGAAGGGCTAGGCGGCGTACATTTTCAGTTTGTACGCTGGAACGGTAAAAGCGAGAATATATCAGGTGTTGACGGCGACACAATTGAAACCACCAACGAGCTAATTTCTGAGCTTGGTTTTTCATCTCTTACACATTATCAGTTTGTTCACTTTGCTTATATTGACCGCGATTATCTTGAGATTTTACCCGATGTAAAAAAAGAGTGGGAAACAGTAGCAAAAACTTATGACGTACCCTATTACCCACATGTATCAATTGGTTGGGATAATAACCCCCGCTTTAAAGATTTTAGTTGGGGTGTATGTAAAAACAACACACCCGAAAATTTTGAAAAAGCGTTGCGCGAGGCAAAGGACTTTGCTGATAAAACAGGTGTTTCACTAATAACTGTGAACAGTTGGAACGAGTGGACCGAAACCAGTTACCTACTACCCGATAACGTAAACGGTTACGGATATTTAGAAGCTATTAAAAAGGTTTTTAAAGATTAATAAAACAGTTTATAAAAAACTAAAACGGTATCAACTATTTTGTGTTGATACCGTTTTATATTATTCATCAAATAACGGTGTGGAAAAATATCTTTCGGCAGTATCGGGTAGCACCGTTACCACAGTTTTCCCTTTACCCAAAAGTCTTGCCATACGCATTGCGGCGGCCACGTTTGTGCCGCTGCTTATACCACACATAATTCCCTCTTTTGCGGCAAGATCTTTAGAGGCTCTTATTGCCTCTTCATCCTTTACAATACAAACGCCGTCATAAATTTCTTGATTAAGTATTTCGGGTATAACACCGTCACCAATACCCATTTGAACGTGTGTACCTATAGAACCACCCGAAAGAATAGCGGCATTCTCGGGCTCTACTGCCCAAATTTTTATATTAGGATTAGCTTCTTTCAACACTTCACCGATACCCGTAATTGTACCACCGGTACCAATGCCCGAACAAAAGCCGTGTATCTCGCCGCCTACCTGATCTAAAATTTCTTTAGCGGTGCCACGACGTTGTATGTCGGGGTTAGCAGGATTTTCAAACTGTTGTGGCACAAATACATTTGGATTTTCCGCCTTCATTTTAAGTGCTAATTGCAAACATTCTTCAATACAAAGACCGATATTGCCCGCATCGTGAACAAGTATAACCTCGGCGCCGTAATGGCGAACAAGCTTACGACGTTCCTCGCTGACAGAATCGGGCATTATAATTTTAACCTTATAGCCTTTAACTGCGCCTACAAGTGCAAGACCTATACCCTGATTACCGCTTGTTGGCTCTACAATAATGGTATCACTACCGATAAGCCCTTTTTGTTCCGCGTCAAGAATCATATTATATGCCGTTCTTGTTTTTATAGAACCGCCAACGTTAAGTCCCTCAAACTTTACGAGTATTTCGGCATCGTCGGGACCTGTCATATGGTGAAGGCGTATCATAGGCGTATTGCCCATTGCCTGCAAAATGTTGTCACAAATCATAGCTCAAAATCCTTAATAAAATAATAGAATATGCGAATTATAGCATATATTATAAACAATTTCAATCTATTTCCATTTTATTATGATTGACTATAAAATGTGAAAAGAACAGGAACAAAATTTCCTGTTCTTTTTGTTATAAAAATTCTTGCATCTGAACGCGCAATTTTTCTTCTAATTTGATAAGCCTTTTGCATATATCTTTAGATTTTTCATCAGCCGCTTGGTACTGATTAAGATAGCGGTTAAGTGATTTTATACCCATATCGCAGCCGTCAGTCATAAGGTCGGCAATTGTGTTATCAGAGTTATCCATTCCAAGCTTTACGTTGGTTTTCATCCAAGACATACCCTTTGCAATTGGATTTGGGTTTTTACCCTCGTCGTGATACTTACCTAATAGCTCTTGCAACTCTTTATCCAGCGTATCGTGTTCATCCTTGCAAGCGTTAAGGCAGTCACGCATTTTCTGCGAACGAACGTGATCATAAACATCGTGAATAGATGTAACGCCCATCTTTATACCCGCATCACATTCACGCAAAAGCTTCACTGTATCCTGTTCTACCATAAAAACACATCCTTTCGGGATTAGTATACCCAAAAGGATTGTTGTTTATAATTTTATTCTTTTGTAATTTTTCCGTAAAGCGGTATATCGGTATCACGCTTTGGCTCACGGGTTGGAGCGCTTGCCACGGTGTTTGAAGGCTTGCGACCCCTGTCATTTCTGCGACGGTTATTATCGCGACGTGGCATATTGGGTGTGCCGCCTTCAGGGAAAATTACTACGCGACGGTTTTTACCCTCGCCAATTGATGCTGAGCATACGCCCTCAATTTCCTGAACCGCGGTATGAATAATACGACGCTCGTAAGCGCTCATTGGTTCAAGCGCGCGATTACGTGAATTTGATTTAACCTGATTAGCAACACGATTAGCCAATGACACCAATGTTTGCTCACGCTTTTCGCGATAATCACCGATATTAAGCGTTACCTTAAAGTATCCGCCCGAATTGTTTGCCGCAAGACTTACAAGATGCTGCAGTGCGTCAAGTGTTTCGCCACGATGACCTATTACAACGCCCAAGCCTTCGCCTTCAAGAACAATAAGCGCGCTATTTTCGTAAACAGCAGCTTTAATTTCAACATTTACACAACCAAGGCATTTAAGAATTGCATTCAAATATGCTATCGCCTTACCTGTTGGAGAATTAACGTCAATTTGCGACTGGTCAACGGTTTCTACCTCGGGTTTTTCAACCTTTGGTTCTGTCTTTTTAACTTCTTGCTTTTGTGGTTTTTCTTTCTTTTCGGACTTTGTATTATTTTCTGCCTTTTTTGCAGGCTTGTTATTCTTTTTAGCCGGCTTATCGGGGCGCTCTACATATGCCTTAACCTCGGCCTGCGCGCCACCAAAGAGTCCCAAAACCTTCTTTTTAGGTAATGAAATTATTTCAAATTGTACGTCTTCTTCTATTTTTGCGCCAAGCTTTAATATGGCGTCTTCCTTTGCTTCGTCAACTGTAGCGCCGAAGCCGATTGCTTCCTTAATCAAGGGAAATCCTCCTTAAATTAGTCTTCGTTTACTGACTCTGAATTGTTAAATTTGTTAAGCTGCTTTGCTTCAAAATCGCATTGTGTAGCAAGCTCCTTTGCACGCTCACGCGCAAGTAACTTGTGTGGTCCATACCAAAGCTGTACGCCCGATTGAATAAGACCGCCTATAAGTGATGAGCATATCCAGTAAAAACCAACGCCTGCAGGAAGTGTAAAACCTATAACTAAAGAAAATAGAGGCATCGTAAGCATCATACCCATCATAGATGGAGCATCGGGATTGTTGATTTTGTTAACGCGCGTTGAAATAAGACTTGTAAGAATTTGTGCTGCAAACGCACCGATTGGTATAAGCCATAGAAGCTGAAAATCATTAAAAATATTAAATGAAAATGTTGGTGTTTGGGTAAGGTTAAGCTGTTCATTACCAAACAAAAGATAGTTTATACCAACCTTTTTGTCTTTTTCAATAATGGTATTAAGTTCATCTTCAATATCTTTATACTTTTCTTCAGATAAAACTTCCTTAAGAACGTCAGGATTACTTCTTATAATGTTAGTAATCATAAGGTCGGCATTATTGCTTTTTGCAGACCAACCAACCTCACTTAATTTTTTAGAAAGTTCATCATACTTTTCTTGAGCGGCTTTTTTGTCCGCTTCATCAGCTTTTTTGTCGTCGGCAACCTTTTTGTATTCATTCATTGTTTCGGTAATTGCTGTACTAACAGTTGTAACGTCATCCTTTGCTACGCCTGCCATATAGGTAAGCGGAGACAAGATAAGCCAGTAAATGCTTAACATTATAAGCATACGGAACAACATAGGCAAGCAACCGCCCGACATAGAAACGCCTTCTTGCTGGTAAAGCTCTTGCTGTGCCTGCGCCATTTTTTGACGGTCATCGCCATAGCGCTTACGCAATTCGTCCATTTTAGGCTTTATGCGCATTTGTGCAACCGAGGATTTTTGACTTTTGATACTAAGTGGTATCATTATAACGTTGATAAGCAGTGTAAAAACTGCAACCGCTGCGGCAAAATCATTACTTAAAATGTCAGCCAAAAAACGCAGAACATAGCCAAGCGGTATATTTATAATATTAAAAAGTGCTTGCATAATCTAACACCTTTCTGCTTGCGTATTTATTTTTCTTTTTTTGGTGGAACGGGGTCATACCCGCCCTTGCATAGTGGATTGCACCTCAAAACCCTTTTAATACTCAAAAACAAACCCTTAAATGCGCCGTGTACGGTGATAGCCTCTACCGCATAAGCCGAGCAACTGGGCGTAAAACGGCAGCAAGGAATTTTATGAGGTGAAATGTGTTTTTTGTAGATTTTTATAAGCCATATTAAAAAACGGCTTATGGGATTTTTTACTCTACCCATAAATTTGCTTTTTTAAGATGTCGCTCAATATTTGCGGCAACTATATTACTCTTTGTGTCTAAAATTCTTGTGCGGGCAACAACAACGCAGTCGTGCCCTTCGGGAATGTGTGGCGCACACATATCGAATGCCGCTGTTATAACGCGCTTTGCGCGATTGCGGCTTACCGCAGTACCAATCTTTTTGCCCGCGGTAATGCCAAGACGTAATTCGCCCTTTTTGCCCTTACATATATAAAGAACAAATTCAGGTGATACGCAAGACACTCCGCGTTTGTATGCGCGATGAAATTCCCAATTTTGTTTTAGTTTTGCGTAAGCTCTCATAATCTCACCAATACATAAAAGTAAAAGCCACATGGAAGTGGCTTTTTCTTTAGTAAGATAACTGCTTTCTTCCCTTTGCTCTACGGCGAGCCAAAACTTTACGACCATTGGCTGTAGCCATTCTTTTAAGGAAACCATGCTCTTTTTTACGATGTAATTTCTTAGGCTGATAAGTTCTTTTCATTATTGCTAACCTCCTTGTCCGAGACATAAATATACATATATCAAAATTTTGTTTGGGCAAAATACCCCTTGTAATTATGGATTATAACTCAAACTAATAAAAAAGTCAATAAAAAAGTAAGTGTTTTAGCAAATTTTTATTGTACTCTTGATTTTCAAAAGCATATATGATACTATAATATTACAAATAATTCTTCACTATTACCTCTTACCTATTACTTAATATTCGGGGGCGTAGCTCAGCTGGGAGAGCGCTTGAATGGCATTCAAGAGGTCATGGGTTCGATCCCCACCGTCTCCACCAAAAAACAAGGCAGTCTTCGGACTGTCTTGTTTTTTATCCAAGCCAAAGGCTTGGTATGTAATCCGCGTTAGCGGAATGTAATCAGTTTGCTTTGCAAACTGTATGTCATCAAGACGACAGTCTTGTATGTTCTCTCTGTGGCTTGATTACATACGCAACTTGCGTTGCAATTACATACAATGCTTCGCATTGGTTACATCCACGGCTTCGCCGTGATTAAAATGTAGGAAAATTCAATCCCCTATAAACAAAGCGCGGAATATTCCGCGCTTTACTGCATTTTACTCGTCAATCAGAGAACACCGTCCCCTGTGTTCTTGCGTGATTTATATAGCAAATTTATTCAGTTCTAATCCAATCGGATTTATAGTAATTACCATAAATGTAATAATACAATGTATATGTGCTAACCGAATTGCCCCTTAAACCATCGATTCTAACTTGACCTGTCATAGCTTGTGCAACAGAACTTGCACTTGATAAATCATACTCATACTTGCATATATAATCATAGCCGCCTGTGGTGCTGGGAATAGTAAAGTTTCCAGAAAAGTTAAAATCATCCTCTTCTTTTTCTCTTAATGAAGTATTTAAAGATGTTGGACTGGATTTTATAGCTATTCCATGCAAAGCACTATTACTATCCAGTATACTCCATCCATTAGAATTGGCTAATGTTGCTGTTTCAAGTGCAGTACCATAAAAAGCATACTTACCTATAAAGTTTACAGCAGCAGGAATAGTAATAGAAGTTAAATTGCTACAGCCGTAAAATGCATATTCCTCTATAGTTGCAAGACTTGTTGACAATTCTATATCGTACAACGACACACAGCCATAAAAAGCATTGCTTCTTATTGTTTTTATTGTATTGGGCATATTGACTTGTTGTAGATTGATTAAATCTTTAAAGCCTTCAACGAGTATTTCGGTTACAGCCTTTCCTTCATATGTTTCGGGTATATTTATAACCGCTAAATCATCTGCCTTACCACCTGCTTTAACGCCGTAAGTGCCATCGGGCAAAAGCACATATACCAACTCAGCATAATCGCTTGAATCACCTACATAACCTGCACTAACAGTTTCACCGTCGGTATATGTTATCCACAGTTCGCCGTCGATGATTTCGGTGCTGGCGATTCCTCTGCCGGTATCACCCTTGTCACCTTTATCGCCTTTATCACCCTTATCACCTTTTTCTCCCTTGATATTACCAAGATTGATTACAGTATCATTGGTAAGGGTTACGGTAAGGTTGCCATCGGTTGAGATTGCAACGGTCTTGATTCCGACACCGTCAGCCCCATTTGAGCCGACAACCTTACCTACCGTTGTACTTGTTCCGTTTGAATAAGTTAATACAAGCTCACCGTTATCATTGATTTCTGACTTTGTAACGCTTATACCATCTGCGCCGTTAGCACCATTGATATTACCTAGATTAATTTTAGTGTCATTAGTAAGTTCAATGGTTAGAACACCTTCGTTAGTAATGGTTACATCACTAATACCAACACCGTCAACACCATTTTTGCCATCAGCACCGTTTGCACCATCTTTACCATTAGCTCCTACAACTTTACCTACATTGGTACTGTTGCCGTTAGAATACGTTAACACAAGTTCTCCGCTGGCGTTGATTTCTGACTTTGTTATGCTTATTCCGTCTTTACCGTCAGTGCCGTTTGTACCCTTTATGTTACCAAGATTTATAACAGTACCGCTTGTGAGCTCAACCGTTAAAATACCCTCATCAGATATATTTACATTTTTTATTCCAACTCCATCTGCACCGTCTTTACCGTCGGTACCGTTTGTACCATCTTTACCATTAGTACCATTTGCGCCTACTACCTTACCAAGATTTATACTATTTCCGTTTGAATAACCAAGTACAAGCTCGCCGATATCGTTAATTGTTGATGAAATAACGCTTACACCATCAGCGCCGTTAGCGCCCTTTACATTGCCGAGTGTCAATGTTGTACCACTAGTAAGCGTTACCGAAAGAACACCTTCTACAGAGAGATTTACATTGGCTATACCTATACCGTCTATGCCATCTTGACCGTCAGCACCATTTGCACCATCTTTACCATCTTGACCTGTGACACCCCGTGGGCCTTGAGGACCGGTAGCGCCTGTTGCGCCGGTGTCACCCTTGTCACCTTTTTCGCCCTGTATACCCTGTTCGCCTTGAATGCCTTGGTCGCCCTTTTCGCCTTTTTCTCCCTTAACGTTACCAAGGTTTATTATTGTTGTATCAGAAAGGGTAATTACAAGCTCGTTATTATCGAGCGCTACGCTTGAAATACCAACACCGTCAGTACCATCTTTACCATCTTTACCTGCGGCACCTGTAGCACCGGTGTCACCTTTGTCACCCTTGTCGCCTTTATCACCCTTAGCGCCGTCTTGTCCGTTAAGACCGTCTTTACCGTTTGCGCCATCTTTGCCCACTACTACGCCAAGATTGTTTTCGTTTCCGTTTGAATAGGTAAGCACCAATTCGCCATTTGAATTGATTGTTGCAGACGATACACCAACGCCATCGACACCGTTTGTGCCGTCAATGCCATTTTTACCGTCTTCACCTACAACAATACCAATTTTTTCACTGTTACCGTTAGAGTATGTAATTACTAATTCACCATTAGCGTCTATTTCAGTCTTGGTTATACCAATACCATCATCACCGTCCTGACCGTTAGTACCGTTTGTACCATTGGTACCATCCTTGCCAACTACTTTGCCAAGATTTCCGGTATTACCGTCAGAGTAGGTAATAACAAGCTCGCCGTATTCGTTAATTGCGGTTGACTGTACACCAATACCGTCGTCACCGTCTTTGCCGTCTTGACCTGTAGCACCTGTGTCACCTTTGTCTCCCTTTTCGCCTTGAATACCTTGCTCACCCTGTATACCTTGAATACCCTGTTCGCCTTGGTCGCCTTTATCACCCTTGTCGCCTTTGGCACCGTCTTGACCGTCTTTGCCATCGGTACCCTTAATATTACCAAGGTCAAGAGTTGTGCCATTGGTAAGGGTTATATTTAAATTGCCATTTGTTATAACTATGTTTTGTATACCTATGCCATCTTGACCGGCGTCACCTTTATCACCCTTGGCTCCTGTTTCGCCCTTTTCGCCTTGGATACCCTGAACGCCTTGTATACCTTGGATGCCTTGTTCACCTTGGTCACCCTTATCACCTTTTTCGCCTTTGGCTCCAACTACAACACCAAGGTTGGATATTGTGTTATCTGAAAGGGTTATTACAAGCTCGCCTTTTTGGCTAATTTCGGTTTTTGTTACGCTAACACCGTCTTTACCGTTTGTTCCGTCAATACCATCTTTACCGTTTTGACCTGCGGCACCTGTGTCACCCTTTTCGCCCTGTATACCTTGAATACCCTGTTCGCCTTGTTCGCCTCTATCTCCCTTGTCACCCTTAGCGCCTATAACGTTGCCAAGCTCGGTGCGTTGACCGTTAGAAAAAGCAAGCACCAAATTACCATTACTGTTTATCTCGGCGCCTGTTACGCTGATACCGTCAGCACCATCTTTACCATCTTGACCGTTGATACCATCTTTACCATTAGTGCCGTCAATACCGTCTTTACCGTCTTGACCTGTGGCACCGGTATCTCCCTTGTCTCCTTTGTCACCTTTATCACCCTTTTCGCCTTGTACACCCTGTATACCTTGGTCGCCCTTGTCTCCTTTGTCACCTTTAGCCCCAACTACTACGCCAAGGTTTGATACGGTGTTATCTGAAAGGGTAATAACAAGCTCGCCCTTGTTATTGATTTCAGTCTTGGTTACACTTACACCGTCTTGACCTGTGGCACCTGTGTCACCCTTTTCGCCCTGTATACCTTGAATGCCTTGCTGACCTTGGGCACCTGTAGCACCTGTTGCGCCGGTATCACCCTTTTCGCCTTTGTCGCCTTTATCACCTTTATCGCCCTTGACGCCATCAAGACCGTCTTTACCGTCGGCGCCCACAACAACACCTAAGTTTGCGCGCTGACCGTTTGAATATTCGATTACTAACTCACCGTTTGAGTTTATCTGAGACGATAATACACCTATACCGTTATTACCGTTCATACCAACTACTTTATCTAAATTAACAGTTTTACCATCACTAAAAGCAATAACAAGTTCACCGTCGGCATTTATGTTTGCCGCAGTGATTCCTACGCCGTCAGTTCCGTCTTGTCCATCTTGACCGTTTGTACCATCTTTGCCATCCGCACCATCGGTGCCGTCTTTACCGTTTATTCCATCCTTACCGTCAGCGCCGTTTGAGCCGTCTTTGCCGTCAGCGCCTTTGGCAGTACCAAGGTTTAATGCTGTGCCATCAGTAAGGGTAAGTATTAACTGACCTTCACCATTAAATGCGGCAGTTTTTATACCAACGCCGTCTTTACCTGAGGTGGCTTTAAGTGTTGCTGCCCAATCGCTCTCGCTGCCCGAATAACCATTATCTACCGCTATATCATAGGCCGACTTGCCCTCAAGACTACCAAGCCACTCTTGCACGGTGCCCTCATATCCATACTGAACGGCAAGCTCATATGCTGACAAGCCGTTTTCTACACTTGTGGGTATTG
This sequence comes from Clostridia bacterium, assembly GCA_017437005.1. Taxonomy (GTDB): domain Bacteria; phylum Bacillota; class Clostridia; order Oscillospirales; family Acutalibacteraceae; genus UBA737. Next base: position 45,578 of record JAFSBZ010000035.1, on the reverse strand, counting down.
CTTGCCCGCCGCGCCAGTCGTGTATTATTACCGCGCTGCCTATCGAAATTGCCAATACTACCACTATTGCAGTGATTGACGTTAATACTTTTTTAAATGTTTGTTTTTTAGTCATATTAACCACCCTAATTTTATTTATAGATTTCATCTTTCAAAATTCGTCTTACTGTACGCTCGCTATAGCCATATTTAGATGCAAGCTGTTTCAAATTAGTTCCGTCATATTCCTCTATAATTTGAGCATATATGTACTGCTTGCTGTAAAATTCTACAGGAAAGGTTATCTGCTGACCGCGGCATTCCTTAAAAATAAGTTTTGCGTTGTCAACACCTATTAAATCTGCAAATTTTTTATATATACCGTTTATATATTCTTTTTCTGCCTTTAACTGCAAACCAAATCTCACCCCGTAATTCAACCTTTCTTTATATAATAATTCATTTATTTTGACATATCTACAGGCATAGGACAGTGAAATATGTCCTTGTAAATCGTCACAGCATTTGCCTGTTGATTTATCCTTACATTAATAAAGACGAAAATTACACAAAAAATTACGAAGATTTTTAAAATTTAAAAGCACTTGCCACATACTTGTAACAAGTGCTTTTAAATTTTTGTTGTTTGTTTAATAAATTTTTAGGTCGGTACCATCAGGTTTACACCGATATAGCGAAATTTGGTTTTCATCATAGTAATATGCATATCCGTCATCGAAAGTATAAACGCCATTAACCGTATAAATGTTTTTATTTTTTTCACAAAGGGCATTGCCTTGCAAGTCGTAAAAAGTGTGTGAATACGTGGGGTCCCCCTTTTTTTGTGCAAAAATTGCTCCGCCGTTATAATCAAAATAATTATTAATATAATCAAACATATCATAAGTCTGCTGAACAATATTCGGCTTATTTAAGTTAACTTTGTATGTAACACAATTATCATAAAAACCTGTGCTGTGATACCTTTTAATATATATATTAGAATCTGAATCCACAAATATGCCTTCTATGCCAACCTTAACATAAGCGGGTGCATCTTGAATTTGCGACAAAACATCAAACACAACCTGCTCACTGCCTGTGGACAAATCGCGCGAATAAAGTTGAGTACCGTTTGCATAAATCAAATTATTATTAACAACAGTTTTAAGCCCAAAACCAACGCCGCTTTCAACAAGTGTAGTTATGTTACCTGTTAAAAAATCAATTTGATATAAAATATAGCTGGAGTCATTAGGGTGTTGCGTTTGTTCTATAAACTCTACAAACCAACCTGTTGTACCGCGCACCAATAAATTGTGTGCGGCTTTTGTAGTGTACTGTTTTCTGTTAGTGCCATCGGTTTTGATACTCCAGATACCACCGTTTATATAATAAATTGTGTCGCCGATTACATTCAGACATTCTATATATGAAAAGCCCGATACTTCAAAAACCACCTGCATATCTGAACCGTCAGTTTTAACCTTTATAATCCTACCATATTGCTGAACATAATATATCCAATCGCCCTGTTTGGCAACTAATCCGGCGACGTGTTGTTGCAGATGCGCATCAACCGTTACCACATTATTAGGATTATTACCAAAAACATTAACAACCTCCGCGGGTTTGTCGGTATCATCTGTAGGATTATAATTATCGGGTATGGAATATGAGGGTACACTGCCGTTAGCGGTAGGATTTTTTGAGCTATAAGTATTAGAACTGCTACTTGAAACGGCAGACGAATCGTTTGAATAATACGGATTAAAATTCGAACTGCCAGAATTATTTGAGGTTGTGGAAGAAGCGCCTGATGAAGTATTGCTGTTGCCAAACAAATTACCCCAAAATCCACCATTATTGTTTTGTGACGAATTATCGTCCTTTTCCGCATCATGATAATAATGGTATTCTTTGACAGTTTCGGTGCTGTTATTTTTATCTTCTGAAATTTTAAATTGATTCCAGTCGGTAAGCGTAAGCGCCGTTACAGCAGAGGTAGCCATAGATATTGCAACAATAACCGACGCGATTTTTAAAATCGCCTTTTTTTGTTGCGCGCGTATGATCTTTGCTACAGCGAGTTCCTTTTTGCCCTTACCGTTTATAATACTGTCTAAAATTTGTTGCGCTATTGCAAAACTAAGCAGCGCGGTACCGATGATATTGCGGATTGCCGTAGTTATCATAGCAACAAAATTACCGCTGTAAATTGCCTTATCTATACCGCGAGCATTTAACTGCGCTTTTAAATTCTTTTTTGCTTTATTAAATCTGCTATAAACAGTCGTTGCGGGCACACCCTGCATTTTTGCAATTTGGGCAATACGCATACCGTCATAATAAACAAGCGACAACAGCTCGGCTTCGTCAGAATCCATTTTTTTAAGCACGGTTTCAATATCTAATGATACGTCTTTTCGAGTTTCATCATCCTTTAAAAAAGCGGAATAATCCTCTTCCCCGTAAGAGAGTGGCGTTTCAAAGCGAACAGTACGCATAAAGTCGCGCGCGGTGTTTTTTGCGATTATAGTAATCCAGCCGTAGTATGCTTTGGGCGAACGTAGGCGATTTATATTTTTGTACACCTTGATAAATGTTTCTTGTATTACGTCATATGTAGTTTCATCATCAGGAACAAACTGTCGCACCGTAAAAAACACATAACGGTAGCTTTGCATATAAAGAGTCTCAAACGCCTTTTTATCTCCGCCAATCGCCTTTTGTATCAACTCTTCGTTATCCGGAAGAGCGCTTTGGGGGTCATTGGCTGTTATTAAATTGCCGTTGATGTCGTATAATTCTTTATTATCTATAGGTTTAACTATAATTTCATCATCACTGTCAAGAATTTCTATTATATCTTTTTCCTCGTCCATACCGCTCACCACCCTTGCATATTTAATTATATTATACTTCCAACAAATGCAAATTTCAACAATGAAACGTGTCCTTGTAAATGTCCGCATAACAGGTAAATGTGACCAAAACTTGACTTTTGCTTTACTATAATATAAAATCAGTATACCTTGCTATAGGGGAGGTTTTTTATGAATAACACAAATTTTAATACAAAGCTTACCGCCGTATTAATTGCTATTATTGCGGCGATACTTGCAGTTGTAATTGTTTTAATATGTGTGCTATATCCACCTGTTGATATCGTCTTTTCAAGCGGTGGTGTTTCCGCCATACAAAGCACAGTAGAATCTATACCCGAAATAATTACATCCAGCGAGGAAGAAACAATTATTTCAAGCGAGGAAGTTCCTGTTTCAAGCGATACTTCATCTATAACAAGCAAACCGCTTACACCTGTACCGCCTATACAGACAACACCAACCGACACGACGAGTATTACCCCTATGTCAAGCCGTCACCCCGTACCCGAAGACAGCGACACGTTTGATATTACGCTATCCTTTACCGGTGATATGATACTTGCCACAAATAAGGACACGCACTATTCGGGTGCTTTGCGTGAATACGCGGCAACACGTGACCCAAGCTATTTTTTAGAAAAGGTGCGTCATATTTTTGAAGCAGATGATTTTACTATATCAAATGTTGAAAATGTTTTTAGCGACCGACCACTCACACCTGTTTACAAGGATTATAGTCCTGCTTTTTGGTTTATTGCGCCAAGCTCTAACATAAATATATTGGCAGGCTCAGGTATTGAAGGTGCAATGATTGCCAACAACCACATACGCGACTACGGCCAAGAAGGTTACAACGACAGCGTGGCGGCAATCACAAATGCGGGTATGCAATACGGTGATGCCAGCCGCATTATGTACTTTGAAAAAGGCGGATATGTTATTTCGGTTATATGCTCTGGTATGTGGGGCGAATATCAGGCAAACAACATTATAAATCTTATGAAAACCGCGCAACAGCATTCACACTATCAGGTGGTTATATTTCACGGCGGAACCGAAAAAATCCACGAGCCTGAGGAATGGAAGCGCCGCGCCGCGCGTAAACTGGTTGATAACGGCGCAGACTTGGTAGTAGGCGGTCACCCACACGTGCTACAACCACGCGAAGTGTATAACGGTGTTGAAATTATATATTCTATAGGTAATTTTTGCTACGGCGGTCACCGTTACCCCGAAAACCGTACCGTAATTTACCAAATGACACTAACTGTTGGCAAGGATATGACACTTCGTTCAAGCAGTTCCAATATAATTCCGTGTTATGTGTACACAGGCAGTATAAATAATTTTCAACCTGCTATAGTTGATGATGAAACTGTAAAAAACCGTATTCTTGATTTTATGAACGGACTTATTCCGTCACCTGTATAAAAAAAGCAACCATCTTTTTGATGGTTGCTTTTTTGCTATTTACCTAACTCTTTATTTCTTTTATATGCCGCTTTTATACAATCAACAACAATATTTTCAAATTCGCTGTTTTTAAGTACTGTTACACCCTCAATGGTGCTACCACCTTTAGAGCAAACGGCATCGGTTAATTGGTCGGGAGTTTTGTCTGATGTAAGCAGCATTTTTGCAGCACCCGCCATAGTAGCCGCCGCAAATTCTATTGCCTGTGATTTTGAAAGTCCACATTCTTCCCCGCCCTTTGCAACAGCAGAAGCAAATGTGTACATAAATGCAGGTCCACAACCCGAAACCGAGCATCCTGCATCCATAAGATTTTCGTCTATAGCATAAAGCTTACCGCTATACTGCATATCGTTTACAAAATCGTTTACAAGCTCATCAGATACACCGTTTGAGCAATAAAGTATTACCCCCTCACCCACGCTAACAGGTGTGTTTGGCATAATGCGAATAACTGGCATATCGCCTGCAAATTCTTTGATTCTATTGGTTGTAAGTCCTGCCGCCATAGATATAAGTACGGGTTTTTTCTCGTTTAAAATATCCTTTATATCGTCGAGCATATCAGCCATTACCTGAGGCTTTACACCAAGGAAAATTCTGTCACATTTTTGAGCAATTTCTCTATTTTCGCCAACCGCCAAACCCAACTCTTTTGCGAGTGTTTTTGCCTTTTCGGTATCAAAATCGGCAATCATAATGTCCTTTGTGTTTTTTGCCGCCGCGCGAATAAGGGCGCCGCCCATATTGCCACAGCCTATAAATCCATATTTCATTTTATCACCTTATATGTCCGTTACCGTTAATTATGTACTTATAAGTGGTTAGTTCCTCGAGTCCCATAGGTCCGCGAGCGTGAAGCTTTTGGGTAGAGATACCCATTTCGCACCCAAGGCCAAATTCACCGCCATCGGTAAATCGGGTTGAAGCGTTTACGTATACCGCCGCTGAGTCAACGCCGCTTGTAAATTTAGATATTGCATTATCATCACTTGAAATTATTGCTTCGCTATGCCCTGTTGAGTGAGCCGAAATATGCGCTACCGCCTCATCAACGCCGCTTACGCATTTTACTGCTAAAATATAATCTAAAAACTCGGTGTCAAAATCATTTTCACCCGCCGATGTGCCGTCTATTACCGACAAAGCATTTTCGTCCAAACGAAGCTCAACGGGAATTTGTCCGTTTGTCTCTCGCTCGGCAACTAATTTGTTATATACAAGTGGTAAAAATTTATCCTTAATATCATTGTCAACGAGCAAAACCTCTGCCGCGTTGCATACACTTGGGCGACTTGTTTTTGCATTATTTATGATGTTTACAGCCATATCTAAATCGGCAGTTTTTTCTACATATATATGGCATATTCCCGTACCTGTTTGTATACAAGGAACAGTAGCATTATTAATACAAGCATTTATAAGACCTGCGCCACCACGAGGGATAAGCATATCTACAAAGCCGTTTGCTTTCATTAAAGCAGTAGCACTATCGCGCGAGGTATCGGTTACAAGATTTATCGCGTTTTCACATACATTTGCTTTTTTTAAGCCGTCACGCAAAGCCGATACAATAGCTTTTGCCGAATTGATTGCCTCTTTACCGCCACGAAGTATACATACGTTACCGCTTTTAAGTGACAGAGCCGCCGCATCACTTGTAACATTTGGACGGCTTTCGTATATAATGGCAATAACACCAACAGGCACCGAAACGCGAGTGATTTTAAGTCCGTCCTCGCGTACATATTCTTTTAGGGTGTGACCTACAGGGTCGGGCAATTTTGCCACATCTCGTATACCATCTGCCATAGCCTTAACGCGAGCCTCGTTTAGCATAAGGCGGTCAATCATAACGTTGCTTATTTTACCCTGTGCATTGTCACAATCAATTTTATTAGCATCAAGTATTTTTTGAGTGTTTTCAATCAGCGAGTCAGCCATTTGTAGCAAAGCGTTATTCTTTTGCTCGGTAGTAAGCAGTGCTACCTGTGTTTTAGCGGTGCGAGCCGCAGTTAATAAATTTATCATTATATTACTTCCCTGTAAATTTAGTTCCAACAGATTTACCCTCTACAATATCGTAAAGGCTTGTCGGGTTGGCACCGTTTGTAATAATCATATCACAGCCGCACGCCATACAAATTTGGGCAGCCTCAAGCTTTGTTACCATACCGCCTGTACCAAGAGCACTACCCTTGCCGCCTGCAAGCGCAATTATGCTGTCATCAATTTTATCAACGTGATTTATAAGCTTGGCATCCTCACACTTATGTGGGTCTGCAGTGTAAAGACCGTCAATGTCCGAAAACAACACCAGCACGTCTGCCTTTACACTTTCGGCTACAATTGCCGCCAAGGTATCGTTATCGCCAATAACAATCTCTTCGGTAGCTACAGTATCGTTTTCATTTATAATAGGAATAGCACCGAGCTCTAAAAGTCGGTTTAGCGTGTTGCTAAAGTTTTGATGACGTTCTTCGTTTTTAAGGTCGGCACCCGTCATAAGCAGTTGCGCTACTGTATGATTATACTCCGAAAAAAGTTTATCGTATGTATACATAAGCTCGCATTGGCCAACAGCCGCTGCTGCTTGCTTTGTGGGAATATCGGTAGGCTTGCTCTTAAGCGACAGCTTACCAACGCCCATACCAATAGCGCCCGACGATACCATAATAACCTCGTCGCCTGCATTCTTTATATCGCTTATTACCTTGCAAATTTCTTCAACACGGCGAATGTTTAAATGCCCCGTCGCGTGAGCTAATGTGCTGGTGCCTAATTTTACAACTATACGCATAAACTATCTCCTAAAATCAATATACATTATATTATACATACCGCGTTTCAAAAAATAAAGACTTTTTTTAAAAAAACTCTTGACATCAGTGCTTTACTGTGCTAAAATGTGAAAAAATTAAAAAAAGCTATGACGAAGACGGCTTAAAATTTGCGTTTTCAGAGAACTGTCGGTTGGTGCAAGACAGCAACAAGAATTTTAAAATGCCCATCACTTCCGAGCTGAAGGCCCGAACGGGAAATTCCTAGTAGATACCTTCCGTGATTGCTGCGTAAAGGCATAGGAATTGTTAGATTCCGAGAGTGGTAACCCAATGGGTTGCAATTTGAGTGGTACCGCGAGTGTTTATTATCACCCGTCTCAAAGTTTTGAGACGGGTGTTTTTTATTTTAATTTTGTGCTAAATGCACGCAGAAAAGGAGATTGATTTTTATGCAAACCAACACAGCCAAAGAACAATTAAAAGAGATTGCCGCACGAATTAAGGAGATGCGCGAAATTATGGGTTGGTCTATTGCTGAGATGGCCACAAAAACCGAAGTAAGCGAGCAACAATATATTGAATACGAAAACGCAAATGTAGATTTTCCATTTACTTTTATTCATAAATGCGCGCAAGCCTTTGATGTAGAAATGACTCAGCTACTTGAAGGTCATTCGGCTAAGCTTTCAAGCTATACCGTAACCCGTAAGGGCGGTGGTCAAAAAACAGCTAAAGAAGACGGTATCGACATTACAAACTTAGCACCAAAATTCAAGGATAAAATTGCCGAACCTTATTTTGTAAGGTATGAATATTCAGCTTCACAGCAAAATAAACCTATTCATCTTACCAAGCACTCGGGTCAAGAATTTGACTTTATCTTAAGCGGTTCGCTTAAAGTGCAAATTGGTGAACACACCGAGATTTTACACGAGGGCGATAGCATTTATTACAACTCCTCTACCCCACACGGTATGATTGCTATCGACGGTAAAGATTGCGTATTTTGCGCGGTGGTGCTCCCCGGCGAAGATACACAGGAAGACGTTGTAAGAAAGAGCATTGTTTCCACCAAAAAAACCGAACAGCTCGTTTGCGAAAAGTTTGTTGAAACGGTTGAGGATGAAACAGGCGCATTACAGGATATTAAGTTCAAAAATACCGAAAGCTTTAACTTTGGCTTTGACATAGTTGACGGTATTGCCGATAAATACCCCGAAAAGCTTGCAATGCTTCATCTTGACAAAAACAAGGTTGAGCGCCGCTTTACCTTTAAAGATATCAAGCGTGCATCAAACCAAGTAGCAAACTACTTTACTTCACTTGGAATCAAGCGTGGTGACAAGGTAATGCTGGTACTTAAGCGTCATTACCAGTTCTGGTTCTGTATGACCGCTCTTCACAAGCTGGGCGCCGTGGCAATTCCTGCTACAAATCAGCTTAAAGACCACGACTTTGAATATCGTTATAAAGCAGCAGGCGTTAAGGCACTTGTTTGTACGGCTGACGGCGATACTGCCGAAATTGCCGAAAGAGCCGCTAAAAACTGTGCTTGCGTTGAGCAGCTTATTATGGTTGGTGGCTCACGTGAAGGCTGGCACGATTTTGACAGTGAATATAAGCTTTATTCAGGTAAATTTGACCGTCTCGAAGATGCATCTGCAGGCAGTGAAGCCGCTCTTATGTTTTTTACCTCGGGCACTACCGGTAATCCTAAAATGGCAGCTCACGCACACACATATGCTCTTGGGCACTTTGTAACTGCAAAATACTGGCACTGCTGTGAGCGCGACGGGCTTCACCTTACTATCTCTGATACTGGCTGGGGCAAATCGCTTTGGGGTAAGCTTTACGGACAATGGCTTTGCGAAGGCGCAGTATTTGTATACGACTTTGACCGCTTTGATGCGGCAGATATATTACCAATGTTTGCGAATTACGGTATTACCACATTCTGCGCGCCACCTACAATGCTTCGTATGCTTATAAAGGAAGATTTGTCAAAATATGATTTATCATCAATCCATCATATGACAACCGCAGGTGAGGCGCTTAACCCCGAAGTGTTTAAGCAATTTGAAAAGGCTACAGGTCTTCAAATTATGGAAGGCTTTGGTCAGACAGAGACAACACTTACAATTGCTAATCTTCGTGGCACAACGCCAAAGATTGGCGCTATGGGTAAGGCTTCACCGCAATACGATGTTGATATTGTTGACCCCGATGGCAACCCCGTTGCTGACGGTGAGGTTGGCGAAATCGTCGTTCATACAAAAGATGGCGTTCCATGTGGATTGTTTAAAGAATATTATCTCGATGACGAAAAAACCAACGAGGCTTGGCACGACGGTATGTACCACACAGGCGATACCGCTTGGCGCGATGAGGACGGTTATTTCTGGTATGTTAGCCGTATTGATGACGTTATCAAGTCATCGGGCTACCGCATTGGACCGTTCGAGATCGAAAGCGTTATTATGGAGCTTCCATACGTACTTGAGTGTGGCGTATCAGCAGCACCCGATGAGGTTCGTGGTCAGATAGTAAAGGCAAGTATCGTGCTTACCAAGGGTACTGAGCCGAGTGAGGAACTCAAAAAAGAAATTCAGCAGTATGTTAAAACACATACCGCTCCTTACAAATACCCCCGTCTTGTAGTATTCCGTGACGAACTACCCAAGACAATAAGCGGAAAAATCCAGCGTAACAAACTGTAATATTTCAATTTAAAAATATTGACAAAACGTTTAAGTTGTGATATACTATCATAAATTTTCAAAGACTTTGACGAAGAGGGCATTGCCACTCGTCCTTTCAAGAGAGATAACGGTTGGTGCAAGTTATCAAGGGCAGGCATATGTTTGTAGCTTCCGAGTCGGGAGAAAGAAAGTTATTTTAACAAGTAGAATCTCCCCGTACTGCTGCGTAAAAGCATAGGAATTGTCAGATTCCGAGAGTGGTAACCGAAAGGTTGCAATTTGAGTGGTACCGCGGGTGACTGAATTAACAGCACTCGTCTCAAAGTCATAACTTTGGGGCGAGTGCTTTTTAAGTCCCCAGTAGGAAGGATTTGTAAATTATGGAACAAATTACCGCGCTTGATTACAAAATTCAGGAGATGGCAAGCCGTATTAAAGATCTTCGTGAGCTCGAAGGTCTTACCACGGCACAAATGGCCGTCAAAACCGACGTCAGCGAGGCAGAATATATAAAATGTGAATCGGGTAAAAGCGACTTAAACTTTGCTTTTATATATCGGTGTGCATTAGCACTTAACGTAAATGTTACCGATATTATCGAGGGCTATAGTCCTAAGCTTGCAAGCTATACCGTAACCCGTGCAGGTAGCGGTCAAAAGGTGTCTCAGGCACACGGTATGACCTATTATAACCTTGCGTACGCTTTCCGTGACCGAATTGCCGAGCCGCTTTTTGTACATAGCGTTTATGACGAAAATGCGCAAGCAAAGGATATTGAGCTTACCACCCACGCAGGTCAAGAATGCGACCTTGTTATTGAGGGCAACCTAATGGTTCAGGTTGGCGAGCATCGCGAGGTGTTAGGACCCGGAGATAGCATATACTTTGACAGTGACACACCACACGGTATGATTGCTGTAAACGGTAAAGACTGTAAGTTCTATGCTATAGTTCTTAATCCCACAGGCGAAGAAATTCCCGAACTTACTACTGCCAAAAAGATTGAAGACCGTCGCGTTTCAGTTCGCGATAAGAAAAATCGTATTTATCGCAACTACATTGATACAGTTGAAAATGAAAACGGCACACCAACCTCTATCACATTTAAAAATGTAGATAAATTTAACTTTGCATTTGATTTGGTTGATGCTTTGGCCGAAAAAGAACCAAACAAGCTTGCAATGCTACATATATCAAAAGACAAAACCGAACGTCGCTTTACCTTTAAGGATATGAAAAAGGCGTCCAATCAGGTTGCAAACTACTTTAAATCTATGGGTATTAAAAAAGGCGACCGCGTAATGCTTGTTCTTAAACGTCATTATCAGTTTTGGTTCTGTATGTTAGCGCTTAACAAGCTTGGCGCAATTGCAATTCCCGCACCAAACCAATTGCTTGTTCACGACTTTGAATACCGCTTTAAAGCGGCAGGCATATCGGCTATTGTCTGCACTGCAGACGGCGATACTGCGGCGCAGGTAGATATTGCAGCGCAAAGTTCCGACACACTTAAGCACAAGCTTATTGTAAACGGCACACGTGACGGATGGCGCAGCTTTGACGAAGAATACACCCTCTTTAGTTCAAAGTTCGAGCGCACCGAAGAGTCCCCTTGCGGCGACGATTTGTTGCTTATGTTTTTTACATCAGGTACTACGGGCTATCCAAAAATTGCCGCTCACAATCACAAGTACCCTCTCGGTCACTTCCATACAGCAAAATACTGGCACAACGTTGACCCCGACGGACTTCACTTTACCATATCCGAAACGGGTTGGGCAAAATCAATGTGGGGCAAGCTTTACGGTCAATGGCTATGCGAAGCCGCAACCTTTGTTTACGATTTCGACCGTTTTGATGCGGCAGATATTTTGCCAATGTTTGCAAAATACAAAATCACAACCTTCTGCGCACCTCCTACTATGCTTCGTATGATGATTAAGCAAGACATTTCAAAATACGATTTTTCTTCTGTTCAGCATATGACTACTGCGGGCGAGGCGCTTAACCCCGAGGTTTACCGTCAATTTGAAAAGGCAACAGGACTACAGATAATTGAGGGATTCGGTCAAACCGAAAGCACTATGATTATCGGTAATTTGGTTGGTGCTTCTCACAAAATCGGTTCTATGGGTAAACCTGCCCCGATTTATGACGTACACATCGTTGACCCAGACGGCAACGACGTTCCTGACGGTGAAACAGGCGAAATTGTTGTAAATGTAGCTGACGGTGCGCCCTGCGGTCTGTTTACGGGTTACTACCGTGACGAAGAAAAAACCCGCGAGGTTTGGCACGACGGCTATTACCACACAGGCGATACCGCTTGGCGTGATGAGGACGGCTTCTATTGGTACGTTGGTCGTGTTGATGACGTTATCAAGTCTTCGGGCTACCGCATTGGACCGTTTGAAATTGAAAACGTTATTATGGAGCTACCTTACGTTCTTGAATGCGGTGTATCTGCCGCACCCGATGAAGTTCGCGGTCAAGTTGTAAAAGCAAGCATTGTGCTTGTTGATGGAACGGAAGGCACCGAAGAACTTAAAAAGGAAATTCAAGATTACGTTAAAAAGCATACGGCACCTTACAAATATCCTCGTATTGTTGTATTCCGCGACAGTCTTCCAAAAACTGTTAGTGGCAAAATACAACGAAATAAATTATAATCAGTGATATACAATGAATAAATTCAAGCGATTAACATTACTTTGCGGGCATTACGGCAGCGGCAAAACAAATGTTGCCGTAAACCTTGCATTTTACTTAAAAGAGCAGTATAATAACGTGGTTGTAGCCGACCTTGATATAGTAAATCCGTATTTTCGTACAAAAGACAGTATAGATGATTTCAAGGCTCGCGGCATAGAGCTTATATGCTCCCAGTATGCCAACACCAATGTTGATATACCGGCACTCCCCGCTAATATGTACCGACTTACAGCCGATAAAGACATTACCGCTGTAATCGACGTTGGCGGTGACGACCGCGGCGCTTATGCGCTGGGCCGCCTTGTTCCCGAAATAACTGCCGAAAATAACTTCGATATGCTAATGGTTATTAACGGCTACCGCCCACTTACCCCCGACGCAGAATCTACAATCGAGGTTATGCGCGAGATAGAAACCGCGTGCGGACTTAAATTTACGGGACTTGTAAACAATTCAAACATCGGCGAAGAAACTACCGCCGAAGACATTATCAAATCCATAGGCTATGCAAATGAAGTGTCGCAAGCATCAGGTTTACCTGTTGTTATGACCAGCGTAAAGCGTGAGCTTTATGACGGGCTCAAGGACAAAATAGATAACCTGTTGCCTCTCACTTTACAAGCTAAGCCAGTTTAATAAGGAGAATGAATATGGCAAAATTAACCTTTAAAACCGACAAGTGTAAAGGCTGCGGACTTTGCGTTGACGCATGCCCCAAGGGTCTTATTAAACTTGCCAATGACAAAATCAACCAAAAGGGCTATCACCCTGCAGAAATTACCGACGAATCAGCTTGCGTTGGTTGTGCTGCTTGCGCTATGATGTGCCCCGACTGCATTATCAAGGTAGAAAGGTAAGTGAACACTAATGGCAGATAAAATTTTGATGAAGGGTAACGAGGCTATTGCCGAAGCCGCTATCAAGGCAGGCTGTATGCACTACTTTGGCTACCCTATAACACCTCAAACCGAGGTTGCAGCTTATATGGCTAAAAGAATGCCAAAAATCGGCGGATGCTTTTTGCAGGCAGAAAGTGAAATTGCCGCTATAAATATGGTTTACGGCGTAGCTTCTACCGGCAAACGTGTAATGACATCGTCATCTTCCCCAGGCATATCACTTAAGAGCGAGGGTCTTTCTTACCTTGCGGGCTCTGACCTTCCTGCTCTTATTGTAAACGTACAGCGTGGCGGACCGGGTCTTGGCGGTATTCAGCCAAGTCAAGCCGACTATTTCCAGGCTACAAAGGGCGGCGGTCACGGTGACTTTAAGATGATAGTACTTGCACCTTCTTCCGTTCAGGAAATGGCTGACCTTACAGTAAAGGGCTTTGACCTTGCTGACAAATACCGTATGCCTACTATGCTTTTGGCTGACGGTACAATGGGTCAGATGATGGAGCCTGTTTCTCTCGATTACGAGGTTAAGGAAACCGTTGATAAGCCTTGGGCTACAACAGGCACCAAAATGGAACGCGAACACAACATTGTCACTTCCCTTTTCTTAAAACCCGACGAGCTTGAAGATCTTGTTGTAGAGCGTTACGAGCGTTACAAGGTTGTAGAAGAAAACGAAGTAATGTATGAAGAATATATGATGGATGATGCCGACATCTGCATTGCTGCTTTTGGTATTGCCGCTCGCGTTGCTAAAAACGCAATCAACGAAGCAAGAAAGCAAGGCATCAAGGTTGGTCTTATTCGCCCCATCACACTTTGGCCTTTCCCTGTAGCACCTTTCAAAAAGGCCGCAAATCAGGTTAAAGAAATAATTTCAGTAGAGCTTTCTATGGGTCAGATGATTGAAGACGTACGCCTTGCGTGTGAATGCAAAGTGCCTGTTACACTTTGTAGCCGTACAGGCGGTATGATTCCTTCACCCGAACAGGTATTAGAAGCTATAACACGCGCAAACGGAGGTGCAAAATAATGGCAGTAGTATTTGACAAACCACATGCTCTTACAGACGTTCCTATGCATTATTGCCCAGGTTGCACCCACGGTATAGTGCATCGTCTTGTTGCAGAGGTTATTGACGAATTAGGAATTGAGGGCAAAACCATTGGTATTGCACCTGTTGGTTGCTCGGTATTTGCATATAATTACTTTAACTGCGATATGATTGAGGCGGCTCACGGTCGTGCTCCCGCAGTTGCAACAGGTGTTAAGCGTTCCGACCCCGAAAACCACATTGTATTTACATATCAGGGTGACGGTGACCTCGCTTCCATCGGTATGGCTGAAACTGTACACGCAGCAGCAAGAAACGAAAACATTACAATTATCTTTATTAACAATGCTATCTACGGTATGACAGGCGGACAGATGGCACCTACCTCACTTCCCGGTCAGGTTACCCAAACCTCACCCTACGGTCGTGATACCAAGCATTGCGGTTTTCCGATCAGAGTTTGCGAAATGCTTTCCGAGCTTGAGGGTCCCGAATATTTAGAGCGTGTTACCGTTAGCAATGTTAAAAATATTATTAAGGCTAAAAAGGCTATTAAAAAAGCCTTCCAAAACCAGATTGACGGCAAGGGCTTCTCTCTTGTAGAGGTTGTGTCAACCTGCCCTACCAACTGGGGTATGACACCGCAAAACGCACTCAAGTGGCTCGAAGAAAATATGCTTCCATATTACCCACTTGGTGTTTATAAAGACAGATCTGCAAAGGAGGAAACAAAATAATGACTACACAAATTTTGCTTTCCGGCTTTGGCGGACAGGGTATTTTGTTTACAGGTAAGTTTTTGGCATACAAGGGCCTCTTGGCTGACAAAAATGTTAGCTGGCTTCCATCCTACGGCCCCGAAATGCGCGGCGGTACTGCAAGCTGCAGCGTAATTATAAGCGACGAAGAGGTAGGCTCACCTATCATTTCACAGCCTGATGTGCTTATTGCAATGAACTTGCCATCTTTTGAAAAGTTTGAGCCTACTGTTAAAGCGGGCGGTATTATAATTGCTGACTCAAGTCTTATTGAGGCAAAGTCAACCCGCACCGACATTGACGTTTACTACATACCGGCAACTGCGCTCGCAAGTGAAATGGGCAAACAGTCACTTGCTAATATGATAATCCTTGGCAAATTACTTAAAGTAATGAACGACTTTAACGAAGATGAAATCAAAATCGTTCTCGGCAAGGTTATTCCACCAAAAAAAGCTGATATGCTTGATATTAACCTAAAGGCTATGCAGTTAGGTTCTGAAAACTGATTTAAGGAGGATACAAAAATGGATATTAAATTTGTTAAAGCTGACGTTTTAAAAGAAAAACCAGACAGTTCCACCTTAGGTTTCGGTAAAATTTTTACCGACTATATGTTTATGATGGACTATTCACGCGAGGAGGGCTGGCACGATGCACGCATCGTTCCTTTTGCACCCATCGCTTTACACCCCGCTTCTACCGTACTTCACTACGGCTCTGAAATTTTTGAAGGTCTTAAGGCTTACCGCCGTAAAGACGGCACAGTACAGCTTTTTAGACCTATGGAAAACATCCGCCGTATGAACACATCAGCCGAAAGACTTTGCCTTCCTCAAATTCCTGAGGATTTGGCTTTACAGGTTCTTACCGAATTTGTAAAAACCGAGCAAGACTGGACACCATCGGCTGACGGCACTTCACTTTACCTTCGTCCATTTATGTTTGGTAATGATGAAACCTTGGGTGTTCACGCGGTACACAATGCAACCTACGTTATAATTGCGTCGCCCGTTGGCAGCTATTATAAAGAGGGCATTAACCCCGTTAAGATTATGATTGAAGACGAGGACGTTCGTGCAGTACGCGGCGGTACAGGTTACGCTAAATGCGGCGGTAACTACGCTGCAAGTAACCGCGCCGGCGAACGCGCAGAGCGCAAGGGCTATTCACAGGTTCTTTGGCTTGATGGTGTTGAAAGAAAGTATATCGAAGAAGTTGGCGCTATGAACGTTATGTTCAAAATCGGCGACGAGATTGTAACGCCTATGCTTTCAGGCTCAATACTACCCGGTATTACACGTAAATCTTGTCTCGAGGTTTTACGCAGCAAGGGCTATAAGGTAAGCGAGCGTTTACTTAGCATTGACGAGCTTGCTAAAGCTATGGAAGACGGCACACTCAAAGAAGCTTGGGGTTGCGGCACAGCAGCAGTTATTTCTCCAATTGGTGAGCTTTGCTACAAAGATACCAAATATGCTGTAAACAACGGCGAAATCGGCGAAGTAACACAAATGCTTTACGACACCTTAACCGGTATTCAATGGGGAAAAATTGAAGACGAGTTTAACTGGACTTATAAACTATAAAAAATTAAGCAGTCGACGAAAGTCGGCTGCAATTTTTTTAAGTTTATAAATGAAGCGCACCTTATGGTGCTATGAAGAATGAAGTCGCCTGCGGCTTATGAAGCGTGCCTTCGGCACATTGGAAGACGAAATTGCGCTTCGCTTCATACGCGCACAAGCGCGTGCTTCATATTGGCGAAGCCAATGCTTCATTTTTCATTGAAAAGATTAAAAAATTATGCTATACTTGATTTAGAAAGTAGGTGCTTTTATGCGTGATGATAAATTATCAGTTCAATCTATGGATTTTGCCGTTTCTATTCTAAATCTTGTAAAGTTTTTAAAAGAAAACAAAGAGCATATTGTATCTAATCAAATCGGTCGTAGCGGTACAAGTATCGGCGCTAACATACGTGAAGCCCAGTATGCGCATAGCAAAGCAGATTTTATTTCTAAAATGCAAATAGCATTAAAGGAGGCTAACGAAACAGGTTATTGGTTAGAATTGCTTTTAAAGACAAATTACATAACCGATAAGCAATACAAAGAATTAGATACCGTTTGCACAGGACTCCGCGCTATGCTCGTAGCATCTATAAATACTGCTAAAGATAATATTAAAAAGTAATTTCCTCAAAAGTCACACCCAACACGGAACTTCGTGTCGGGTGTGTTTTTAGTTAAATGTTTTTAGAAAAATCTTGTAAAGCGATTCCAAGAATTTCTGTTAATGCATTCTTGCATTCACTAGGCGTCATACCTTCACCTAACGTTTGCACAAGAGTGGATAAAACCGCCGTTCTTTCTGTGTCAACTGGCTTAATTTGTTTCAAATCATCATATATCTTTTCATAAAACGCAATCAGACGTTGATTTGTTGTTTCTCGGCATGTCACGACTTGCGCCAGCGCCTTTGCTTTTTGCTCTCCTGCAATATCAACTACATCAGGCACATGTGGCGGTCTCATTCCTTCAAGACTTTTAATACAATCTTGCAAATATAGTGTATCAGACTGTATCTTTTCAATTTGACCCAAAACATATCCTATCGTCATTTTTTCGTCTGCTTCACATTTTGCCATATCTTTGCCGAGATTAAGCATGTCAACAAGAACATCAACTTGTGTTTTGCTTTCACTTGTAACCGCTTGAGAATTAACCTCTACATTTTCATTAACTTTTTTATTTTCTGACATTTTATTGTCCTCCATTTCAATTTCTGGCGGACACAGCAAACATATTTTGTTTTGTGTTATGAAGCGTGCCCTGCCATTTTTAACAAGACCCTTTGCCCTTTTAGGGTAGGTAGCCTCATATTCATTTCCTTGCTCATCTACAACAATAATGTTTTTTTCGATGGGTGTCATCCCCTTTGATGTAAATACTTAAGTTTGTAAAACCGTTTTTTGTTATGGGTGCCGTCCCCGTTTACATTTTAAGTATAACATAATAATTTTAGTTTTTCAACAATTTATAATCTGTCTGCTCCCAATTCAAAATTCGTCAATAGATAACCAAAACCTTTTGCAAGTATCATTCTACTTATGCATATACTTGTAATTCTTATAACAAAAATCAAAAATTTCTTTTTTGACTGCTCCAAAGCTCTTATCCTTATGATATACAAGATAAGAATTTCTTGTAAATTCGTAATCCAAAACCGTAATTTTGCGAAGTCCTCCATTATTGAGCTGTCGTGTAAGCAATGCTTCCGGCATAATGGTAACGCCAAGATTTTGCACCGCGGCAGAGATAAGCGCTTGGTTACTTATAGATTCCATAACGGGCGTTACAACAATGTTTTCAAGAGCAAAAATATTATCTAAAAATTCACGCGACACACTTTCATCCTCACGCAGCAACAGGTCGTAACGGCACAATTCTTTAAGGGTTACCGTATCGGGCATATCGTATTTTTTGCCGCAAACTGCTATAAGGGTATTACTGTCAACAAGACGTGATTTTATGCTTGGGTTTGAGGGTTTTCCTTGAATAAAGGCAAAGTCAAGTGTGCCGTTTAAAATTTTGCTTTCTATTATAGACGTTTGGTTAATCGAAACCTGAAAATCTATCTCTTTAAAATTCTCTTTAAGATTACGCAAAAGCCAAGGCAGTTTTTGCTTACCTATGGTAAGGGATGACCCAATTTTTAAAAGCGGCTTTTTGGAAGAATTTAGCGCAATCTCCTCAAACTCGTTAAACGCGGTCAAAACCTCTTGTGCTTTTATAAGCAAAACCTTACCCTCATCGGTTAAAAGCAACTTTTTATTTATTCTATCAAATAACTTTACTTTATAATTTTTCTCTATTTCGGCAATAGTATTACTAACAGCAGGTTGTGCTATAAACAGTTCTTCCGCGGCTTTTGTCATGCTTTGGTGCTTGCACACGCATAAAAACACCTTTAAATGTCGTATAGTCATACCGTTTTCCCTCCGATAAACATAACTAAATTTATATAACTTTTATAAAATTATACTATTTTACTTATTAAAAGTCAACTGTTATAATGGCCATTGTAAGTAAAAAAACAAACAAGGAAAAGGAGAAAAACCTATGATATCTTCAGAAAATATTATGCCGTTGATTCAAAGCCTTATTTGGCTACTTGCCGGCGTAGGTGTGTTCATTGTCGGAATGAACTTTTTAAGTGAAGCGTTAGAAAAAAGCGCGGGAAACGGTATGAAGCGATTACTTGAAAAAATCAGCAATAATCGTTTTTCGGGTGTTGGTATTGGCGCCGGTGTAACCGCTATTATTCAAAGCTCTTCTGCAACTTCGGTAATGGTTATCGGTCTTGTAAACGCAGGTGTTATGACGCTAATGCAAGCAACCCCAATTATTATGGGCGCAAATATTGGTACTACTATCACCGGTGTGCTTGTTGCATTAAAGAACGACTTTTTTGATATGGCAATGTATATTTTAGCATTTGCCGGCGTTATGATGGGATTTGCCAAAAAAGAAAAAATCAGGCTTGCGGGCAGTCTTTGTTGCGGCCTTGGTTTAATATTTGTAGGCCTTGAGGTTATGAGCAGTGAACAAGCATTTGGCAATCCGCTTGTTGAAGAAATGTTTATCGGTATATTTGAAAGAGTTAACTTTCCTTTACTGCTTATCTTAATAGGAGTTATATTTACAGCTCTTATTCAAAGCTCATCCGCAGCTACGGGTGTTGTTATAACAATGGTGGGCACCGGTGTTCTCCCGTTGGATCTTGCATTGTTCATTATTTTGGGCGCTAATATCGGTACGTGTGTTACCGCACTTCTTGCCGCTATGGGCGCAAATGCCAATTCAAAACGCGTGGCACTTATCCACTTTACGTTTAATCTTATTGGTACAGTTGTATTCTCGGCAATTATCTGGATTTTTAAGGATCAAGTTGTAGATATATTGACCTCTGCATTCCCCTCAACCGACAAAATGTCGCTACAGATGAGAGTGTCATTGTTCCACGTTATATTTAACGTAACAACCACCGTTTTACTGTTACCGTTTGTTAAACAACTTGTTAAATACTCATGCACGGTTATTAAAGATAAAACAGATTCGTCCCAAAGCTTTAGTTTTAAATTTGTTGATGATCTACTCCTTTCTACGCCCGCTGTTGCACTTATGCAGGTTAAAAAAGAAATTGACTATATGATATCATTGGTAGAAGAAAACATTAAGCTTTCCTTTATTTCAATGGATAATTGTACCGACGAGCATGGCGAAAAAATAGCTAAAAACGAAGCAATCATCGATTTTACCAATAGTGAGCTTACAAAGTACCTTATTAAGTTGTCCGCGAACGTCGAGACAAGTGACGAAAAACAAATAGGTTCTTATTTCCACGTGTTAAACGACCTTGAGCGTATCGGCGACCATGCCGAAAACTTCTACGAAATCGGTGTAGAAATGTCAAATAAAAACATCTCTTTCAGCGACTTGGCACAAATAGACATAAACAATATGCGTGACGCGGTAATTATGATGTTTGATATTTCTAAAGATGCTTTTGAAAATTCACACAAGGAAAAACTGGCTAGTCTTACCGAGCTGGAACAAAACGTTGATAATATGAAAAAGGACCTGATTGCAAACCACTTTAACAGACTTGCAGAAGGTAATTGCAGCATAGACGTTAGTCCGTATTATTCATCGGTTGTAGTTGGTCTTGAGCGTGTGGCTGACCACCTTGTAAATGTGGGTTACAGTATTGTTAACCCTACCGGTTCACAAAAAAATTAACACTTGTTTCTATATAATAAAAAAATAATATTTAAAATAGCAGCCAACAAAAGTTGACTGCTATTTTTATCTTCTGCTTTTTCTATACTCGGTAGGTCGGCAGCCGCACTTTTTTTGAAACAGGTTTGAAAAATAATGTATATCGGTATAACCTAACTTTTCGACAATTTCCCCTACCGATATATCGGTATCGGCAAGTAGTGATTTTGCCGTTTGCATTTTGCACACAAGCTGATAGGCATAGGGCGTGATGCCAAACTCGCGGCTGAATAACTTCTGACAATAATCTTGCGAGCGAAAGATTGTTTTTGCGAGTTCCGCAGTGCTCACAATACGCGAAATATTTGAATCAAGATAATTTTTTAATTTAAGCGCTTCATCACTGTGTTTATTCTCCGAAACCGCCACCGATAGTTTTGAAATTATCTCTACAAAAATCCCCTGTAACACTGCTTGCATATCGCTATCGGGCATATCGGAACTGATAATATCAGCTATTTTTTCAAAGGTAGGCTTTAATCCGTTACCGTCAAAAAAGTATTTCCCCGAAAGTCCGTAAGCTAAAACCAGTTGCTTGCAAAAATCCCCCGAAAGATTCAAAAAGATTTTTTGGAAAGGATTTTCACTGTCGGCATAATAATCGTGCTTTTCACCCGCTACCAGAAGATAAACCATATCTTTGCCGACACAGTTCATTTTGCCATCTGCAAAAACATACCCTACGCCGTCCGTCACATACTCTATTACAAACGTATCAGCCTTTGTTCTGGTGATATGATATGTAGGACTTGGGTAGGTCACACCCGCAAGTGATATATAAAAAGGCGTGTTTTTATGGGCGCAGGCAAAGGGCTTTAAATATTCGTTCAAATTGTTTTCCTCACTTTTATAATTAAAATACGCATTTAATCGGAGATTATAACTTATTATAATACAATTATACATATACTTCAAGGAGGAAATACTATGAAACTGCGCGCACCCGCAACACCCATTATAAATATTGACCCGTATTTTTCTATATGGACCGAAAATTCAGTGCTCGAAAACACTGTTCACTGGACGGGCAAACCCAACACTATGTCGGGCAGAGTTTTTGTTGACGGAGAAGAATTCCATTTTTTAGGTTTTAATGAAAACAACATTCCTGAAATGACGGTCGAAAACGTAGAAATTGATGCTTTTTCTACAATTATTACATATGCAAATACCGCCATTTGCCTTACCGCTCATTTTACCTCTCCAACATTAGTAGACGATTTATATTACGCATCACGCCCTGTGACATACTGCAAGGTTTCATACGAAAATCTTGACGGTAATTCGCACACCGTTGCGGTTAAATTTACCGCAAGTGAGGAGCTTGTTTTAGAGAAAAAAGGCTGTAATACGGTTGTAACTGCACCTGTAGATATTAAGGGCATCACAGCAATTAAAATGGGTAATGCTAATCAAAATGTATTATCGCGTAGTGATGATTACATCTGCATTGACTGGGGTTATTTATACCTTGGCGTAAACGGTGACGGCAAGGCTTATAGCAGCGCACTTGATAATATGAATGCCATAAGTGTTGAAGCAGACCTTAACAGTGACGCGCTGTTTCTTTTCGGCTATGACGATATAGACAGTATTCAGTATTTTGGTGATAATCTTAAGGCTTACTGGAGAAAGGACGGCAAAACCATAGAGCAAGCAATCGTTGAAGCCGCAAATGAATATAACACCTTGCTTGCGCGTTGTAATGCCTTTTCGGACAAACTAAAAAAAGATGCAACCCAAAAGGGTAATGAAAAATATGCCGATATGTTATTGCTTTCGGTTCGTCAGATAATGGCGGCGCATAAGCTTGTGGTTGACATAGACGGCAACAATCTTTATATTTCAAAAGAATGCTCCTCAAACGGTTGTGCTGCTACCGTTGACGTTACATATCCGTCAGCGCCTATATTCTTGCTTTACAATACCGAACTTCTTAAAGGTATGTTGCGACCTATAATGCGCTATGCCGCAAGCGATGAATGGCGCTTTGATTTTGCGCCGCACGATGTCGGACAATACCCGTTACTTAACGGGCAGTTCTATGGTGTAAAACGCGAAAACGGCAATACCGAAATAGATAAAAATATGCAAATGCCTGTCGAAGAATGTGGCAATATGATAATCCTTTTTGCCGCTATTTGTGATGCAGATAATGACGTATCTTTTGCAAAAGAACATATTGATACCATAAGCCTGTGGAGTAAATATCTTATTAAATACAGTCTTGACCCCGAAAACCAGCTCTGCACCGACGACTTTGCAGGACACCTCGCGCACAATGTCAACCTTTCCATAAAGGCAATTATGGGCATTGCCGCATACAGTCACATTCTTCAAAGACTTGGCGAAAACGATGAAGCTCAAAAAATGATGAATACTGCCCGCGAATATGCCGCTTCGGTAATAGAAAGGGCAAAAAACAGCGACGGCAGTTACCGTCTTGCTTTCGACCAACCCGATACTTTCTCGCTTAAATACAATTCGGTTTGGGATAAATTATGGGGTACAAAGCTATTTCCGCAAGAATTTTATGAAGGTGAAATCGCCCGTTACAAAAAAGAAATGCTCCCCTACGGTGTGCCGCTTGACTCACGCAAAAATTACACCAAATCCGACTGGCTTTTATGGGTGGCATCAATTGCTGATAATCAGGGCGACTTCGACCTGCTTGTTGATTCACTTTGGAATTCATACAACCAAACAGCAGACCGCGCACCAATGACCGATTGGTACTACTGTGACAGCGCAAAAATTAGTATGTTCCGTCACCGAACGGTTATCGGCGGTTTGTTTATGAAATTAATGTTTTAAATTTACTTGTATTTTTTTAAAACTGTGGTATGATTAACTCATACCACAGTTTGTTTTTGAGGTGACATATTATGAAAATATTACTTGCGGGCGACTTTTGCCCTACTGAATGCACAGATGAGCTTTTTAAATCCAAAGATATAAAAACCCTTTTTGCTGATACTGTATCGCTATTTAAAGATAATGATATAAATTTTGTAAATATGGAGGGCGCACTTACCGAAAGTGACGGCGGTATCGAAAAATTCGGCCCCTGCCTTAAAGGTACACCTATTGCCGCCGAGGTTATGAAAGAGGTAGGCATCAACCTTGTAGGTCTTTCAAATAACCATATTTTTGACTATGGAATTCAGGGCTATAAAGATACTGTTGCCGCTTTAGACGAACAAGGTATTGCGTACACCGGTTTTGGTGATAATTACGAAGACGCTCGCAAAAACTATTACTTTGAAAAAAATGGCGAAAAAATAGCCTTTGTTTGCGTATGTGAAAGTGAATATAGCTATGCTCTTGAAGATCGTATGGGCTCACGCCTTTATGACTGCTATGATACTATTGCTGACGTGCGTGAAGCTAAAGCTAATGCCGATAAGGTTATCGTAATTTATCACGGTGGCAAAGAAAACTGCCGTTACCCCTCCCCTCGTATGCGCAAGCTTACCCACGCGCTTGTTGATGCGGGCGCCGATCTTGTTACCTGTCAACACAGTCACTGCATTGGTTGTAGCGAGTATTACAATGGCGCATTTATCTGCTATGGACAGGGAAACTTCCACTTTGTAAAGCCGCTTCGTGACTACTACCCTCATTGGCCGCTTGAAATTGTTATTCGTTATGATACTCTAACGGGTGAGATTGAAAAAATTCCCGTAAATATAAACGACAATACAAACGGTATTGAGTTGTCAAAGGGTAGCACAAAACAAGAAATCCTTGACACCATAAAAGAACTTGACCAGAGTATAATAGACGGCAGTTATAAACAGGGCTATGCCGACTACTGCGAAAGCCAAAGAGAATTTTACCACGGCTGGATTGGACGCGCATATTCAAAGGATGCCACCGAGCGCGACAACAAGGTATTTGGCCATTACATCGACTGCGAAGCGCATCTTGATATGCTGCTTGAACTTAACAAAACCGCAAATCATACAAACGAAAAGTAAACGGCTTCCCCTTGAGGGGAAGCTGTCACCAAAGGTGACTGATGAGGTGTCTCGTTTTTACACCTCATCCACCGCTACGCGGTCCCCCTTCTCCTCAAGGAGAAGGCTATTTTGGGGCAATTTTTTGTTATTAACCCTTGACAAGCCTTTTTCATTATGATATAATACGAGCAAATATTTTTTAAATGCTTTGAAGGAATTATTTCTTTTCTTCCCTTCTTTTCAGAGAGTCGTCGGTTGGTGTAAGACGATAAGAACATTAAAAGAAAGCCTCATTCCTGAGCAGAGTGGCTGAACACTACGGTTATTAAGTCGCTACGGTTTGTCCCGTTACAAGACACAAGGCTTGTTGGAGCTTTGACAAAGCGGTTGCTTTTTTGCAACAACCAGGGTGGTACCGCGAAAAACAAATTTTCGTCCCTGAAGTGAAGTTATGTAACTTTGCTTCGGGCTTTTTTATTTTTACAAACACGTCGACCAACACGGCGCAAAAGGAGAAAACACATATGAAACAAATCAAAATTGCAGATGCAACTCTTTGCCGCGAGAACAGTCACTTTAGCTTTAAAGAAAAAATTGAAATTGCAAGACAGCTCGAAAACCTAAATGTTGACGTTATCGAGTTTCCTGAAATTGCAAACGCTCGTGCAGATATTTTGCTTATTAAAACTGTTTCATCATTTGTTAAAAACAGTGTAATTTCGGTAGCCGCAGGTGTTGGTGACGACAGCGTAGAGAACGCTATTGCTTCTCTTGCAAACGCTAAAAATGCGCAGGTACGAATTGAGCTTCCCGTGTCGCCTGTTGGTATGGAATACACCTGCCACAAAAAACCTGATAAAATTTTGGCTCATATTGAAAATGCCGTTACAAAAGCAAAGGCAGTAATAGCTAACGTAGAATTTTGCGCAGTTGATGCTACACGTGCCGAAGCCGATTTTCTTAAAACCGCAATCGAAACAGCAATTAATGCCGGTGCTACAAGCGTATCTATTTGCGACAGTGCCGCCAATATGATGCCCGACGATTTTGCAGCCTTTGCTGCAAGCGTTGCTGATTACTGCACAGTGCCCGTTGGCGTTAAATGTGACAACAAAAACGGTTTGGCCATTGCGCAGGCAATTCTTGCTGTAAAGCAGGGCGTTACAACTGTTAAAACCGCTGTTGACGGCACAACCGTTTCGCTCGAAACCTTTGCCGATATGATTAAAAACTGCGGTAATGACTATGGCTTTGCTTCAAATATCAAGACTACCGAGCTTCACCGTATAGTTAAACAAATCCGTTGGGTAACAGGTGCTGCACAAAACAGCAATGCCGCCATCAAAACTATCGATGATGCGGGCGTTCATCTTGATAAAAACGACGATATTGACGCAGTAGCTACTGCCGCTGCAAAGCTTGGTTATGACCTTTCAGAAGACGACAAAGCAAAGGTTTATGAAGAATTTTTACGCGTAGCTGCCAAAAAGAGCGTAGGCTACAAAGAGCTTGAGGCAATTATTGCTTCTGTT
Organism: Clostridia bacterium; assembly: GCA_017437005.1. Classification (GTDB taxonomy): domain Bacteria; phylum Bacillota; class Clostridia; order Oscillospirales; family Acutalibacteraceae; genus UBA737. The sequence continues at coordinate 18,999 of JAFSBZ010000035.1, read as the reverse complement.
GCACTTCAGGTACCTGCTACCTATACACTCGTAAATTACGTTATCAACACAGGTAACATTATTCCCGCATCGGCTCAAATCACCATTAAAAAGAGTGACGAGCAAATACAGGGCATTTGTATTGGCGATGGTCCTATTGATGCTGCATTTTTGGCAATAGAGCAAATTATTGGCCATCACTACGAGCTTGACGATTTTCAAATCACCTCGGTTACCGAGGGCAAAGAGGCTATGGGCTCGGCTATTGTAAAGCTCCGCAATAACGGCAAGCTTTATTCGGGCAACGGTATTTCTACCGACATAATAAGTGCAAGTATTCGCGCGTACATCAATGCCGTAAACAAGATTGTTTACGAGGAGGCAAACTAATATGAAATTATCATTTTCTACAAAGGGCTGGCACAACAGCTCGTTTGATGAATTTTGTGATATTGCGGTCGATTTGGGCTTTGGCGGTATCGAGCTACACAACGTAAATAATCGCCTTTTCACCGACAAGGACGGTGCTTTTCACGATTATACTGCCGCCGCTACTGCACGTAGACTTTATGAAAAGAAATTACAAATCCCTTGTATCGACGTGCTTTGCGACATCGGTGCCGCAAACAAGGCCGATGCCGCTATAGAGGAATTTTCAAAATGTGTAAATATTGCTTCTAACCTCAAAATTCCCGCTATTCGAGTAAAAGCCGAAAAGGCTGTTGACGCTAATATGGCTCACGCTACTGTTATTTCTTTTATAGAAAAAATTCTTCCTGTAGCAACGGCAAAAAATATCACTATCTTAATTGAAACGTCGGGCCTATTTTGCAAAACTGCAGAGCTTCGCAGTGTATTAGATCAATTTGCTTGCGATAATTTGGCGGCGTTATGGAATATGTCAGCCGCTTACTTCGAGGGTGGCGAAAGCGCCGAGGAAATTATTAAAAACTTGGGCGCATACATTAAGCACGTTCACATTAACGATGCTGAAAAAACGGCTGACGGCGTAGAGTTTTGCCTTATAGGTGAAGGTGAATTGCCGATTGGTGATATGATGTTGGCTCTCCGCTCGGTAAACTATGACGGCTTTGTATCACTCGTTTGGGACCCTGCTTGGTGCCAAGAGCTTGACGATATGGAAATCATATTCTCACAGTATGTAGGCTATATGAAGCAGTACGGCGATACCTCTAAAAACGAACGCACCTTCTACTATAACAAAAGTCACACCGGCAAATTCGTTTGGAAAAAGGATTTACTTATCGACCTTACATTTTCGCAAGTACTCGACACTATGGTTGAGTGCTTCCCTGACCAATACGCATTTAAATATACAACACTTGACTACACACGTACCTATTCGGAATTTCGTGACGATGTTGACACCTTTGCGCGTTCACTTATCTCTATGGGCGTAAAGGCGGGCTCTCACGTAGCCGTTTGGGCTTCTAACGTGCCGCAGTGGTATATCGCGTTTTGGGCAACCGTTAAAATCGGCGCTGTTTTAGTCACTGTAAACACCGCTTACAAAATTCACGAGATAGAGTATTTGCTTAAGCAGTCTGATACCCATACTCTTGTTATGACCGAAGGCTCAAAGGACACCCACTACGGCAAAATTATTGCCGAGCTTTGCCCCGAGCTTGAAAGTACAAAGGTGGGCTCTCCTCTTCACAGCCGCAGACTGCCTTTCCTTCGCAACGTAATTACGGTAGGCTACAACCAAAAGGGTTGTATGACTTGGGAAGATGCTATAGACCGCGCAACACAGGTCCCACTTTCAGAGGTTTATCGTATGGCTGCCGCTGTTGATAAAGATGACGTTTGTAATATGCAGTACACATCAGGTACTACAGGCTTCCCGAAAGGCGTTATGCTTACACACTACAATGTTGTAAACAACGGCAAATATATTGGCGACCATATGGATTTATCAACCGCTGACCGTATGATGATTCAGGTGCCTATGTTCCACTGCTTTGGTATGGTGCTTTCTATGACATCTTCTATGACACACGGCGCTACGATGTATCCGCTTCCCTATTTCTCACCAAAGCCTGCACTTGCTTGCGTTCATAACGAGCATATTACCGCCTTTAACGGCGTACCCACTATGTTTATCGCTATGATGCAGCACGAGGACTTTGCAAAAACCGACTTTTCATACATCAGAACAGGTATTATGGCGGGCGCTAACTGCCCTGCCGACCTTATGAAAAAGGCAACCGAAGTTATGAATATGAAGGAAATTGTATCGGTTTATGGTCAAACCGAAGCAAGCCCAGGCTGTACTATGAGCAGTTACTATGATTCATTAGAGGTTCGTACCGAAACGGTTGGTAGCGCATTCGCTAATGTTGAGTGTAAAATCGTTGACCCCGAAACTGGTGAAGATTGCCCCGACGGTGTAAACGGCGAATTTGTGGCGCGCGGCTACAACATTATGAAGGGTTATTACAAAATGCCACAGGCTACCGCCTCTACCATTGATGCTGATGGTTGGCTTCACACAGGCGACCTTGCTTGCCGCACACCTGAAGGCAATTACAACATAACCGGTCGTCTTAAGGATATGATTATCCGTGGCGGTGAAAACATTTATCCTAAAGAAATTGAAGAATTTATTTATACCTGCGACAAGGTTAAGGATGTTCAGGTTATCGGTGTACCCGACAAACGCTATGGCGAAGAGATTATGGCCTGCATCATATTAAAAGACGGCGAAACTATGACCGAAGAAGAGATGAAGCAGTATATCGCTGACCATATGGCTCGTCACAAGGTGCCGCGTTATATTGAGTTTGTAAAAGCATTCCCCATGAATGCCGCGGGTAAGATTCTTAAGTACAAAATGCGTGAGGATGCCGCAAAGCGCTTAGGTCTTATTGAGGAGTAATACAAAATGGTAGATAACAAATTTACCGTTATCGACTCACACTGTCATATATATCCTACAAAAATTGCAAAACCTGCCGTAGAAAGCACAGGTAGGTTTTACGATATGACAGCGCTTGGTGACGGCACAGTAAATTCCTTGCTCGCTCTTGGCGAAAAAGTGGGTATTGATCGCTTTGTTGTGCAATCGGTAGCAACTACACCGCATCAGGTTAAAAGCATTAACGAATTCATTTCAAAAGAGGTTTCCCTATTTCCTGATAAACTCATAGGTCTTGGTACAATGCACCCCGAAAGCGATGATTTAAAAGGTGATCTCGCACACATAAAACAGCTTGGTCTTCACGGAGTAAAGCTACACGCTGATATTCAAAAATTTAGGATTGACGATCCGCTTTGCTTTAAGATATACGAGCTATGCGAAAAAGAAAACCTACCCATTTTAATGCACACAGGCGACCATCGTTTTGATTATTCAAATCCTGATAGACTAATTCCCGTACTTAATACATTTAAAAATTTAACGGTAATTGGCGCGCATTTGGGCGGTTGGTCGGTTTGGGACGAAGCGGTAGAAAAGCTATCGGACTATAAAAACTTTTATGTTGACTCTTCGTCAAGCCTTTACGAACTACCAATAGACCGTGCTACAGAAATTATACGCGCTTATGGTGTAGATAAAGTTTTATTCGGCTCTGACTTCCCCGTTTTTTCTCCTGATATTGAGCTTGAGCGTTTTATGGCTTTACCCCTTACCGATGATGAAAAACGTATGATACTTAGCGAAAACGTATTAAATCTTTACGGTATCAAATAATAAACTAACAATAAATATAGGCAAGAAAATCCTTGCCTATATTTATTGAAAATTTTTAAAAATAATTGTTGACAAAGCCGATTGTTAGTGCTATAATAATCGGGCGCAATAAAATACGCGAGTGTGCTGGAATAGGCAGACAGGCACGTTTGAGGGGCGTGTGTCCACGACGTATGGGTTCAAGTCCCATCACTCGCACCAGAAAAAAGAACTGACCGATAAGGTTGGTTCTTTTTTTGTATAAAGGAAATGCAATCGTCTTTTTAGATTGTATTTGTCCTATTCTACTTTATGCACGTTAAAAAGCACCGCCGTAAACATACCGCGCTTATTATTAAAAACATCATCTGTATGCCAGTGGCCAAAATACCAGTTTTGAAAATTCACTTCATACATAATCCATTCCAAAAAACCTGTTAACTCCATATCGTGCACATCTGGATAATAACCCATTCTACGTATGATTTCTCTTGGCGCCGTGTGCGTGATTATAATATCAACTTTATTGTCGTGTTCTTTAAGATTTTTTACCGTTTCCTTATACTCGGTGTCACTTGGAAGTTCCTCGTTCCAATAGGAGATTCCAAGCTTTCTCTTATAGCGATCCATACTGTAGGCTCCGCCAAATGTAAATACTTTTTTGCCTTCAATTTCAAAAATTTGACCGCGCATAAGGTGAAAAATGTTTTTTCTGATACGATGAATTCGACCGCCATTCCATTCTTCTTCAGGATATGAAAAAATGGCAGGAAAATTTTCATGATTACCGTCACAGAAACAGATGGTATATGGTTTTTCTTTTTCGAGATAATCTAAGAATTCTTTTTCAGAATCATTGTTACGAAAAACATATGTGAAATCGCCACACACGATTAAATAATCATCGCTTGTCCATTCGTTATCACCCATATTGTTTTCAACAAATCTCGCACGGTCGCCGTGTGTATCACCTGTAATATATATCATTTTTATTCACCTACATATCTCCAATTTTTATTTTCATAGACTAAAAGCTGATCGTTGTTTATTGTTATGATGCTTTTGTTGCTTTTTTGTTCGCAAGCCTTTAACTTGGCGTAAGAATAATAATCATAATGGCAAAGCAATGCAACAGGTATTAAGCCAAGCGCATCAAAATTGTCATTTATTACATTATTATCCTCTAACTGCACAACGTATTCTATGTTTTCACAGGCGATGTCAGCGCCTGCCGATATACCAATGTAAACCGTATGCTTGTTTTTAACACAATCGACAATACAATCAATAAGCACGTTATCTTTAAGATATTTTAACAGCTTGAATGTGTTACCACCAGGTACATATATGTAATCAGGATTTGTATTTAAAATATCGTCTTTACACCTCACCAACTTTATTTTAGATTCACTAAACCCAAACGCAACAAGATCCCGTCTTTCTGCATCAAAGGCTTTTTCTGCATTGGGAGCAGCATAGGGCAAAACCAAACAAGATTTGTTATAAAGCTCGTCTTTAATAATTTCCTTTAAAAATTTTTCTTGCATTATTGGACTTTCAAATCCATATGATGCAAAAAGCATTTTTGCGCACATTTTAATCACTCTTTAAATTCATAATATTTTAAATTATTTATACCGTCCCAACGCAATCGTTCGTTGCGACTTTTGGGATTAGAAATTATAAATTCGTGAAAATAGCAATTAGACTCTTTAAGTTTGCTTATATCGTCAACAACACAATTATATAAAGCAACATTTCTGGGGTAAGCAATAGTGCTTTGCGTATTGCTTACCACAAGATCTATATCTTTAAGATGTGCACGTGATATAAACATCAAACGGCAATTACAAAAGCTTTTTAAAAAGGATATGTCCTTAAGATTATGCGCGCTGTATATATTAAGATCGTACATATCAACAAAACGATTTAAAAAGTCATAATTATCCAATTCACAAAAAATATAACATCCATTCACCTTAAAACTGCATATTTTTTGCATTATTTCGTCGTTGTGCAAATCGTCTTTAGAAATATATACGTTAGGCAACTTCATATTATATGCGTTTGAAGTACTGTCCCACGGAATAGGATATCTACCATAGCTTTCTCCGTTTTCGGTAATTGCTATACTTAAGTATTCTTCATCATAGTTAAACAATTTTTCTTTTTCGGTTTGAAGCATTTTATCATCCCCTGTTCAAAAATAAGTTAAAACGCCAGAGTCAAGTCATCATCAAGTTCGTCAATCGGTTCGTAATAATCATCGTCATCGGGTAAATATTGCTGAGATAAATTGTTTTTTTCGTGCCATTTTACATAGGCTTCAACCAAGCCCGGTATTTTTGACAAGCTCTCGTTGTTGGAAGTATATGCCTGAAAAACAAAATCCCTTCTTATTTCAAGCGCCGCAATGATTTTTCCGTTTCGGCGTACACATACTACGGGATGATCATTCACATTCCAGTCAATCAAGCAATTGTTAAGCGCTTTACCCGCCTCTTTATAATCAACACTTGTTGTCAACCAGGAAAATTCAAACTCATCAATTGTGCAGTTGCGTATTCTTTCTCCTGTATCGTGCATAGGAATGGCAAAATCCGGCAGTTTACCAACCGTACCGTCAAATTCGTGCTTTTTCCACTTATTGCGCTCTTCTTTGCGCATAAACTCCGACATACTGCAGTAATTAATAGCGTATTTACGTATAGTACGCCAATGCAGATTAAGAAATTTTAAAAGATTATTTATATTACCTGTGGCAGCATAATCCTCTAAAAAATCAAACATACGCGGTCTTATATGAAGATCAGAAAGAAGTCGATAAATCTCATTTTCGCTTAACAAATCGACAAAATAGTCAGGGTTTTTAAAAATTTGCCATAAGCGCTGACTTTCATCAATGTAAAAAAACAATCCAGGATTTTCAAAAAACAACTTCTTAACAGATTTCATTTTAGGCAACTCTGAATTTTTATATAGCGATATCACATTGCGCGCATAACGCATTTTTTTGGCATAAGCTCTAAAGCTTTCGTCAATTTCATAGGTGCCTGCGCCAAAAGGAATACAAGAATAAAATGATCGGTTATATCCAACAAACATCGTTAGCATTCGCAATTCGTTAACACCAATTTCTGAAGAAAAAAACGGAATATTACCTCCCCACTCATCCTCAAAAGCGTTTTTTACGGCGCGTTTCACATACTTATTTTTCGCTATCACATCATAAACTGCTCCATCGGTCCACTTGTATTTATCAAACGTAAAGTCCTTTACAGCCAAACATTCGCCCTCGCTGTTTTCAAGTCTTAGGTAGGAGTGACCGTTTTTAAAGTTAAAGTAGGCTACCTCAAAAAGTGGAAATTTTACAGTTATTTCTTGTAGCGATACGCACGGTAGTGAAAAAAGCTCTTTTATATCTAAAATTTCTACGCGAACACCTATTTTGTGTCGATGACGTATAATCTCCACGCGTCTTGTCTTGTTGGAAAATTGTATTGTGTTTTTACATTTTGGACAGGTAACATCAGAATTAATGCGCATAATGCGGTTAAGCTCTAATTCTCTGACGTTTCTTTCAAAAAACGCCATTTGTGGAGTTGTCCAATCAAGAATTGCCCTTTTGTTGATTGAACAATCCGTTGGTAGCTGTTTATTAAAGGCTTTATTTAGATCTCTGGCGTAAGCGTATACTCTATGACCGCAATGCGGACATTCTATATAATTACTCGTAAGCTCAGCGCCGTCTTCAAGCCAGCATACTCGCGTATATTTTCTTCGTTTTTTTGTGAGTAATAAATCACGTGTCTGTTCAAAAGACTGACGTAATCTACGCTCGTTTATCTGATATCCAAGATGTATGTTCAATTGAACAGTTTTCATTTATATACTCCTTTACATATAATAATTTTACGTACTTATATACGCATATGCTCCCCACGGTGGTATAACATCGCTGTCTACAATAATCCAGATTACAGGAACACCAAGCGCGGCTTCTTCTTTAGGAAATTTATCATAACCATCGGTTATAATAATTATTGCGTTTGGTAAATCACCCTGCTCGTCATATTCTTTAAGCTTTTTAAAAATCGCAGCAAAGTTTGTGCCGCCGCCACCGATTGCTTTAATCGATAAAATATCTTCAAAACTTTCAAACTCCTGCGGTTCGGAAACAGTATAATCAAAAAACGAGAGCATACCGCTTAAATTCCCAATTTGCTCGGTAGCACACTTTATTTCTTCATACGCAACCGATAATGCATCGTCAGATACAGAGCCGCTTGTATCAACCAAAAACCATAATTTTTCTACCTTACTGCCTTCGATATTTTCACAAAACGATGGCAAAATAAATTCTGACGAATATCGCTTGTCGGGTTGTGAAAAATCATAGTCACTTCTATCAAACTGTATAAAATCGTGTAAAATTTGGCGCCAGTTGGTACGCGGATTATGGTCAACCTCTTTAAGATATCTTGCTAAAAAATTGGGTATACCGGTACCTACGCCACAAGATTTAACCACCTCTTGTACGTGATTGTTCCATAAATCTTCAAGCGTTGTATCGTCAAGCTCATCCCAAAAATTATGGTTATCTAAAACGTTGCCATCGCCATAAAGATTCATAAATTCCTTTGGTGTCAATTTCATCAGCATTGAATAAACTTCCTCGGCGGAATATATCCTACCCTCTTTACCGTCGGGTGCAAGATGCATCATAGACTCGCCGTCAATTACTATATCATCAACACTATACATTTCGAGTATGGTCGAATTTACAACAATATCACAAGCGACGTTATATATAAACTTTTGTTTACTAAATCCTCTGGTGCAATGCTTTAAGGCGCAGTGTAACAATTCATGTATCATTACATACATAATTTCTTCTGCGTTAAGTTTTTCCGCAAACAGTGGGTCAAAAACTATACGGCGCATATCGGTAAAAGCCGTTGTGCATTGTGCAAAACCAAACTTCACCCTAAACAAGAGCCTTCCAAAGAATGGATAACGATTTAAAATGCTTGCCCTTGCAAAATAAAGTTTTTTATAAAGTGTTTTTTCATCCATTGCGCACCTCATATAAATTTTTTGTTTTTAGAATACCACTCCTGAGATGCCGAACATTTCATCAGTTTTAAACGTATTTCTTCTATCGAATTTAAATCGGTGTAAAACATCATAGCAAAATCGGTTGGAATTTTATTTATATAGTTGCATGCATTTTCAAGTTCTGTTACGCTGATTTCTTCTCTATAAGAATGAATAGCCGAAACCAAGCTTGACACAAACGCAAGCAAAGCATCACTTGTACGGGGATATTTAAAATTTCGCCCTTTTAATACATCCTCTACCGCGGGCAAGTCGTTGTGTGTTTTTACCCACGTTTTAAATTCCATTGCAGTATCAATGCCTACGCAACCGCTGATAAGAGGAAGAATTGTATCAATATCTGTGTCGATTGTTTTAAGCAAATAATTAACGTGCTCCCAACTTCTTGGCGTGGTATATGCCAAATCACTGGATTCGGGTTCGACACATAGTTTATTATCGGCAAATGCCAAGTATCCAATAATTCGATTATCAATATCGTTAGTCATTGCCCACTTGAGCCAAGCCTTATAGTTAGTTGTAACGTTAAAATGCATAAGTCGATTACAAAGAGCCTTTGGCATTTTATAGCTTACGCTTTGGTCGGTAGTTCTGTTGCCTGCGGCAATAACAATACAGTTGTCGGGTAACTGATGCTCACCCACTTTGCGATCAAGACATATCTGATACGCCGCAGCCTGTAGGCTTTGCGGCGCGGCAGTAAGCTCATCTAAAAACAAAATATTTACAGTATCAGGATTTTCGTCCATTTTAAATATTTGGGGTTTAAGCCATACTGCCAAAGTCTTATCTTCATTAATTGTAGGTATTCCTCTAAGGTCAATTGGATTAAACAGTAAAAGTCTTACATCGATTACCTGTGCTTTTTTGTCTGTTCTTTTTTCAATCTCCTGTGCTATTTGCCTGACCGCCTGAGATTTACCAACACCTGCCGGTCCCCATAAAAACGGTGTTATAATGCGTTTAAAACTTATTTGTTTTTTTATGGCATCAGAATATAGTAAAGATAATATATCCACAACCTCTTGTACGGTTACTTGCGGTATATTTAAGTTTTGATTTTCCATCTTCATATCTTTTACCTCATATAGTTCATCACCCCACGATAGACATTAAAGGTCTATCGTGGGAATTTTTTTAGGCGGATTTTTTATCAACTTCTAATAGGCATTTATCAATTTGATCAAGCTCGATTTGAAGTTTTTCCATTTCATCCTGATACATATTTCCATTTTCAATATCTGCTAAAGCTTCTTTTTCTTGCTTGCAAGTGGTATAAATTTGTTGTTTGTAGTTTAAAACCCTTTGAGAAAGTCCTTCAAGCAAGTGGTCAATTCGCATAGCGCAACCAAGCGGCTTTTCGGTCTCCATTTCAAGATAATACACACCGCCGTTTTTGCTTCGAACATAAACATACGGGTTTTCTGTATCCATACCCGCAGGCAAACATACATCAAAGCCCTGATAGTTATCAAAAAGTCTTTCGGTATCCTGCATATGATTATCACCTAAGGTTTTAAGCAGTTCTTCACCAAAAGCCTGTCTTTCCTCGTTTGGCACAACGCCCTTTGAATTGGTATATAACTCAAGATCCCGCTCAGTTATTTTTTGTATGCGTTTTAAACGTTCAAGCTCGGCAGGAACACCGTCAACAATTGCGCGTAGCGACAAAATTTGTTTTTGGCGGTTGCGATATGCCATTTTAACCCTCTCTAGCTTGTTTGATGTTTCAACACGTTTTTTTATAAGCGGATTACCTATAGCAAGCGCTTTAGCTTCAGCAAGGCTAAGTATAGCGTCGGCCACGTCATCTGCTTCTCTTGCAGCGGATGTTCCCGATAGAAAATCGCTTATAAAGCGTTGCTTGTTTTCGAGCAATTGCCATGAATATGCATCAAAGCTACCCTCAGTAATATAACGGAAAATAAACACCTCTTCACAAGTGTTGCCACAACGGATTATGCGTCCCTCGCGTTGAACCATATCAGCCGGACGCCACGGTACAGACAAATGGTGTAGCGCAACAAGTCGCTCTTGTACGTTAACGCCTACACCAAGCTTTGTGGTAGAACCAATAACAACGCGAATTAGACCCGCATTGATGTTGGCAAAAAGTCGCGCTCTGGCAGCTTCACTTGTGGCATCGTGAACAAAGGCAATTTGATGCTCGGGTATGCCGTGACCTATTAATTCGGCCTTTAAGCTATCGTAAACGTTAAAGCTCGATTTAGGTGTACCAATATCCGAAAAAATGACTTGACACGTATCGGGATATTGGCAATACAGCTTATATACATTTTCGGCGCAATATTCTATCTTGTTTTTTTCGTTATCGTAAAAGCAATACTTTTCATCAAGCAATCTTGGATCAAGGGCAATTTTACGACCATCGGTTGTAATTTTTAAGGGATTATCAACGGTGCGCCTTACCTTGTGCGCTCTGATAAGGTCAATTCTTTCAGCAAGTTGCGCTATACCCTCGGTCTGTGCCTTAGTTTTTGGCATACAAATATCAATATAACCGTTAAATACAGGTAACCCCTCTTGCTTTTTGTCAAGGTGGTGAAAGTCACAAACGTTAGAAAAAAGTGACATAAGCTCGGTAAGATTATGAAATTTACTAAAACGTGTCATAGCGCGAAGATGCTCGCCGTCTATATCAACCTCAAAATTGGTCTCACGCTCACCAAACGTATTAATCCACATATCAAATGATGAAATACCTCTGAATTTAAGTTCGTCGGGTTGCAAATAGGTTTGAAGAACAAATAAATCCGCAAGCGAATTTGTCATAGGCGTACCCGTTGCAAAAACAAGTTTTTTTACAATTTTGGTTTTTTCAAGCATTTCCTTGCATTTTTTACTACCGCTTGTATGCATACCAACAATATTATCCGCCTTGGTATCCAGCGGAATGTTTTTATAATTATGCGCTTCATCAACCACCAAGGTTTCTATACCCAACTTATCAAAGGTTAACCAAGGTGTGTCATATGCTTCAAGAATGTATTTTGAGCGTTTTTTAAAAAGTGCATCCTTTTTTCTTTCAAGCATTTTCGCTTCTTCTTTATGTACAGCATTTGCAATAGCATTACGCAAGGAGTTAAGCTCGACAGTCATTTTATTTAACCAATACTCTTTAGACATAACTATCATATCAAAGGAAGAATATGCCATATAAACCGCTACATAATCGCCGTCGCGAATTTGTTCTAAAACTTCTTTGCGATACACAGGGGTAAAATCTTTTGGAAAAACAGCAAGAATTTTATCGTTGGGATATAGGTATTTGTGCGCATCAACAGTAGCCTTTAACACGTTGTTAGGCACAACAACAAGATTTTTACGGCTTAATTTCATACGGTACATCTCGTGTACACCGGCGCACATTTCGTAGGTTTTACCGGTACCAACATCGTGCGCAAATAAAACATTTTCTTGTGAAAGCAGCATTCGAGCAATGGCATTACGCTGGTGCGGATAAAATATTACGTTAGGATTAAGATTAGGAAATTTTAAAAAGCTTCCGTCATATGCGCTTGAAGCATATCCCACAAAAGCCTCGTTATAGCACTCCTCTAATTTTGCGCTTCGACGAAGATTTGCGCGCACCCACTTATCAAACTCACGTATGATCATCTTGGCTTTTTCCTGTGCAACCAATGTTGCTTCTGAATTAAGGATGCGTTCATAATCCCAACCTACGTAATCGTATACCTTAACTGTTTTAGCATTAAGGAGCTGCTCAAAAATTTCAAGCGCTGTAAGATACGGCTTTGGTTTTTCCTTTGAATACCATTCCCATTCTCTTGGTACGCCGTAGGTATCGGTATTAGCTATAGATTTATCCGCCTCTTCCTTATCGTTTGCCTTTACGCGCCAACCGCAAAGCTCCTTGCTATAAAAAACCAAAGGTGTGGTTTTAATGTCTAATAATTTTTTAATAAACAATGCGTATACTTCGGCTGGAACCCAGGGCGCGCCCAACGGTATGTGTTGAATTTCATCTAACGTAATGGCGGCAGGCAGCATTTTTTTAAGGGTTGTTATATTGTTGTGAAAACGACCCGGAAACTTTATGTTCATTCGTCTTGCAACGGCTAATTTTTTACGGATATTACCGCGGCAATATTGCGATCGTAAAAACCATCCCTTTTCAATGGACCATTGCTCATCATATTCAAACTTACAAGGATCCTGAAAAATAGCGCCTTTTAAATCAATAACAAGTTCTTCACAACTTTTACCTGAACTCTTGCTCATTTTTACAAGATCAACACAACCTAACTTGTTCAGACAGGCCACAAGTATCTCGTCGGAAGAAGAGCCGTACATTTGCCCGAGTTCGTTTATCTCATCATTTGTTTCGTCATCGTCGTAATATAAATCAGATTCATTAACCTCTAACATACTTGGACCTCCCATTTTTAAGTGTTTTTTTAATATTTTAATAGCCTAAAAGGCCTTAACCCTGTTCGTCCTCATCGGTTTTGTCTTTACCTGTAGGCATAAAAATGCTAAAATCGTATTCCTCGCAATCGTCCTCGCTTTTATCATCATCCAGTTCCACAATGCAAACCGCATATTTAGGAGTTAGCGGACCCTCTTTTTTAAGCTTATAAACTAAAATTGCAAGCCCCAAAACCAAATAACACGCCAACATAAAAAGCAAAAACCACTTGCCGTATTCAAAATATCTTGTTGTGTTAAATAAAACCTCATAAGCATAAATTGCCCATAATACTCCACATACAGCATTTAACCAAACACGCGCTCTTGGGATCATTCCGTACACATTGGCGTGCGCCACGATATAGGATGCTATCATTACAAAACAAAAAACTACTGCGTTGGCAATATAAGCTATGTCTAATATAAGATCAATTCTTATAATTGGAGAATAATCGTAAGGCTTTGCGGGTAGATAATCGCCAATTATATCCCACGCACAACTAACAATTACGGTTGGCAAAAATCCAAAAAACGCAATATTATTGGCAATTTGTTTTCTTGCGCATTCAAACAACGGTTTTTCGTGACTCAAGGTTACAATTCCTATATAAATCGTCAAAGCCGCCAAGAAGATTATAGTTGCAAAGAACAAAGCGGTAATAAGTGCTGCATCGATCTTACCGCCTTCGGTAAGATAAGTTCTTTTAAGTATCACCTCTTGTACGTAGTCTATTATTTTGTAATCAAACCCCTGTATGTACCAAGCATAAAGCCAAAGAGCTACACCTATAGCCGGCATCAGTAGTTTTTTATAATAATTTTTCATACCTGCTTTTTCCATTCTTTTAACTCCTTAAAAATATTTTTTACCCATCACACATAAAATTCTTGATTAGTATCCAAACATAAGCAACCCAGTCTACCACAAAAATCCGAAAAAACTGCACCACAATCAACATCTATTACATTTCCTTTACCACGGAAAATTGATGCTTCTTGTAAGGTTACGCGCAACATAATGGTAGGTGTATGTCCCACTATTAAATACGTATTATCATCATTAAAATAAGTAGCATCAAACTCTGGACACGACCACATAAGCTCTTTTGGTTCAAGGTTGGCAATATCATCTATAGTGGCATTTTCAGGCTTAATATCGAATCCGCCATGCATCATTACGTATTTTTTGCCGTTTACCTCGGCAATTTGATAATGTGATAACGATTCAATAAAATTACAAATAAGATAACGGTCTTCATTACATTCTTTAAAGATAGACAATACCGTTTCTTCGCCGCCGTTTCCATACCAATTCCACAGTTCTTTTCTTGAACGCAGTTCCAAAGGATTAATATCGCCCGTAGAAAATTCCTCAATCAAATTTCTAAGGTGTTTTTCGGCCATATCCTCATGATTTCCCTTTATGACAATTATGTTATACTTTTTACTCTTAATTCTTTTAATAATATCAAGATAAATCATTGCGCTGTTTTTGCCACGGTCACAAATATCACCTAAAATATACAGCGTATCTTTGGTTGAAAAATTAATACGCCTTAGCATTGCAAGGTATTTTTCATATTCGCCGTGTAAATCCGACATTACATAAGTCATAAATCTCATCTCCTGATATTTTATTAAACACAAGCAATTGCACTATTTGTTATTGCTCTATTATTGTTTATGATAACATAATATATTTAAAGCAATCTTTAGGGGGATTGAAAACTTTGCTTTGTTATTTTACTTTTTATCAATGATACCAAACTTGTTATCCAATCTTTTAAAGGATGGCGAAAATGCAACCTCGGCCGTTGCATAGTATTCTTGTCGCTCTTTTATACGCGCTTTTGTACACACGACATATAGTTTTCTATAATGAGCATATTCTTCCGCCGTGAGCAAATTTTCAAAACGCATACAGAGTAAATCGATCAAATAAGGATTGTTTTTTTCGTCAATAAACCTCATCAACATCTGCTTGTTTTCTTCATTAAGACGCATATTTTCCACATAATCAAGTAATTTATCCTCTTTTGAATCTTCAAAAACATCGTAATAAAGATCTTCAAAGCGCTGACTTTTTAAATCACATATATATAGCCAATAACCAAGCTTATCCTCCAAAGACTCGCGTAATTTTTTTACTTTTGGACGGTTCCATAGTATTTTTGCTCCGCAGATTGCAAAAGTTGCTGCAAACACTATCGGATATCTTAACCAACCGTATGCATAAGTATAGCTGACATCTAACTTCAATATTGTGCCGTACGTGAGAGGTAATTCCCACTTAAAATCATTGTTGATAAATATGTATTTCCATAAACTGTTGGTAAAAATGACTACTGCTGTATACAAAAAAGATGTTACTGCCGCTGATGTTACTTTTGACCATAATTTCTTGAACTTACCTTCAAGAGCATAAAAGCACATAACAAAGCCTATCAACCAGACAATGTAGTTTACATACTCAAGCTCATATGAGTACCATAAATTCAACTCATAATAAGCGTTACAAAGCATATGCGTAAACGTTGCGCACATTAAAAGACCAATAAGTACAAATTTTGCGATTCTCCAGAATTTTTTCATAATTTTTCTCCTTTTCTTGTTAAAGAATTTTTATATTACATAATAAAAATAACGACAAAAAAGCGATGATAAGCTACTGCCTATCATCGCACAGATAATAATTCCACTACATTTATTCGGTGATATCCCCTTGGTTTTCATATAATAAATTGACCAAAAGCGCATTTTACACCACTTGACTTAAAAGATTATAAGCAAACTAACAGCATACCAACAGACTATTAATTTGCGCTTTATAAGTTCAAGCAGTTACAACAACACAATTGTTTTTGCTTTATATTGCTTACCGTGGGATGTTTGATACCTACAATGGAATATCTGGATTTAACGGCAGTATTTTTATGATTTGTAGAAGCGTTATTATCTTGTTCATTAGACAATTCCGCGACTTGTTGATTATGGTTCATAATCGCGACAGAAATATAATTATTAATTAAATTCTTCAAATTAATAATTAACAACCGCTTCGCATTAGCAGTCAGCTTTTTCATAAAATACCTCCGTTCTTTAAAAAATAAAAAAGCGCCTAAACATTGCAAGATATATTTATCGTAATGCAAGTGCGCTTTTTGTAAATGTGCATCCTTACCCACTAAATTCAGCGAATAAGGGTATGTATTATAGCATGGTAAAAATTAGATGTCAATACCTTATTTCACATTTTTTAACAAATTTTTTTATTTTTTTGCAAAATTTTCATATCCTTTAAACAAAATTAAAGCAAAAATCTACCAAACCAAAAATTTGATGGATTTTGTTGACTACTTTTTTAAATTACTCTATATTAACTTTAATTTTTAATGTATCAATAAAGTTCCTTACATTATCAGAACTTGCACCTGTTAATTTGGTATTAAAATCTTTTATATCACAAATTAGAAAATGATATTTTTTATCCGCACGCACCCAAATATGATAATGTCTTTTACGTAACATTCCTCTCTTAATCTTCAGTTTTGTTATATCATTGAAAGGAATTTCTAAAATGTGTGCACCGCTTAAAGTATATATAAAACTATCAGAAGACAGATAAAAGTAATAATTATCAAAATGCCGACTAACTAAAAACCAATAAAATCTTCCACCAAAACAAGGAAATCTAACATCAGGAACTCCATCTTTAACTAGTTCATAAGTAACATCAAAACTTCTTTTGAAACTATCTTTCCAGCTCAAATCATCACCGCCTTTAGGTGTATTATAGCATAAAAGTGGTGGAGGGGCAAGGTTTTAGTGATATTCTGTGCTATCGCACAGAGTGATATTATGCCTTACGGCATAGTGATATTTTTGCCGTTGGCAAAAGTGATATTATATTCGCCTATTAACTGCCCGAAGGGCAATATCACTCGGCATTAGCCGAATATCACTGCGAAGCAATATAACTCGCCGAAGGCGAATATAACTGAAAAAACTCTTGTTCAAAAGAACAAGAGTTTTTTCTGGAGGCACCACCCAGAATCGAACTGGGGATAAGAGCTTTGCAGGCTCCTGCCTTACCGCTTGGCCATGGTGCCATATTTGATTGTTTTGGGTTAAATAAAGGGCGCTTAAATTTTAAGCGCCCTATGGAGCGGATTACGAGGCTCGAACTCGCTACCTCCACCTTGGCAAGGTGGCGCTCTACCAGATGAGCTAAATCCGCATCAACAGGATATACTATACCATATTCCACTCGGTTTGTCAAGCACAAATTTCAAAATGAAGAAAAATATTTTGGGTGAGAAAAGAGCTTCTTTTGGAGAAAACTGGTGGAGTCACCGCCAAAAGAGGGAGCACAAAAAAGAAAACTGGAAATTTTGCACAAAATCAAAAAAAATCGATTTTTTCTCTTGCATTTTGTTTCAATGTCTGGTATAATAGGCGGGTCGACAAAAGAAGGAGGTGTTCAAATGGCAAAATGTGAAATTTGCGGAAAGGGCGTTACTTTCGGCATCAAATTATCACACTCCCACAGAAGAACAAACAGAACTTGGAAGCCTAACATCAGACGCGTGAAGGTTGTGGAAAATGGTACCCCCTCCCACAAATATGTCTGTACTAGATGCCTCCGTTCCAATAAGGTAACCCGTGGGTAATCGCCGGAGTCGTCCGGACACAAATTGAATCAGACAAAAAGAGACGCGATCAGCAGAAATGCCGATCGCGTCCTTTTCTTTTTCCGGAAATGCTTCTACCATCGGTGGAATTGGGTTGACGAGGGAGGGAGATCTGTGATATATTATAATTACGGAATTCCGAAAAACCAAATCAACACGAAGTGAGGAGATAATAGATGGAAAACAAAGAACGGAACCTGGTCTTGGAAATGGATGAATTGAAAGATGAGCTTGCCCAAATCAAGGCCCTTTTGGCCAAAAATCTGGGGGATACCATCAAGGGAGCTCTGGCGGAAAAGGGGGTCGACCCAGAACCCACCGGGGAACGGGTGGGACGGATCCACAAAATGAAGATGCACCCCGACAAGAACGTGGATGCCATCATGGATCGGCTCCAGGTGGATTGTGGCATCACCGGTGACAGCGGCCGCATCAGCTACATGGGGGTGTTCTCCTCCGGGGACCGGCAGTCCAATTGGGTACGCCATAACGTCAATACCGATATTCTCTTTGAACTGGCGGAAAGCGGCAAGGCCGCCCAGGTGCTTTCCTCCATTGGTAGCAACGACCGGCTCAAGCTGCTTCTGACTCTGCTCCAAAAGCCCATGACGGTGGCCGAGCTTGTGGGGGAGGCGGGGTTTACCTCCACCGGCCAGGTCTATCACCACCTGAAAGCCCTCCAGGCCGCCGACCTGATTGTTGAGGAAAAGGGCCGCTATTCTGTGCGCCACCACCGGGTTCAGGGGATCATCATGCTGCTTGCGGGGGTCAGCGACATGGTAGACGAAGCCTACACCCGGGGGGACTGGTCGGAAGCATGACCCGTATTGCCATTGCCCAGCTGATTCGGGCTTACCGGGGGCAGCACCGGCTTACCCAGGAAGCGTTTGGCCGGCGGCTGGGGGTATCTCCCCAGGCCATTTCCAAGTGGGAACGGGAGGAGTGTTATCCCGATATTACCCTCCTGCCCGATCTGGCAAGGCTTCTTGGCTGTCAGCTGACCGATTTTTTTCGGGAGGAATCATAAACCACTTGACAACCCTCCTTCAATATGATATCAGAGTG
>JAFSBZ010000034.1 GCA_017437005.1 Clostridia bacterium | reverse complement strand
TCGATATATCTGCTTGATTTTTCACCAAAATGCGTAAGCTCATGCTTAAGGATAAAGCCTATCGGGTTTTCGGCATACAGGTTTAGATGGATTATTCCTTTATCTTTTTCGATATATCCATCAGGTGATAATATCTCGCCCATGTCCACCATCTCGCGCAGGTCTTCAAATACAATATCTATACCAAACTTGTTGCATATCTTTTCAATTTCTTGTTTTTCCCAACTATTTATTGGCTTGCTTGTATCTCGGTCGCTTACAAATACAGGGGCACGTTGACTGTAAAGTAAACTAGGTGTTATAATATCGTCGTACGTTCTATCGGAGTTAAGTTTTTTAACCACATCCAAAGATAATACGCTATTAGCCATTTTTAGACTGTTGACAAATCTTAAGAAATCGACTATACTGATTGTTGAAGACGTTCCGTAACCCGTCTTTGACGGTAATGCGGGGGCTTTTACGCCAACGTCTTCTTTTTTTATGCTCTTTTTTCTTATTGCATAAAGCTCTTCATAATTTTCAAGTCGCCAAGTTTTTTTATCTACAACAGACCTTACAACAACATAATTATTTTCATTTTCAGCTAATCCTAAAAGTACATAGCTACCATTTGTTTGACTGCGTTCTTTAAACTCGTTTACTACAATCGAATTTTCAATAATATCCGCAATGCTTTTACACACGGAAACATACGTTTCGTCTATTCGTGCCGCGCCGTGCTTAAAGCTGTTTCGCGTAATCAAAACATCTCTATTCAAATCATTGCAATGTAAAAATGTTTTTGTATCGGCGTTGTTGACATTGCCGACCTTAATCGCATTTTTAATCATATTTTTTGCAAACAGATTACGATCAGCTTTGTATGATGACATTTCTTTTTCAGTTGCTTTTACGAGAAAATTTATCCGCATATCTCGCTTACTTACGAGCGATTCATACGAATAATCCCTCGGCTTGCTTGTATCTCGGTCACTTACAAATGCAGGGTCACGTTGGCTGAATAGCACTTTATCGGAATACGCTCCGTCGGGATTTCGTGTTTGCCCCAATCTTGACAAAACGTCGTCAGATAAAATACTTTGATGCGTATCATTGACAATCGTGAGTAAATCTGCTATACTGATGGTGGTAGCCTTGATAGGGTAAACTCCCTGTGACTTTGTGTCAACCTGGCTACCGTTTTTTTGTCTGCCGCTAACGGCATGAGCCACATCATACAATTCAAAACTGTCGATATTGTTCGTGTGCTGCTCAACAGTAACAACAGCAATAAATTCTCTGTTCTGATTATCGCGGCAGTACGCAACCATTGCATATGTACCCTCGGCTTTTGCCGAGGTATTTTTTAACGCATTTATAGGTATTGCATTTTGCACAACGGAACCTATAACCGATGCTATTCGTGCATTAGTCAAATGTTTGTTATATGTACCACTCAGTCCGTGCTTTATTGTACTGTTATCAATGCGCAATTCGCGATTTGTGTATAAATTTTTTACATAAGTTTTGCCGTTTTTTTCAATACCCACCGACAAAATGTTCTTTTTACCTTCAGATAATACTTTTGCGTCGTCTATTTTGCCTTTGGTGTTTGCCAATGTTCCCGTTGCAGGTAACGTGACTGCTTTCATATCCTTTTGAGAAACCAGAAAATCATAAGTATAAATAATGCTTTCGCTATAATAATCGGACGCATTACGATTTTTGTACGAATAGTCTCTTTCGCTAAATCTTACAACACTGTCACTCTCAGCGGTGTTTTTTTGTGCCTCACCAATTTCCGCATACTGCCCTTCGCCGCCGTTAATCCAGGCAACATCGGTCAGCGGTATGGTTTTTGAGTACACCCTGCCCTTTTCGGTAAACAGCATTTCACCAACAAAGTCGGCTATCATTTCGGCCTCTGCTTTTGGGTCCGCCGCACCGTATATATCGCTGTGTGTGTTTGCTACTGCCTGTTTATACTTATATTCTGCAATCCTTGGGTCACTTTCGCCTGTTTTTTCGGTAATCCATTTTTTGTATAGCTTGCTTTTCTTAACAGTTTTGACAAATTCGATATATCTGCTTGATTTTTCACCAAAATGCGTAAGCTCATGCTTAAGGATAAAGCCTATCGGGTTTTCGGCATAC
>JAFSBZ010000033.1 GCA_017437005.1 Clostridia bacterium | reverse complement strand
TGCGAAGAAAGACGATAACGGTGTAATGATTCATTGTGCGTATGATGCTGATTTAGTGCAGAAAGGCAATTGCATAATCTTCATTTGCAATGGGCAAGGCTCTGTAGGTTATGCAAACTATATGGATGTCGATTTTATTGGTACAACAGATATAGTTGCTGGATATAACGAAAAGCTCAATCAATATAACGGATTGTTCATTGCAACAATTCTGTGTCAGGAACGCCCCAAATACTCTTTTGGCCGAAAATGGAAAACTCATCTAAGAGAAACAGAAATCAAATTGCCACAAACAAACGAAAAACTACCCGATTGGGACTTTATGGAGCAGTATATCAAAACGCTTAGATGTAAAGAAATATGCACATCCAACAAGACAAGCACTACAAAAGAACTTAACTCAAGTGGTTGGCAGGAATTTTTGTTTGAAAATATTTTCGATATACAAAGAGGTGAGTCTTTATATATTACTGATTCTGAGGTTGGGCATACACCATATGCTTCTGCATCAGCAGAAAACAATGGAATTTCAGCGTATATTGATGTGCCACCAAACAGAGCCGGAAATTGCATAGTGATAAATTATGACGGTAGTGTTGGAGAGGCTTATTATCATGCTGAACCATTTTTTGCTAGCGAAAAAATAGTAACGGCGACTTTCAAGAATCACCCAATGACTCCTTATAGCGCCCTCTTCATAACAACTCTCATAATGAAAGAAAAATATCGCTTTTCATATGGCCGGAAATGGACGGTTGAATCTTCCATGAAAAAATCGGTGATAAAACTGCCAATTAGATATAACGAAGACGGCACGACCTTTATTGATACTACGTGTACGTATTCTCCCGAAGGATATGTGCCCGATTGGGAATGGATGGAGAACTATATGAAATCGTTACCATACAGCGACCGGATTTAATTGGGAGAGTTCAAATTCATACGCAAAATTGCCGACAATATCTTTTTTATAGTCCTTACACAAAAAACCGACAAGTTTAAAACTTGTCGGTTTTATTTTTTTATTATTGCGCAAAATCAGCATATTCGGTTGGTACGTATGGGGTTGGATTAGCATTATATTTACTGCTATATTCTCCTCCACCTGTTACGTTACCAAACATTTCTCCCCAACCGCCGTAGTAATTAAGATACTCTCTAAAATCGTTATAGTGGTTATGTGTATAAAAAACGTATACCTCGTTATTCTCATACACTCCGTTACCGTTAAGGTCTTGATGCGCATATACAAGTCTCGCGGCGCCGCGTTCTATAGAGTTACCCTGTATATACGGTTTGGGCGGATAACCTGGTGTTGAAGTACCTGTGGTGCCAATGTCCATCTCATAATATCGCAAACTGCCACCACAACCCGAAATATCAGGAAGCTCAGGCTCGTATGGGTACTTATTGATGTCTCCTATAAAGTATGAATGATTAACGCGCAAATACTCACCCCATATACTGCTGTTTGGTCTACCCTTCTTTTTAGATATATAGTTTGCAGGTATTTTACCACTGCCGCCAAACGCATACATATAAGCCGCCACTTCTTCAAGCGTTATATACCCACCCGCTTTATGTATACGCATAACCTCGCGTCCATCAACGCCCATTACAACATATGTGTTACCATTATCCAAATAAACAGCGGAAGTATTACGTACAAATTTACCGTTTAACATAGGTCTGTTTTGGGCTTCAACAGCATACTGACCCGGCACTTCTAAATTGCCCGACAACAACCCGTGCTTTGAGCGATAGGTAGCATCGGTATTGCAACAAGCAGTTTTATAATCAGCATAAAACTCCGTTTTGCTCACCTCAAGATATGGGTCTTCATTGCCGTGACTACAACCTGTAACAATGTTATCCTTATTGGTTTCTTGGTCATTGTCCTGTTGCGGAGCATCAACATATTGATTTTCACTTGAGGCAGTATCATTATTAGATGTTTCTTCACTACTGTTATCGGTAATCCCTTCTACCAAAGAAGAGGAATATGCATCACTACTAACATTTTCTTTTGGATTATCCTCACCTTTATCACTTGACAGCGTGTCATCGGTGATTACCGCCAAACTACTCGTATCAATGCGACTTGAATCGTCTACCGATGTATTTAGTCGGCAAGCAGTAAGCTGTACAACTAATGTTAAAGCGACAGTAAAAGCCGCTAAACGTTTTAAAAGCATTATTTATTCATCCCTTTTTTAAACTCTGTTCATTATACCACAGTTTATATTTGACTATCAACAAGAAATATGTTATATTTTTTAAAAAATATAAAGGATAATTTATGACTATAATAACACCCAATTACTATAATAAATTCAAGTGCATCGCCGACAAATGCAAACACTCATGCTGCATTGGTTGGGAAATAGATATAGATGACACAACACTTAAAAAATATAATAATCTTAAAAGCGATTTTGCCAATAGATTAAAATCTAATATATCATTAGCTAATGCTCCGCATTTCAAATTAGACAAAAGCGAGCGTTGCCCATTTTTAAACGAGCAAGGACTATGTGATATTATCCTAAACGAAGGCGAAGATATGCTTTGTCAAATATGCGCCGACCACCCGCGCTTTAGAAATTACTATGGCGATTTTACCGAGATTGGCTTAGGTCTTGCCTGTGAAGCGGCGGCAAAAATTATACTTACAAACAAAGAAATAGCAGCACTTAATTTAACACCCAAAGCATTAGAATTACCTATTATTAAATTTCGAGAAAATATTTTTGATATTTTACAAGACCGAGAGTTTTCTATCGATGAACGCGTAGAAAATTTACTAACATTTATTGGTGCGCAATTACCTTTTGATGCCGATTGGTACACGGTTTTTAACAACCTTGAAAAAATGGATAAAGCTTGGGATAAATATTTACTACACATAAAAGATGGCATAGACTGCTATACCGATAACTCACTTGACGCGGCTTACGAACAACTGCTTGTGTATCTTATATTTAGGCATTTACTTGACAGCCAGTATGACGATTACTTAAAAGAACGCGTTTTATTTGCTGTGTTAATTTATAAAGTTATAAAGAAAATAAATACGTCAAACACACTCGAAGAGTTACTTGAAATTGCCCGAATATATTCTTGTGAAATAGAGTATTCCGACGAAAACATTGATACTATACTTTCTAAATTACGCTAAAAAAACGACCTTCGCAGGTCGTTTTTTTATCACTTTTCTTTGCTTATTACTTTCTTTTGCCAGGATTTTTTATTACACTCAGGGCATTTCATATATCTTGTTCTGTTTACGTGCATTGCCCATAACACACTGCTAAATGTCGGCACGTACCTATGTCCACATTTTTGACATTCATAGTAGCCTGCTGTTTGCTCAATTTTTATCATAAAAGGAATTGCCACAGCAAAGGGAATAAAGCCTATTAGAATAAGCACTATTCTGAGCCAATCAGCCATTTGAACAAACGATGCCACCATAATTAAAACAAACATAACAACCGAAAATATCACGCCAATAAATATTTCCAAGGCCAACATTCTTTTATCGGCTGTTTCCTTTTGTCTTACCATTTCAATTAATTTGCCTTCCATTTCCTTGTTATAATCTTCCATTATAACAACCTCCCCACTAAGTAAATCGTTTACTGTAATTTCAAGGATACGGCACAAATCGAGCATTATTGCGGAATCAGGTAGCGATCTTCCCGTTTCCCATTTTGATACTGCTCTATCAGTAATATCAAGCTTTTCTGCCAACTGCATTTGTGTTAAATTTTGTATTTTTCTGCGTTCGGCAATAAACTTACCTATTTTCACCTGATCCATATTTGCGCCTCCTTTGATTTTAATTTACGCGATTTTAGTAAGAAAGTCTACATACTATTGGTTGATTTCGCTGTGCCATGGCAACTCAACTACCAGTTTGGTATGATTTGTAGCAGAAATTATCTTGTCAAAAATATCATCGGTTTTTATCTTCATACTCGTAGTATTTACACATGGATGACAGCCGATATATTCGTCAGTTAAAATATCTTTATCAACAAGCAAACGTACATTACACTCACTATCGTTCATAAGCCCCAAAACACTCACAGCGCCCGGTGTAATATTAAGATATTTTAACATTGCCGACGCTTCCGCAAAAGAAAGACGTGCCGAATTGATTTGCGCGGTTAAGTCCTTAGTTTTAAATGGCTTATCCGCCGGCATCATAAGTAGATAAAATACGGTTTTTTGACGATTACATAAAAACAAATTTTTACAAATTTTGCAGTCAAGCGCTTTATCTACCGCCACACACGCTTCCATGGTGTCAGCGGGCATATCTCGATGATCTACGTGATAATACTCAACACCTAAATTATCTAAAAAATCATAACATTTAATTTCTTTTTCTTCGCGGCCGTCCATTATTTCAGGACGGCCTTTTTTTAACGTTAATATCATAAAACTATCCCTCTAAAAAGAAATACTTTCACCCAAATGGAATGAATATATTATTTTTTCCTTGACAGGCTTTGCAAAAATTTTTTCTGCCGCAACAGAATAAATATCAAGCTGCTCGCCGTAGCAATCAACAAGCTCGCTTAAATTTTTCACTCTATCGGTCTTAAAATCAAGCACCACAACACCGTCATCTTCAACAAAGCAAAGGTCAACAGCACCTTGAACAATTATGTTAGCATCATTAACTTCAATATCCAACGTAGGATCAATACGTTTAGCTTCTATTTCGGTAAGAAAACGCATCTCGCGGCGAAACTCCTTTGCCGACATAATGCGACTGTACACCTTACTTTTAAAGAAATTTTCAATGGCAATCAAATCAGCCGATGCAGCCTCTTGCTCGGTAATAAATTTCCATTCAATTAATCGTTCAATTTCCGACTTTACATCAACATCAGGTTTCATATCTATAAACTGCATAATATGGTGCATTGCCGTTCCCCTTGCCGCGCCTGCAAGACGGTCGCCCATCATAAAGGCGGGTTTTTCGCTAAAAGCAAAACGGTCATCCTCTGCGCTGTGTACAAGTCGCGAAACCGATGCCTTTGATTGTAAAAACCGTAGCTTTTCATACGGATATACATACTCGGTGTTTGACTTAATTTTTTCAACAAATTGTTGGTTGAAAACCACATCTTCAGTTAACGTTTCTTCGGTTGATTGAATATTTTCGTCGTCACCTTTTAAAATTGTAAGTTTTATATTTGCATCGCTTTCGACAGCCTTGACATTAACATCTGCATATTTACGCAACGTTTCTCCACCAGAAGATACGAGCGCGCAGCTTAAAATCCAATCGCCCATATTACGACCCTTTTCCAAAAACTCGCGGCTTATATACGGCGGTTCGCTGAGTAATGATGATGATAGCTTAACAAGCTTATCATCAAGATTTTTTACCGAGCATACAAGACATAATCTATCTATCGCACGAGTCATTGCCACATATAAAAGACGCAATTTTTCTTCCACAGTTTTAATTCGCGCCGCATCAGCCATAACCGCGTGACCCAACATCTCGATATCTGAGCCTATTTTTTCGTCGTAATATTTAAAGGCAATTCCCGCCGTCTCTGAAAAAAGAACTCGACTTATAGAATCGGCGTTATTGATTTGCGAAGACAAATTAGCCAATATACACACAGGAAACTGCAATCCCTTTGAATTATGCATCGACATAATTCTTACACTGTTTTCCCCACCTACGTTAACACCTTTAAAACTGTTCTCGGGCAAGGATTTTATATATTTTATAAAACCGTAAACGCCCGAATCAAACCTCGTAGCAAACCCTTTTGCGTAATCTATAAGCGCAAAAAGATTAGCGCGCCTAACCTTGCCGTCACGTGCCGACATCATATTTAATATATCGGTCGAATGTATCATTTTTGAAATTAGTCTATCTACCGGTAAAACTACTGCATCGCGACGTAGTGCATTTAATTTTTCAATAAAATCAGCGCACTTTTTATCCCCTGCATTACTGCTGGCAACAACAGCAGAATATAACGGACCGTATTTTTGTTTTGTTCGTATTATTGCCATTTCATCGGCGCTAAACGCAAAAACAGGTGACATCATCACCGCAAGTAATTCTACATCACATTTTGGATTATCGATAACCTGTAAAAATGACATTACTGTAGAGATTTCCATACTTTCTAAAAACGAATCTCCACCAAGTGAAACAGGTATACCGTAGCTTGCCAATATTTCGGCAATAACCGTTGCTTTATCCTTTACTTTATCAAGCAATATAGCAAAATCGCTGTAACGTGCTGTTCTTAATTGCATTCCGTCACTTATAACGGCGCCTTCATTCATTACCGATATAATATATTCGGCGATTTTTTTGGCCTCGGTTTCAAGTAGCGATTCATCTGAATCATCGTCAAATTTATCTACTACTAAAATTTCAGACGTAACAGCATCGCTTGGCGCAAAAGTGCCACCCGAGTTAAGCTTTTCCTCTTCATTGTAAACTACCTTTCCGCATTGACCTGCCATTAGGCACGAAAAGAAAAAGTTGACCGCATCGCAAACACCTTTTCTTGAACGAAAATTATCGGATAAAATTATTTTTTTAGAATCGTTTTCATCCGCATTTTCAATAGAAACATAATTATTTTTCTTATCCAAAAAGTTATTCGGGTTGGAGCCTCTAAAACCATATATACTTTGTTTTACATCGCCCACAACGAATAAGTTTTTTTCACGGTTTGAAAGCGCATAAAACAACGTGTTTTGCAAATCGTTTACGTCCTGAAACTCATCGACCAAAACCTCATCATATCGCTCACACAGCTTTTTTGCCTCGTCGCGAATAACGATTTTTCCATCTTTATATTCGCACAGTAGCTCAAGTGCCAACTGCTCCATATTGTAAAATGTAAAGGCATTTTCTTCTACAAAAGCCGCAAAAAGTTGCTCACCATACTTTGTAACAAGTTCCTGTAAAAGCTTAATCGCACTTAAATTTTCTTTTATATCAGCCTCAATTTCCTTGCTCGAAGCATAAAACAGTCCACAAAGCTCGGAAATTATCGACTTAATTTGCTTTTGATTATTTTTAAAAATTTCAGCGTTTTCATCATCCTTTTCGCTTGAAGGCATACGGTCAAAAGCAATCGTATTTAATAGCTCATTTATTTTATCCCAGTCATCTAAAAGTATAATATCGCTTAGTTTTTGAAGCATATCGTTTACTTTTTCGGCATAAGCAATATGCTTATCGCTGTTTTTATTTATATATTGCGAAACATCAAGCATTTTTTGGGACGATTTTATAGCTAAAGCAACCCGCTTATTTGCAATATCAAGCGCCATATCATACCATACATTACCTTTTTTAAAGCCACATTCGTATGGCAAGGATAGTCCATTTATAAAATTATGTGGAAACGGCAATTGCTGACTGTACAAATAAATTCTGTTTATAAGCTCGGTAAGATTTTTTTCATCATACTCGCAACCCGCAAATTCCAAAAGACGATAAAAATCATTGCTTGGCTCTTCAAGATATTCAGCAATAAGCTTTGACATTACACGTTTACAGGTTTCCGTTTGCTGAGAACCATCGCTAATTTTAAAATCAGGCTCTATACCGCATTTTTCAAAATTTTCTCTTACCAGTTTAATACAAAAGGAGTCGATAGTGCAAATATCGGCATTTTGCAGTAAATACTTTTGCCTTTGCAAATCGGCATCATCGGGATTTTCCTGTATTTTTTCGTAAAGGCGCTTTTCTATTCTGGAACGCATCTCTGCGGCTGCTGCATTTGTAAATGTTACAATCAGCAATCTATCAGCGCTTACGGGTGACTCTTTGTCGGTAAGCATTGTAATAACTCGCTCAACCAAAACGGCAGTTTTTCCTGAACCGGCCGCCGCTGATACAAGAACATTACCGCGAGTATCAATCGCCTTTTGCTGCATAGGTGTCGGATTAAATGCCATCCTTGGTCACCTGCCTTTCAATTTCTTCAATAACTTCATCATTTGTAAGCCTTGGAACCGTTTTGTGCGGTGTATCACCAAGGCGACAAACATTTTTATATTCGCAATATTTACAAGCGCCACTATCAAGACCATCTATAGGGTCAGCAATAACATCGCCGCTGTAAATTGCGGCGCCCGTGCGGGCAAGCTTGTCCTCAATAAAATCAAATATTTTAGCAAAATCCTCTTCATTTATAAAACTGTCGGACGGCGATTTTTCAGAAAATCTTGGTATAAACTCACCTTTATTTTCTTTATCCATAGCAGCAACAAGCTCGGCGTTTGCCGCAACAAGCCCATTCATACGGCGCGCTGATTTTGTATCGGTTTTATCGCGACTCGCGGGCATATAAAATATACCTGCAGTTTTTCCGCCAAACTGTTCGCTACGAGCCACAGCATAAAGATAAATCAACATCTGCATATTTTGACCAAAAAGAATATCAGGCAATTTAAAATCACGATGACCGGTTTTGTAATCTATAATTCTTACGTACCCGTTCCACTTGTCAAGACGGTCAACCACACCTATAAGCTCAAGTGTAGCGTCATCGTCAATTGGTATTTTTATTTCAGGTAAATCACCGTCGTAGCCGATTTTAAGCTCGCACTTTACAGGCTCAAAATCACTTTGCGCAAATTCAAGCGCCAACCTCTCTACAACATACTTAAGTGTACGTTTTATGGTAGAAATCAAGTATTTAAGATACGGGGTTTGTATGTCATTATATCCCGCAACATTTTCAAGATAATCATCAATATATGTATCTACCGCATCTGATATTTCGGCTTTACTAAGCACTGATAATTTTTTACCATGGTCTACTACAACCTTTTCAAGAACATAATGCACTATAGTTCCGCGCTGCATAGCATTAAATTCGGCAGGTTGCAGGCTTTGAGCGCGTAGTCCATAACGGCAAAAATACATAAATCTACAACGGCTAAAGGTATCAAATTTAGATGGAGACATTGTAAGCCTGTTTCCAAAAAGCTCTCTCGCCGTATCCGCGCTAATTGTATGCTTTATTTGCTCAAGACTTTGACGAACTGCGTCTATTCTATATGACATTTCACTATTTTCAAGTGATTTTATAAGCGTTTGAGTATCCTCATTATCGTAAGATAGCCCTGTGCAAAGCCACGAAAAAGCGTCTTCCACGGTTTCGGGTAGATTGTTTTCTTGCAAAGAAGAAGGTTCATCAAAAATAGTGCAACTAAATTTATTTTTAATATCATTAACAAATGACGATACCTCTGCTTCACTACCGCCAATAGAGGTTGCGTAACTAATAAACACGCCGTGCGTTGCGCAACAAAGGTTACTGTAAAGCAAGCATTCCTCATCAACAGCAAGCGAATATGTTTTATCCGAAATATCAAGGCCTAAAGATATCATTTTTTCACGCTCGCCGCTTGCGAAAAGTCCGCTATTTTGCTGAACACGCGGAAATACCCCTTGATTTGCGCCCATAATAAAGGCATATTTAGGACGTGAGGGTCGTATACGGTCAGCCGCACCAAAAATTGCCTCGTCTATCATTTGGGGAATAAGTCCAACAGTTTCAAGCGTTAATGCAGTCTTTAGCGCTTCACAATATTCGGATTTTGATATTTCTGCGCTTCCAAAGCATACGCTCAGACTATTCAAAATTTTCATTACACTGTCCCACGATTGCTTTATCGCATCACGATATACATCGTTATACTGTTTCGAAAGCGCTTTTAAATGCTCTGCGGCATTAGTTTTAATCATTATATTTGCAAGTGCGCGTGACATATCCTGAGCTGTACCGCAAAAATCATTTTTTAATGCTTCAAGCGGTTCTACCGCCCTTTGACGTAATTTATTAATAACTGCCAGTCGGTCCTTTTTAACCTGTGACAGTTCGCCATCGGCTGCAAATCCATCGGGATCCATCGCCCACTCTTTTTGCCAAAGAGAACCGTCAATATTCCATAAATACGCGTAATTTTCAAGTGTGGTAATCTCATCAATGCTTAAAAGATTAATACCCGATTTATGAAAACTTAAAATATTTTCTGTACTAAAACTTTTTGCTGTATTGGCCGCGGCCAGCACAGCTGTAGCGGTCGGCAAATTTATAAGCTGTATTCGTTTGTCTATAAAGCAACTGATATTGTTCTTTTTACACGCATTATCAAGCGCATCTTCATAAGGTGCAGTATCACGCGCAATTATTACAAAGTCACTGTAACGCGCATCCTTTTC
Source organism: Clostridia bacterium (assembly GCA_017437005.1). Taxonomy (GTDB): domain Bacteria; phylum Bacillota; class Clostridia; order Oscillospirales; family Acutalibacteraceae; genus UBA737. The sequence goes on along the minus strand of JAFSBZ010000033.1, from coordinate 92,632 downwards.
ACGCACAAGACGGCGAATATTTCGGGCAACAAAATCGGCCTCGCTGTAAACATTATCGGCGCGGCAAATTGTAATATCATTACTTTTTCCAACAAAATCGGTCTTTCCTGTTGCCATAAAATCTTCAAGACACGATAATTCGCTACTGCAATAGTGCTTATTAGATAAAACGATATCTTTAGCCACATCCACGGCAAATTTACGCGCTATGGCAGTAATACGACTTTTAACCCGCTTTATATTTGAAAAAATTCCTAATGCACGCGTGTCATCGGGATTGTCAACAAGCGTTACCGTAACCGACTTTGCCTGAGAGATTATTCTTTCAAGAATTTTGTATTGTTGACCCGAAAAGCCTTTAAATGAATCAATAAAAACCGTTTTATTTTCAAAATATCTATAGGTTTCCAATGCATAGTAAACCTTTGTAAGTTGGTCTGTGCTGTCTATAAACCTTTCGGCGATTAAGGCGTCATAATTTTCATAAATTAATGCAACGTCTAAAAGTTTTAATTTTAATTGCTCATCTTGGGTATTATTAGCGGCATCGCGTAATTCTTGAGAGGTTATAAAATTTGTTTTGAATTCGCTGATGCTTTCTATCATCAGACGCGCAAAACTACTTGAAGCGGCATATTTTTTAAAGCGCACCAAATCATCACGACATAGTTTTATTGCCCTTTTCATCAAAATAACCCTATCGGTGTCGGTAATGCTTTCGCCGCACACACCACCAACTACACGTTCCACCTCGTTACACAAGCGAGAAAAATTTATGACCGATACGTGCTGCGCGGCGCTATCACCTATAGCATCTAAAATATTTTTCTCACTCTCAAATGAAAATTGTTCAGGCACCAAAAGAACGGGGTTTTCACCCTGATTTATTGACTCAACAAATTTTTGTGTAATTGTGAATGTTTTGCCGCTTGAAGCGCGACCTAAAATAAACTGAAGCATACGCCCACCGCCTTTATAATTATTTTAACACATTTTTATTGATAACACAATAATTATACTTATTTTGATGCGACAAATTCAGTACAATAAAAAACTGTTGAATAAATATTTATTTTATCTTATAATGATTGTTAGGTGATAATATGTTAAATATCATAATTAACGAATCAAAGCAAGCCGTAACCGAGTTGATTGAACTATCGGGCATTAAATCAGGCGAACTGTTGGTGATAGGCTGCTCATCAAGTGAAATTATGGGCGGAAACATTGGTAAAGCATCAAGTATTGATGCCGCGAAGGCGGTGTTTGAAGGTATTTATCCTATTTTAAAGAAAAAGGGAATTTGCCTTGCCGCGCAATGCTGTGAGCATCTTAACCGAGCGCTCATAATTGAAAAGGAAACGGCATTAAAATTTGGGCTTGAGATTGTAAATGTTATACCACAAGTAAAAGCAGGCGGCAGTTTTGCAACAACGGTATGGCAAAATATGGACTGCCCTGTAGCAGTTGAACACATTAGGGCAAACGCAGGTCTTGACATTGGTAACACACTTATTGGTATGCATTTAAAAGAGGTTGCTGTACCTGTAAGGCTAACAATCAACAAAATTGGTGAAGCGCCAATTGTTTGCGCACGCACACGTCCTAAGTTTATTGGCGGCGAACGCGCTTGCTATAACGAGGAATTAAAATGAAAAAATATTCGATAACAAAAAAGGATCAAGAGTTAATACAAATAGCTTTAAAGATTTTAGAACAAAACTTTGATGACGGAGTATATAACCACACCGTAGGTTGTGCAATTTTGTGCAAAAACGGTAATATTTATAAAGGTGTAAACTGCGACGGAATACACGGCTCTTGCGCCGAATATATAACAATGGGAATGGCAATATCTGCGGGTGAACGCGAATTTGATACAATAGTCGCCGTTCACGAAAAGCATCTGAATTGTGTTGTTTCACCCTGTGGAAATTGCAGGCAAATGTTCTATGAATATTGTCCCGACATAAAAGTAATTGTTAATGATCAAAACGGAAAACTTATAAAGGTTACAGCGCGCGATTTATTGCCGTTTGCTTGGCAAGCTGTTGTTTGTTGATGTTAAAAACCTCCGCAAAATTAATGCGGAGGTTTTTGTTGTTATTCACTTATTTCGTTTTCTATAATTTTATTTTGCAATTTTTCAATACAACCCCTGCATACAATCTGATTTTCAAACTCTATGCAACCGCTTTCTGCGTTACAAAAAACGCAGGTTGGTTTGTGCTTTTTAAGTACTATACAATCATCCTGCATAAAAATTTCAAATTCGTCTACACCCTCGGTCATATCAAGATATTTTCTAATTTCTTTTGGTATTACTACCCTTCCCATATTATCAAGACCGCGAATAATTCCTGTTGAGTTCATAAATAAAATCTCCTATTTTATAGTCCAATCAATCGGTGATTGACCACTTTGAATTAGAATTTCATTTGTTTTTGAAAAATGCTTACAGCCAAAAAATCCATTATATGCAGAAAGCGGACTTGGGTGCACGGTTATAAGCTTTTTATGTATTGGATTTTTTATAATCTCGGCTTTTTTACGGGCATTAGCACCCCAAAGCAAAAAAACTATAGGTATTTGCTTTTTATCAAGTTCAGATATTACCCTATCGGTAAACTGCTCCCACCCCATACCTTTATGACTGTTAGGTGTCGCCTCACGTACTGTAAGTACCGTGTTAAGCAATAATACACCCTGACGCGCCCAAGCGGTAAGCTCACCATGTTTAGGAATTTCAAAGCCTATATCATCGTGTAACTCCTTATAAATATTTTTAAGTGATGGCGGTGGTTCAATTCCCTTTTGCACCGAAAAACAAAGACCGTGTGCCTGTTGGGCACCGTGATATGGGTCTTGCCCTATTATTACAACCTTTGTATTTTCAAAAGATGTATATTTTAAAGCGTTAAAAATATCGTGCATATCGGGGTATATGGTGTGGCTGCTGTATTCGTTTTTTAAAAAACCGCGCAAGTTTTTATAATACGTTTTTTCCCACTCATCAGCCAAAATACTGTCCCAATCGTTACCTATATTTACCATAATTCACACCTTAAATATAGTCGTATACTTCAACAATACCACTCGAATGGTAAAGAGAAGGAGTTACCATAATTGAGTAACCACGTCCATTATCACTTGTCCACTCAACCGAATGCTTACGCGGTACGGCACAAGCTGCAAGCAACATCATTATAGCGCCGCCGTGCATAATAACACCCGCACTTGTAACATCTTGTTGCATCATATCGCGCACTATCATATTAAGCGCCAATGCCTGACGCTTTACAAAATTCTGCGTAGTTTCACCACCTGCAGGTGCTTCAAGCTTACCGCTTGTCCATTCAGCATATTGGGGCATAAGCTCTAACTGCTGGGCTGTTTTTCCTTCGAATTCACCAAAATCATATTCGGTAAGCTCGTCTATAACATGCGCTTCAAAACCAGGATAAATAATATTAGCACTCTGCTTACAACGAAGCATCGGGCTTGTATAAAGGCGCTCTATCTCTGGGTATTCAATAACCTCTCGCATTTGCCCAAGTTCGCGCACACCCTCGGGACTAAGCGGTAAATCGGTTCGGTTGCCGATGTACATACCTGCGGTATTTGCATCGGTAGCGCCGTGACGAATCAGATGAATTTTAAAAGTTTTCATAAATAATCACCAATCAATTCAGCAATAATACTGTTAGAAATTAACATACCGCTATCGGTCAGCGATATGCGCGGCAAATCTGCCTTTATATAACCTGCATTTTCAAGTAGATTTATTTTCTTTTTTATATCTTTGGGTATTTCACCATAAATTTGTGATAGGTCAACTCCACTTGACAATCGTAAACCTAACATCAGTTTTTCCGACTTATCACCCGAATTGCCGTCGGGTGTGGTTTGCGGATTTTTTATAAACCCTTGCAAATCACGTGGATAATAAAAGCGTTTACCGTCAACACACGAATGTGCTGCAGGGCCTAACCCCAGATAATCGTCACCCGTCCAATATTTCATATTGTGTCGGCTTTCTTTATTTAAGCAAGAAAAATTAGATATCTCATAATGAGTATAACCATTTTTCTCTAATGTCTCGCACATATAAAGATACTGCTCGGCAGTATCGTCATCATCGGGTAAATTTAAAGTATCGTATTTTTTTGCAAATACGGTATTTTGCTCAATCTTTAAAATGTATGCCGAAATATGCGTAGGATTTAACGACAAAATAAAATCAATATCGCGTTTTAGCGTTTGTAAATTACTGTCGGGTAGCGCAATCATAAGGTCAACCGAGATATTATCAATACCAATTTCTCGTGCCTTTTTAACAGTAGCTTCAGCTTCTGCCGAAGTGTGTGTTCTACCTAATATTTTAAGCGTGTTATCGCACCCTGACTGCACACCAATTGATAGTCGGTTTACCCCCGCCATTTTTGCAAAGCGCAAAAATTCACCGCTTGATGAGGGATTTACCTCTACCGTAATTTCGACATCAGATAAAACTTTAAAGTTTTGTTTTATGCAACCAAGTAAAGAAATAATATCTTCACCCAAAAGCGACGGTGTGCCACCGCCTATATAAATAGTATCAATGGGGCGGTTAACAGTGCCGCCCCATTTTTTAATTTCATCTTTAAGTGCTGATAAATAAACACTAAGCGTATCCTTGTTATAAAACGCGGAATAAAAGTCGCAATAGTTGCATTTACGCTCACAAAAAGGTATGTGAATATAAAGTCCTAACGGATTAGTCAAGAATTTCACCTATACAGCTACCGGGAACACAAGCAGCGTTTGCTTCATCGGTATCAATATGCATAGCAAGCGCATAACTGTCGCTAACGCGCGCTACAACGTCACCAAAAATGAGTGCTCTACCCTCGGTTGGAATTTTAACACTAACAATCTGCTTATCTGTAATACCGTACTTTTCGCCGTCAGCACAGGTCATATGTATATGACGCTTTGCGGCGATAACGCCTTCGGTAAGCTCAACCTCACCGCAAGGGCCTACAAGCTTGCATGCGCCTGAGCCTGCAACGTCGCCTGACTCACGAATTGGTGCTACTACACCGATTGTACGAGCATCGGTAAGTGAAAGTTCAACCTGATCAGCAGGGCGGCAAGGACCAAGGATTGAAGCCTTAAGGCTACCCTTAGGACCTACAACTGTTACCTTTTCTTCACAAGCAAATTGACCTGGTTGTGAAAGGTCTTTTTTGTTTGTAAGGGTGTGACCTGCACCAAAAAGTGTTTCAAGTGTTGCCTGTGTCACGTGTACGTGACGAGCTGAAATTTCAACTAATACTTCCTTTTTCATCTTTAAAGACTCCTTTATTTTTTCAAGTAGAGATATTCTACCATAATTTGACATATTTTGCAATAGGTTATTTATACCTTCATTCTAAGCATTGAGCCCACTTTAACCTCGCGGTCAAATGGAATTTTAATTTTCATCATTGGTTGATATGCGCTTTCAATTTGTTTGCCCTTTTCATCGTAAAGTACGGTAGTATTTACGTTAAACGGCACGCTACCTGCCTCCAAGCAATCAAGCGTTGTACCACTTAAAAATTTATTTTTAAGCGTTGCTACAATGCAACCGTCATCATATCCGTCAACAACTGCGGCGATAGCATAATCGCGGATATAACCTGCATTTTCATAGGTTTGGGCATTTTGGGGTCTGCCAAAATAAAACCCTGTAGAATACGTGCGATGGCTCATTTTGTTAAGTTCTTCGCTTACCCAACTTGGCAAAGTCCAATCACCTTCGCTTTGAAGCAAGCTATCAACCGCGCCACGATAAGCGTTTGCTGTAACTGCTACATAATATTCGGTTTTTGCTCTACCCTCTATCTTAATACTCGATACACCCGCCGCGAGCATCTTGTCAAGATACGGGGCCATACACATATCGTTTGCATTAAGTATATAAGTGCCCTTTTCGGTTTCGGTAATATCAAAGTACTGACCTGGGCGCTTTTCTTCCATAAGGCTGTAGCTCCAACGACAAGGCTGAGCACAATCGCCACGGTTTGCATCGCGTCCTGTCATATAACTTGAAAGCAGGCATCTTGCCGAAAAGGACACACACATAGCGCCGTGGGCAAATGCCTCAATTTCAAGCTCTGGCGGTGTGTTTGCTCGTATTTTTGCGATTTCTTCAAGTGAAAGCTCACGCGCAAGCACCACACGTTTAGCGCCCATATTATAAAATGCGTTAGCAGTCGCACTGTTTACAATACCCGATTGCACCGATACGTGCAATTCACAATTAGGTGCATACTGCTTTACCATACCAATGGTACCAAGGTCAGAAGCAATTACCGCGTCAACACCTATTTCATTTAAGTATGTTAAAAAATCTGGCAAACGTTCAATTTCATCCTCGTGAGGAATAGTGTTGCAGGTAACATGTACCGTAACACCGTGGCTGTGGGCATATTCTACACCCGCCTTCAAATCCTCGCGGCTAAAGTTTGCGCTTGCTGTTCGCATACCAAATTCCTCGCCCGCTATATACACAGCATCTGCTCCAAAATCCACCGCGGTTTTAAGACGTGTAAGATCACCTGCAGGGCATAATAACTCTAACCTTTTATTCAAATGTTTCATATACCCAATTATCACCTTGTTGTAATTTTGCTATTGTTGCATTTTGTTCTGCCATTGTTTTATGGTAATAGAAATTGCTGTTTTTATCGGTTACAAAATAGAAATAACCTTCTTTATCGGTTGCGGGATAAAGCGCCGCCTTTATAGCATCAATTCCCGGTGAACATAACGGACCGGGTGGCAAACCCTTTGCCTTGTAGGTATCGTATCTTTCGTCGTCATTTTTAAACGAGCCGCCGTAGTAGCATGTAGGGCTTGAGCCCAACGTAGCAAAATCTTTACTATTTAAACGGTTATAGAAAACAGCGGCAACGTTTGCCATTTCCTCAGTTTTTTGACCGGACTCCATCTGAATAATGGATGCCATTGTCAAAATTTCGTTCATTGAATATCCCAATTCTTCGGCGCGCTTATACATATCATCGGTAATTTTGCTTTCAAGCTGTTTAATCATCTTTTCAACAACCATTTGAGCGCATTCTGCCGAATCATAGGAATAAAAGTCGTATGTATCAGGAAAAAGATATCCTTCAAGTGTGTAGTATGTTTTTTCTTCGTTGCAGTTTTTAAGTAGCTTTGTATCAAGCTCTACTTCGTTCAATGCATATAAGAAGTCGGTTTTTGAACACACGCCACTTTCTTCAAGAATAGTGGCAATTCCCTTTATTGTCTTTTTTTCACCGTCAACAATGTGGGTATAATCATTAATTCCCGTGCCTTCGGGAATTGTTACCTTTACACTCTCTGCCACAGCGCCATCGTTCATAAGCATATCTGCAATACCGCTATATCCAATATCGGTATTGAATGTATATAAGCCATATTTGTACTGGCTTTCATAACCCTTTAATTTAGAAAAAGCTCTAAACAATATCGGCATTTTAATGGCGCCTGCTTGCTCAAGTTTTTCGGCAATTGTAACGGTTGGCGTGCCAAGAGGAATGTCAATTTCTGCCTTTTCTCCTCTGCCAAAGCCCAAGCCTGCATAGTCAAACAAGCCCACTACTGAAGTTCCTGCCAAAGCCACCGAAACCACAATAATACAAACAATCCATATAATATTTTTAATTACTGAAACGCCCTTTTTGCCTTTACGTCTTTTGCCCTTTTTGTTTTGTTCGGGCTCTTGTACATTAAAGCCCTTACCAATTATAAAATCGTCATCATTTATGTTAAAATTATTATTTTGCATATTTACCTCTTTATGAACTAAAACGCATATTTCGCGCTATTTTTTTTGATAATTCTTCACTTTCGCTTATCACTTCAAGATAAAGCAACGCAAATTCCATTGCGCCGCCTGCACCCCAACCGGTAACGATATTACCGTCACGAACAGCGGGTCTGTCAAGCATACGAGCGCCCGTAAGCTCCTTTTCAAAGCCGGTATAGCATACTGCATTTTTACCCCGCAAAAGACCCTTGTGACCAAGTATCATAGGAGCGGCACATATAGCGCCTATAACCTTGCCGTTTTCGGCACAGTAGTCAATAAATCTTTGTACCGTTTCATCTGCTTCAAGATTAGTAGTGCCGGGTAAACCGCCCGGTAATATAATACCCTCAAGCTCGTCAAATGTTGCCTCGGCTATAGTAATATCACAATTTACCGATATACCGTGCGAGCCACTAACCCTTTTGCCTGTAACTCCCACGGTTTTAACCTCAACACCCGCGCGGCGCAATACATCTACGGGCGCCAATGCTTCAAGCTCTTCAAAGCCCTTTGCTAAAAATACATATACCATTTACATCACCTTAAGCGTTTCATTTAAAACATCATTTGCAATATCTTCAATCGTTCTGGGTTCGCCGTCCTTTGCGCAAGGAATGATCGTCCAGTTAGAATACTGCGCTGTAAACATTGCCGCTTTGCGACATTTGTCAAGATATGCCGTATCACTTTCGTGAATGTCCTTTTTACCCTCGTCACCTTTATATCTGCCGGATAACAGCTTTTGTGACACTTCAACAGGCATATCCAAAAAAATCACCTTATCGGGTTTGGGAATTCCAACCTTATTGTACTCAAGGTCGTATAGCCAATCCAAAAAACCTTCCCAATGCTTTTCATCCATTTTAGAAGTCTGATGCACGGCATTTGAGGTTGTATATCTGCCCGAAACTATAACACCGTTTTGATTATAATACTCACCCCATATGGTTTTGTAAGATGCAAAACGGTCAACAGCATAAAAAAGCGACGCCGCATATGCATTTACATCATCGGGTTTGCTACCAAATTCGCCGCCTAAATACATCTTTACAAGCGCGCTTGAATTACTGTCATAATCAGGGAAAGATACCGACTTGCAATTTATGCCGTTTTTTAATAAGTTTTTCGGTAAAAGCTCAAGCTGTGTAGACTTTCCGCTACCGTCAAGGCCTTCAATGACAATCAGTTTACCCATTTACTTCATATCCTCGTAAAATTTCTTTATTTCTTTGGCTTTACCACAACTCATTTTACCCTCGGGACAAGGACCGTTAAGGCAAGGCGGACCGGCCTTTTTAAACAAATCTGGAGCTACCTCTTTCACAAGAGCTAACATTTGATTTGCCACCGACTGAATTTCCCACTGGGCACGATTGCAGCAACGGTGACGGAAAAAATTAAGTAATGAACGAGCATTCATTGTAACAACCATTTTTGTTTCGCAAGCGTTAGGTAAAACAAAACGCGCATCCTCAATCGCTTTTTTAGATGCAAGCCTTGCCGCAGTTTTTTCGTCCTTACCTTCGGCAATAAATGTTGCTGTGTGCTTTGCCGTAAGCAGCTCCGCAATCTTATCGTACGCTTCTTGAGCAAGGCGCATTGACTCGTTGTAAGCTTCAAGAGCTACAGCATCATTCGCTATCTCGGGCGGAGTAACAAATTCAAACGCCCCCTCTTTTACATAGCGTTGACTTTTTACCGAATATGATGCCATTCTATGACGTGTTATCTGAGCCAAAAATGCGCGTGAAACACCCTCAATACCAAATGTAAACGATGCGTGCTCAACAGGGCTTTCGTGACCTATTTCGGAAAGCATTTCTACAAAATCCGCCGCCTTTTCATCGGTAAGGCCGTCATACAAATCCAATATATTTGACGAGCTGTAGCAAAGCTTTGCAGCAGAAGCCACGGTCTTTTCAGGATTGGGTGTATGTGCAAGTAACGTAACAGTTGGCATTTTTGACATCTCCTGACAAAATAATAATTTATATATACCAACTAATTATATCATAAATCACAAATAATATCAATTAAATTTTATAATATTAGTACAAAATTAAAAAATGTAAAAAAAATTATAAAAAGGTCTTTTTTTGTAAGCAAAAATATGCTACAATGTATTTGTCAAAAATTTAATATCTTGCGGAGGGATTCATTATGTCCAGTATCAACTTTAAACACACACCCTACGGCGACCTTGCTCTCATCAGTATGCGCGGTTGCGAAGACATTGCTTCACAGGTTGACTACTACCTGAAGGATTGGCGCGGTATTGATGATGATCAATCCTTTGTAATCGATGCCAACTGCCCACGTTTTGGCACCGGTGAAGCAAAAGCAGTTCTTAATCACTCGGCGCGTGGCCTTGACGCCTTTATCATTTGTGACTGCTTTAACTACAACGTTACGTACAAAATGTACGGACAAACTGTTCCGATGAGTCCCGACGATCATTTCCAAGATCTTAAGCGTGTTATTGCCGCATTTGGCGGTAAAGCGCGTCGAATTACCGTTATAATGCCTATGCTTTACGAAGGCAGACAGCACCGCCGCACCTCGCGCGAGTCTATGGACTGCGCCATAGCGCTACAAGAGCTTGTTTCAATGGGTGTTAAAAACATTATCACCTTTGATGCTCACGACCCACGCGTTAACAACGCTATTCCGCTTGATGGTTTTGACAATGTACAAGCCGCTTATCAGATGATTAAAGCGCTTCTTCGCAGCGTACCTGATGTTAAGCTTGACCGTGACCACACAATGATAGTTTCTCCCGATGAGGGCGGTATGGGTAGATGTATCTACTACTCATCTGTTTTAGGTCTTGACCTTGGTATGTTCTACAAACGTCGCAACTACTCGATAGTTGTAAACGGTAAAAACCCAATCGAAGCCCACGAATTCCTCGGTAACGATATTGTAGGTAAAGATCTTATCCTTGTTGATGATATGATTTCAAGCGGTGAATCAATGCTTGACATCGCCGCAAAGCTTAAAGAAAAGGGTGCAGGCAGAATATTTGTGTTCTCTACCTTTGGTCTTTTTGTTGAAGGTCTTGAAAAATTTGATGAATACTACGAAAACGGTCTTATTGACAAGGTGTTTACAACCAACCTAATTTACCAAACACCCGACCTTCTCTCTCGCGAGTGGTACTGCAGCGTAAATATGTCAAAATATATCGCGCTTATTGTTGAAACACTCAACAACGATAACTCTATCAGTCAGCTTCTTAATCCCGCCGACAAGATTAAAGCCGCCGTTGCAAAATACGAGGCTCAAAAGCAATAATTAAAAATTAAATACAAACAAAGACTCTGCTTTTTAATTTTTAAAGCAGAGTCTTTGTTTTTTTGTGATATGTAGGAAACGAATTTATCCGTTCCGTTTGTCATTCTGAACAGCGGTAGCTGTAAATAATCTTAAAAAACTAATGTTAAGACAGAATACTAACACCTGATTGTAATTATTGCCTAATTTTCTTTCCTTGGTTTAAAATATCCACAAGTGCAAATAGTGTCATTTTTTACCTCTCCTGTAATTTTGCAAGTTCTATTCTGCCAATAAACACAATTACTGCATCTTTCGTTTTGATTCATTTTAAAATCCCCTTTATTACTTTAGTTAAACAAAAGTGTTCTTTACCTTTTGGCTTAATATAACATGAAGTATAATTGCAATCTTTAGTGATATCACTAAATGTCACGATCGTAGAAATTATACTTCCGATTTGTGAAGTAAGTATAGAATTTGATTTTTGATCTTGTATTGAAAAATCAATGACATTATGTGTGTGACTGTGCCATATTCCTAATAAAATAGGTTTAAGCAAATATTTTTTAATAATTTTTTCTGCTTGTTCAATATGCTTTTCACCATTTAAAACAAACGATACAGAAGAACTTTCTGCATCGTTTGTAGCTGTAATTTCTGTAATCAAAAAATAATTTAAAAACCTATATCCAAGCAATAAACCACCTGTTTCGCATTTATTGTTCACTGCCTGTATATATCTTTTTATCTTTAAATGCGCTTTTTGATTAACCAATATATGTATTTTCAATTTTATTTTACGCGATACATCGGTGTATGCCCACAATTAGTGCACGGTGTTGTAGAAACATCGCCTAATACTCTGCGGTATTCTTCGTAACCGCATTTTGGGCATTTGAAAACATCACTGTTAAAAGTTAATTTTTTAATTTTAAATTTTTTAATATTTTTCATAATACTTCTCCTATTGACAAACTTCTACAAACATTTGCTCTAACATATCATAATACTGATATTCGGCATTATAATCATTCTCGTTAACACCGCTTACCAGATTTAAAAGCATTCCGCCCAACGAGCCACTTTGATTACGTTCTTCCTGCTTGTTTTTTTGAGCCGTCAGGCTGCTCGTTCCCCAATACGTCATTGTAACTGTTGCGATTTTTCCTTGTTTTCTGATTGTAATACAATACTTAAAATAATCGTTTGGATGTAAAGTGTTCGTTATTATAAGACAATCCTCAACACTTGAGTTGAAAAAGCCACCTGATTTTACTTGGTCGTATGTTATGTTGATCGGAAGACCGTAATTATCGTTATTAATGTCTTCAAAAACTCTTTTAATAACCTCTAAAGTTATAGGACCATTTTCTTCACGTATATAAAACGCAGGTTTTTCAATCGGTTTTAAAATGCTTGCTGAAATCATTTTTTATTCCTCCTACACTGAATATTTGAATAGTTTTAATAAATATTGAACATCCGAATTATCTAAACCATATTTTGCAATAAGCTGCTTTTGTATTTGCCTTAACGCCTCCTTATCTTCACTGTCATTTGCGGCAATTATTGCTGATTTATACTTTTCATATTCATACAAACTCATTTTTTCCAATATTTCACCCTCTTTATGTTATTTAAATTTTGTTAACACTGTTATTATAAACACCTTTAGGTTGTTTGTCAATAACAACTTTAAGGGGTTTTAAATAACAACATAATGTTGTTAAAATTGATATGGTGATAATAATGGTAAAAAATCTTAAAGCAATAAGGCACACGCGTGGTATTAGCCAGCAAACATTGGCAACTGCTCTTGGAACGACACAACAGTCCATAAATAAATACGAAAATCACAAAATTGAGCCTGATATCAACACGCTGATTTCCTTGGCCGATTATTTTGATGTAACTGTCGATTATCTTATAGGCAGAACCGACGAAAACAATCAGCTATTGTCAGACAGTAACAGTCTTTGGAGCAAATACCGCAAGTTAAACAAATCGGAAAAGATTTGTATTGATACATTAATTGACACCTATATAAATCTAAAAAAATGAGCCTTTCGTGATGATTGGCTCATTTTACAATATATGGGTCATTCACTAATTACCCCCTACACTTATAAACGGTCGATTCGTGAATCGACCCTACGTATATACATAATATTTCCGCCAAAACTATTTTTGGTGATTATATGAACATACGTACAGACCTTATCGCAGAAATAAAGGCAGAAAAAGAATCGTCGCTTGTGGGTGTTAACACACGTGAAGAAAGATTAAATGACATTACAATTTCCACAGTAAAAATTACTACTGACCACGCCGCCGATATTTTAGGCAAACCCAAGGGTACTTACTGCACGATCTCTTTCCCTCGACTTGATTTTGTTTGTGATACCAACGACATAATTAGTTCCACTGTAAAATCGCTTAAAAATATTTGCAATATAAATGTTAACTGCGCACTTGTTGTAGGTCTTGGCAATACCGACATCACCCCCGATGCACTGGGGCCGTTTGTAGCAAGCCGAGTGCTTGCCACAAGGCATTTAAGCCGTCAACTAAAACGCGATTTAGGTCTTCAAGATTTAAAAAGCGTGTGTTGTATTTCCCCCGATGTTCTTGGAAAAACAGGAATCGAAAGCTACGATATGGTTTGCGCTATGGCAAACAAAATCAAGCCCGATATAATAATTGCGGTAGATGCCCTTGCCTGCCGCGAGCCCGAGCGCCTTTGCCGTACTATACAAATAAGCAATACCGGTATTTGCGCAGGCTCGGGTGTTAAAAATGCTCGAAAGCCTTTAAACTACAACACGCTTGGAATACCTGTTATCGCGGTGGGTGTGCCTACAGTAATAGATGCAAACAGCTTTTTTAAATCAGATGAAAATATGATGGTAACGCCAAAAGAAATCGACCTTCTTGTAGAAAAAGCCTCCGATATACTTTCGCGCGCATTAAACATATTCTTACAACCCAAAATCGATGTCAGTATTATTGAAAGCCTGACATAAACCAATCACCATCCACATAAACTTTTATATGGATGGTGATTTTTAATGAGTAATCGTGGCGCTATAATACGTTTTTGCGCAGCAGCGCTATGTATTACGCTTTTTATGACATACACAAGTGTTAAAACTCTACAATTAACAGCGTATAATGACGTTATAATTCCCGTTATGGCGCCGACATACTATGATACCACATACCAACAAGACCAAACCGTTCAAAAAGCAGATGATACCAATAACACCACACAAGAAGGTTCCGCATCAAGCACCGTCAATCCCGACTTTATACCCGTATCGGCAAGCGGCACCGTACAAGGCAAGGTTATAGAAAAATTTATTTCACCGTATACGGCTAATACGTCTTACGATAATGTTTATCTAAAAAACAACACCGAGCTTCAAATAAATTTAAAAGATTTTATAACGGATACATTGGGTTTTAATATTCAAAAAAACAGCGAACCGCAGGTACTTATATTACATACCCACGCAACCGAAAGTTATTTGTTACATAACGAAAACTATTATACAGAAAACGACACGTCCCGAAACACCGATAATGCATACAATATGGTAGCTTTGGGCAAAATAATATCTGATAAGCTTAATACCGCGGGTATTGTTACACTGCATGACACAACACAGCACGATAATCCATCATATAACGAAAGCTATAGTCGCGCGGCAAAAACTATAAACAGCTACAAAAAAAAATACCCAAGCTTAAAAATTGTAATCGACCTACACCGCGATTCCATAGCTCAAAATGATACCGACAAAGTTAAGGTAACTACCCAAGTTAACGGCAAAAAAGCCGCGCAGGTAATGCTTGTTATGGGCTCGCAAAGCGGTAGTGTAACCAACTTTCCTAATTGGAAAGAAAATTTAAAGCTTGCATCCAAATTACAAAAAACATTAGAGGATATGTACCCCTCACTTGCGCGCTCTATACTTTTAATGCCAAAAAATTATAACCAGAGCCTTACCACAGGCTCTATCCTTATCGAGATTGGCACCGATGGCAATACTCTTGCCGAAGCAAAATATTCAGCCGAACTGGTAGCAGAGGCGCTTATAAGTCTGCTTAACACACTACAGTAAGGATTATTAAATGAAAAGACAAACAAAAACATACTTTAGAACACTATATATTTCACTTGTAATTATAATGTGCTTGTGTTTTGGTTGGATTGGTATTTCTACTGCCTATGAAAGCACGGTACAAATAGCGACAGGCGAATATAAAGATGCCCTTGAAATTACCGACAACACAATACGGATTCTTGATTTTATAATAAAAAAATAATACAGTATTCACTTTTTTTGTGAATACTGTATCTTAATTTTACTCCCACGAAAGCGGTTCTTCATCTTCGGGTACTTCTAACCCTAAATTTCTACGTTTTTCGATATCGGCATCGGGGTTTTGCTCATAATACGGATCTATCATATACTTCTTGATACTGCCGAATGTAAAAAACTGTATAAGCAAATTTTTAAAGGTAGGCAGCGTTGATATCATAATTATAAACTCAATTATCCAAACACGCAAATCAGCAAATAACAACGCAATTAAAGCATACACTCCATAAACCAAAACAACACATATGCCACAAAGCAAATTTTTCCAAAAACTAAGCATTACAAACTTAAAACTGTTTACATATAATGCCTTAATACTTAAATCAAAGGTTATCATAAGTGTATAAATGTAAAAATTCATCATACCAAACACCATCAAGATAAGCAGGCTAATAACAAGTCCTGCGAGTGAAAGGTTTTGTTGTGTTTGTAAATATGACTCATTATAAAACCAGATACAAAAAAGAACAAGCGCTGTAACTAATATGTTGATTATTCCTACCGATAATGCCTGTTTCCAATTCTTTTTAATAGTTTCAAAAAAATCGCTAAGGCCAAACGAGTGCTTGTCGCGCGCAATATTTCTTGTAACGTTTGTAATGCCCGCGCGAGCAAATCCGCAGGTAATTATTGGAAGCGTTGTTACAAAATAAACCAAGTTTATCGAAAAAAAACGCCAAAAATTACGAAAATACGTTTCCCAAAACACAAAAAATGCTTTCTTTTTGGGTCCACCCTTTTTAATACCAGGTCCTTCCCTGGTAAAATCCAAAAAGCCAAAAATTCCCGACATATTAAACTACCTCTTTTTTATATACAAGCTTTTCAGCAAGATTAATCTCTTTATAACCTAAAATATACGCCACACCCGAAATTGCAGG
This sequence comes from Clostridia bacterium, assembly GCA_017437005.1. Classification (GTDB taxonomy): domain Bacteria; phylum Bacillota; class Clostridia; order Oscillospirales; family Acutalibacteraceae; genus UBA737. Next base: position 76,247 of record JAFSBZ010000033.1, on the reverse strand, counting down.
AACTATAAACTGTATTAGAGCAAGCAACACAAGCTGTATGGCGCCCATTTCACCGACCATTTGGCTACCACCTGCAATCCACATTATAAGCGAATAAAAATGTCCGCTTAAAAATGCATACCACACCGTATAAAATCTTGGTGCCAATCCACAAGCCATAGCGATAATAAGTATCGTCAATAAGAAAAATGGTATATTGCCTATCATACCAATCTTAAAGCCCTTTAAAATATCCTTTTTTACCTGTCCAATTTTTACAAGATTCAAATCCTTAAACCCTTGCTTGTATGAAGAGTTACTTGCAAAGGCTATAACCATAATCATACCAAAGATCTGTGTCACAACCAAAAATACTGTTTTGCCTGTACCTGTAAGAGTTGAACGGACTTTCTGGGTTTGTACAATATATCCCTCGTCCTCGTATTCCTTCATTTTGGTATCGGTGTTGTCATCCTTACCGTCACCATCATTGTCAGCATAAAAATACTCATACTGCGCCATAGGCTCGGTAGCCTCTTTATCTTTATATACATAAGCATTATAGCCTATCTCGGCAGTAAAAAGCGCCGAACATATAACATTTATCGAAAAGCATAAAAATACGCTTATTATAGCCGCCACTATAAGACTGCCGCAAAGCTTAATACCGTTTTTAAATATCATTGAAGTTTCCCCTTTATAGACAAAATTTTACATATAATATATTACAGCAAAACCCAAAAAAAAGCAAGAAGCAAATAAATACTTCCTGCTTTTTTTACAATGTATTCATAAAATAATAGCCAGCGTTATCGCAGCTGCTACAATCACTGCGCCAAGTATAGTTGCCATAACTATTCGGCGGCGGGTTATGTGTCGACTGCGTAGGCTTTTATAACCCCGCCCCGCGCGTTCATCTAACTGAAATGTAAAATTTCTGACCGCACGATTAAGGTTCTTTGCGCTTAAATTACTGCAAGCGGGACTAACATAAAAAACTATTCTGTCAAACACCTTACTTCCCGTATTATTAACCTCAATTATCGTTTTATTTACACCTTTAACCATATGTTTTTCCACCTTCTTTAATTGTCAAGAATATTTTTAACAAAAAGTGGAATTTATATTCAAGTTAACATAAAATTGTGGATAACTCGGTGGAAAAGTCTAAAAAGTGGCATAAATACGGTGGAAAACTTATCCACAAAGGTTACTTTTGCGGATTATTTTGTCACATTATGTAAATCAGATTTTACCTGTTAAATAGCTAACCGCACGCTCAACCGAATCGGCAGAATTACCCCAATCGCCCTTTCCTGCACTTCGGTAATCATACATAGAGCAGTATTTATTTAGATCATCGCCCAAAGATTTTACGTAATCGGCAGTAATGCGCGTAAGATTTTCTTTAAATTCACCAACGTACTTAGGCATTTTCTTTTTATCGGCGCCCGAAATCAGCATTTCAAAATGATGCATACAAAACTGCGGTTGATTGTTAAATAAATCTCTAAAATCTTTTTCCTTTTCGTAACAACGGTAAATGGTTTCTACCATTCGCTCCATTCCCCAGTTTATCTTTTCACAAATAAAGCAGCTTTCCATCACCTTTTTTACGTTACTTGCTTTTTTATCGGCGCTATTGAACATTTTTTTCTCAAAAATCTGCTCGCTTATTTCTTTAATGTGTGTTTCAAGCATTAGCGCTAACTGTAGCCTACCGCGGTGAGCCATCATTTTGTCAAAATGCTCTCCGCAAAAACCCACCTTGTTTGTTTCGATTCGCACATCGGGCTCCATCATAGCATCACCCAAAATATACGTAATAAGATGCTGTTCAACCGTTTGCTTCATCCTACAAATCGGGCAACCGTCACTTACCTCAAACACTTCCGAGACAGGTATGGTACAAATATCATCACGCATAAAAAAATCCCCACCTTTAACTTTTACTGCTTTACATTATATCACAAAACATATATAATTGTAAATACGAGGTGCAGTATGAACGAAATAAATTTTAAAAATGATAAAATTTACATAACAAATGTTAAAAATTTTGACCTGTCACAAACGCTTGATTGCGGTCAAGCATTTCGCTGGTACCAAAAAAACAATGGCACGTGGTGCGGTATTGCATTTGGTAAATACATAGAATTGTTTTACGAAAATAGTAGCATTGTAATTACAGGCGCAACCGAAAACGATTTTAATAACGTATGGAAAGAATATTTTGACCTTGACCGCAATTATGAGCAAATAATAGAAGAGGTATCACAAAATCCCACCGTAGCAAAGGCCGCCGAATATAGTAGCGGTATACGGCTGCTTAATCAAGAGCCGTGGGAGGCACTTTGTTCATTTATCATTTCGCAAAACAACAACATACCGCGAATTAAAGGCATTGTAGAGCGTTTGTGCGAAAGCTTTGGCAGTAAAATAGACGGCGGTTATACCTTCCCTTCCGCCCAAACAATCGCCGCTCTTACGCTTGATGACCTTGCTGTTATACGCTCAGGATTTCGCGCAAAATACATATTAGATGCGGCAATTAAAGTATCATCGGGCGAAATAAATCTCGAAGCGCTTAAAAGCACCGATTACGATACCGCCCGTAACATTCTTATGTCCATAAAAGGCGTAGGACCTAAGGTTGCCGATTGTGTGCTGCTTTATGGTCTTTCGCATAAAAATGCCTTTCCCCGCGACGTATGGATAAACCGCGCTTTAGAGCAAATGTTTGACGGCAATATTCCCGACTGTGCAAAACAGTACGGTGGCATAGTACAGCAATATATTTTTCATTATATACGCAACAATCAATAACATCCAGTTACCATACACAAAAAGCCACTGCTAAAATAGCAGTGGCTTTTAGACCCTATATCCTTAAACGATTAAAGCACTCATCATATCTCTATGATGAGTGCTTTCGCATTTGCTAATTATGCATTATGGATTATGAGTTGTGCATTATTTAAGCTCTACGTCCCAGCCGTTGATAAACTGTAATAACAATGCATAATCTTTACCATTTAGCTTACCGTCATCATTAACATCGGCAACAGATGTATCTATGGTTACATCCCAACCATTTATAGACTGTAACACAAGTGCATAGTCTTTGCCGTTAATACTTCCATCACCGTTAGCGTCACCATACTTTTTAATATCTCTTATAAAATCGCAATGATTGCACGTGTCATCAAAATCGTCGTCATAAGAGTGAATACTTGTAGCTGGTATTGTTTCAGTAATAACATCGCCGCAAATGCTACAATCTTTTTGTTTAAAACCATTCTCAACACATGTTGGCTCAACTGTAATAGTAAAATCACCATAGTTATGCCCTAATACATCACGTACTTGACCGCAGTCGTCACAAGTAGTGTCACAGTCATTTGAATATATATGTTTATGCCATATAGCATAGAGAGTTATTGTGGCACTTGCATTTTTAACATCAGGATAAATAGTTTCAGCTTTTATGGTACCGTCATTTTGGTCAAAAACAGTGGAACTACCATCAGCTTTAAGCGACCAACCTACAAATGTATATCCCGGACGCTCAAGGCCCAATGTTGTATCATTTATTAGTCCATCAGGATATGTTACACCACATTTCCAAACATTTGTTTTAAGACCTTTGGTTTGTGTTAAATAAACCATACTCGAATTCAAATAATATGTTTGCACAGCTCCTACTGAAATCGCACACCATCCTGTCTTTCCATCATAAGTAGTTTTTCCCCATGTGTAACCGCCTGATGTCTTGGTTTCGGTAATTTTTAATATTGTATCATCAGGAATAAGCACCAGTTGATTTGATGATGTGCTATAAGAAGCACGCAGCCAGAGACCAACACCATCGGCTGCTACAGTGTAAACATTACCTGAAAGTCGACCACCATTAACATTGTATTTCATGGTTAATGTTGTTACTGTTTGCCAATTCTTGTAATGCGCCACATATCCCAAAACACTCGTATTTCCAATAAGCGTTCTTGAAATTTTTGTTTTTAACTCATCCTTTGTAATTTTATCCGAGGCAACTTTATTATAAACATTTCCGCCATTTGCATCCGTATAATAGACCGTATTTCCGCTAATATTATACACAAAGATAGAATGATCGTAACTGCCATTTCTAAATCGTACAATATCCCCTATGTGTAGTGTATCTATTGCTGTTGCACCACGTTTAATATCCCAATTGCTATTTAAATTAGAAATTGCAGAACCCGATGATGTCGGATATGAGCCAAATATGTATTTTGCTATTTCATTGGCATATCCAAAACATTCATATCCACCAGTTGATGATGGATTATTAACATAAATACTACCATCTCGATATTTTTCTTCCTTAAATGTTTTATATTTACTTTGAAAAACGGACTCATTAATTTGCGTAGCAGCATCAACTTTAAACATAAACGAGCCCATAGGCACCGCACAAATTATAATAGCAAGAGTTAAAATTATTGATAATAATCTTTTCATACCAATCCCACCTAAATTTTTAATTTGTCCTATGATAAGACAGTTATCTCATGAAAATATGTTACCATAAAAATTGTCCTATGTCAAGACAAACGAGGTGGTTTTATGGCGCGAATAATCGATAGTGAAAAAATGAATATTATAGGCGGTAATGTAAAAAAATACCGCAAGTTAAGAAAAATGAGCCAACAAATGTTATCAAACAAATTAGAGCTTTTGGGTGTTTACGTTTGCCGTGGCTCAATTTCAAGAATTGAGGATTATTCAAGAACTGTTACCGATATTGAACTGTTTGCCATTGCAGAGGTACTTAACCTATCTGTTGAAGAATTACTTGAAAAAACAACCGTAAATTAAATATTGTAAATAAAAAAATCAGGCCTTTTTAAAGACCTAATTTTTTTATTTTATTTCGCATAATCTATTGCGCGGTTTTCACGGATAATGTTAACCTTAACCTGACCCGGATATTCAAGCTCGCTTTCAATACGCTGAGCAATATCGTGAGCCATAATAACCATTTGGTCGTCGTTTACAACCTCAGGCTTAACGAGTATACGTATTTCGCGACCTGCCTGAATGGCATAAGAGTCTTCAACACCGTTAAAGGACTTGGCGATTTCCTCTAACTTCTCAAGACGCTTGATATAGCTTTCAATGTTTTCACGTCTTGCACCCGGACGGGCAGCGCTAATTGCGTCAGCCGCTTGAACTATGCAAGCAATAACGGTTTTAGCCTCAACATCACCGTGGTGAGCGTGAATTGCGTGAATAACCGTTTCACTTTCGCGATACTTTTTAGCAGCCTCAACACCAAGCTGAATGTGTGAACCTTCTTGCTCGTGGTCTATTGCCTTACCAATATCGTGAAGCAAGCCTGCTCTCTTTGCAAGTGTTACATCAACACCAAGCTCGGCTGCGATAAGACCTGAAAGGTAGCATACCTCGAGTGAGTGATTAAGCACATTTTGGCCATAGCTTGTACGGAAGTGCAAACGGCCAAGCAGCTTAATAAGCTCGGGGTGTAAATTGTGGACACCGCTTTCTACCATAGCGCGTTCGCCCTGCTGCTTGATTATAGCCTCAACCTCGGCAGTAGCCTTAGCAACGGTTTCTTCAATTCTTGCAGGATGAATTCTACCGTCAACAATCAATTTTTCAAGTGTTACACGGGCAATCTCACGACGAATAGGCTCAAAGCTTGATACTGTGATTGCCTCGGGTGTATCGTCAATAATAAGGTCAACACCTGTTGCGTTTTCAATAGCGCGGATATTTCTACCCTCACGGCCAATGATACGGCCCTTCATTTCATCATTTGGAAGCGGAACTACCGATATAGTAATTTCAGATGAATGGTCAGCGGCGCAACGCTGAATTGCATGAGCAATAACCTCGCGCGCAAGCTTATCAGAATCTTCACGGGTTTGCTGTTCAAATTCCATAATTTTTACAGCCTTTTCGTGAGAAAGTTCACCTTCTAACATTTGTAAAAGATTTGCTTTAGCCTGCTCTTTTGAAAGACCGGAGATTTTTTCAAGCATTTCAAGCTGACTACGCTTTAACTGCTCGCACTCTTCAATTCTTTCGTCAATTTGTTTTGCCTTTTCGGCTAACTTTTCTTCCTTTGCTTCAAGATTATCTATCTTGCGGTCAAGTGTTTCCTCTTTTTGCTGAAGTCGGTGCTCCTGACGTTGTACCTCGGCTCTTCTTTCACGAAGGTCCTTTTCGGTATCCTGACGGAGCTGATGAATTTCTTCCTTTGCTTCAAGCAAGGTTTCTTTCTTTCGGGTTTCGGCGGTTTTCATCGCATCGTTAAGAATGCGTTTTGCTTCGGTCTCGGCAGAGCCAATGGTTTTTTCGGCAGAACGCTTACGAACGGCAGAACCTGTAAAAAAACCAACAACGCCAAGCACTAATGCTACCGCGCCGCCAATAATGTAAGGCATAATTTTCACTCCTTTATATAATAAAGCGGTTTTACAGAGCAAAAAAACAAAATTCTGTCGGGGACCGCTGTTTAAAGCCCCGTTTGAATAAAACTTGTCTATTGGTAAAATTTCGCCAAAACTTCCACCAATACAATCTAAGCTTATCTTGTATAATTTTACCACTATATTTATGCGGTGTCAAGAAAAAAAGCCGTTTATATTGTGTAAAATCACAACAAAACGACGTTTTTTTACATTATATAAAGTAATATGACATATCCCAACAAGGTAATGACGGAAAATGGCGCAGATAAATTTTATAATCTGATTGTAGTTTTAAAACCGTTTCGGGTAGTAAAAATAAATCTTCGCTTCGGTGGTACGCAGCAATTTGCATTTTAGGTTTATGATTTGTTATGGTGTTTGCGCCACCCTTTATTGCCGTCAATTCGGCGCCTTCTATATCCATTTTTATATATGTAGGCGTACTGTCTTTTGCAAGAGTATCAATCGTTACCGAATTTATAACACCACTGCCCTTACCTACATTTGAGCCACGTGAACCCTGCATATCAAACAAAATTTCTCCGTCAATATCACTAACACAGGCATTTATGTTTGCAATATTTCTAACGTCTTTGGTAGTAAGGCAAAGCTTGTTGTATGTTTTCTTATCAGGCTCAACGGCAATTATTTTTTTGTAATTACCCACTACCGATAAAAACTCTTCTACAGTATCTCCCCTGTAAGCGCCCAAATCAAAATACACTTCATTGTCACTTAAATGCAATATATTTTCATATATCTCTTTCGGCGGTGTTTGGCAGTCAAAAAGATATTCTATTTTTCCGGTTAATTTATACATAACTGCATTTTTAAAAACTTTTTTTGACGTTTCATCGGCAAGACGGTTATACACCCAAGCTAAACGCTCCTTATTTTGTGTTACATATTCCATATTAAATAAAACATCACCATACACAGGTACGTCGGGAGCGTATAACTCTTGTTCGGAGGCGATTCGTTTTATATTAGCAATAACATCGGGCAAGCTGCTGCCAAAACAAACAAGCACCACCATATCACCAAACGCTTCTTTAGCCGTTTTATAATCGGTAACTTTAAATCCGTGAAATATTTTTTGGCGCACAAAACCATCGGATGCAAAAACGCCCGATATATTTATATCATAACTATTAAGCACCGAAATAATCTTGTCGGCGCCGTTGCCCATACCGTAAAGCACTATGGGTTTTTGTGTATTTTTTAAATAATTCCATAAATCCATAACCAAATTATAACCCTAAATGCAAATTTTTACAAGTAAGTTATAGACAAAAGTAAAATTATTTGATATATTTATAGAGTAAATATTATATTGGAGGGTTCTTTATGAAAAAAGTTCTCGCTTTTGACTTTGGCGCTTCAAGCGGTCGCGCAATGCTTTCTACACTTGAAGACGGCAAAATAGTAATGAAAGAAATTCATCGTTTTGCAAACGACCCAGTAGTTGTTTGCGGCAGTATGTACTGGGACGTGCTTCGTCTTTTCTTTGAGATTAAGTCAGGCATTACCAAGGCTGTAAATGAGGGCGGCTTTGACGCTATCAGTATAGATACCTGGGGTGTTGACTTTGGCCTGCTTGACAAAAACGGCAGAATGCTTGCAAACCCATATCACTACCGTGACAGCCGTACACACAAAATACCCGAAAAGGTGTTTGAGATTATCTCTAAAGATGACCTTTACAGTAAGGCTGGCTTGCAGTTTATACACTTTAACACAATTTACCAATTAATGTATTTAAAGTTTAACGAGCCCGACGTTTTAGAGCGCGCCGAAAAAATGCTTATGATGCCCGACCTTTTCGGCTATATGCTTACAGGTGAAATGAAAGAGGAAGCAACCATTGCCTCTACCTCAAATCTTCTTAACCCATACACAAAGGATTGGGATTTTGAGCTTATTGAACAATTAGGATTGCCAAAGAAAATCTTTGCTCCTATTACAAAGCCGGGTAGCATTTACGGTTATCTTTCTGACGAGATATGTGAAGAATTGGGTTGCGACAAGGTGCCGGTAATTGCAGTTGCATCGCACGACACTGCATCTGCCGTAGCTGCAACACCCAGCGAGCGCGATGACTTTGTTTACATTTCTTGCGGCACTTGGAGTCTTTTTGGTATTGAAAGCAAAACTCCTATCCTTACTGCCGAAGCTGCAAAGGCCGACTTTACAAACGAAGGTGGTTTTGAAGACACAACACGCTTTCTTAAAAATATTATGGGCCTATGGCTTATTCAGGAATCACGCCGTCAGTTCCGCCGCGAAGGTGAAGAGGTTGGCTTTGACGTGCTTGAAAAAGAGGCCCTTGCTGCCGAGCCATTTAAGTGTTTTATCAACGTAGACGACCCCGCGTTTGAGCCTGCAGGCAACCTACCACGCAGAGTAAAGGAATACTGTGAAAAGACAGGCCAGTACGTTCCACAAACTCGTGGCGAGGTTATGCGCTGTATCTACCAAAGCCTTGCTATGAAGTACAAGTACACCTTTAACGCTCTTAATAATATGGGTGAAAAGAAATATCACAGCATCAACATTTTGGGTGGTGGCATTAAAGACCGTCTACTTTGCCAAATGACAAGTGACGCTTGCAACGTGCCTGTTTTGGCAGGACCTACCGAGGCTACTGTTATGGGTAACATTGGTGTAGCATTTAACGCTTTAGGCGAGATTAAGGACTTTACCGAGCTTCGTAAAGTTGTTTCAAACTCTACCGAAATTAAAACCTATATACCAACCGAAAACGATGCATGGGAAAAGGCTTATACCGACTATCTAAAAGCAACAGGACTTTAAAATTAGGCTCCCCTTGTTTTTCAAGGGGAGCTGTGTTTTGCGTATCAAAACACTGAGGGGATAATTGCTTTTATATCAATGCATCGGTCATTATCCCTTCCGTCACCTATAGGTGACACCTTCCCTTGATACTAACAAGGGAAGGCTAATTTTTTTGCTATAAATATAAGACATAAAAACACGGCTGATTTGATTGCTCAAATCAGCCGTTAGTTTTAATTATTTAGGCCATATTACGATATCATCTTCGTCGTCGCCAAAGTTAGCGTTTGGATCGCTTGTAACGATAATATCGGTAAGGTCTAATTCATATATTTCAATTTTTGATTTCTGGAACATATCACTTTTCTCCTTTTATATTATCGTAAATTATGCGCCGTAACGAGCCTGAATAGCCTGTGCATAGAAAATAAGCGCTCTTGTAGCCTCAATACGTGATTCGTAATAATCACAAGGCATAACCTTATTGGCCTCTGTAAGCTCATAACCAAAGCCACCAGTGCTAAATCTACCAAGTTCTACAGTTTCGCCCTTGATTGGATCGTATGCCGTAATTGTCATATCTCCAACCATTTCACTAATAGAAATACCTGTAAATCTGTAAAGATGGTATCTACCCGAGCCTTCGTTATGTGTCCAACCATCTTGTTTAAAGAATACGTCTTCATTACCATTTGTAGCTACCATAGAAGGTAATTCATAACTACCCTTGCTTGTTGTTATAGTAATCTTTATCTGGTCACGAACTGCTTTATATTCTTTATTAAATGCAAATGTAAATGAAATGTAAGGGCTGGTTTTTAAATTAAGGCTTGTTGCATATACACCAAAGTTTAATCCCTTTGTACCTACTGTATCATAGATATGAGAATCACTATTATAGGTATCTTCAATAAACTCTATATTGTTGTAAGTGTCTTCCTGTCCCGGATACAACTTATCAATTTCACCAATAATGCTATCACCTGTTGATGTATTTCCCGGCATAGTATCACCATAACCGTAATGCCATGCTCCATCGGGATTTATAAGAGCGTTGTACCAATCAAGATGTGGCATATTAACCTTAGCATCATATCCCTTGATATCATCAGCATTAATTTTTGTTATCTGAGCTGGTGTGAATGTTAAATTTTTGTCTGGGAATGCAACGTTTGCTACCTCTGCATCACTGTATACATCTTCAAAGGCTCTTGCATCGTTGAAACGGCTACCTGTACTCTGTGTTACGTCATAAGGATCGCAACCCAAAACAATACTGTTACGAACCATATTGAAGTGGAAGTTACCGCCATCAGTAACGTCAATCTTGGTTACAAGACCATCAGGTCCTTTAACTGTTTCAGGCACAGAGTTACCCGCATTATTTACAAGAGGCATCTTAACCCCATCACCATAGGTGGCGTCATTACCATAAACAAAAGCGTTATCAATATAAACCGCATCGCTGAATGAACCCACAAGAACACCTGAACGGTTAGTTTGTGTAGATGCGTTATAAAGATAGTTATTAGCAACGGTTACGCTGTCGATCCAAGTAATACCTGCCATTTTCTTTGCATAGTTCGCACTATTAGAAACAGCGGCAATAGCTGCTACCTGATAGTTAGTTGCAGCACTTGTAAAGTAAGAGTTTTTGAGTGTAAGGTTGTGAATTGCAGCGCCTGCATCCATATTACAGAAAAGTGCTGCGTTGCTACCGGAGTCCTTAATGTACGCACCATAAATGGTAATACCATTAAAGTCTATATTACCGCAGAAGGTTGAGCCTTCCCATCCGCCAACCTTCCACGTAAGAAGACCTGTTGCACTTTCAAAATACGCCTTGGTTTCAGCGGCGCTATTAAGATTCATAACAGCAGCATGGGCTTCTTTTTGAAGCACCATACCAGAAACACTATCCGAAACCTTAAAGTATTTACCATCGGTTACGGTGTAATTAGCCGGTGTCTGACTTACAACGTAAGCAAGTTCAGCTACTGTATTTATGATATAAGGATCATCCTTGGTGCCGCTGCCTTCAGTAAGTCCTGATGCTGTTGTGCCATCCCAATAGATTGTCTTTGGCTCTACTTCGGGAATATTGTATGGTTCATAAAGTGATGGGTAGTCATCCTCGTTTGCGCACCAAATAGTTTCCCAGTTAAGATTTGGCATATTATCTGCCGCGGTAAGACCTTTAAGCTGGTCGTCGGTAAGCTGATATACCTTGCCTGTAAAGTTTTGGGTATATCCAGACCAAGTAGGTTTACCACCAATTACAATCGAGCCTGTTGCTTGATCGGTATATATGTTACTAAAGTGGGTTGCAAGACCTGAGTGCTGAATGTCGTTTTGAGTAGTACACTCGGTTGTTGCATAAGGTGTAACGCCAACAACGATACAGTTGCTTACATTAAGTGCATTTGAACCTGCAAAACCAACTACACCACCGTGGCAAGCACGCCCATGGGTTGCTTCATCGCCGTCTTCTGCAGGAGATGTAAAGTTATCTTCGTCAAGGTTCACATAGCAGTTGTTAATTTTTATCTTATTGTTTACGTAAACTGTGTCGGTTGTGCTATTGTCACCGTCTTCATCATTTGTGTCGGTGTAGGAAGGCGCAGCGTCAACTCTACCAACTATAGCGCCCACACCGAATCCATAGCCGCTGGTGGCGCTGTTAGTGCCTGTACCGCCTGTAATCTCAATATGGGACTCAGTTACAGAGCAATTTTCAATAGTAAGAGTTGTATGGTCTGAGTAAGTACCCTCACCTTTATAGTAACCTACGATACCGCCTGCTGCGGTTGTAGCGGTAAATGAAGCAAGTTTAACGTTTACATTCTTAATGGTTACGTCACCCTTTGCACAAGTGAAAAGACCTGAATAGGATGAAACCGATTTGTTGCTACCCCATGCACCATAGATGGTAACGCCATTACCATCAAAGTGGCCTTGGAAGCCCGGAGTACCACCTGAGTGGTTTTTACCACTTGCCTGAACGTTGGCAAGTTGTTCTGCTAAAGTACCGTCATAATCGGTTATCTTACCACCCGAAAGGTCAAAACCCGCAATATCGTCGGCAACCTTAAAGTATTTACCGTCAGTGTCGCTGTTGTACACCTTTGCAATATAAACAAACTCTTCGGCAGAGTCAATTATAATTGGGTCGTCCCAAGAATCACCTGTTTCGCCGTTATCTGCAACATTGGTATCCCAATATGTGCTGGTGCTACCCATATCGGTTAGATATGAGCCAAACTCAAGCAAATCAATCTCGGTAGGAATAATCTTTGGATTTTCAGGCTGTGCAGTACCCAAAGCTACAGTAGCTGCGTTTGCATAATTTACAAGAGCAGCCGCAACAAGCTTGTCTGCATCAGAATTATCACCTTTTACTACCTCGTTACAGTATTCGGCAATTGAAATCGAATGTGTAATACCCATAAGCTGTGTTTCGGTTTCACTTACAGGTGTATAGCGTGCAACGTAAAGTGTTTTTTCAATATCAGAAGCCGAAAATCCCTTAACGGTAATCATCTTAGAACTACTTGGAAGCTGGCCCTCATAACGAGCAATTTCGGTTCCATCTACTTTTATTTTTGAAGCAGCAAAGCTTGATTTAACATCAGTGTATTTCTGTGTTTTATCGCTTGCAACCTCTAATGTATCGCTATAGCTCATTACCATACCGTTCTGGTCGGTAATAATCATTTGATTATAATCCATTGATGAAGGATAATGAAGATTAAGCGAAAGACTACCATCGTCCTCGTAAGTAACGCTTGCACCCGAAATGTTACGGAAGTTATTAAAGGCAAATAAACCCTTTCTTCCGTTAGCGGGAACCTCAACATCATTACCGTCTTCATCTTTTTCATATACTTTATATGGAAGATCGGGAGCTGCAATCATAGGTGTAACTCGACCGCACTTTTTACATCTTGCATTGTAAAGTTCAAAGTAATCCACGCCCTCGCGAGCCTCAGGATTTTTTGCAAGAAGAGCATCAATGGCTGCCTTGTTTATTGGATCAACATCTCCGTATTTGGTTTCTTCTATAGCGCCTTCGTGAACGTGGAAATAGTTGGTGTTTGAATATTCCTGAGCTGCAGAAAGACCGCTTAAACCATCCTTGCCAACAAAGTTAAGAGTGTATTTTTTATCGTACTGAACGTAGTTTTCATTAGCCCAGTGACCGTCACGGTTTCTGTATTTTTGTTCTACTCCGTCAACGGTTGTAGTACCAATTAACTCTTCAGCATCTACTACGCCATTTGCACCAATACGGTCACAAGTACCGGTAAAGTCGAATGTAACGGTAAATGTAATAGATTTAAATGCGGCATTTGAATTAAAGGTAATATCCTTAAAGCCCTGTGCATACTGTGCGTATGAATGGGTTTGGCCAATACTGTCTTCACTAACGGTTGAAATAGAGTAACCAAGTGTCTCGGTTGCTACGTCAACGGTAGTGTACTCACGGTAGTATTTATCAAGCAAAGCGTTATCCAATTTATAAACGCCTTTAGTGCTTTCACCGTCAGCAACTGTATATAATGTAGTTTTACTATCGATTGCTGTCTTATAATTATCAGTCATATTGTAGATGTATTTTCTACCGTCATCACTGTCACCATCAATAGCATTGGTTGTGTTGCTTTCGCCCTTAGAAAATGCAGCATAGTTGCTGTTGGTAAAATACTGATCTACATTACCGGCATCAACAACTGTGTTGTCTGCAAGTACACCACCGGTAATTTCAATCTTTGTATCATAAAGACCAACCTTACCGTCATAAACGTTAGGAAGCAATGTACCTTTGTTGCCTTCATTTTCTTTGTATGACTTATCGGTATCAACAACTGTCTTGGTAACAGTTTGTGTGCCTGTTTGATTACCCTCGGAATCATATACAGGCTCTTCAACCTGAACTTCCTTATAGTAGTTAACAGCAGCAATCATAAAGTTTCTCTCGCCGGTTACGGGGTCAACCTTATCTCTTGCATAAAATTCTTCAAGAGTTTCGTTGGTAGGTATAACATAGTCACCGTTTTCGTCAAAGTTAACGTCATCGATAACATCCTCGCCAAACATAAGGTCAAATGTGCCCGATGTAAGATTGTCACCTGTGAGTGTTACTTCCATAGTAACTACTTTTTCGCCTGCGCCAACTGCGTCACCAACAACATTGTAGGTACCTGTTACAGCCGCATTTGCAGAAATTAAACTACCGCAAAGCGTGCTTACGCAGATAGCCGCCACAAGAATTACTGAAAGTAATTTTTGAATTGTTTTCTTCATAAGATAAACTCCCTTTCAACATAATATTTATTCATTGTATATTCTACCACTCTCCATAAAAAAATTCAAGACTTTTTTCCACAAATTTAATCGAATTCACTTTGGAAATTTGTACAAAATAACAATACGCAAAAAGGCTCCCCTTGATGTTCAAAGGGAGCTGTCGAGTGTAACGAGACTGAGGGGATAAGGGTTTGATAAAAACTTAAGACATCATCCCCTCCGTCACCCTATGGGTGACACCTCCCCTTGCAACTAACAAGTGGAGGCTAATAATACTTTTGTATAAATTCAACAATTGGTGTGTTGTCGGGAAGCCCATGTGGATGGTGGTCACCGCCCGGCTTTATTATTACCTCAATTTCAGCATTATTAGCCTTGTAATAATCCCACAAAAGCTGTCCGTTTTCACAAAACGGTACTGTTTTGTCGCTATCGCCCGAAACCAACATTATCGGTACGCCCGATTTTAGCAATTTTTCTTTTTGGTCTATTGGATGATTTCTAAAATTTATAAGCTCTGGTAAACCAAAGCCCATATTATCTATAAACTCTTTTGAACAATCGTCCTGACCCATACCTAACGCAAAAGGCCAACTTAGATAGTTCATAACGGGCGCATCAAGATACGCGCACGCCACATACTGCGGGTACTTTGCCGCAAAATACACCGCCTGCATACCACCACAGCTCATACCAACAAGCGCGCATTTTTTATTAAGACCAAATTTTTCGCTCAAATAATCACAAAACTTAGGTCGCATATCGGTATCAGATTCAGGACACAAACGAGTTTTATTTGTCATAAAGGCAAGATGATAACCTGCATTTAGCATTTCTAATTCCAAATCAGGAAAAGCACCAAAATATTCGGTGCGATATAGCCATTTATTGCCTTCACACGCACTATCGGGACACACAAGAATACAATCTCTACCCTCAAACTTAAAATCAAGGCGCTTAAATCCGTTCCAAATACTTTCGGTCATATTATTCACCCACAAGCTCATATCCACCTACGGCACGAACAAACAATTTTACACAAGCGCCTTCGCCAAACACCGATTCAATCATAGCTTTATACGCATCATACATACGGTTTGGAATATAGCACTGAATAGTGCCCGCAAAACCGCCGCCGTGCACGCGGTATGCACCGCGACCATTTAAAAATTGCTTTGTAAGAGCAAGCGCTAAAGAAATAGCCTGTTCTTTTGGATTACTGGGAGAATAAACATTTTGAAGTAGGTCGTAAGAGGACTCTCCCGAACGTTTTACAGTTACAAAAAACGTGTTGAAATCGCCGCGTTTTAAAGCAGATTTTTGCGTTAAAACACGCTTGTTCTCGGCAAAAAAGTGCATCGCGCGAAGCATTGCCCTATCGCCGCATTTTTCGCGTATTTCGGCATAGTTATTGTAAAACGCATCTTCATTTGCATCACGTAAAAAATCTACGCCCAAAGCATTACTTACAGCCTTACATTCAAGCGTTATATCTGCATAATCCTGCGTCAGATTTGCGTGATTACCACCCGTATCTACCACACAAAGCGTATGATTTGAAGTATTTAAGTCAAGATTGATTTTCTCGACAATAGGGTTTTGTGGGTCATTAAAATCAGCATATGTAAAGCCGCCCACACTTGAAGCCATCTGGTCAAGAAGACCACACGGCTTACCAAAATATTCACGCTCGGCATACTGCGAATATTTTGCTATAGTTACGGCATCAACCTTATGCCCATTAAAAAGTCCGTTAACAATATTTGACACCAAAACCTCAAATGCTGCCGAAGACGAAAGCCCCGAGCCTTTTAATACGTTTGAGGTTGTGTACGCGTTAAACCCAGCAACATTATATCCTGCATTCTTAAATGCAGCCACCACGCCGCGTATAAGCGAGCGAGCTCTACCGGCTTCTGACTCTTTTTTACTAAGGTCTGTAATATCAACCTCATCCATATTATAGCCTTTTGATTTAATTCGTATTATATTTTCATTATTTGGCGATACTATTGCAATAACATCAAGATTTACGCTGCCTGCAAGCACAAGCCCGTGCTGGTGGTCGGTATGGTTGCCGCCTATTTCGGTACGACCGGGAGCCGAAAAAAGACGAATATCGTCCATATCGCCATAAAGATTTACAAACTCATCTATAGCGTCGGTATAACGCTCTTTAGCGAGCTCGACATCACCATAAAGCATTGTAAACTCTTTGTCAAATTTTCCGTTTTGTATATTTTGTTTTAATTCATTAGTATTCATAATTTGAAGAAAGCGGAAAACAACATCAATATGATGCGGTTTTCCGCTAAACCTTTCGTTTAAATTTAAAGTGCTTCTACAATAGCCTTTGTGTCACGTGCAATTTTAAGCTCTTCGTTGGTAGGAATAATGTAAACATTAACCTTACTGTCATCGGCAGAAATCTTGATTTCCTCACCGTGAACGCGGTTAGCCTCGGCATTAAGCTTTACACCAAGATAACCCAAGTTTTCGCAAATATATTCACGAAGCTCTTCATCGTTTTCACCTATACCGCCTGTAAATACAATTGTATCAACACCGTTCATTGCGGCAATATAAGAGCCAACAAATTTAAGAATTTGATAACGCTGCATATCAATTGCAAGCTGAGCGCGTTTGTTGCCTTTTTCTGCCGCAGCCGCAACATCACGGTTGTCGTTAGAAACACCTGAAATACCCAAAACACCTGACTCTTTATTGCAAATAGCATCAATATCAGCAAATGTAAGATTTTCTTTTTCGGCAATGTATGTAAGGGTTGAAGGATCAAGTGTTCCGCTACGGGTGCCCATCATAAATCCATCAAGTGGGGTAAAGCCCATAGAGGTATCAACACAAACACCGTCTTTAATAGCGCTGATTGAACAACCGTTACCAAGGTGACAGGTAATAATTTTAATGTCCTTTTTATCCTTGCCTTCAAGAACAGCCGCTCTATCACTTACAAAGCTGTGTGATGTACCGTGGAAGCCGTACTTGCGCACACGATAATCCTCGTAATACTTATATGGTAATGCGTACATAAATGCTTCGGCAGGCATTGTCTGATGGAAGGATGTATCAAATACACCAACCTGAGGAACCTTGTCACCAAACGTTTTGGTGCAAGCTTCAATACCCAAAATATTTGCAGGATTGTGAAGCGGAGCCATAACACTGCACTCGCGAACCTTTGCAATCATTTCGTCGGTAATAAGAGCCGATTTATTAAACTCTTCAGCACCGTGAACAACACGGTGACCTATAGCGCCAACCTCATCAAGTGAATCAATAACCTTTGCTTCTGATTTAGTCATAGCGTAAACAACAGCCTCAAAAGCCTCGCTGTGTGTAGGCATTGGAATATCCGCCTGATATACTCTGCCGTCAGCAGCCTTGTGTGTAATATCACCAGTTACACCTATTCGCTGACAAAGGCCCTTTGCCAATACCTCTTCATTATCCATATCAATAAGCTGATACTTAAGTGATGAACTGCCTGCATTAACTACAAATACTTTCATTTCGACTTCTCCTTTTAAATTTTCGTATTGAAACATTATTTTATTTATGGTAAAATATTACCATAAAGCATATATGATTATTTTACTTTATTGGTTTCGATTTTTCAAGTGTTTTTGTAAAAAGAGGTGATTTTTTTGTCGTGTGTTGGTATTATTGCAGAATTTAATCCCCTGCACACAGGTCATAAGCGACTTATTGACTATGCCAAAACGCTTGGTGATACGGTAGCTTGCGTTATAAGCGGAAACTTTGTGCAACGCGGTGATGTTGCAATTTTATCTAAAACACAGCGCGCAAAATTTGCCCTTTTATGCGGTGCTGATATTGTAGCCGAAATGCCTGTGCTATGGAGTATGTCTACAGCGCAAAACTTTGCGCTTGGCGGTGTATGGCAGCTATATAATTTAGGTTGCGATAAAATTTTGTTTGGCAGTGAGTGTGGCGATATTAACGCTCTTACCAATGCCGCCGACGTTCTTTTAAGCGATGCATTTTTTGAAAAGGTTACTCAAAAATCAAAATCGGGTGTTACCTTTGCCGTAGCGCGTGAGCAGGCGGCAAGTGAATTGGGTGTGGATTTTACACTGCTTCGCACACCAAACAATAATCTTGGTATTGAATACATTTTAGCCGCCAAAAAGCTTAATTTACCAATTGAATTTCACACCATAAAGCGAGTGGGAGCAGGCCACGATTCAAATGAGATTGACAATGGATTTGTTTCATCGTCATTTATTCGCGGCGAGCTTTTAAAGGAAAACATAGGCTACACCGAACGCTTTATGCCACGTGAAATACGCGGCATCATACAACCCGAGCATATTGCAGATATAAAACGGTTAGAGACCGCAATTTTATATTCCATACGCACAAAATCTACCGATATGCTAAAAAATCTGCCCGATATAAGCGAAGGACTCGAAAACAAAATTTATTTTTCCGCACGTGTTGCAACAAGCCTTGATGAGCTTTATAATATGATTAAAACCAAGCGTTATACCCTTGCCCGCATAAGACGGCTGGTGCTTTCGGCATTTTTAGATATTGATAATCAGTTTTTTATGACTACCCCACCCTATGTGCGTGTGTTAGGCTTTAGCGAGCAGGGCTTATCGCATTTAAAATCGCCTCAAGGCATAATACCTGTTATTACCCGTGCAATGCAAATTAAATCGCTTGACAGCGACTCTCAAAAAATTTTTGATATCGAGTGTCGCACTACCGATATATATAATCTTTGTTTGGGCGTTCCGCTTGAGTGCGGCACCGAGCAAAGAATGAAAATACTTAAAAAGGAAGAA
Organism: Clostridia bacterium; assembly: GCA_017437005.1. Taxonomy (GTDB): domain Bacteria; phylum Bacillota; class Clostridia; order Oscillospirales; family Acutalibacteraceae; genus UBA737. Next base: position 56,854 of record JAFSBZ010000033.1, on the reverse strand, counting down.
TTGCTATGATTAAAACCGAAATTAAAGATTACAAAAACTACGGCAAGGTGTTAAGCCTGTCTAACGGCGTAATTGAAGCGCTTGTAACCGTTGATGTAGGTCCTCGTATTATCCGTTTTGGATATATGGGCGGACAAAACATTATGTGTGATAACCGTAGTGTTATGGCACCAAAAGAAGACCGTGAATTTTGCGACTTTTTTGGTGAGGGCAGAAAGTGGGAGATTTTAGGCGGTCACCGCATATGGACTTCCCCCGAAAGCTATCCCCACAGCTACTACCCCGACCTTGACCCCGTAAAATATGAAATTACCGAACACGGCGCAATATTTACCCCAAATCCCGAAAAAGAAAACGGCCGGCAAAAGCAGTTAGAAATTAAAATGGATCCCGACGATGCTAATATGTACGTTACTATGCGCGTTACAAACATCGCAGACAAGCCACAAAAATTTGCTATCTGGGGACTTACCGTATCAGCAACCGACGGTACACTTATAATGCCAATGAACAGCAACGATACAGGGCTTTTGCATAATCGTAATATATCGGTATGGCCATATACTAATCTTGCTGACCCACGCGTGTATTTTGGTAAAAGCTATGTAACACTACATCAAGACAAAAATAACGCTCAATCATTTAAGTTGGGATTTGGTCTTAATAATGCCGAAGCATATTATTGCTTAGGTGAGGACGTATTCCGTAAATCGTATGACACCAATCACGAAACTGAGGTTTACCCCGATAACGACTGCAGCTTTGAAACCTTTACAAACAACGGCTTTATCGAGGTTGAATCACTTAGTCCGTTAAAATTGGTGTCACCAAATGAAACCGTAGAGCTTACAGAGCATTGGTCTATGCACAAAAAACCGTGCGACGTAGATTTTAAAAATGATGATTCAATAGAAAAAATGTTAAATAAGCTGTAATGAAAAAGAGGATGTCTTGCTAACTAAGCGAGACATCCTCTTTAAAACTTTATGCGTAGTCTAAAACAGGATTTGATAACCCTGTTTTATTTTTTGATTATTATAGGTCAAAAAGCTCTTCAATTTTTTCAAGCTTTTTATTTTGTTCTTTAGTTGCTTTTAACTGTTCTTCGGCGCGTATTTCTTCAAGGACAATATTTATTGCCTCGCCTAATTCTTCAGCGCGATCATCCTGTAAAACACCTGCTATTCTATCTGCAATAGCAAAATATTCTCTATCAATAATGGTATACTTTGAAAGCTTTTCTTTTGCTTCTTCTATTGTCTTATCATTCGAAACTTTCTTTTCTCTTCTTGCTTCCATTATGTCAGCCCAAGGCTTGATAATCACTAAAAATTGCTCATCAAACGTTTTACACTCACTAAAAAACTTTTCTATTTCGGTATCGAAATCGTAATTAGCATACTTTTCCTGCCAAGTTGGAGCTTTAGGGGTTTGAGCAGATTTATTTTTAGATAATTTACTGATTAAAATTAGGGTAACTATCGCCGCAACTATACCAATTATTATTGCAGGTGTTGACTTAAGTCCTGCCATTCCTGTAATTATCATTACTGCAAATCCTACAATTCCGCTTGCTATTAATTTTGGTTTTGAGTTTGAATCGGTTTCAGTTTGCGGACCGTTTTTAAACAGGTCATAATCCTCAAAAATTTGTGGTATTGTCGGTCTTGTTAAATTATAGTCTGCAAATACTTGTTTTACTGCTTTTGCGGTTTCTTCAATAGGTTCGGTGCAATTTCCTATATTGTTTTCACCTTTTCTGATAAGTATATCTGATCTTAATGAGGCAATTTCTCTTAATTGTTTAATTATCTCTTGTTTATTCATATTTTATTCCTCCTCTACTAAATAATCCTCTTCGTCGTATTCGTCGTCTTCTGAGCCGCTATAATTTAATAGGAACGAGTCAATCTCGTAAGGGTAATACTTTATTACAGGCTCATTAACAAGCTCTTTGTTTGCGACAAATTCGCCAAAAAGCCAAATTATCAATCTTTCGATTCTATAAATGTCTTCCATAGAACGATCTTGTGGCATTTGTAACGCTATCCATTCGTCATATCTGCACGATGCTTTGCGTTTTTTATTGGCATAATCAGATTTTTCGTGCAGACAACCCATCAATTCAGCTGCATTTTCCTCATAGCCCAATAATCCGTCAACCAAATATAATTTCATAAATGGATTACTTTTTTCGCTTAAAATATCGGGATATTTGGAATAAGAAAATCTTGAATTTGCAATTCCACAAGCTAATAAAATTGCAAATTTGTAATCTGATTCGCTTCCACCGCTTGAGTAGCCTGCATTTAAATAATTGTAAAAATACTCAATTTTCTTAAGTATACTGTCGGCTTGTTCATATGCAATACGACCTTCTTCAGAAAAATACCATTCTCTATCGTGCTTATTACCGTTTGAAGTGTTGTTGTAAACATTTTCCATAATTAATAACTCCTTTTCATTTTTAAAAATATTTTGAACTGATTTTATGGATGACCTCGATTATGATTCATAAGCCGTTCTCCTCATTAATAAGTTTTTATTTTTCCGTTTTTGAATTTGATTTTTGTTATTTTTATCTCTAAATCCAAATCATCAAAATTATAATAAAGCTGTTCGGCAACATATTGCGAATTGGTGGTAAGATTCCACGTAAAGCGAGCATTTTTTTGAGCTCTTACGGCAACCGATGAATAATTATCAAACGAAATTGTTGTGTCGGTAATAACATCGTCATCTTTTTGTATTATCACCGAACATTCTAACGCAGTTATATCTATCAAACCGTTATTTTCTACCTTGACATCGTAGCAAAATTCATAATTATTGCCTCTTTCGGTAAGATAATTTTTTATTGTTGGGGTAATTTCAATTTCGTAACGCGATGCAGAGTGAATATAGTTGTTAACTAATAAACCGATAATTAAAAATATTATTAAAATAACACTTATTATTCTGCGTTTAAAACGACGTCTTCTTGCTTGCTGCTGCTCTTTTTTGACCTTTTCAGCTTGTAATACCCGTGCTTTTTCTATAAGCGAGTTACACTCTTCTTTTTTTGACATAGAATCTTTATAGTCTTGTAACGCTTCAAAAACATTTTGAGCCAAAGCAATTGTGTCGGCATCTTCACTTTGCATATCCAAAAGCGCTTTTTGGTATTGTGTTTCTGTTTTTAATAAAGTAATTTTTTCTTCACATTCTTTTGAAAGAGAACGAGAATTTAATGTGTCGGGTATGCTTTCAAATAGCATTTTCGCTGTTTTTAGTCCACCTATTTCTGTTGCCGAAGTCATTAAATTTAGCGCGTTACGATATGTATCTATATTTTCGCTATCCTCATTAGATGTGTATATGCTATCGTTTTCGCCAACTACCGTATTAATTGATTGACTTGAACCACAGGATTCACAGGTCATAATTTTTGTATTTATGTCAAAATTAATATTGCCACCGCAATTTTTACAAGTTAATGCCACCTATTTTACCCCTTATTTAAAAAACTTACATTTAGTATTACGATTTTCTATTAAGATAACAAGCTTCTCACCTATAGATGTTGCGTTTTCAGCGTTTGTTTGTATAGCATTTTCAAACTTTCTGAAGTCAGCCGTTATTTGCGCCTCAATATCACTTAATTCGTTACTGCTTATAGGGTCACTGTATCTTATGGCTTCATAAACCTTTTTAGTTATATCTTTTGTTTGTGCAGTTTCGGCGTTTAGCATCAAAATTTGCGCATCGGCAATAAGTGCTTTAACAAAAAAAGTGTTTGCTTTTGTTTTATTATCTACTGTACTTACAGTCTCACTTACAATCGATACGTTTATAACAGCTATTGCTGTAAATGCTAATACAATCAAGCATAAAACAATTCCCACCCAAACAGGTATAGCTGTTATAGCCATTGTTAAGCCGCCTATTACAAGCATAGCTACTACACCGATAAAACTAATTGAAATTAACGGAAAATTATAAAAGAATTTTTGAGCATTTTCGGATTTAAAAGCTATGTTAGCGCAAAATAATTGCCCAAAAAATGTCAACGTAATAAAAATATAGCCATTCCAAAAATTGCTTTTTAGCTCGTTGGGAATAATAAATGCTATAGCGTTAAAAAGAATAAAACATATAGCCCAAACAGCAATGTAAGATTTAAAAGTTTTATTCATAACTATCCTCCCGCTTGTCGCCGCACTTTGGACAAAACCTTCCTTGACGTTCAAAAATATATCCGCAGTTTTTACAACTATTTCTTTTTTGAACACGGTTGCCGCATTCTTCACAAAATACTGCATCTATACCTAATCTTGCGCCACAGTTTTCACAAAAAATGTGAACAGTTGGTGTGGAGGTGTTACCCGCCGAATTTAAAGCATCCTGCATTGCTGTACCTACCATTCCACCAACGGCGCCGCCCACACCGGCCATGGTTCCAAAACCGACGCCCATATTGGTAAATTCACCAACAGCTTCGTTTTCTGCTACCTTTTCGGCTACGTCGAATCCTCGTTCTTGGCCGTAGGTATAACCCTCGGTTATTCTTTTTTGAGCGAGGGCTTTAGACTCTATGATTGTTTTTTTTGCCTGTGTTTCAGCCTCAATAATGTCTACCTGTTGACGAAGCTTTGCCTCGGCTATATCAGCATATTGACGGAAATGTAGTTCCTTAAACTTTTCATATTGAATTTCACCGTCTGGTTTTACAATCGTTGTAACAAAAAACTTTTCGACAGCTATGCCATAATCACTAAAATCCGGCTCAATAAGTCGCTTTATCGAATCCGAAAACAAGGTGAGATTTTGATCTATTTCAAAAATATTTATGGCGCTTGATTTCATAACTTGGGCAATATAGGTTTTTACCCTCGCTATAAGAATTGAACGAAAATATGATAACAATTTGCTTTGTGAAAGTATGTTTTCGGTTCCGACCAGTTTAACGAGCAGTTTTCGGCTATCGGATATCTTTAGCGACATATCTCCCGATGCGCCAATAGAAATAGGAAATCCATATGTAGGCTCAACATACTGCACCTTGGAATCAGTACCCCATTTAATAGCCATTTGTTCTGTTTTGTTTATGAAATATACTTCACAGTGAAAAGGCGAAGTATCACCTACGCTACGATTTAAGGTTTTTCCAATTAAGGGAATATTTTGTGTCTCAAGAGTATAACGACCGGTGCCAAACATATCAAGCGCCTGACCATTTAAGAAAAATATTGCTTCTTGCGTTTCGTGAACTATAAGTTGGGTCAGACTGTTAAAATCCTCACAGGGATGCTTCCAAACAAAAGTGGTATTGTCGCCCTCGTATTTTATTACGTCAGCTATTTTTGACACTAAAATTCCTCCGTAACCGTATCATTTGTTAGTGATATATAACTAATTATACATATTTTTCGTTTTAAGTCAACAATAATTAGTGATATATAACTAACAAATGTTTTTATAGTGATATAACATCTATATATAATTGCTAATTTGTAGGTGAAAATATGGGTATTCATAAATATACTGTAAACCGAATTTACCAACTTTGTCGCGAACGTAAAATTACGCCTAATGCCCTTAGTTATATGTGTGGTGTTTCACAAGCAACAATTAAAAGTATTCTAAATGGCGAAAGTAAAAATCCGGGTATTGTAACCATTAAAAAAATTTGCGACGGGCTCGAAATTACTATGATGGAATTTTTTGATACACCCGAATATCAAAATCTTGAACAAGAACTTAAATAATTAATTCTTTTGATGCTTTTGCTCCTAATCTACAAGCACAAAAAAACGCATCCTTTACTTCCATAAAATGTATTTGTGAGGTCAATTCAAACAGCGCCTCAAAGCATTTTGTTTGCTCAGGGTTTAGCAGGCTTCGCAACTCTATCTCCTTTTCTAAAGCATTTTTTGCAAAAACAGAATAATCGGAGTTTGCGGCTATTTTTTGTTCAGAAAGGTAATCGTTAAATAATTTATTTATAATTTTGTCCATTTAATTGCCTCCATTCTTGTTTAAATTTTAAACTATAATTTACGAAAAATCTTATGCAAACAGCATAATTTTTAAAAAAACAAGCCATCTTTTGTCGCGTGTTGACAAAGGATGGCTTATTTACTATAATTATAAAAAAGAAAAACAATGAAATTTGGTGTTATTTGTGCCTAAAGATACTTCAAAAATTGTAGATGAGCTTAGACTTTGCCCCGATTTTACAACTTTTTATAATGAAAATAAGGATTATATGGTCAAAGAAAACTTATCTGAGCTTTTGGATAAATTAATTAAAAAATATGATCTTAAAAAATCACAAATTATTCGCGCGGCTGAAATGAGCGAGGTTTATGCATATCAAATTTTTTCGGGACTGCGTGTTCCCGAACGTAAAAAGCTTTTGTGTATAGCTGTTGCCATGGGGTTGTCTCTTGATGAAGTTCAAACTCTTTTAAAATGCGCTTCATATTCTACCCTCTATGTTAAATTGCCGTTTGATAGCATTATTATTTACGGCATTTGTAATAAAATGTCGGTTGTAGAAATTAACGAAATACTTTATGACTATGGTTTGGAAACCTTGGGGTAATACGTAATGAAAAAATGTCCTTTTTGCAAATCAGATATAGAAGATAACGCGCGTTTTTGCGTGTTTTGTATGTCTTCTTTACAAGAAAAAGAAGTAATTACTACTAAAATTAAAAAAAGGTGGCCATATATTTTAGCCGCCTTTTTGTTGCCTATTATAACTATATTAATAGTTATCTTAGCTTTAAGTAAAAATGATATTGGTAATACTCCTGACGAATCTTATCCCAAAAGTGAGATAATTACTAACAATAGCGAAACTATATCAGCCGACAACACTACCGCTGTTGACAAAACACCAAACAACAGCTCTGATGCTAATAACAGCGTTGCACACAACGATACTGAAGATAAATCGACCAATGAAGCCACTGTTTCCAACAACGAAAATAGTTCTGCGCAAGGCGATGTCACTAAACCCGCGACAAAGCCAGCAAAACCGCAAGATACTACGACCGAAACAGACAAAACAACAGATAATACCACCACAGAAACAACCGACTCTACTGATAATAATAACACCGCCACTGACAATTCCAGCAGCAATGCTGATGACAATAAAAATTCAAACGAACAAGGTAACGACACCGGCAGCACAAATAACAGTTCAAATAATCAAAGCGCTAACGATAACAATACACCTACCAAAACAGAAGCAGTATATATTTACCGAAACGCTGTTGCCTCTGACTGTTATACCGAAGAAAATATGCCTGCACAGCCTATTACAAACGTAATAGTTATTACGGGTGTGAGTGTAGCCGCATCCGACGGAATATACGATATACCCGATACCATCGACGGCAAAAAGGTTGGTGGTATAATGCCGTATGCATTTTGTGATTCTGCTATAAGTCAAACTGTAAAAAAAGTAATCGTACCTAACACAGTTAAAACAATTTGGCAAAACGCTTTTTCAAGCTGCTATAATTTAACCGATATTTATTTGCGCGGACGAGCTATAGATATATTTGAAACCGCTTTTGCAAGCAAAAATAATCGCAACGGAACGCTTACTATACACTGTTCAAGCGACTGCACAAACTTTAATTATTACTATTACAGAAACATAGCAGAAAACTATAACGCGCAATACAAGCAGTGGAACGGCGGCGATATTGAATGAACAGTTTAAATATAACGCGCGAACAATACATAAAAAACCTGTTTGAAAGTTACCGCCTTGTAGGTGTGCTCTCTAAAAAAAATGATTGCGAGGTTTTGCACCTAAGACACAATAAGCTAAATCGTGATTTGGTACTGCACAGCTTTCCGAAAGCTGTTACTGCATACGAAATTTTGTGTGGTATTAATTCAAATAATCTTCCCGAAGTATACGATTGTTTAACACTTACTGACGGACAAATTGTTTTAGAAGAATTTATAAGCGGCATAACCGTTGCCGACGTTATGAAAAGCGGCAAATACCGATATCGCGGTGCCAAGCGAGTGCTTATCGCAATTTGTAACGCACTTGAAATTTTACACAAAAACAACATTGTTCATCGTGATATAAAGCCTGAAAATATTATAATTTCGGATACCGGTGACGTAGTTTTAATAGATTTTAACATCTCGCGCCAAATAACCAACAAGCCTAAAGATACAATTGTTATGGGAACTGTGGGCTACGCTTCACCCGAACAATTAGGAATTAACGCAACCGATTCCCGATCAGACATTTATGCAATGGGCGTTTTACTTAACGTTATGCTTACAGGAAAACATCCAAGCGAAACCGTTGTTAAAGGCAAGGCCGGAAAAATTGTTAAAAAATGCACCGATATTAGTCCTGACAATCGCTATCAATCGGTTAAAAAATTATCAGAAGCATTATAAAAAAGAGCAGACTTTAAATAAAGTCTGCTCTTTTAAATTTATCATTTATTCTTCTTCGGCAAAATCTATATCTTCAATATTAACATTAACACGTGTTACAGCAGTACCGGTCATAGTTTGGATTTTATCCTTAACATTTTGCTGAACGGCCTCGGCAACCTCACGCATTTTTGCATTTGCATCAACGCAAATATAAATATTGATTGTGATAGCGCCGTTTATGCTTTCAACTTTAACGCCTTTAACAACGTTTTTTGATTTGATAGCGCCCTTAATATCAATCGCCTTTTTTGCAATACCCTTAACGCCTTCAATCTCTTGCGCGGCAAGGATTGCCATTTTTTCAAGCACCTCGGTGCTTACGGAAAGTTGAGTTTTGTTGTCCATTGCTTTATCCTCCGTATATAAAAATCATAAAAAACACTTTGTAATATTATTACAAATTTATTGTAACATAATTCCCTCGACTTTGCAAGATTATTTTATTGTAACAATTTTAATGTTTGAAAGCGGTATTTCGGTTTGAGCTGTAACTATATCCTGTATTTGCAATGTCTGCGACGTGGTAATGCCCTCTGATTTTACAACAACGCTGACATCGCTATCGCCAATTACAACAACCGCTTTTGAAAAGCCCTTTGCTTTAAGCAGGGTTTCAATGTTATTTGCCTTTTCTACTCTGGTAGCAATTGCTGTAGTTGTTTTTAGCGCCGCTTCACGCTCCGATTGGGTAGCGTTTGCGGATTTAAGGGTTTCTTCTACTATTTCCTGTGCTTCGTCTAAAGCCTTTTGCCTATCCTTTTTGGCAGTTTCAAAATAATCCTCACTACTCTCGGCCTTGGCAGCGGTTTGAATCGCCTCACCGCTTGCAACCTCACTGTCATTTACAAGCGTAGCCTGACCTAAATATTTTTCGGTAGATGAAAATTTCATATTAAGCCACACCGCCGCGCAGAGCGCCAAAACCATAAGTGCCAAAACCACATGATGTTTTCCAAAAACCTTACCTTTTTTCATTATTCGATTCCTCCTGAAATATATACTCGTTTTGATGTTATATTTAACGCCGCTGTGACGGCATTTTTTATTTTTTCGGCAACTGCCTCGGAATTTCCGCCCGAACAAATAATGGCAACACCCCTTATTTGCGGCATTATTTCTGTAACAATAAGCGGTTGCTCACCACCATCGGTTGTTTTTACCGTAATGTATGACTGCTTTTTGCTTTCGCTAAGCTGATCATTGGTGTTTCCCGTTGAGCTTGAGGTGTCGGTTTCCTCTGCGCTGACATAACTGTACCGTATGCCGCTTTCAAGAGTTATTACTACCGTTGGCTTTCTATCACCCGTAATTCCGGTTACAATGCTTTTTATATCGTTTTCAAGCAGTTTACAATATTGCTGTGTGTCATATGTATCTATTGCTTTGGCGTTTTTAGTATTATCATCACTTGAAAAAAGTGAGGATATAAATATTAACAGTATTCCGCACACACCCACTATTATCAATACTTTTGGAGTTTGAATTATTTGTTTAATTTTTTCATTCATTTATTACAACAACCTCATAACTGTCAGAATCCAACACCTCACGCACCCTTTGCTGTGATTCGGTGGTGTAAACAGTTATCTTACTTATAATTATGCTACCATTGTTTAATTTATTAGTATCAACGGTAATTTTTCTAAAATTTATATTAGACTGTCTTAAAGCCTCGCAAAATATCGCTTGCGCAGTAACGGCAGTTTTTTGCTCGGTAAGTATATCAACATTTTGTTTTTTATCAAAAGCAGAAAAACTTGGAGTTGGTATACTTGTTGCCGTACCTACCACGCAACACACAAAGCACAAACAAAAAATATATTTAACACTCGCGCTCATATTCCCGTTAGGACACAGCATATACAAAAAACCCAGCAATATACTTGCCACGCAAAAACTAATTATAAAAGAATTTATCTCACTCATTACACCCCTCCTGCCTTAGTTACTATTGAAAGCGAAATTATAAATACACCGCCTACCACCATAATTACACCTAAAATTACCGCAAGCATTGAATCTATTGCGCGTAAAATTCCGCTTATTTTAGATAACGAAAACAATTCAGATAAAGAGATATTAATCATCAGTGTAAATCGCCATAAAATAATCTCTGTTATCGTTGGAAGCAGCATAACCGCTAATGCAACCACACCATAAATTCCAATCGAAGAACGTAATAACCCCAAAGAAGAGGATATGGTAGATACAGCCTCGCTAAGCACGCCGCCTGCTACAGGCACCGATGTTCCAAGTATAAATTTTGCCGTTCTAAGCGTAACGCTGTCCGCTGCAGAATTTATTGCAGTTTGAACACTTAATATACCTACAAATATTGTTCCAAATAATGACATTATCCAAACAGAAAGCTTTTTTACACCGTCGGCTATTCCGGAATTTTTAAGCAACGGTGATACACCCGAAGCAATGCTAAGTGCCAAATACCCACCCATAAGCGGTAATACCGCAAACGAGGATATAAACGCCACCGTTTCACTCGCTCCCAATAGCAGCGCGCTCATAGCAGGCGCCGTTACGGTCTTACCCGAAAGCGCCAGTATGCTTGCAAAAATTGGAACAAATGAAAACATAAACGTACTGCAAGATTTAATTGCATTTACAGCCGACTCAACGCTTTGCCATATGTCAGAAGCTATCAATACTCCTATAACTAATGTAGCCGTGTAGATAGCCGCATCAAAGCTATTAGAAATGCCAAAAGCTGTAAGCGCGGCTGTTAAAAATATTACACTCGCAATTAAAATGCCTGTTTTTAAAGGTGCTTTTATTTCTACTGTTAAAATATTCCAGATATGCGAAAATACATTTTTTTCTGTAAATTTATTTACCCAATCAGGATTTTCAGGGTCGATTTCGTATTGATTAAAAAATTCTTGCGTTTGTTGGTCAAGACCGTTATAGAGCTCATCTGCTCCAACATTATTGTACTGTGTAACGTAGTTGTCATCGGCGCTTACAGGCAAAGCTAAAAGTAATCCAAATATTATAAAAAATATAAATTTTCTCATTGTCCTACAAATTTAAGCGCCGTTTCAAGCACGGCCGTCATAAGTGGTATACTCAGTACAAAAATCGCAATTTTGCCCACGATTTCGGTCGTTTGCGCCAATGCAGAAAGTCCAAAATCACGGCATATATCAGCCGCAAAAGCAGTAATATACGAAATTCCCAATGCCTTTAAAGCGGTAGCAAAATACACCCCCGCGTTTTCAATTTTCAAAAACAAATTATTAAAGCTTCCTATTGCGCCAAACAAATTCTCTAAAATTGATATTAATATAACCACGGTTGCAACAACCGACAAAATAATAGCGTATTCACCAAGTCGGTTACGTAACGCAGTAACTAAAACTGCGGTAACAATTATTACAACAGCCGCCCTTATTACCTCTGCGCTCACAATCCAAACAATCCTTTTACAGTGCTAAACAAATCGGCGATTGCACCCACCACCATCAATAGCACAACCACCAAACCCGATAGTGTTACAAGCATTGCTTGCTCCTCGCGACCAGAACGCACCAACAATTGATGAAGAACCGTAACAATAATTCCAATTGCCGCAACCTTAAATATAAAATCAACATCCATTTTTATACCTCTAAATAAGTAAAATTCCTATTATCAAACCAAAACATACACCCAGCGTTTTATATATCCTGCCTTTTTGCGCTATGTCGTTTTGCGCTTCATTTAATTGTGATTTCAGCTTAAATTTAAATAAATCAATACGATCACATTCAATTTTTTTGCTTGAATGACCAAGCTGCTTAAAAAATTCTTCTATCATTTTTTTATCGTTTTTTAAAGTATCGTCATCACACAAAATATCACCGCTTTGAAACCTTAAAAAATCACATTTGCAAAAAGCGTTTTTTATGGCGCGCTCAAGTTCAAATTCACCTTGACCGATATAATTATAAAGTTCGTCCACCCCATCAGAAACAAGTGATAATTTTTCATATCTTTTTACAAGCCGACCGCTTTTTAAAATACCTGCATACGCGCTTGAAGCTACTATTAATACAACTCCAAATATTTTAAGAAAAAACATATTTTTCTATCTCCTGACTTGTTAAAATTTGAATTTTTTTATGTGTATTTTCCCCAAGTAGAGCCACATATTTTATTGCTCCGCATTTAATTATATCCCGCGGAATTTGGCGGCGGAATAAATCTTCTTTACATTTGCAATGAGTAGTGGTTATAATTCCAACCCCTGCATTAAAGCAAACCTTTATGCTATCAAGCTCTGCTGTGGTGCCAATCTCGTCAAAGGCTATAAAATTGGGAAACATTGTTCGTATTGCCATTTGTGCCCCAATGGACTTATCGGTTGTATAAAAAATATCGGTGTTAACACCTGTATCTAATTTTCCACCGCCCGAAATTTCTCTGCGGCTGTCAATTACCGCAACACGGTAATACCTTCCGCCCTCGCCGTTTGAAAGCAACCTAATAAGGTCCCTTAATATCGTGGTTTTTCCGCTTCCGGGCGGTCCTGCTACAAGCAAACCATCGGTTGCGTATGGCAAAATATTTTTTGCGCAATCAAATATCTGACGCGCAATTCTTATGTTTATTGACGATACCGAAACAAGCATACCTTCGGCGTTAAACACTCCGCAAACACCTGCCCTGTTACCGTCGGTCAATGACACAAATCCTTGCTTTATCTCGTTTTCATGAAGATACACCGAGTTATTGCAAAGAAGCGCAAGGCTTTCATTAATAATCTCTTCAGTCGCAATCAAAGGGTCGGGCGGTAAAACAGTACTGACAGCACTGTTTTTACAAACAAACATCACATTACCACCTATTGTAAGACATACGGGCTTTTTAATCCTAAGTCGTATTTCTTCGCAATCGTGTTTTATATCGTCTGGAATAAATTGCAATGTTCTTTTTATTTTGTCTGAAATTTGTAAAATTGCATTATCAAACTCTTTAGGCATTTTTTAGTCCTTGTCCGTAAACTTTTTATTTAAGTTTATGACCGCAATACTTTTTATAGAACAAAAAAACACCGCAAACTCAAAAAGAGTTTACGGTTAATATTTAGAAAAATAAATTTTAAATATTGTCAAAAGCCCATGACTATATGCTTTTATCATTTTGTCCGCTAAATGTTCGGGTGAGTATAAGCGGTGAGTAAAGAGTGGTTATCACAGTCTTATTATTTGCGGTACAACCCACCGTAAATAGTAATCCGTGTAAACTTTACTATAATTATTTTACAATATTTTCTTACAGAAGTCAAATTAACAATTTATGAATATTTATAACAATCTTATCAATTAATGTTTCAACTGATTAGCTGCTTGTTTTAGCAACTCTTCACTGATATTTGGAGTTTCAGAAAAGTCTTCATCTTCTCCAAACTCATCAAAAATCTTATCTTGCAAAACACTTATCCATCCTATATAGCGATTAATAGTATCTTTAAACTCAATTTTGTCAGTATCTTTTAATATATAATCGAGAGTAAATGGAATTCCCGAAGATATATAAACACCATAAGGATCTCGATCTACAAATATTGCAAATGTATTATTTTCGTTTTCATTCAACCAATCCATTACAATATTCTCAACATATTCTTGATGTAAACCATAACGAAAATATGTATATATCCCAAAATAACCAGTTTCTTCATCGATTATAAAATCATATTGTCTAACCTGTTTTGCATTGATAATACTTTCAATATTATAACATCCATTATAATATTTAACTTTATGTAAAAATCCGGTTTCATCTAAAAATGAAATTATCATTTCCATTAACGCTTTGATATAGTTTCTCTTATCCTTTAAAAATTTCTTTTCCGATTTATAATCGTATTTAGGTAGCGTTTCAACCATAGGATCTTTTTCTTTTCGAGCTTTTCTTATAGCATCTTTCCGATATTGAATTGAATATCCACCATTTATTTTAGTAAAATAAATTTTTGCCGATAATTCTTCTCTTATTTTCTTATCTTTTTCATAATCAACTAATGAATATATTTTATCACACTGAATCTTAAGAAAAATTTGTATAACTGTATAAGCAACAAGTAAAAGAACCGTCATAACGCTAAAAGAAATCAAAGCATTAGTTGTGTCAAAAAGCATCTCCAACGATTTTTCAAATGCACCATATTTATTAATATTAGATATGATTAACATAATTACAATAACAACAACCCAAAGAATACGATGTAATCCACTATGAAACCTGCTCATAACAGAACACTTGTAATCATCACTAAAATCTCCAACAATCAATCTATATGTGTTCTCAATACTTCTCGGCAATTCGCAAAAAGAATAATTATTTTTCACCTGTCGCCTTACCTTATATGAATCTGCACTGAATTTTTGCGGCTTAGTTTCAATTGCACATTGTTTACCCAAACAAATAAAATGAGGCAATTTTTCTTTGCGTTTCTCCATAATTGCTTCTCGATCATGCCACACTGTACCGTCAGAATAAACTCTTTTTATAATTCTTTCTCCAACTTTTTCTTCGTAATCGAAAACATCTAAAGAAATTTTCATTTTAGAATAGCAGCGCGGACAATATTTACCATTAATTTCTAATGCAGTTTGTGTGTAATTCAGCATATACGAATGCGACCATTTGCGCACATTACAAATATACCAATACACCGCAACCAAAATACCATAAATGATATATTGTACTGTTTCGAAAGTTTGTGGCAGTTCACCCTTATTTATAATCAGCAGTGTACTGCACGATAACAAAGGAATGATAATCAAGCTAATAAACATTTTAAAAACACAGACAAAAATAGATCTCTTTCTGAGTTTTATGTTTTTTCTTATATGTGCAATTTTATTTAACATTAAATCACCATGTGTATTATTAATGACTATAACTGAATTTTACAACTTCTCCAGTAGATTTATCCACAACAGCATCATATCTTACATAATTAGTAAAAGTTTCATTTTGAAAATCAACATCAATTTTTACAGCAAACACAGAATAAACAGTAAGAGTGCCGTTATCATTTGTATTTTCCTCGCAAGTTAATCCCCAGTTTGAAAACGTCTCTTTTATAGTTGCATATGTATAACCCTCTCCACCAAATGGGACACCTCCGCAATACCAACTTTTTGATTTCACATCTACTGCGTTCTTAGAAAAATACTCATACATTTCATCGATTTCAAAGGCATAACATTCTTTTAACGGTATTGTCTCATTTGAAAGATTCTTAGCTGTTAATTTAAAGACTAATTGTTCTTCGCAATAAAAGAAAATATCGACAGATTCACCGTCAGTAACGAGATAATTTTCGCTATAATCGGAATATGTCATTGGTGTATAATCTTCGCAAATATTATAAGTAAGTTGCATAGAACTTGTTTTTGCCCTTTCCATAAATTCAGCAACCGATAATGATTCTACTGGCGAAAGATAAACATCGCAAATTTGATAATATAAATCTTCGGGTTTTGAATTTAATACAATTTCATTGACCGAAAACTCCAATGTTTCAATTAATGGCAAATCGTTTGTTACATCTATGTTACTAGTTGAATCAGTTGATGACGAATTATTGACATTGTTAGAACCATCTTTTTCGCAAGCACACAATCCAACACATATCAAAACAACTATTAACATGCAAATAATTTTTTTCATAATTAAAAACTCCTTTTATAATTTTTTTATTAACCATAGAAATTAATACCGTCTATAACCCAATTATCGTTTTCATACACACAAAACATTTCTTTTTTTACTTGTGTAAAATCTAATGTCAAAAAAGAAAAACAAATTTTGTAGGTTGTTTCATTTACTCTTTCTACAGTATCAATTGTATATTTACCGCCAATTGGATCACCCACACCCTCACGAATATTGTAGTAAGGCATTTTGTCGTGTTCAACCATATTGATCTGTTCAATTATTTGTTTGACAGTATCTTTTGTAAAACGATTCTCTAAATTCATAACAAAATGTCCATATGAATCCCAATCTGAACATTTTTCTAAATAGCATCCATCTTTTTCTATAACATCATTTTGGGGTGTGAAATATAGTTCTGTAGTTGCATATTCTCTTCCATAAATATATTCATCATAAAGTTCTTTAGCTAAGTAGAAAACTCCTTTTATATATTCATCAGACACTTCCATAATTTGCATACCATCAGTTTCCGAAGCTTCAGCATTAGAAGAGATGTTTGCACCGTCATTATGACCAATAAGGTTAATAATACCAAAACTGCCGGCAACACCGATTGTTGCAATTATAACTACTATCACTATTTTTTGCATCAATGTAAATGTTGCTTTGGCACCCACTGTTGTTACTGTACCTACAGTGGTTGTACTTGCAATCGATGTGGTAATAGATGCGGTTAAAGCGGATGAAATCGATGTGGGAACAAACGTCTTTTCTCCAATTTCCTTGAGCATCCAAACAAATAGAGGCAAGGAAGCTATGCCATATAGCTTAGTTCCGCGTTTTTCCAGATCCTCAACTTCCGCTTTGATTTTCTTTTTTGCATAGTTTAATCTGCTTTTTACAGTGTTTTCGGAACATTCTAAAATTGAAGCGATTTCTTTTATGGAAAACTCTTGAAAATAAAACATCAAAACGACCAATCGCTGTTCATCGGGAAGTCTATCCAGAATGTCTTGCATGAGTCTCTTAGTTTCCTCAATATCAATATTTAAATCCGGAGAGAAGTCCACTCGTTCTTCTTTAAGAGTATCACTAAAATATGAAACATCTTCCGTTTCCAGTTCAGAAAACAATACATCTCTGTGCCTTCGCAACGCCATTTTACATTCGTTTGAAACAATATGTCCTAACCAACTTTCAAACTTTTCAGCATTTGTGAGCGTATCTAACTTTTCAAAAGCCTTGACATACGCGTTTTGAAGAACATCGAAAGCATCATCTTCATTTTTCATTATGCTAATGGCAATATAATACGCTTTTTTATTAGAAAGCTCATAAATTTGAGTTATCGCAGATTGATCTTTGTTTTTTGCTTTCTTAATCAATTTACTCCAGTTTACGTTATTCATTTTTATTTTCCTCAGCCGTAGGCACCCTTAATGTTCTTAATATATTGTATAGCAGTTTTTTGCTGAAAGCAAATGGTATTTTAACATCTCCCGCTAACTTTTTAATAATGGTTCCAATATGATAGGCATTATTCATTTTGAATCACCTAGTTTATTTTTTAAAACGCAGATAATAGTTAATCGGTATTGTTTTTTGACCATAATATTAAACTCCTTCGCTTATCTAAAATAATCGTTTCACTAATTAGATGCATCTAAAAGCAAAAAAGTTTTACATTCTTTAAATTTTTTCAAATTTATTTAACACAAAAATATTCTACCATAATTTGACAATAAACGCAATTATTATTGTTTTCAAAAAACCCCGTCTTTGCAATTTACAAAGGCGGGTTTTTGTACTATCAGCCAACATTAACCTTCCAATAACCAAAACGTTTGCCGTTCATTCTTTCAATTAACCCTTTCTTTTCAAGAGAGGCGGTAATCGTTTTAACGGTTCTTTCTGATTTTTTAATACTTTCAGCAATTTCCTTTTGTGTTAATTTGCCGTCGGCTTTTAGCAAGTTTAAAACTGCGATTTCGTCCAAAGTGCAATCCAAAGTGCAATTTTCGTTTTGTTCGTTGCACTTTGGAGAGGATAATGAGCCACTAATGTGCATATCACGGTTCTTAAGTGGGTTATTTTCACCAAGCAACAGATTTCTTAAAAACAGTTCCAAATACTCGGTTGTTTCGTGAACACCTTTTTTAAGATTAGTATAGTTTGCACGAACCAAAGCATTTCTAAAATACCAAGCATTTTCGGCGAAGATATCATTTGTAACATCAAAACCTAACGTGCGAAGGTATTTAATAAAGAAAACTGCTGTTGCTCTTGTGTTGCCTTCAGAGAAAATATGAATCTGCCAAAGGTGAGAAACAAACACCGCTAAATGCTTTATGATTTCATCCATTGAAAGATTTTTATAAGAAAACTCTTTTTCAACCAAAAAATCATAATCTAAGGTTGCTCTAAGATCCAAAGCACCGCCATACATAACGGTATCACCGTCAAGTACCCATTCGTTTTTAGTAATGTTATAATCTCTAATCTTACCGGCGTGTTTATAAATACCCTTAAACAACTGTGAATGAATAGAGATATACTGTGCCGGAGAAAAAACAAAAGACTTTTCGGATATCAACTGCGCTATACGAACCGAAACCTTGTCAGCTTCTTCGGTTCTGTCGGTACTTGTATGTGCAATATTCTCTTTATAATAACTGTGAATTAAATTATTGGCTTCTTCAAAGGTAATATCACCGTCAATATTCTTCTTTGCGGTTTCAATCAAATATTCACTTGTGTTAAGTCCGTCAACTGCCTGAAGACCGATTGCAGTATGCCAAGCATAACCTTTTTCTTTCTTTTGCGGTTCTTTTTCACGCAAGTATTCTTCAAAAATATCGTTCACAGTCTCACCTCGTTTCGTATATTTTAATTATACCATATATCAAACAAAATAGCAAATTCCTTTTTTAAAAAACACCCACAAACCAAAATAAGTTTGTGGGTGTTTAAATTTATTCTTCGTCCGGCATTTCCCAGTTATGCCAAATTGCCTGAACATCGTCATTGTCTTCAAGCATATCAATAAGCTTTTCCATTTTTGCTTGCATATCGGGGTCGTCAATAGCAGTAGTCGTGCTTGGTATATACTGAACTTCAGCTGAAAGAAAACTGTAACCCTGCTCTTCCAAAGCGTCACGAACAGCACCTAAATCGTTAGGCTCGGTGGTTATTTCAAATACGTCACCGTCAAAGCTAAAGTCCTCGGCTCCTGCTTCTAAAGCAGCTTCCATAACGGTATCCTCATCAAGACCTTCGCCCTCAATTGCAATTACACCCTTGCGTTCAAACATAAACATTACAGAACCCGACTGTCCAAGATTACCGCCGCATTTATCAAAATAATGGCGCATTTCACCGGCTGTTCTGTTACGGTTATCAGTAAGTGTTTCTACTACTACAGCAACACCGCAAGGACCGTAACCTTCATAGATAAGATCTTCATATTCGTTACCGCCGCTTTCGCCTGCTGCTTTTTTGATAATGCGCTCAATATTATCGTTTGGCACGTTGTTGGCCTTAGCCTTTGCTATAGCATCTTTAAGCTTACTGTTTTCTTGAGGGTTAGGACCGCCAGCTTTAACTATAACGGCAATTTCACGACCGATTTTTGTAAAAATTTTTGCCTTTGCGGCATCGGTCTTTTCTTTTTTACGCTTAATATTATTCCATTTAGAATGTCCTGACATAACGTTACCTTCTTTTTATAATAATCATTTAACCGTAATATTTTATCACAGTTCTTGTGTTTGTTCAAGTGCTTTTTCAAATATTATTTTTATATCCTCTAAAGAGGAAATTTCCCCACACATACGTCTAAGATGCGCCGCTCCGCGAATGCCCGTAAGATACCACGCGGTATGCTTACGTGATTCTAAAATTGCGGTGCGTGGTTCTTTATATTTATGCATAAGTTCAATCTGCTTAAAACAGGTCTCAAAACGTTGTTGTAGTGTTGGCGGTATATAACTGCGCCCTTCAAAAAAGGCATTTATTTCTTCAAAAACAAATGGATTTCCCTGCGCTCCGCGCCCCACCATAACATAGTCGCAACCTGTATATTCATACATAAATTTGGCGCTTTTTGCATCACACACATCACCGTTTGCAATAACAGGAATGTTTACAGCACCCTTGACATCACGAATAATATCATAGTTTACAGGTGGAGCGTACATTTGCTTTCGTGTTCTTCCGTGAACGGTTATTGCCGCAGCGCCTGCCGCTTCGCACATACTCGCAAGCTCAACGGCATTAAGTGCGTCGTTATCCCAACCAGAGCGCATTTTTACAGTAACGGGAACGCTTACAGCCTTCACAACTTCCTCGACTATTTTAGCCGCGAGCTGAGGTTCCTTCATAAGCGCGCTTCCGCCACCGTGACCTGCCACTTTAGGAGCAGGACAACCCATATTTATATCTATAAAATCAGGGCTTAGCTCCTGAGCCTTTACAGCCGCAGCCGCCATTATCTGAGGGTCTCTGCCAAAAAGCTGTGATGCGCAAACACCACGACCGAAACACTCGAGTAACCGCGCGGATTTTTTGTCGCCCTGCATTACACCGCGGGCGCTCGTAAGCTCACCTACGGTAAAGCCCGCTCCAAATTCAGCGCATATTTCTCTCATCGCCCGGTCAGCGACACCTGCCATAGGCGCAAGAGCTGCAAATCCTTTAATTTCAATATCTTTTATCTTCATAGCAAACCGATTATACAGGAAAATGAACATTCTGTCAATTTTTTAATTTTTTTAGTGACAAATAAGTATTTAGATGATATAATAAATATAATTATATATTAAAAGGAGTAATAGCGCTTTGAAACTGCTTGCAATTGATGGAAACAGCATAATAAACCGCGCCTTTTACGGCATAAAGCTACTCTCTACCAAAGACGGAACATACACTAATGCCATTTATGGCTTTATAAATATTTTAAATCGTTTACTCGAAAAGGAAAGCCCCGATTGTGTGGCAGTAGCCTTTGACCTTAAAACTCCGACATTTCGTCACAAAATGTATGATGCTTACAAGGCGGGTCGTCACGCAATGCCTGACGAATTACGCGGTCAATTTCCTATACTTAAAGAATGGCTCACCCTTGCAGGATACAGTTACATTGAATGTGAAGGCTACGAGGCTGACGATATTTTGGGCACGCTTGCGCATAGCGCCGATATTAGCGGCAACAGCTGTGTTATAGCCACGGGAGATCGCGACTCGCTACAGCTTGTATCAGACAGCACCCGCGTTTTGCTTACTGTCACAAAAATGGGACATCCCGAAATTACCGATTACACACCCGCTAAATTGTTTGAAGACTATGGTCTTACCCCTGGTGAGATGATCGAGCTTAAATCGCTTATGGGCGATTCGTCTGACAATATTCCCGGCGTTGCAGGTGTTGGTCAAAAAACTGCAACAGATCTTATTACAAAATATCATAGCATTGATTACATTTACGAAAATTTAGACCATCTCGAAATTAAAGATGGCATAAAGCTAAAACTTGCCAACGGTAAAGATAATGCATTTTTAAGTCGCACACTCGGTACCATCAGCCAAAAAGCTCCCATAAATACCGATATCGGCAGTTATAAAATTACCGACGGCAAAAAAGATAAGCTTGCCCAGCTTATGACACGTTTGGAATTTTTTAAACTTATGGACAAAATGGGCATTACCCCATCCTCCTCACTTGTTGCAAGTGAAACTACTGTTTGCAACAAGTGCTTTAAGGTAGGCGCTATATCAGATATCAAAGAAAAAGCCGACATATACATTGATAAATGCGGTGCGGCTGCCATATGCAATAAACTTGTTTGTAAACTCAGTGACACTGAATTACAGGTTATTTTAGAAAATGAGAATATAAGCAAACGTGTTTATGACTATAAAAATCTTTACAAACAAAATCAAAATATCAAGGCAATAAAATTCGATGCTATGCTTGCGGCTTATTTGTGTAATCCGTCGGCATCGGACTATTCTGTTGCGCGTCTTGTTGCAGAGTATGGCACATCAACAGAAATCGAAAACTGTAACGACGAATTACTACTTAACGCTACGCAGTTTTCAATGTGTTGTGACTCGCTTGAAAAATCACTTCGCGATAGCGGTCAACTTGATCTGCTTTACAATATCGAGGTTCCGCTTGCACGTGTGCTCGGTGATATGGAGCTTGTGGGCTTTCTTGCCGATTTTGATGGGCTTCGTGAACATTCAAAGCATTTGCAATCCCGCATTGACGAATTAACCGCTCAGATATACGCTCTTGCAGGCGAAGAATTTAATATAAACTCTCCCAAACAATTAGGTCAAATTTTGTTTGTAAAACTAGGGATTCCTGCCAAAAAGAAAACCAAAAGCGGTTTTAGTACAAATGCCGACGTGCTTGAAGAGTTGCGATATGATTACCCTATTGTTGAACTAATTTTACAATACCGCCAACTCTCAAAATTAAAATCCACCTACTGTGACGGATTGCTAAACTGTCGCGCAGAAGATGGCAGAATACACTCAACCTTTAATCAAACCGAAGCCCGCACAGGCCGTATCAGTTCGCTGGAACCAAATCTACAAAATATTCCCGTACGCACCGACGAAGGTAAAATTTTACGTAAGTTTTTTGTTGCGCGAGAGGGATACACCCTTTGCGATGCCGACTATAGTCAAATCGAACTGCGTGTTCTTGCATCTATAGCAAATGACCCCGTTATGATTGAGGCATTTCAAAGCGGCACAGATATCCACACGGTGACAGCATCACAGGTTTTCAACATACCTATCAATATGGTGCTTCCTATTATGCGTAGCCGCGCAAAAGCCGTAAACTTTGGCATTGTTTACGGAATTGGCGCCTTTTCACTTGCAAAAGACATTGGCGTAAGCCGTAAGGAAGCCGATACCTATATAAAAAATTATCTTGAAACATATAAAGGTATTGCCACGTATATGGACAGCACCATCGCGCAGGCAAAAATTGACGGTTATGTTTCTACGCTGTTTGGCCGCCGTCGCTATCTCCCCGAGCTTTCAGCCTCTAACGGTATGCTTCGCGCTTTTGGCGAGCGTGTAGCACGTAATGCGCCCATACAAGGCACTGCCGCAGATATAATAAAAATCGCTATGATAAAGGTAAGCGAGCGTTTGTGCCGCGAAGCGCCTGATGCAAAGCTTATATTACAAGTACACGATGAACTTATAGTCGAATGTAAAATTGCCGATCAAGAGCTTGTGTGTAAAATTTTAGAACAAGAAATGTCGTCTGCCGCAAATATGGCTGTAGCGCTAACCGTCGATGCTCATAGCGGTAAAACCTGGCTTGAGGCAAAAGAATAATGAATATAATATTTGTATGTACAGGTAATACCTGTCGCAGTCCTATGGCAGAGTATTATCTAAAATCTAAAAATCTCAACAACATTAATGTTTCAAGTCGCGGATTCAGTAGCGGTGAACCGGCCAATCCTAATTCAATAGCAGTTATGCAAGAGATTAATATCGATATCAGCAACCATATTTCAAATATAATTACAAGCGATGATATAAATTCTGCCGATGCTATAATTTGTATGACCGAGTCACATAAACAGCTTTTAATTTCCACATTTGGCACCAACTTCAAGATATTGGTATTAGGAAACGGTATACCCGATCCTTTCGGTTGTGATATTGATACCTACCGAAAATGTCGTGATGAAATTCTCATTGGCATTGATAATCTTATAAGCAACGGTTTTTTTACTGATATCAATATCGCACCCGCAACATTGAGTGATGTTACAGCTATTGCAAATATCGAAAAAGAATGTTTTTCTACCCCGTGGAGTGATAACGCAATAAACGAATCTATATGCTCGGGCACCTCGTTTTATGTTGCGCAGGTTGATAATGAAATTGTTGGATATATGGGGATTTCAAAAATTGCAGGTGAAGGTTACGTAACCAACATTGCCGTTTTATCCCCCTATCGACACCGTGGAATAGGTAAAAAAATATTAGAATATGTAATCGAAAGTTCTAAAAACGAGCTTGAATTTATATCGCTTGAGGTACGCGTATCAAACAAAACCGCCATTTCTTTATACGAGCATTTTGGATTTGAAATAGTAGGGCTTCGTAAACGTTTTTATACACATCCTCAAGAAGATGCGCTTATTATGACAAAAAACTTCATTTAATTAACTGGTGATTTAATGATTATTTTAGCAATCGAATCGTCTTGTGACGAAACCTCGGTAGCAATAACCGATGAAAGAAAAATCCTTTCAAACATAATATCAACACAAATAGCCGAGCACAAAATCTATGGCGGTGTAGTTCCTGAAATCGCTTCACGCAGACATACCGAAGCCATAAGTCAAGTGTGCAATACTGCGCTAAAGCAGGCGGGCATTACATACCGCGATATTGACGCCGTAGCAGTCACCTTTGCTCCGGGTCTTATAGGCGCGTTGCTTGTAGGTGTTAATTTTGCCAAAGGCTTAAGTTATTCGCTCAATGTTCCGCTCATTCCTGTGCATCATTTACGTTCACACATTGCGGCAAACTATATTGAAGCCAATGAACTAAAACCGCCTTTTATGTGTCTTACTGTATCGGGCGGCAACACTATAATAACCGAAGTTACAGACTATACGAGCTTTACTCCTGTAGGTCGCACTACCGACGATGCCGCAGGCGAATGTTTTGATAAAACAGCCCGTGCGCTTGGGCTTTCATATCCTGGTGGTGTGAATCTTGACAAAATTGCAACATTAGCCGACACACAAAAATATCCGCTTCCTACACCGCACACCGAAAATCCGTATGACTTTAGTTTTTCGGGTCTTAAAACTGCAGTGGTAAACCTTGTACACAACAAAAACCAAAAAGGCGAAGAAATCGACGTGCCTGTGCTTGCGGCTACTATAAGACAAAAAGTATGTGATATACTTATAGCCAAAACAATATCAGCCGTAGAAAACAAAGGATATAAAACACTCGTTATGGCGGGCGGTGTATCTGCTAATTCAGAGCTGCGCGCAAGAATGCAGGCAGAATGTGATAAGCGAAGCATAAAGCTTTATTATCCACCGCTTAAATACTGCGGTGATAATGCCGCTATGGTTGGTGTTCAGGGATATTATGAGTTCTTAAACGGTAACATAGCTGACTCGTCACTTAACGCTACTGCCACACTCCCAATTAATTATAGATAATTTGCAAATTGGAGGTTTTATATATGGAAAATAAAAAGCTTCTTATTATAACAAATCCTCGTTCGGGCAAAGGAAAAATAAAGAATGATTTGCTAAAAATTATACAAATTTTTTCTGATGCTGATTTTGATGTCAATGTGTATCCCACCAAACATCCCGAAGATGCTACCGTAAAGGTTCAGTCGTTAAACAACGGTGATTTCGATCTTATTGTAGTATGCGGCGGTGACGGTACGCTAAACGAGGTTATAACAGGTATTATGCGCAAAAATCTTGACTGCACCATAGGCTATATTCCATACGGCACTCTAAATGAATGGTCTTCAGGATTAGGCATTTCACGTAACACATTTACTGCCGCGCAGGATATTATAACAGGTATTAAAAGTTGCCTTGACATAGGCAAATTTGGTGATAAATATTTTTCGTATACCGCATCTTTTGGTGCATTTACCGAAGCATCATACTCAGCGCCGCAAGAGGTTAAAAATGTTTTGGGCCAAGCAGCATATTTTTTTGAAGGCATCAAAAGTCTTAGCAATATAAAACCACTTCATTTAAAATTCACTTCTGATGACCGTGAAATTGAAGGTGACTTTTTGTTTGGTGCCGTATCAAATTCAATGTCTGTGGGCGGTATAGTAAAATTCAACGATTCGGTAGTTAAGCTTAACGATGGTATGTTTGAGGTTTTGCTTATAAAAAATCCAACAACCATTCTTCAGTTCCAATCAATCGTTGACGGAATTTTGCGAAAAGATCTCAAGCGCGATGGCATTGAATTTTTCCACACAAAAGAAATTACCGTATCAGGCGGCGCCAGTGTGCCTTGGACTTTAGACGGTGAATTTGCAGAGGGACAAGAAAGTATTACCCTTACAAATATTCCCTCAGCGTTGCAACTTATCGTACCGCGCGAAAAAAATAAAAAATCTTAAGGAGTTTATATATGTTTACAAGAGATATAGGTGTAGACCTTGGTACTGCCAACACATTAGTGTGTGTTAAAGGCAAAGGAATAATAATGCGCGAGCCATCTGTTGTGGCTTACGATGTAAGAAATGATGCTGTTCGCGCTGTAGGTCGAGAAGCAAAAGAAATGATTGGCAGAACCCCAGGCTCAATAGTCGCGGTTCGCCCGTTAAAAGACGGTGTAATAGCCGACTTTGATGTAACTACCGCTATGCTTAAGCGTTTTGTAAGCGTTGCTCTTAAAGGCTCGTTTTTTTCACGCGTAAGAATGGTAATATGCATCCCAACAGGCGTTACCGAGGTTGAAAGTCGAGCTGTATATGATGCGGCAAAACAGGCAGGCGCCTATGATGTAGACCTTGTTGAAGAACCAATGGCAGCGGCTGTAGGCGCGGGACTTCCCGCACATGAAGCTACAGGTAATATGATTGTTGATATCGGCGGCGGCACAAGTGAAATTGCGGTTATTTCGCTTGGAGATATTGTTACTGCACAATCACTTCGTATTGCCGGAGACGACCTCGATGAAGCAATTATCAATTATATGCGTAAAAAGCACAATCTACTCATTGGCGAACGCACTGCCGAACAAATTAAAATAGATATTGGTTCTGCAAAAGAATATGACGATGAAACCTCAATTGAAATAAAGGGGCGAAATGTTGTAGACGGTTTGCCTAAAAACGTAACTATTACCTCTGCTGAGGTACGTGACGCTATGTTGGATACAGTATTGCAAATCATTGATGCTATCCGCACTACACTTGAAAAAACTCCGCCGGAGCTTTCTGCCGATATTATTGATAGCGGTATTACGCTCACGGGCGGTACTGCATTACTGCGCGGACTTGCCGAGCTTATAGCCGAGGAAACAGGTATGCCCGTATCGGTTGCGGCAAATCCATTGGATTGTGTTGTTCTTGGCGCACAAAAACGTCTTGAAGGTGATATCGGTTTTGAAAACTACACCTTCCGAAGAAGAAAAAGATTTAGATAATATTTAAGGAGCAATAAAAATGCGTTTTTTCCTTCGCAGTCGTCAATTTAAAATTATTTTGGCAATCTTATGCGCTGTTGCTGTGCTTACAACCGGTTTTGCAATTATAGGTCATATGTCACCTCAAACAAATATTGCAAGCACTATCTCTTCTCCGTTTGTAAATTTGTTTACAAATGTTTCCGGTATTGTTCAGGATTTTTTTGATAATTATAACAGCGGCAGTAAGCTTAGCATTGAAAATTCAGAACTCAAATCCGAAATTAACTCATTGCAACAAAAAATTGCTGATTATGAAGAAATTTTAGAGCAAAATGAATTCTACAAAGGGTATCTTGGTATAAAAGACAACAATCCAGATTTTACATTTTGTGATGCCGTGCTTATTTCACGCGACAACAATGATGTTTTTGGTGGATTTACCATCAACAAAGGCTCTCTTTCAGACATACAAAAATATGATCCTGTAATAACCGATGCGGGCATAGTAGGCTACATTACCGAAGTAGGTCTTACATCTAGCAAGGTTACAACCATTCTAAGTCCCGACCTTACATTAGGCGCTCTTGACAACCGTACTCACGATTCGGGCATAATAAACGGAACATTATCGTTTGCCCAAAACGGTTTTTGTCGTTTTTCAAATCTTGCCCGCTCTTGCACAGTAGCAGTCGGCGATTATGTAATCACCTCGGGCGAAGGTATTTTCCCCGAAGGATTGCTTATCGGTTCGGTAAATAATATCGGTATTGACGAAAACAACAACTCCATCTATGCTGAAATAAAACCTTTCGCCGACATAACAGAGCTGCGCTCTGTTATGGTTATAACTTCTTTTGAAGGTCAAGGCGGTATTGCTGTTAAAGGTGGTAAATAACCTTATGGAACGCAAAAAAAACATTTTTAATCTACGTTTAATTAACGCGTTATTGTTTATATCGCTTTTTTTAGTACAGTACAACGGAGTTTTAAATATTAAAATTTTTACCGCAACACCCATGTTAACACTGGCATTGCTTGTCGCTATATGTATGTTTTGTTCAGAACTACGAGGAGCCCTAACAGGACTTGTAGTAGGTGTTTTTATTGACACAGTCGCAAGCACTCCTCAGGGCTTTAATGCGATAATATTTTGTGTTTTAAGTCTTATTTCGGTACTCATAACAAAGTACCTATTCAACAATAATATATTATCTGCGCTAACATTGTGTGCTTTATGCTCAATGTTTTACTTTATAATAAGGTGGATTTTTTGTTTAGGGTTTTCTTTGTCTTTCACAGAAAATCTTACTTATATTATGGGCACTGTATTTCCATCAGTCCTATATACTTGTGTTTTCATAATACCTTTTTATTATCTTGAAAAATTTTTATACAAAAGGTTTTTTCAATAAATTATATGTGAGGTGACTTTAAGTGCCGTTTAAAAGAAAGCATCAAACCGCTCTTACGGTGTTATCAATAATTCTTGTATTAGTATTGATACTTTACACAGCAAGAATATACTCTATACAAATTATAAATTCCGATAAATATTCATCAAACGCCAAGGGTAGCTCTGCATCACGCACGGCAGTTCTTAAAGCACCACGCGGTGAAATTCTTGACAGTTTCGGCAGACAAATTGCAGCTAATCGCGACGGATATAATATAGTTTTTAACAAAGCGTATGTAAAAGAAAATATAAACGATATTATTTTAAGCCTGATAACACTTTTAGATGAAAGCAGTGTAGAACATAAGGACAGGCTACCGATTGAATATGCTGCGCCCTACAACTTCAAAGAAGGTGAATCAACCGATAAGCTTATCAAAACATTAGATCTTGCCAGTTATGCTACGGCCGCAAACTGTCTTACAAGACTAATTGAACGATACGAGCTCGAAGGCTATTCTATTGATCAGCAACGCAAAATTGCAGGTGTGCGATACAGTATGGAAATTGAAGATTTTTCTATTTCTTACCCCTACACATTTGCCGAGGATATACCAAATGAGCTTATGCGCAAAATATCTGAATCAAATTTTTTGTTAGACGGTGTATCGGTTAACGTTGTTCCATTCAGATATTATCCAGACACCTCTCTTGCAGTAAATCTTATCGGCACCGTAGGTCCTATCTACGAAGAAGATTGGCAAGAGGGCGAAAAATATAAGGATCGCGGTTACGCGTTTGACGACAAGGTTGGTAAAAACGGTATTGAATACTATGCCGAAAAATATTTACGTGGCGCTGATGGAGAAATAACCTATTATCTTGACGAAAACGGCAACATCATAGATACCGAGATTACAAAAAAGGTCGTTCCCGGAAAAACCATTATGCTTACCTTGGATGCAAAAATGCAGCGCACTGTTCAGGATGCGCTTGCCAATACTGTGCGCGAGCTTCAAAGCAAGGGCGGTACCGCGCGCGCGGGCGCTGCAGTCGTTATTGACGTTAATACAGGCGGTGTTATTACATCCGCAAACTATCCTACCTACGATATAGCAACTTTGTCCGAAAATTATGACGCTTTGCTTGCCGACCCTTCAAACCCACTTACAGACCGCGCGTTTCAAGGTGTATATCCAATAGGTTCTACCATAAAGCCTATCGTTGCCGCGGCAGCACTTGAAAACGGCTTTTATAACACAGGAGAAACCATATACTGTGAAAGAACTTATAAATATTTTAACGATTTCCAGCCAAGCTGTATGCATTTTCACAAGCATATGGGACTAACTGCCGCTCTTTCAAAAAGCTGCAACTATTTCTTCTTTGAGCTTGGCAAGCGTGTAGGCGCTATGACACTTACCGATTATTTCAAGCAATTTGGTCTGGGTGTTAAAACCGGTGTTGAGGTAAATGACAGCGCGGGTATTTTGATTGAGCCTACAAGCAACGGATTTGGTGGCGATACTTTACAAATCTCTATCGGACAAATGAATGCCTTTACTCCGCTTCAACTCGCAAACTATGTTGCAACATTTGCTAATGGAGGCACACACTATAAAGTAACCCTGATAGACAAAATAGTATCCTATGATATGACAAACGTTTACGATGAGTGCGCACCGCAGATTTCTAACACGATCAGTCTTAAAGAAAGCACAATATCTGCAATTAAAACCGGTATGCTTTCAGTTACCGTTGACGGTACCGGTCAGGCGGCGCTTGGCGATTATCCAATAAAAATAGGCGGCAAAACAGGTACTGCTCAAGTGGAAGGCAAGGCCGATCATTCAACATTTATATTGTTTGCTCCTTATGATAATCCTGAAATTGCTATTTCAGTAGTTCTGGAACACGGCGCTTCGGGTTACGCTTCGGGTACTCTTGTAAGACAAATACTTGATGCATACTTTTCTACTATCGAAAGCACCGTTACCGACATTCCACCATTTACTGTAATTAGTTGATTTTAAAATTGACATAAAATACCTTTTGTGGTAAAATACTTTGAAAAAGCAATGGTAGGTGATGACGTAATATGGGTATTTGTTTAGCCACCACCTCAGGCAAGGGTGGTACCGGAAAATCAACCATATCTTGTGGCTTGGCGCTTAGCTTTGCCAAAATGGGTAAAACCGTTTTACTTATAGATATGGATGAGGGTCTACGTTGCCTTGATCTGCTTTTAGGTGTAGATCATAAAATTGTTTTTGATTTGTCGGATATACTAAACGGTGCGCCAATATCAAATGGTGTTTATACTATGTCTCAAAGTCCAAATATCAACGTCATTCCGGCGCCTTCACAAATCGGAAGCATCAGTATTGAAGCGCTTTCATCATTTGCAAAGCAAGTCAAAAAATTGTATGATGTGGTAATTTTTGATTTTCCGGCAGGTCTTGATTTTTCGCTTTATACTGCAATTGGCCAAGATGCGCAGTTTTTAAGCATTTGTAATCCCGATCCTGTATCGGTACGCGATGCTGCTGCGGTGTGTATGCGCCTTCCAAAAACAAAATATGATTCGCGGCTTATAATAAATCGTTTTGACGCAGAATATATAAAGAAAAAAATATATAGTAACATAGACGACATAATAGATATATCAGGTTTCCGACTTTTAGGCTTGGTACCTCAAAGTCGTGAACTAATGTTACTAAGTGTAACACATAATATAAATAAAAGATCTAAAGCATTTAAAGCTCTTTACCGTATTGCACGTAGGCTTTGCGGCGAAGATATCAGATTACCTAAAGTTAAAAGAATTTAAAATTTATAAGGGGGAAAAGTTTATGACAATCGCTTTAATAGCTCATGACGCAAAAAAAGAACTTATGGTGCAGTTTTGTATAGCATACTGTGGAATACTCAGTCGACACAATCTTGTCGCTACAGGCACCACAGGAAAAACTATCGGCGAAGCTACCGGTCTTGAAATAACTCGCTTTTTAGCAGGTTCTCAGGGTGGTGCGCAACAAATTGCTTCTCGTATTGGCTGCGACGAAATTGATCTTTTGCTCATTTTCCGTGATCCTCTCAATCCCAAGCCAAGCGAACCCGATGAGCGCGCGCTATTACGCCTTTGTGATGTTCATAATATCCCCGTAGCAACCAATATCGCTACGGCCGAGGTTCTTATCCACGGTTTAGAGCGCGGCGATCTTGATTGGCGCGAAATAGTTAAAAATTCATAAAATTTTATAAAAATATATAGTCAGGAAGTTATTTAAGATGGCAGAAATTAACCGTGCAATAAAAGGCACGAACGATATGTTACCGACAGACTCTCACAAATACCAATTTGTAGAGGGAAAAATGTTAGAAATCGCTTCACTATACGGTTTTCGTGAAATTCGCGTACCTGTCTTCGAACATACTGAAGTTTTCCAGCGTAGTGTTGGCGATACTACCGATGTTGTTCAAAAAGAAATGTACACCTTTGACGATAAGGGTGGCCGCTCAATAACACTTCGCCCCGAGCTTACCGCAGGTGTTGTAAGAAGTGTTATTGAACACGGAATAGTAAATGGCGCTCTACCTGCAAAGGTTTGTTATATTGGTGGTTGCTACCGATATGAAAAGCCTCAAGCAGGCAGACTTCGCGAATTTCACCAATTTGGTGTAGAATGTTTTGGCGCCGCTTCCCCTGCCGCCGATGCCGAGGTCATCTCGTTAGGCTTGCAGGTGCTTGAAACGGTTGGAATTAAAAACATTTCACTTGAGATTAACTCTATCGGTTGTCCTGAGTGTCGTAAAAATTACCACAAGGCACTCAGTGAATATTTCAACGCACATATTGATACACTGTGTGAAACCTGTCGTGACAGGCTTTCACGAAATCCTATGCGTATATTAGACTGTAAATCACCTGTGTGCTCTTCTCTTGCAAAAGACGCGCCAAAGGTTATCGACTTTTTATGTGATGACTGCCAAAACCATTTTGACGGTGTAAAGGCGCATCTTGATGCCGCAGGTATTGAGTATACCGTTAATCCTCAAATTGTTCGCGGACTTGATTATTACACAAAAACAGTTTTTGAATTTGTATCGGGTGATATTGGCGCTCAAAGTACCGTTTGTGGCGGTGGCCGATATGACGGGCTTGTTTCTCAAATGGGAGGTCCTAAGGTACACGCTTTAGGCTTTGGTATGGGTATCGAGCGACTTATGCTTGCTCTCGAAAATCAAAAAACCGACTTCCCCGAGCCAAAGAGATGTGATGTCTACATTGCTCCAATGGGTGAAGTCGCCGCAATAAAGGCAACTGCTATATGCACTCAGCTTCGTCGCGATGGTTTTGAAGCGCAATCTGATGTTTGTGGCCGTGGTCTTAAGGCACAAATGAAATATGCAGATAAAATCGGTGCGCTCTTTAGCGTAGTATTAGGCGACAATGAACTTACCGATAATGTATGTAACATTAAAAATATGAAAACCGGTGAAGTACAACAAATTTCTCTTGATGACTTTGCCGAGCAATTTATGAAAATCAAGCATGATTTAGTATTAAATTCTTTAGAAGATAGTATTGTTTAGAAGGTGTTTTTTTGAAACTGGATAGAATGAATGGACTTAAGCGCACCCATTACTGCGGTACGCTTACTAAAAATGAAATAGGTAAAGAAGTAGTTGTTTGCGGTTGGGTACAGCGCCAACGTGACTTGGGCGCGCTTATATTTGTTGATTTGCGTGACCGTACCGGCATTATACAGCTTGCTTTTGACGATAATACCGACCGTAGCATATTTGATAAAGCGTTCCAACTTCGTAGTGAATTTGTAGTTATGGCAAAAGGTAATGTTCGTATGCGTTCCTCAATCAACACCGAAATTCCTACCGGTGAAATAGAAATAGAAGTAAACGAGCTTAAGGTATTAGGCGAATCAAAAACTCCCCCATTTGAAATTGTTGAAAACAGCAATGCAAAGGAAGATTTACGTCTTAAATACCGTTATCTTGACTTGCGTCGCGCTGATTTGCAAAAAAATATACTTATGCGCCACAAAATTGCAAAGGTAACACGCGATTACTTTGACGAAAACGGATTTATCGAGCTGGAAACCCCAACCCTTATAAAATCTACTCCCGAAGGTGCCCGTGACTATTTGGTGCCTTCACGTATACACAAGGGCAATTTCTTTGCACTTCCACAATCTCCTCAAATGTATAAGCAGTTGCTTATGCTTTCAGGCTTTGACCGTTATATGCAGTTAGCACGATGCTATCGTGACGAAGACCTTCGTGCCGACCGTCAGCCCGAATTTACACAAATCGACCTTGAAATGTCTTTTGTAGAGCGTGATGACGTTTTCCAAATTGCTGAAGGTTATGTAAGCCGCTTGTTCCGCGAGGTACTCGATGTAGAAATTCCTACCCCACTACCACGTATGCGTTACGATGATGCAATGAACGACTACGGTTCTGACAAGCCCGATACACGCTTTGATATGAAAATTAAAGACATATCAGACATTGTTGAAAACTGTGGCTTTGGTGTATTTGCCGATACGGTTAAAAACGGTGGTACAGTTCGCGCTATTACAGCAAAAATGGCTGTTGACACATATACTCGTAAAGAGATAGATAAGCTTACCGAAGAAGCCAAGGGTATAGGTGCCAAGGGTCTTGCCTTTATTCGTTGGGTAGAAGATACACCTACCTGCTCTTTTGCTAAGTTTATGACAGAAGAAGAAATGTCAGCAATAATTGAACGTACAGGTGCCGAAAAGGGCGACGTTGTGTTTATTGTTGCCGATAAAAAAGCTCTTACCCTTTCGGTTCTTGGCGCACTACGTTTAACAGTTGCAAAGCGTCTAAATATTATACCTGAAAATCAATATAATTTCTTGTGGATTACTGAATTCCCGTTCTTTGAATACAATGAAGAAACAGGCAACTGGGATGCTATGCACCATCCATTTACCTCTCCTCTTGACGAATGTATTCCCTATCTTGAAACAGCGCCTGAAAAGGTTTATGCTAACGCTTATGACTTGGTACTTAACGGCACAGAGCTATCAAGTGGTTCCATACGTATTACTGACCCCGAGCTTCAGGCTCAGATGTTCAGAGCGTTAGGCCTAAGTGATGAAGAGGCCGAACAAAAATTTGGCTTCCTTACCGGTGCATTCCGTTATGGTGCACCTCCACATGGTGGTATGGGTATCGGTCTTGACAGGCTTTGTATGATAATGACAGGTAGCGATTCACTGCGTGACGTTATCGCCTTTCCAAAGGTTGCAACAAGTGCCGAGCTTATGTCGGGCGCACCCGGTCCTGTTGATGATATACAGTTAAATGACCTTGCAATCGCAATTATAAACGACGAAAAATAATAAAATAAAAAATCACGGATAGGTTTTCTATCCGTGATTTTTTATTAAGATAATATATTATTCTGCACCGTTTGCAATTGCCTCTTCAGCCTCGGCCTGAATTTTTTCATCATAAGAAAGTAATGGTTTTACATCCTTTTTCTTAATTTTACGGTCTATGTAGTTATTAGTAATTTTAACAACCAACGGTAGCATAAACAAGACACCGATAAGGTTAGGAATCATCATAAGACCGTTGAATGTGTCCGAAATATCCCATGCAAGCGAAGATGTAAGAACCGCACCAAAGATAATTGTACAAACGTGAATTATACGGAATATAATGGTTGTCTTTGCGCCAAAAAGATATTCCCACGCTTTTGAGCCATAGTGCGACCAACCAAGAACGGTAGTAAATGCAAACAAGAACATTGCAATGGCAACAAAACGTTGACCAATATTACCCCACGGAAATACTTCATTAAATGCGCCGCCTACAAGTGTTGCATCACTAAGCCCCTCGA
This sequence comes from Clostridia bacterium, assembly GCA_017437005.1. Taxonomy (GTDB): domain Bacteria; phylum Bacillota; class Clostridia; order Oscillospirales; family Acutalibacteraceae; genus UBA737. Next base: position 21,260 of record JAFSBZ010000033.1, on the reverse strand, counting down.
CCACTTCACCAGTAACCACGTTAAATACGCCGCCTTTAAGACCACCTGATGTAAGTACAACAAGCGCTGTCATTGTACAAACAATCATCGTATCGGCAAACACCTCAAAAATACCCCACATGCCCTGTTTTACAGGTTCCCTAACGCTTGAGTTAGAGTGTACCATTACCGACGAACCAAGACCTGCTTCGTTAGAAAATACACCACGTTTAAAACCGTTGGTCATTGCGATTATAACACCGCCAATACCACCGCCAACAAAAGCTTCAGGCTTGAATGCATTTGCAAAAATTGCTTTAAAAGCAGGAATAATGGCATCATAGTTTACGCCAATAATAACCAGACTACCTGCTACAAAAAGAACAACCATAAAAGGTACAATCTTTTCTGCAACGTTAGCAATACGCTTTACACCGCCCAAGGTAATAATGGCAGTGAGTATCATAATTACAACACCTATAATTATATTATAAAGTGAAATTCCACCCATTACCTCAATGCTTGAAAGAGCTTTTACATCGAATGCAGCAGCAACATTGGCAACGATTTTATTTACCTGACCCATACTACCTATACCAAAAGATGCAAGCATAGCAAAAATGCAGAAAAGTATTGCTAAAATTTTACCCGGAATTTTAAGACTAACGCGACTGTTTTTATCCTCGTACTTATAACCGCCTAAACCGTCTTGCAAATAGTACATAGCACCGCCGGACCATTCACCCTGAGAATTTTTGCGTCGGAAATAAATACCCAATGTGTTTTCAGCATAGTTAGTCATCATACCAAAAAATGCAGCAACCCACATCCAAAATACTGCACCTGCGCCACCAACACAAATAGCGGCAGCTACACCGGCAATATTACCGGTACCGACTGTTGCAGCCAAAGCCGTGCAAAGCGCTTGGAAGGGAGAAATGGTACCCTTTTCTTTACGGTGCTTCATTACCTCTTTAGAAAACATACTTCCAATAGTATTCTTCCACCAAGTACCTAAGCGAGAAATTTGAAAAAACTTTGTACAAGCAGTAACAATTACACCTGTACCAATAAGTAGCGCAAGACCAAACATCCCCCAAACTACTCCATTAATACTGCCATTAATTTCGGCAATTTTGTCAAGAATCATTTTGACATCTCCTTATAATAATATTTATATTTAAAGCAAAAAAGTCGGATTACACGCAGTGTGTAGTCCGACAAAAAAACAAAATAAAACCTTTTTATAAGGTGAAGATAAAACTTTGTCCTTTTGCCTGAGAGATTTAACGCACGCGCTTTGCCCCTTCGGCACTTGAATTTAATCAAGCTTCTCCAAAGTGCTATCAGTTTACAGTCCTCACCCAATAGGGCACCTGAGAGTGTTACTCCTTCGGTTAGTTAAAAACTATTTCCTGCAAACATCATATAGCAATATTAAATTGTAAAACTTCATTGCTTTAAACAACAATAGTATTATACTACTATTATCAAAAAAATCAAGTACTAATTTAATTTTTTTAATAAAAAAAACGGTCAACCCTCTTTCGAGGATTGACCGTGATTTTATTTTTTAGTAGTTATAATCAACCAAATGATTAAGCCTTTTTCTTAAGAACTACAACAGCTGCTGCAGCAAGAGCCATAATCATTGAAGCAACTACAAAGATGTTAACATCGCTTGTTGTTGGAGATGTCTGGCCAGCATCACCTTCTGGTTTTTCAGGTGCTTCAAGAACAGGAATCTCTTCTACAACCTTGTCACCGCAAATTTCGCAAACTTTTTCTTTGCTACCTTTATCTACGGTAGTAGCTTCTGTAATAACCTTCCAATCGCCATACTTGTGTTCAACTTTTTCTACTACAAGTTCTTCAGCAGTAACTTCTTCCTTAGCTTCAGCATCCTTGAAGATCTTTTCGCAAACTGAACAGCTCCAGTTAGCAATGCTACCTTCTGCATCGCATGTTGCTTCAACAGCTGGATTTTCCTTCAAGTCATGTGGAGCAAGCTCGCCTGCTTCAAATGTTTCATCACTTGCTTCGCCGCAAGCTGAACAGCTCTTGTTATAAACAGCCTTTGCTTCACATGTAGCAGCGCTTACAAGATATTTCTCGTCAGCAGTTTCTACCCAAGTATGAGCAAGAACGTCGCCTGTTTCAAATGTTTCGGTACCTGCTTCGCCGCATACTGAACAGCTCTTGTTGTAAACAGCCTTTGCTGTGCAGGTTGCTTCGCTTACGAGATACTTTTCGTCAACAACTTCTGCCCAAGTATGAGCAAGAACGTCACCTGTTTCAAATGTTTCAGTACCTGCTTCGCCGCAAGCTGAACAGCTCTTGTTGTAAACAGCCTTTGCTGTGCAGGTTGCTTCGCTCACAAGATACTTATCGTCAACTACTTCTGCCCAAGCGTGTGGAGCAAGAGGTAATTTAGCGTCAGTTCCTTCAACTATAACGCCGCAATCATCGCATGTTACATATTCTTCATTACCCTGAACTGTACATGTTGATTCAACAGCAGCGTGTGTGGTCTTTTCACCAGCGTGGTTATCTGCGTTAACTTCGCCAGCTTCAAATGTTGCATCTAACTTAGCACCGCAAACAGAACAGCTTGTGTAGTAAGTAGCCTTATCAATACATGTAGCTTCTGTTGCAAGATACTTAGCATCAACTACCTGTGCTGCAGTGTGAGCAAGAACATCGCCTGTTTCAAATGTTTCAGTACCAGCCTTACCGCAAACTGAACAGCTCTTGTAGTAAGTAGCCTTTGCTGTGCAAGTAGCTTCGCTTGCAAGATACTTAGCATCAACTACTTCTACCCAGTTATGATGGTGAACCTTGATTGCGCCATCAACAACTGCAAATGGAACATTGTTAACTGCTGTATCTAATACGAAATCAGGATCAGCACTTACAGAAAGTGCATAATCAGCTGCAGCAGCAGTATCTTTAATCTTAAATGTAATGGTTGCAATAACACCTGTTTCGGTGATATTTTCGAGATTGTTTTCCCATGTAATCTTAATTGGGTTTGCGCTTGTAGGACCATAGCTTGCATCAATACCTGCAAATTTAACAGGAGTAATAGCTACAACTTCAAGTGCATCAGCATCGTAACCAACCATAATCTGTGCTAATGTAATACCAGGATTTTCGTTGATTGATACTTCAACAGTTACTTCATCGCCAGGAGCGCCTTCAACAGAACCAACTGCAAATACAACTTCTTTAACAGATGGTGTAAGTACAGGGATTTCTTCTGTTACCTTATCGCCACAAACTGAGCATTCTTTTTCCTTAAGACCTGTTTCAGTCTCGGTAGGTTCTTTTGTTACAACCCATTCGCCATATTTGTGCTCTGCAAGCTCGCCTGCTTCAAATGTTTCTTCACTAACTTCTCCACAAAGTGAGCAGCTCTTATAGTAAGTAGCCTTTGCTTCGCAGGTAGCTGCGCTTGCAAGATACTGATCATCAACTACTTCTGCCCATTCGTGAGTGCATTCTTCAGTAGAAATCACAGGGATTACTTCTTCTACCTTATCGCCACAAACTGAGCATTCTTTTTCCTTAAGACCTGATTCAGTCTCGGTAGGTTCTTTTGTTACAACCCATTCGCCATATGTGTGCTCTGCAAGATCACCATCTTCAAATGTTGCATCTAATGCTTCGCCACAAACAGAACAGCTTGTATAGTAGGTAGCCTTGTTTTCGCAAGTAGCTTCTGTTGCAAGATACTTGTCATCAACTACCTTTGTTGGTGTATGAGCAGCAAGCTCGCCTGCTTCAAATGTTTCGTCGCTTGCTTCGCCGCAAACAGAACAGCTCTTATAGTAAGTAGCCTTTGCTTCGCAAGTAGCTTCTGTTGCGAGATACTTTTCATCAGCTACTTCTGCCCATGTATGAGCTGCAAGTTCGCCACTTTCAAATGTCTCGTCACTTACTTCGCCACAAACTGAACAATTCTTGTAGTAAGTAGCCTTTGCTGTGCAAGTAGCTTCGCTTACGAGATACTCGTCATCAACTACTTCTGCCCATGTGTGATCAGCAAAATCGCCAGTTTCAAAAGCTTCGTCACTTGCTATGCCACAAAGTGAACAGCTCTTATAGTAAGTAGCCTTTGAATCACAAGTTGCTTCAAATACAAGATACTTATCATCAACTACTTCTACCCAATCATGTTCACAAGAAGAAGCACCAACGGTAACAGTACCATTTATTGTAGTAAATGCTACATCTTCATAGTTAAGGTTGAATATGTTTTCCTGTACGCCTTCAGCTGTAAGTGTATATGTGCCGGAAGCGCCGTCTTTAATCTTGAAAATAATGTTTGCGATAACACCGTTTTCGGTAGTATCTGCCAAACCGTCAGCCCAAGTAATAGCAATTGGATTTGCAGTAATAGGACCGCTTGATGCTGGCTTGCCTGCTAATGTTAACTTCTCAACATTAACGATTTCAAGAGCATTTGCATCATAACCAACCATAACCTGTGCAAATGTAATACCAGGGTTGCCTGCAATTTCAACAGGTACGGAAACCTCTTCACCAGGAGCGCCTGTAACATTACCAACGATAAATGTCAAACCATTAACAACAGGAGGTTCAACAGCGCCTGACTTAACAGTAATAGTGCCGTTTACAGTTGTAAATGCTACATCTTCATAGTTAAGGTTGAAAATGTTTTCCTGTACGCCTTCTACTTCAAGAGTATAATCGCCGTCAGCAGCGTTGTCCTTAATCCTGAATGTAATGTTTGCGATAACACCTGTGTCAGTGGTATCTGCCAAACCATCAGCCCATGTTACAGCAATTGGATTTGCAGTAATAGGACCACTTGATGCTGGCTTGCCTGCTAATGTTAACTTTTCAACATTAACAATTTCAAGAGCATCTGCATCATAACCAATCATAACCTGAGCAAATGTAAGGCCTGGATTGGCATCAATTGATACAGGTACTGTTACTTCCTCACCGGGAGCACCAGTAATGTCGCCTACAGAAAATGTTGCTTTCTCTGCAGCAGATGCGCCGATGATAGGCATCATTGCGAGAACTAACACTACTGTAAGACACAGTGCAAGTAGTTTTTTCATTTTTTTATCACCTTTCCTCGTATAATTATCTAACTATATGGGCACAGTTAGACACTTATACTATTTTGATAATATCATTATACATACCGACACTATAAAAGTCAATATTTTTTTGCAAAAACGAGGTCATTTTAGGATAGTTTTGTACGACACAAAAATTTATCGTTTTATAATGTGTGAAAAGTCTACATAACCGTTATCTTCACACGCGATTACGTTTTCAAGTGTTGATATGTATGATATGTTTGTGCTTTGATACGCTACAGGTAGTATAGTGTAGTCTGCAAGCGCCTCTTGCTGTAATATGTCAGGCGCTTGCGCATTACTGCGCGAAACAAACATTTTTGCATACTCATTAAAATAATTGCTCTTTGCCACTATTGGAAACAACGCAAACTCAAGTGTACTATTATCTTTTAATTCGTTTTGCAATGCTTCAAGATTTTCCGATGCCTCTATATTTATAAATGTGCTTAAATTTTGTTGCCAATGCCCAACAATTGCAGTGGCAAGCGCTTTTACACCGCTTGCATTATAGTAATATAATGTAGACGGTGGAAATTTTTTATCCTCCATTTTGTATATCTGGTCTGACATAATTTGTTTGGCTTCATCCAAATTATATTCTGTCATTCCTATATTATCGGTATTAATACCCAGTATATCCGGAAAAACAGATTTTGCTACATCAAACCCGACCGGTAAAGCGTTTTTATAAACATCGGCATTAAATGACGTTGCAAAAGCGCGACGTACTTCATCATTATAGTTGCGACCTATTGTCATTATCCAACATATATTTTGCACGTTTTTGGTAGCAAGGCCTGCATTTTTTGCCGTCTCAAGCTCCTCACTGCCTAAAAATGCGATATCGCTTTCTCCGCCACTTAAACGTGATGTTTGTGGCTCATCATCTATACAGCTTATAAAGACAGCAGCGTTTTGCGCGGTACACCTTCCGCAATACTGTTCATTCTTATAAATTCTTATACCAAATTCTTCCTTATTCCATTTGGTAAGTCTATAGCTTCCGTTTGAAATAATGCATTTAGCATCTAACCCGTACTTACCAATGCTTTCCTCAAAAAAAGCTTCATTACAAGGCATACAAATCGACGTTGTTAGAGTTTTTAAAAAACTATCATCTTCCTTGCACATTGTTATGGTTAAAGTTGTATCATTTAATGCATTTACACCCAATGTTGACAAATCAGCATTGCCGGAAGAAATTGCCTCGGCATTTTCTATTGCAAGTAACCGGTTTACAAACGGCGCATTGATTTTAGGATCAACAGCGCGGCGAAAAGCATACTCAAAGTCATAAGCAGTAACTTTATTCCCATTACTCCATACAGCATCCTTTTTAATATTAAATGTATAGGTCAAGTTTTCGTAAGAATAGTCCTCGCATACTCCAAGCGCAATGTTGCCATCTTTGTCTTCCCTTAATAACCCTTCATATATATTACGCACTATAAGCAGTTCGCTATCACTTGATGCCATTTGAGGATCAAGTGTTTGCGGCTTTTCTAAAAGTTCAAAATAAATTATCGAATCTTTATATTTTTCTCCACAGCCACAAAGCGTGCCAAAAATTATAAACGCGCATAATGCTACCAATAAAAATTTCCTTAGTTTCAACATAAAATCACCTTTATATATTATATAATGTGTACGCGCTTTTTTCAACACAAAAAATGTAAAGAAAAAAACTTGACATACACGTTGCTTTGTGCTATAATGCCATTTGCTGTAAAGAAAAAAACTTTACAAGGAGGGCACTTTATGGCAAAAGATTTATCAATTAGTGCGCTTCTTGATTTTTATGGTCCCTTTTTAAGCGAAAAGCAACGGAATTTATTGCATCACTATTACAACGAGGATCTATCACTAAGCGAAATCGCCGAAAACGAATCAATCACACGTCAGGGTGTGCGTGACCTCATAAAACGCGGCGAGCTACAGCTTAAAAAATACGAGGACGAGTGCGGTTGGTGTCAAAATGTTTTAGCGCTTCAGCAAACACTTGACAGCGATAAGTCCGACTCTGAAAAGCTTAGTACAATAAAAGAAATAACAAACAAATTCTAAAGGCAGGTGAACACACTTGGCATTTTCAAGTCTTTCAGATAAAATAAATGGCGTTTTTAAAAAGCTACGCAGCAAAGGCAGGCTTACCGAAAGCGACGTTAAAGACGCTATGCGTGAGGTGCGTCTTGCTCTTCTTGAAGCCGACGTTAACTATAAAGTGGCCAAGCAATTCACCACAACTGTTACCGAAAAATGTATTGGCGCAAATGTTATGGAGAGTCTTACCGCGCCACAAATGGTTATAAAAATTGTTAACGAAGAGCTGACTGCTTTAATGGGTAGCGAGCAAGCTCGTTTAAAAACAGCGTCAAAAATTCCTACCGTTATTATGATGTGCGGTTTACAGGGTTCAGGTAAAACAACACACAGCGCCAAGCTTGCAAAGCTTTTAAAATCAAAGGGGCACAGACCAATGCTTGTTGCTTGCGATATATATCGCCCTGCCGCAATCGAGCAGTTAAAGGTTGTTGGCCGTCAGGTTGAAACTCCTGTTTTTGAAATGGGAACCGAAAGACCTGAAAAAATAGCAGTCGAAGCTATCAAATACGCGCGTGATTACGGTCATGATTACGTTATACTTGATACCGCAGGCCGCTTACACGTAGACGAAGAGTTAATGCAAGAGTTAAAACGCATTACCGAATGTGTCGAGGTTAACAACATCCTTCTCGTTGTTGACTCTATGATCGGTCAAGATGCCGTAAACATAGCAAAGGCGTTTAACGATATTCTCGAAATCGACGGAATTGTACTTACCAAGCTTGATGGTGATACCCGTGGCGGTGCCGCACTTTCGGTAAAAGCCGTTACCGGAAAGCCCATTATGTTTGCCGGCGTTGGTGAAAAGCTTGACCAGTTGGAAGAATTTCATCCTGAGCGAATGGCAAGCCGTATACTTGGTATGGGTGATATGCTCTCCCTTATCGAGCGCGCCGAACAACAGCTTGATCAAAAAAAGGCAGAAGAAGCCGCGCAAAAGCTTGCTGAAAATCGTTTTGATATGAATGATTTACTTGACCAATTTCAGCAAATCAAAAAAATGGGTAGTTTAAAAAGCGTGCTTTCTATGCTTCCGGGTATGGAAAAACAACTACGTGACGTTGACGTTGACGATCGTCAAATGCTTCGCGTTGAAGCCATTATTCAGTCAATGACCGCAAAAGAACGTCGCAAGCCCGAAATTTTAAACGCGTCTCGCCGTCGTCGTATTGCCGCAGGTTGTGGACAAACGGTTGAGGATGTTAACCGACTTATAAAACAATACGAGCAAATGAAAAAAATGTTCAAGCAAATGAACGGTAAGGGTAAAAAACGTATGCTTAAAGGCATCAACCCCAACCAATTTGGTAACTTTGGTTTTTAAGAGTTATCTCTTTTAAATAAAATATATACATTCTTTTATGGAGGTGCAGTAAAATGGCAGTAAAAATCAGACTTCGCAGAATGGGTGCAAAAAAGGCTCCTTTCTACCGTGTTGTTGTTGCAGATTCTCGTTACCCACGTGACGGTCGTTTCATCGAAGAAATCGGTCACTTTGATCCTACAAAGGACCCTGCTATCGTAGAAATCGACGCTGAAAAGGCAAAGAAGTGGATCAGCAACGGCGCTCAGCCAACCGACACTGTTAAAGCTTTGCTTAAAAAGAACGGTATTCTTTAATTAGGAGTTATAACAATGAAAGAACTTCTCATTGCTATTGCATCAGGACTTGTAGAAAATCCCGATGCAGTAAACGTAACAGTTGATGAAGCAAACGAAGAAGGCGTTATTGTATATCACCTTAACGTAGCTGAGGGCGATATGGGCAGAGTAATCGGCAAGCAGGGTCGTATTGCTAAGGCAATACGCACCGTTATGCGCGCCGCTGCTAATCAGAATCACGAAAAAATCGTTGTAGAAATCGACTAATTTTACGGTAGCCGAAAGGCTACCTAAAACACAAATCAAACCCCCGCATATTCGGGGGTTTTTACATATAGTAAAAAGGTGAAATAATGAAAAAAGAATTTTTAGAGGTTGGTAAATTCGTAGGTACTCACGGTGTGCGCGGTATGGTACGTATTCAGCCATGGTCAGATGATGGTGAATTTTTAACCGGATTTAAAAGTTTTTATCTTGACAGCGGCAAAACCAAGATTGAAATGAACAAAATTACTCCTCACGGCAACGTTGTAATTGCCGCGATAAAGGGTGTCGACAGCATTGAAACGGCCGAAAAATATCGCAATCAAATACTTTATATAAAGCGTGACGATGCAAAATTGCCCGAAGGTAGATACTTTGTAAGTGAAATTATTGGCGCAAATGTTTTTGATGCCGATAACGATACTTTACTTGGTGTTTTAAGCGACGTATCTCCAACAGGCGCCAACGACGTATGGCATATCAAAAACGGTGAACGCGAATATCTTGTGCCGGCAATACCCGACGTAATTGTTAACGTTGATATAAATAGCGATATAATAAAAATCAGACCGCTTAAGGGGATTTTTGACGATGAAGATTGATATACTTACCCTCTTCCCCGAAATGTGCGAATCGGTACTTAATGAAAGTATAATAGGTCGTGCCCGAAAAGCTCAAAAGGTAGAGCTTGAGTGCCATAACATACGTGACTTTGCCAACAATAAGCATAATAAGGTTGACGATATGCCTTATGGTGGCGGTATGGGTATGGTAATGGCGGCAGAACCTATTTATAATTGTTACAAAAGTTTATACAAAGAGGAAGAAAACAAACCGCACCTTATATATCTTTCGCCCAAAGGCGCAACACTTACACAAAAAAAGGTTGTAGAGCTTTCACACCTTGACCGTATAGTGTTGCTTTGCGGTCATTACGAGGGTGTTGACGAGCGCGTACTTGAAGAAATTGTAGACGAACAAATCTCTATAGGTGATTTTGTGCTCACAGGCGGCGAGCTACCTGCATTATGCCTTGCGGATGCTGTTTGCCGTATGTTACCGGGTGTGCTTAGCGATGACCTGTGTTTTGAGGATGAAAGCCATTTTTCAGGCTTGCTTGAATATCCGCAATATACGCGTCCTGCCAACTGGAACGGTCGCGAAGTGCCCGAGGTTTTGCTTTCGGGCAATCATGCCGAAATTGCCAAATGGCGAAGAAAACAATCACTCGAAATCACGCAAAAGCTTCGCCCCGAAATGTTTGAAAAAATAGAACTTGATAAGCAAGATCGCAAACTATTGGGCTTAGAACCCGAAAAGACACGAAAGCGCAAATAACTTGTTATCAATTTTACCAAATTTGACATTAAATTTATCTAAAATATTGGATAATTATTAGAACTTTTTAACAAACAATTGACTACAGCATTAAATGTGGTATAATATTATCGTTGCAAAGCATATTTTAATTGTTTTGCATTAAATAAACATTTACTTTTTCGAGGAGTTTTTTGAAATGTGTGTTAAAGACGTAGTAATTCAAAATCAAGTTGGTCTTCGTGCCCGTCCCGCTACCTTCTTCATCCAGAAGGCAAACGAGTTTAAGTCATCTATCTGGGTTGAAAAGGATGAAAGAAAGGTAAATGCAAAAAGTTTACTTGGTGTTCTTTCACTCGGTATCATCGGTGGCACAGGTATTAAAATCATTTGCGACGGCACCGACGAGGCTGATGCAATGGCTGCTTTGGTATCATTGGTAGAAACCGGCTTTGCTGACTAATTATTAGTTAAAAAAATGTTGACAATCTTGGCTGACCGTTGTATAATATCTCGGTCAGCCAAATTAATTGAAAATTTTCGGGTGTGGCGCAGCTGGCTGCTTGGGCAGCGGGGTCAAGCGCTTTTCATCCAATATAATTTATTCTTCACACTATCCGGGTGTGGCGCAGCTGGTAGCGCGCTTGACTGGGGGTCAAGAGGCCGCAGGTTCAAGTCCTGTCACTCGGACCAAAAAAAACCGCTTATTTCCTTTAATTATAGGGTGTTGAGCGGTTTTTATTTTTTTATTAAAATAATAATTTTTTAACAATTGTTCAACTAAATTCAATAAAATTTTATTCTATTGCTACTGCTATTGCTACTTTAAATATTGCTTGACATAATACAAAAACCGCCTCGAACCATAACGGAACGAGGCGGTGTATTTTTGGTGCAGTAAGGATATGTTTCAAACTTATAAAAACGCATTTTCACTTTATTAAATTTTCGTTTGCCAAATTTAAACCATAAAATCAATACTCACAAGTTATATATCCATTTGCTTATGCTACACCGTTTATAATTATATCTCTTAATTATTAGATGTCAAATATATTTGACATTATGAAACCTTTTTATCTGTAGGTGGTCTTTCTTCCGGCAAGCTCTTAATATTAAAAAGCACGGTTACCACACCCGAGAGCGCGCATGCGCTAAGTAGCCCTAACCAATCAACTTCGGTAATACCGATTGTATTGGTACCTATTACTGCAAGGGATATAATAATCACCTTGAAGTTCGTACCACAAACCGTTGTTTTCATCATAGATATACTTTTCCATAATCAAACCTCCTTCAACAAGTCTTGAAATGGTGCTTCATCTGATACAAACGTATCATAAGCAAAGTTAGCACCAAGACGGAATCCCATAATGAAACTATCGAGATTTGATTCGCCGTTCACTACGCTCCACGCGTTGCAAAAGTCAAGGAATTTCTTTTTACTTTCGCCGGAGAGGTTCTCGGTTAAAAAGTCCTCGTTGAGCATCAGAACCTCCATTTGCTTTTGAACGGTTTTATTCTCCTTTGTACTACGCGCTTGTGGGTCTAAATTACCATAATAAAATTCTTCAATAAACTTTGACATTGTAAGTCCTCCTTATTTCGTAAGGAAAACAGCATAATTACGGATTGGAATGAGTGAGAAAAGCGTGTGACTACCGGTGTTTCTTCGATTATTTGTCAGGTTGGTTATGAACACTCGGACCAAAACCCTTGAAACACTGATGTTTCAAGGGTTTTTGCTTTTTTTACAAACTTAACAAGGCCTCTTGATTTTTGGAGTAAATTCTAAAAGTCAAGAGGCCTAATTTTTTCATTAATTTTACTGCAAAACACAATATATACCTAAAACCTAAAAAATGCCACAAAATGTTGAAAAGTAAAAAACAATGTGATATAATGTGTGCATTAAATTTGAAAGGGGTCTTTTTATGGAAAAATTATTTCATCTAAAAGAAAATGGTACTTCTGTATCAACCGAAATTATGGCGGGTTTGACAACATTTTTTGCTATGTCATACATTATTATTGTTAACCCCGGCATTCTTTCACAGTCGGGTATGGAATGGGGAGCAGTATTTCTTGCAACCATCATTTCTGCAATTGTAGGAACACTTGTAATGGGTCTTGTTGCTAATGTTCCTTATGCTCAGGCTCCGGGTATGGGTCTTAATGCGTTCTTTGTTTATACCGTGTGCTTTACATTAAAGTTTACTTGGCAACAAGCGCTTTCTATGGTATTTATTTGCGGTATTCTTAATATTTTGATTACTGTTACCAAGGTTCGTAAATACATAATAAAAGCAATACCTTTAAGCCTTCAGCATGCAATTGGCGGCGGTATTGGTATTTTTGTAGCATACATTGGCTTCCTTAACGTAGGTATGGTAGATTTTAGTGCCGGTGTTCCTGCTCTTCCCACCCTGAACCAACCTACCTTTTGGGTGTTCCTTATAGGTTTAGCCCTAGTTGTTATTCTTCTTATTCTTAAGGTTAAAGGCGCAATTTTGATTGCAATTGCCGCTACAACAATCATTGGTATTCCATTTGGTGTTACAACACTTGGCGATACAATCAGCTTTACCGAATCATGCGCACAGCTTCCAACTACATTTCTTGCTATCTTTAAAGAGGGCGGAATCACAAGCCTATTTACCGATGTTACAAAGCTTCCCCTGGTTCTTATTACTATCTTCTCGTTTAGTATTTCTGATACATTTGATACAATCGGTACATTTATTGGTACAGGTCGTCGAACAGGTATTTTCTCTGAAGAAGATGAAAAAGCAATGGAAAGCGGCGCAGGCTTTAAATCAAAAATGGATAAAGCGCTGTTTGCCGATGCAACCGCTACATCTATTGGTGCATTATTTGGTACATCTAATACAACCACATTTGTTGAAAGTGCGGCGGGCATTGGCGCCGGCGGACGTACAGGTCTTACCTCTGTTGTAACGGCTATCTGCTTTGCAATTTCAGCTTTCTTTGCAACCTTTGTCAGCGCGGTTCCGTCAGCAGCAACTGCACCTGCTCTTGTAGTTGTTGGTATTATGATGATGTCATCTTTCAAGGATATTGATTGGAGCGACCTTGACGAAGCGGTTCCAGCATTCTTTGCCGGTATATTTATGGCACTTTGCTATAGCATTTCTTACGGTATAGCAGCAGGATTTATCTTCTACACAATTGTTAAGGTATGCAAAGGCAAGGCAAAGGAAATTAATCCTATTTTGTGGATTTGCACAGCGCTCTTTATACTTAACTTTGTATTATTAGCATTAATCTAAAAATTACAAGCTACAAAAAATCCCATTGAAACATTAATGTTTCAATGGGACTTTTTTATGCGTTTTTATATTGTTTAAGCGCTTGGGCAAGTTGTGCCGGACAAGATGTGTTTTTAAATCCACATTTAATGTCCTCAAGTCTTGCAATAACATCGTCAATATTCATACCCTTTACAAGCTCTCCGATGCCTTTAAGGTTACCGTTACAGCCACCAAAAAACGATACATTTTTTACTTTGTTATCTTCTACCTCAATATCAATGCTACGTGAACAAACGCCGTTTGTTTTATATGTGAATTTCATATTTATATTCCTTATTTATCCTTAAATTTATTGCTTCTTACAGGATGACGAAGCTTGCGAAGCGCCTTGGCCTCTATTTGACGGATACGTTCACGTGTTACCTTAAATTCTGTGCCAACCTCTTCGAGTGTATGGCATCTGCCATCTTTAAGACCAAAACGCAAACGAATTACCTGTTCCTCACGCTGAGAAAGAGTACGAAGCACGGCATCAATATCCTCATTAGTGATGGTTTTAAGCGCGGCATCGTCAGGAGCCAATGCATCCTCGTCACGAATAAAGTCCATTAGACGAGAATCCTCCTCGGGGCCTATGGGTGTTTCCATTGAAACAGGCTCTTGCGCCACACGCATAATCTCACGCACACGCTCAACCGAAAGCTCCATTTTTTCGGCAATAAGCTCTTCGGTTGGTTCGTAACCGTTTTCGTGAAGGAGTTGACTTTGTATCTTTTTAAGACGATTGATAGTCTCTACCATATGAACCGGAATACGTATGGTTCTTGCCTGATCAGCAATCGCACGTGTGATCGCCTGACGTATCCACCAAGTAGCATATGTTGAAAATTTAAAGCCTTTTGTATGGTCAAACTTGTCCACAGCCTTTATAAGACCAACGTTACCTTCCTGAATAAGATCGAGAAAATACATTCCGCGTCCAACATATTTTTTTGCTATACTTACAACAAGACGTAGGTTTGCCTCAGTAAGACGCTTTTTAGCGTATTCGTCACCTTCAGCAATTTTTTCTGCAAGCGCAATTTCCTCTTTTGAAGAAAGCAACGGCACACGACCTATCTCACGAAGATATACCTTAACCGGATCATCAAGTGACATATTCTCAAGCGCAGTGTCATCACCAAGATTATCAATGTCAACCTCTTCAAGCTTAAGCTCGTCCTCGGTAGGCTCCTCGTCGTAGTCACGCTCTAAGATATCAGGATCTAAAAGATTTTCCTCTTCAAGCTTAAGATCAGCCTCGGTAGGCTCTTCATCCTCAAGCTGATTTTCAAGTTCGTCAGCCAATTCTTCCTTTTTTTCAGCTTCTTTCAAAAGCTCGTCAGCTTGACGTTCAAGTTCTTCGGCTGTTAGTTGTTTCTTTTTTTCTGCCATTTTTAGTTCCCCTTTTTCTTTGCATCAATTATTTTTTGTAGATTGTCTGCCCAATCGTCAACAGACATATTTTTTACATTTCGCGTATCACGTAATAATCCCTCATCTAATATTACCTTTATGCTGTCCTTTAATACAGCATCTGCGTTTTTATCGCCCTTTTCACTATTAACAAGTGATGTAAGGTAACCCATTTCAGCAGGTGGAAGCAGCTCCCCAAAATATGATATATCAAGATTTCTGCCGCTGGTTGCACATTCGCATATATGTTTATATATTCGGCGATTCAGTGATGTTATCATATCATCGGGCTTTAGCTTCTCGTAAGTGGCATCAAAGGTGTTTGGATGCTGAAACAGTATAGCAATAACCGTTTCTTCTGCCACCGCTGCTGCCGGATGTAAACGCCTTTCGGGATTAACGTCGGTACGGTCAAATTTTGGATGAACAACCTGCTCTATTTCACGCTTTTGGCGTTGTTTGAATTTTTCCTTGCGTATGTCGGCTACCTTGGTTTCAAGTGCTGCGCGCGACACGCCATATTTATCTGACAGACGGCCTATATACAAATCACGCGTCATAACATCGTTTGATTCGGCAATGATTTTCACCGCACGGGAAAGATACTGTAGCTTACCGTCATCCTGATTAATATCAATACCCTGAACCGCAGTAAGCAGCTTGTATTCTATTTCACTTACAGCGCCATCAAGCAATGCCTTAAACTTATCTGCACCGTTCTTTTTAATATATTCATCAGGATCCTTACCATCAGGAAGCAATAGTACCCTTATTTCAAGACCTGTATTTTGTAAAATTTCACCCGCTCGCTTTGCCGCTTTTTGACCAGCCGCATCCGAGTCCATTAGTAGTACTATTTCTTTTGTATATCTGGACAACAGCTTTGCCTGTTCCTCGGTAAATGAGGTACCTAACGCTGCAACAGCATTTTCAAAGCCTGCTTGATGCAGCGATATAACATCCATATTACCTTCAACCAAAATCACACGCTCATCGCAATGATTTTTAGCAAAATTAATACCAAAAAGATTTTCACTCTTTTTATAAACAGGTGTATCGGCTGTGTTTACATACTTACCGCCCGCTTTATCCTCGCCGGGCATTGCGCGTCCGCTAAAGGCAATTACCTTGCCGCGTATATTTATAATAGGAAACATTACGCGCTTACGGAATCGGTCATAGTAACTTCCGCGTTGGCTTTTTGCAACAACATTTGCCTGTATCATATCGGAAATACTGTAACCCAAGCCCTTAAGATGCTTTATAAGGCTATCCCAACTGTCAGGCGCGGCGCCAAGACCAAAATGCTTTATGGTAGAAATCGATAACCCTCTGCCCACAAGATAATCCAGCGCCCACTTGCCATCAGGTGACATAAGATATGTATGATAAAATTTTGCGGTTTCGCGATTTATTTCATACACTGTATTTTTTAGCTTTTGCATGGAATCGTCATATCCGTCTTGAGGAAGCGTTATGCCACTGCGCTCAGCCAGAAACTTTACAGCATCAATGTAGTCAAGATTTTCTATTTGCCTAACAAAGCTAAAAACATCACCGCCTACACCGCAACCAAAGCAATAAAACGATCCGTTTTCAGGATAAACCGTAAAGGAGGGGGTTTTTTCATTATGAAACGGACAAAGGCCTACCAAATTTTTACCGCGACGTTTTAAATCTACATACGGTGCCATAACCGTTTCTATATCGTTTCGCATCTTAATTTCATTTATAATATCCTCTGGTATTGCCATATCGCACTCCCCTTTCCTTTAGTTTATAATATCATAATATATGCACCAAATATCGTACCTTTAGATTAAACCTTCCACTCTTTTGGTATATAAATATCTGAATACATTGTAACAGCAAAATGATCGGTCATACCGGAAATATAATCCACCGCGGCGCGCTCTATACCCTCGCGCTCACGGATTATATTGTATTCATCGTCAAGCTTATCGGGATTTTTTAGCAAATAGTCATATATTCCGTTTACAATTCCGTCAACCTTGGTCTCTTCAAATTTAACAACCGGATTAAGATATACCGTATCATACATAAAATTATGCAAGTTTTCATAAGCGTTTAAAGTACGCTCGTCCATCTTAACATCGTCTTTTTCGGTGTTTTCTACAAGAGATTTTACCAAGGTGTTTATTCTTTCGCTCTTTTTAAAGCCTAAAACCTCTCTGATTTCGAGAGGGATGCTTTCTTCACTAAAAACACCTGCTGTAATGGCATCATCTATATCGTGATTTATATAGGCGATGCGGTCGCTAAAGCGAACGATTTTACCCTCGGGGGTGTGCGGCCACTCACCGCGAGTATGATGCATAATTCCGTCAAGAACCTCGTGTGTAAGATTTAGCCCCTTGCCGCCCTTTTCTATCACACGGCAAACACGTACGCTTTGCGCAAAGTGAGTAAAGCCACCTGGATATATCGAATTAAGTGCCCTTTCCCCTGCATGTCCAAATGGAGTGTGTCCTAAATCGTGCGCTAACGCGATAGCCTCGGTAAGATCCTCGTTAAATCTTAGCGCGCGCGCTATTGTACGCGCTATTTGAGCTACCTCAAGCGTGTGCGTAAGACGGGTGCGGTAATGATCTGATTCGGGAGATAAAAAAACCTGCGTCTTGTGTTTTAAACGTCTAAATGCCTTACAATGTATTACTCGGTCACGGTCACGCTGAAAATCTGTACGTAGCTCGCACTTTTCTTCCTTGCGCTCACGGCCAACCGATTCGGTGCTTAGCGTAGCATATGGAGACAAAAATTCCTTTTCTCTGTTCTCGGTTAAAACTCGGATTTTTTCCACAAGATCACTCCTTCTAAAATATATATTACATATTTTTTTGAAAAATCCTCTTTTTTTTACAAAATAAATGGAAAAAATATTTCTTTTTGTAAATTTGCTTTAAGCTTTGATGCAAATGTTTCGCAAAGCTTTTCCAAAAAGGCTTCGCTTTCGCACTTTTTTAACATAACGCTTACAATAACCTTATCTGTAAAATCGGTGCTTTGAACCATACCGTTACAATCTGATATAAGCCTTGTAAGACGGTCAAAACTACCGTAATCACAATCTACCCTGTACTCTTGACATTCACACATTAAAACCTTTGTA
Source organism: Clostridia bacterium (assembly GCA_017437005.1). Lineage (GTDB taxonomy): Bacteria > Bacillota > Clostridia > Oscillospirales > Acutalibacteraceae > UBA737. The sequence goes on along the minus strand of JAFSBZ010000033.1, from coordinate 3,018 downwards.
GCGCCTGCAAGCGCATCGCGTGCGCTGGTACTGTATGCGCGTACAAGTCCTCCTGTGCCAAGCAGTATTCCACCAAAATAACGGGTAACCACAATTAACACATTGGTAATTCCGCTACCCTTTATCACGTCAAGTATCGGCATTCCTGCCGTGCCGTGCGGCTCACCATCATCCGAAAAACGCATAGTGCCATCCTGCAAAATATAGGCATACACATTATGTCGCGCATCCCAATACTTGCTTTTTTGTGCGGCAATTATTTCGCTTGCCTGTGCTTCAGTTTCGCAATTAAAGCAAACCGCAATAAAGCGAGAATGTTTTTCGATATATTCTGCCGAAAACTCTCCGCTTACAGTTGTGTATTCCTGCATTATGACACCTGCCTTTCCAAACAAAAAACCGCAATCACCCCGTAGGCCGATTGCGGAATTGCGGTAATAATTATTTATCTTCCATACCGAAACGCTTTTTAAATCTGTCAACACGTCCGCCGGTATCTACCAACTTCTGCTTACCAGTGAAAAACGGATGACATTTAGAACAAATATCCAAACGGATGTCCTTCTTTGTTGAGCGTGTCTCGAATTCGGCACCACAAGCACATTTAATTGTTACCTTTTCGTACTGAGGATGTAAACCTTCCTTCATCCTTGTCACCCCTTTCTTTCGTTGTAACATTAGAATACTACCACATAACTTAAAAAAAAGCAAGCATTATTTTTAAAAAATATCATTTTTTTGCAAATATTTTTTAAATTTCTCATAAAGTTCGACTGTTTTAAATCTGATTTTATACTGTGAAGCGTTTTCGGCCGTGTCTGCAGCATAAGACGAAACACCATCTGTAAGCGTTGCATCACTTGCACTTGGAACACAAACACACGGAAATACCACGCACCACCAATTTTTACCCTTTGCCTCACCTAAATCTACAATCAAGGATGTATAATTGCCGGCAGGCAATGTAAAATCGTCATATACTCTGGTGTTAAAATACTTACTTCCTACCGAAACATTCGCCTCATACCCAAAGCCACTTTGTTTTAAAACATTATTGGCTATAGTGTTTATAGCTTCAATGTTTTTGCTTGCTATTGCAATAGCTTGGTCAACATTATTACAGTTTTTAAAAATATCGACCGAGCTTTTAAGTATTTCGTCTCGAACAGCAAGCTTTAAATTTTGATCCGCTTCGCTATCAGAGTTTGCAACTATATGCAATCTAAGCACTCCCTGACGCAATTCATCACAGCGCACCTCAAATCGAGCAAAGCTTAACATTATAGCGCACACAAGCCCAAACAATACCCCAAGTTCAATATTTTTTCTAATTGGCTTTTTCATAAAAATACTCCTGTCAATGTTTATATACACAATATTGACAGAAGTATATTTTTTATTCAATTATTCCACTTTTGGAGGGTACGGCAACAATTGGACTATACCCTTTTTGTTCTAATTTTGTTTTTGCCGCATTAGCATGGGCAATATCACTATATATTGCAAAAACAGTAGGACCACTGCCCGAAAGCGACACCGAACAGGCATTTGTTTGCTTTATGTCGTTAATTAATTCGTTGTTTTCACAAATTGAAGCAAAAGCATTAAACACGTTATTGCAAACGGCATTTAAGTTATTTTTGTTTATAGCATCAACCATTGTCGACGTAAAAAAGCATTGTTGTGGGAATGCATCTACCTTTTTATACATATCGGCGGTAGAAAGCTTTTTGCCGTGTTTTATAAGCAGTATTGCACAATCGGGCATATCGGAAAGCTTTTCCATTTTTTCGCCAATACCGCCCACACGCGCAGTACCGCCCACTATACAAAACGGAACGTCAGCGCCTACCAACAGTCCAATCTCACACAACTGCTGTTGTGATAAATTTGTCTTATATAGTTTATCAAGCGCTACAATAACAGCTGCCGCATCAGCGCTGCCGCCACCCATACCCGAAGCTAATGGAATATGCTTTTCTATTACTATATTGGCGCCGCCTATAACACCCGTATGCTCAAAAAACTTTTGTGCCGCCTTGTAAGCGATATTTGATTCCGAGCATATTGTAGTATCGGTACAAGCAACCGATATAACATCACTTTTTTCAACACTCACAATATCGCAAAGCGATACCGATTGAAAAACCGAATCAATAAGATGATAACCGTCTTCTCTTTTACCTAAAACATCGAGTGTAAGATTAATTTTTGCGCAGGCCTTAAGTTTCATCGCGTTCACCAAATAAAAATTTATTTATCGCATATTTCACTTTTGAAAAATTAAGAATGCCGTATGCCGCCATCGAGCCGCCAACGTTTAAAATAAAATCGTCAATATCGGCGCTTCCCGTTAAAAACACAATCTGTAAAACCTCGATAAAAATTACTGTTAACGATATTAATAATAAAAATTTAACCGCTGAATTTATGCGAACAAAAATATTTGGCACAAAAAACGCAAATGGCATAAACACAAAAAAGTTACCAAATATATTTTCAAGCACTATATACGGTTTAAGACTACCCTCTTTAAAAGCATTTATAAAGAGCCTTACAGTTGCAAACGGTATAATATTGGTTTTATTAGCAAAATATTCATTTACCTGTTTACTATCCGCCAAAAAGATATTTGATATACTTCTGCCGAAGTTATCGTTTATAAGTGTAAAATCAATAATCATAAGTGTATATAATAAAAAAAGACATACAAGTATGCTTTTTACAACAAACAAACGGTCAAGCTTAATTACTTTAGATTTCAAAAAAATCACCGCCAAAGATAATTGTACCTTTAGCGGTGATTAATGTCAAGAAATAATTGTTGGAGTTCGTTTGAGGATGGCTCTCAACACAATAGAACACCGCATGATTTGGCATCACACACAACAAAATGAAACCATGATATAATTAGCGTTGTGGGAAAGCTCGAGGGACGGTATGTTGAGAAAATCACGCCTTTAGAACAAGAGCAAGGTTATTCCGGAGCACACAGAACTGTCACTTGATGACGAACGC
>JAFSBZ010000032.1 GCA_017437005.1 Clostridia bacterium | reverse complement strand
TATTTCACATTGCAAAGCAATATTTCACCCACCCGCAAGGGTGGATTTAGTTGAAAACGACAGATTCCTGTCGGAATCTGTCGTTTTCTGGTGGAGCCGGGGGGAGTCGAACCCCCGTCCAAAAATCTATTCCTATCGGCATCTCCGAGCGCAGATTATTGTTTAAAATTCCCTTTTATAACAGACAAAAATCAAACCGTTATAATTAGTAGTTCCTACTTTATGACAGCAACTGGAACAAGCTGCTGTTCACATTTACCGCTAAATGACGCCCTTCCAAAGTCGCGGTATTCTTTGGTCGGACGGCCGCCTAATTAGGCAGCAAGTGCAACTTTATTGTTGTCAGTTAATTTTAAATTGCGGATTTTAAAGCGGTTCCGCACCGCTGCTCGCTTCCAATAGTTCAAAATCCCTGTCGAAACCTTTACGGCCCCAAATATTAAAGTAATAGGTAAGAGTGAATAGTGAAAATGTAAATTATCGATTTTGTTCTTTAAGTGCGCGGTCTATTGTACGGTTGGCATCACGTTTTGCAGCAGTTGCTCGTTTATCGTGTAGCTGTTTACCTTTGCATAGTCCTAACTGAACTTTTACGAGAGAACCCTTGAAATAAAGAGAAAGGGGAATAAGTGTAAGTCCTTGTTGTTTTACTGTGCCAAAAAGCCTCATTATTTCACGCTTATGCATAAGCAGCTTACGATCACGTTTTGGTTCTTTGTTAAAGATATTACCGTGGTCATAAGGACTAATATGCATTTGCTTAATTATAAGCTCGCCATCATCTACGCTCACCCAAGAGTCTTTAAGATTTACACCACCAGCTCTGATTGATTTGACCTCGGTACCAGAAAGTGAGATACCGGCTTCAAAACTTTCAAGAACAAAATATTCGTGATATGCTTTTTTATTTGTTGCAATTGTTTTTGTGTTTACCATAAGCTGTATATCTCCTTTCTAATTATTTTGATAATCAACTAAAGTGAAAAATCGTCAGCAGTAAAACTACCGCTTGCATTTTGACGTTGCGGTGTACGTTTAAGTGGATCATACTTATATTGGCGACATGCATCGGCACGTGTTGTTACACCGTGTTTTTTACAAAAAATTTCATCAGAGTATTCAGATTTTCTGCCATGAACACACCATAGGCATGATTTTTGCAATTTTTTATTAAAGCCTTTAAGTGCCATACGTATCACCTCGAATAGACATTATAACACATCTTTTATAAATTTTCCACATTTATTTTTTGAAAAAACAGATATTAACAAAATTATAACCATAATAAAAATTGATATAAATAATGTTGCATCAGAAATAATGAAATTTTTAGTAAAACTTACATTATTATTAAATGTTGAAATCTTAATTTTAAAAATTTTAATTATTAAATAAGTTATCGTAGCACTCATTGTTCCGTGAAAAATTCTTCCAAGTATAAAACGTATTATATTAACCTTTCTGTTTTCACACAACGATAAAACCTGATACCATATTGATATTCCCGAAAATCCAAGTAAAAACGATACAAAGTATATATTTTTACATTTTGTAACAGCCGATGTCACTTCAGTAAATAACGATATATATTTTATAATAGGCATATTACTAAAAAAGTAATCAAAATATGAATTAATTACAGAAAAAAGTATTACAAAACAGCATATTTTAATTATACTGTTGCAAGCTTCATTAACGCTTTCTGTTAAAGTAATAATAAAAGAATTTTTAATGTTTTTAATCGGTTTATAACATACATTTTGCTTTTTTAATTGATTAGAAAAAATTAAAGCGCTCATTATTGATGACATTATATGAGAAATCAATAATACAATACCTAAAATTCTTGAACCTAATGCTCCACCTGTAATAATAACAATAAAAGCCGGTCCTGCGTTTACGCAGTAGGTAAGCATGATATCGGCAGTTCTACTATTTATTATTTTTTGTTTGTACATTTCATTTATCAATGCAGCGCCCACCGGATAACCGCCAAGCATAGATAATACAAACACAAAAAACATATTAAAATTTTGCCCTAAAAGCTTATGTAAAACTTTATTTATTAAATTGTTAGTTACACTAATTTGATTTTTTATTAGTAAAAAAATACAAACCAAAAAAGGAAAAAGCGAGGGTATTATGACTTTAGTTGATATTATTAAGCCCTGTAACACGCCATTTCTTGATATATTTGGAAATGTAATGATTAAGCTTAAAAAAATTATTACTAAAAAAATTGTAACAAGCCTTTTATTGCTTTTCATAAAATCACCTTAATTATTTATATGCCATGCCGAATTATTATTATTTTTTTTTCATATGTTAAATTAGTTATATTTTAAGGAGATGCATTTTTTGCATAAATTTAAATTTAAATCCTCAAAGAAAAACAAATTAAATCTAATTAAGGATAAAAACGAATTTATAAATTATGAATCAATAAATGGTGCTCATATTGAATTTTTTTCTAATAAAAGGGTTATTGTTGAAGGCTGTTACAATATTGTAGATTATCAAGAAAATTACATAAAATTAAAATTAAAAAAGGGTTTTATAAGTTTTACAGGTAGTGATTTTTTAATTTCTTTTTTTAATGAAGAAAAGATTGATATTAAAGGAAATGTTATGGAAATAGAATTTTGTGTTTAGGTGATAATTATGTTACGGCTTTGGCAATTTTTTATGGGATATTTGTCAATTAAGATAAATCGAGAAAATAGCGAAAGGCTTCTAAACCGCGCCGCCGCATCTAAAATTAAAATATGGAATTTACAGTACAAAGACGGATACATCTATGGTAATATTTCTCCTACCGGATTTATAAAGCTTTACGAATTACGTAAAGGAATAAAGTGCAAAATTAAAATAATAGAAAAATGTGGTTTAGTTTTCTCTCTTAAAAGACATAAAAAGCGCTTTGGATTTATTCTTGGCATAATATTGTTTTTTTCTATTATTATTTTATTATCAAACTTTATTTGGATAATTGATATTGATGGTAACAATAAAATTACCGACTCACAAGTAATTAATTCTTGTAAAGAAATAGGTATTTATGAAGGAATGGCAAAAAATAAAATCAATAATAAATATGCTGCTCAACATCTACAAATAATACGTGACGATATTGGATGGTGTTCATTCGTTGTTGAAGGTTCAGTACTTACCATAAATTTAAGTGAAATTGATAATACAATAATTAAAGAGAGTGATTATCCATCTAATATTAAAAGTATAATTGAAGGTACAATTAAAAAAATTAATGTATCGTCGGGCGATGCTCTCGTTAAAGTGGGTGATACTGTATCAAAAGGCGATTTACTTGTATCGGGTGTTGTTAGCAAAGCAGATGGCGTTCATTTTGTTCATTCAAGTGGAGAAATAATTGCCGATACATATAGAGAATTTTCGGCTCAATGTAATTTTAAACAACAAAAGCAGGTCGAAACAGGGGAGATAATTAAGCGTTATACCATAGAATTTTTTAATATTAAAATTCCTTTATATTTTGGAAAAGTAAATAAAATGAATAATTATAACTGTAAGATAAATAATTTAAAGTTATTTGGTAACCGGTTACCCATAAGTGTTGCTTGCGAAGAATATAAAATTAAAGAAAATTTGATTTATAAATATAACAAAGATGAACTTAAAGAAATTTTACTTAATGAAATTAATACACAAGTAGATGATTTTGGTTTTATATCTATTACAGAATGTGAGCGTGAGTTTGTTGAAACAGAAAAGGGAATTTTACTTAAAATAACCTATAAATGCGAAGAAAACGTCGCTGTACAAGAGAATATATTGTTAAGCAAAGAAAATTGACTTTTATTATACTTTTGGTGTATAATAAGAATGATTATAAGTCTTGGGAGTTAAATGTATGGAATTGCTTATTGATATTGAACGTGTCGAGCAGCTTGTTAATCTTTTCGGCAATCTTGATGAAAATATAAAAAGACTCGAAAATCATTATAATGTTTCTATAACATCACATTCAGGTCAACTTAAAGTAATCGGTGATACTATTAATGTGTCACAAGCCTCGCGTGCAATTAAATGCCTACTCGAAATAATTAATAAGGGTGAAACAATCACCGCGCAAAATATTGATTATGTTATAAATATGGTTAATGATGACGATGATGATAAAATTTCACGTCTAACAAACGCAGATTGCATTTGTGTTACAGCTAAGGGTAAACCTATAAAACCAAAAACACTTGGTCAACGTAGATATATAGAGGCAATAAAAAACAACACTATAACCATTGGTGTAGGTCCTGCCGGTACCGGTAAAACCTATCTTGCTGTAGCACTTGCAGTAAATGCTTTTCGTTCAAAGCAAGTAAATCGTATCATACTTACACGCCCTGCCGTTGAAGCGGGGGAAAAATTAGGTTTTTTACCGGGTGATTTACAGCAAAAGGTTGATCCTTATTTGCGACCTCTTTATGATGCTCTTTACGATATGCTGGGGGCTGAAAATTTTCAACGTTGTCAGGAACGCGGGGATATAGAGGTAGCTCCACTGGCATATATGCGTGGTCGTACACTTGATGACAGTTTTATTATTCTTGACGAAGCGCAAAATACAACCCAAGAGCAAATGAAGATGTTTTTAACACGCTTAGGATTTAACTCTAAAGCGGTTGTAACAGGTGATATTACCCAAATTGATTTACCTGGTGATAAAAAATCAGGACTTAAACAAGCAGTTCAAATTCTTCGCGGTATTGACGATATAGCTATAACAAAACTTAGCGCCAAGGACGTTGTACGTCACCGACTTGTACAAGAAATTATCAACGCTTATGAAAGAAACGGTGAACAAAATGAAAGTAAAGGTTAATATAACAAACTCTCAAAATAAGATTAAATTACCTGTTGGTACAAAATTACTTGTTCGTAAGGCTTGTATTGCTACTTTGGTAGAGGAAAGCTTTAACGATAATGCAGAAGTTGATGTAACCTTTGTTGATGACGAACAAATACGAGAATACAATAATAATTATCGTAATATTGACAAGTCAACGGATGTTTTATCGTTTCCTTTAGGCAAAGACGGTGTTTATGATATTAATCCTCTGACAAATAACAAAATGCTTGGTGATATTGTTATTTCGGTTGAGCACGCTATAGCACAGGGCGAATTATATGGTCATGGTATTCGCCGTGAGGTAGGGTATCTTACCGTCCACTCAATGCTCCATCTTTTGGGCTATGACCACGTTGATGAGGGAATTGAAAAAGCAAGAATGAGAGAAAAAGAAGAAGCAATTCTAACCAAGCTTGGACTTGCAATAACAAAGGTGTAAACTATGGAACAAAAATCTGCTTTTATAACAATTATAGGTCGACCAAACGTTGGTAAATCTTCATTACTTAATAAAATTGTAGGACAAAAGGTTGCTATCGTTTCGGACAAGCCTCAAACCACACGTACAAAAATAATGGGTGTTGTAACAAATGGCGAAACGCAGCTTGTGTTTATTGATACACCAGGTTTTCACAAGCCGCACAATTTACTTGGCGACAGTATGATTAAAGCCGTTAAAGACGGTATGAGCGATGTTGATGCCGCTGTTCTTGTGGTAGATGCTTGTCCTGATTTTAAGCTCGATTTAGAAAATCTTCCGCCTGCAGAACTTTCGCTTATCGAGACGTTAAAGGCAAAAAAACTTAAATGTATATTAGTAATTAATAAAATAGATTTACTTAAAGACAAGGAAGCATTGTTTGGTATAATTACAGCTTATGCAAAAATTTATGATTTTGATGCAGTTATACCACTTTCCGCTAAAAGTGGAGACGGTGTTGAAATACTGATTAAAGAAATTACAAAATATTCAAAGCCGTCACCGCATTTCTTTGCAGAAGACGATTTTACTGACCAACCCGAAAAGGTTATGGTTGCAGAGATGATACGTGAAAAATTGCTTCGTTGCCTTTCTAAAGAAGTGCCCCACGGTGTTGCTGTTGACCTTGAAAAATTTTACGAAACCGATACAGTAAATGGTGAACCTGTTTTACACGTTGATGCTGTAATTTATTGTGAAAAAGATTCACACAAAGGAATTATTATTGGAAAAGGCGGCGAAATGCTTAAACGTATTGGTACCTATGCCCGTAAAGATATTGAAAATTTCTTTGGTATAAAAGCATCAGTTAAACTTTGGGTAAAGGTTAAAGAGGATTGGCGCAATCGCCAAGGTCTTATACATACATTTGGACTTGACAATCTTAATTAGTTAAATTTACCTACCATAATATCAAAACTAACTCACAAAATAGTTTTGTGGAGGTTGATATTATGCTTCAAAACAAATCTTGGCTTAAATTTTTAATAACAGGAAATCCAAAAGATTATTTAGATTATAAATCAAACATTAATGAGCGTGATTTATACGGAGGTGACGACACTGCATATTACGACCGATGGCCTTGTGATAAAGGAAACGACTATAAGGGATAATGACCGTATGATAACCGTAATTACACGTGAATTAGGTGTAATTACTGCCTTTGTACGAGGGGTTAAAAGTATTAAAAGCAAGCGTGGCTCGGCTACAAGCTTGCTTTGTTTTTCAAACTTTAACCTCGAGTTTAAAGGCGATACATATACCGTGCTTGAAGCCTCGGTCAATAAAATGTTTTTTGGCGCGGGCAGTGATATTGTAACCCTTACCGTTGCGCAATATTTTTGTGAGCTTTGTAATATTTTTCGTCCCGTTGAAAATGAATCAGAAGAATTTTTACGCCTTGTTTTAAATTCCTTACATTTTTTAACCGAAAATAAACGCTCGCCCGAGCTTATAAAAGCTATAACCGAATTGCGTATTGCTGTAATTGCCGGATATGCGCCAAATATTATTGCTTGTAACGGTTGTGGTAAATTTGAAGATGCTGTTATGTATTTTAAATTAGATGACGGCACGCTATACTGCAGTGATTGCCGCAAAGAAAATTGTGTATCTATCACACTGACTGTATTACAAGCAATGAGGCATATTGTTTATTCAAAATTTGAACAGCTATATTCTTTTGAAATACCCGAAACCGCCGCAAAAGAACTTTCAATTTTAACCGAACGATATGTTACATATCAAACCGAACACCGATTTACAACTTTAGAATTCTTACGAGGAATTATATGAAATATGATATATTAAAACATGCAAAAACACTTGAACTGCAAACCGTTTTACAAAAATTAGCAGGTGAGTGTGCAAGCGAAGATGCGTATAATTTAGCACTTACGATTATACCCGAAACTGATATTAATATTGTTAAACGTAATTTAGCCGAAACCGAATCGGCTTATTTGCTTATTTCTAAATTTACTTCACCGTCATTTGGTGGCACTGTCAATATATCGGGAAGCTTGTCGCGCGCGGCTTTAGGTGCCACGCTTACACCTGGTGAACTTATTAAAATAGCTAATGTGTTGCGCGTTATTCGTTTGGTAAAGACTTGGCGTGATAATTCGTCAGCCGAACGTGAAACTGCAATTGACTATCTTTTTAACGCACTTGTTCCAAATAAATTTTTAGAAGATAAAATAACCTTTTGCATTAAAGGTGAAGATGAAATCGCCGATACTGCTTCAAGCACACTTGCCGATATTCGACGTAAAATAACATCTAAAAGCGCAAAAATTCGCGAAAATCTTGATAAGATTGTCCGCGGACAAATGTCAAAATACCTTCAGGATGCTATTATTACACAGCGTGACGGTAGATTTGTAGTGCCTCTAAAGGCCGAGCATAAGGGCGAAATTTCGGGCATTATTCACGATACATCGTCAAGCGGTGCTACATTATTTATAGAACCTATGTCGGTTGTTGAGGTTAATAATGAAATTAGAGTTTTAAAATCTAAAGAAATTGACGAAATCAATCGCATCTTGGCCGAGCTTTCTGCTACCTGCGCAGAATTTGCCGATAGCATTAAACAGTCTTATCAAGCACTCGTTGAGCTTGATTTAATTTTCGCAAAAGCAAAGCTTGCCTATAAAATGGGCGCAATTATGCCTAAAATTAACAACAAGGGCTTTGTCTACCTTAAACGTGCTCGTCATCCTCTTATAAATCAAAAGGCTGTAGTGCCAATTACGCTAACATTAGGCGGTGAGTATGACACACTTATAATCACAGGCCCTAATACAGGTGGTAAAACCGTAGCACTTAAAACATCGGGTCTTATGTGCCTTATGGCAATGTCTGGCCTTATGATTCCATGTGATGAAAATAGCGAAATTGCCGTATTTAATAAAATTTATGCCGATATTGGTGACGAACAAAGCATTGAGCAATCACTTTCAACCTTTTCGTCACACATGGTAAATATTATTTCAATAATTGAGGATTGTAATAATAATTCACTTGTATTATTTGATGAGCTTTGCGCAGGTACTGACCCTGTAGAAGGCGCCGCGCTTGCAAAAGCCATACTTATAACACTTGCACAAAAAGGGGTCAAAACAGTTACTACAACACACTATCCCGAGCTTAAGGCTTATGCATTGGACGCCAATAGGGTAGAGAACGCAAGCTGTGAGTTTGACGTAGCGACTCTTAAACCTACTTATAATCTCATAATCGGTCAACCCGGTCGATCAAATGCTTTTGCAATTTCAAAAAGATTAGGACTAAATGACGACATTATTTCACTTGCAAACGACCAGCTTACCGAAGATGACCTACGTTTTGAAAATGTTGTAGCAAGTCTTGAAAAGGCACGACAGGATGCCGAGCGTGATCGCCGCGAAATGTCTAAAATGCGTACTCAAATAAACGAAGCCAAAAAGCGTAGCGAACAAGCCGAGCACGATTTTAAGCTTAAGCAAGATAAACTTATGAATGAAGCACGTGAAAAGGCTGCCGCAATAATCGAGAACACACGTTATAAATCAAGTCAGCTATTAAACGAGCTTGAAGAAATGAAAAAGCAGCTCAACGCACAAAACGCTACTCAAAACGTTGATAAAGCGCGCCGTGATTATAAGAGTTCGTTAACTCAAATGGAGGACGAGGCAAATCCCGTTGTTGAAAACAACACGGGTGAAGGCCTTAAAAAAGCACCCAATGTGGGTGATATTGTGATTCTTACAAGCTTTAACCGTGATGCAACCGTTGTTAAAGTAGAAGAAAGCAAAAAACAACTATACGTTATGTCAGGTTCAATGAAAATGTGGGTGGGCTTTGATGATTGCAAACTAAAAAAATCAAATGCACCATCTACCGAGGCACCAAAAACACGAAAGGTATCCGGAATTACATCACGTGCCGACCGTAATGTAAGCGGAGAAATTGATATCCGCGGTCTTGCTACCGACGAAGCACTGTTAGAGCTTGATAAATACATCGACGAAGCCGTTTTGGCAGGAATAGGTACAATTACTATAATCCACGGAAAAGGCACAGGAACGCTGCGTAAAAACGTGCAGTCGCACCTACGTCACCACCGCAATATAAAGACCTTCCGCATCGGACTTTTTGGCGAAGGCGAAAACGGTGTAACTATAGCAGAAATAGCAGAATAATTCTACAGGAGTTAATAATGAATAATATCTGGTCAAAATATGTTCAGGGTACAAATACACTTTATTCTACTCGTAAGCTACGATTTAACGATATGTTTGCACAAAAGTACAAAGCACTGTTTGATTTAGATGAAAGCAAGAAATTGAAAATTCTTGAAATTGGGTGTGGTCCTGGTGCGCTTGCAGGCGCACTTCATCGCTGGTATCCCAATGCTGAAGTTACTGCTATCGACCGTGACAGTGAATTTATAAGATTTGCAAATGAAAACGAAAAAGGTGTTGAATTTATAGAGGCAGATGCTACAAATCTACCCTTTGACAACAACACATTTGATGTTACAATATCAAATACAGTAGCAGAACATATTAAACCATCAAAATTTTATGGTGAGCAGTTACGAGTGTTAAAACCCAACGGTATCTGCCTTGTACTTTCTGCACGCAAAGGTATCAATATATACCCAAAATGTTTAGATTTAAATGAATATGAAAATGAATTTTGGAAGAAAGTACAAAAATACGATAATTCAACCGAAAAGTATTCTGTGTGTCAATATCCCATGAGCGAAATGGAAATGCCTATCGTAATGCAAAAATACGGTTTTAAAGATATTTGTACCGGATATGCAACAATCGATCTAACACCTGATAATCCTAAATTTTCTGCTGATTTAGCATATGATATTATTAACGCGAATAGACTGACAACACTTGACGGAATCGAGGCATTATTACACACTATGCCTGAGCATTTTACTGTTGAAGAAATAAATAAAATAAAAAGACTTACAAATACAAAATACGATAAGCGTATAGAACAATATAACTGTGGCAAAAAACAGTGGGACACCTATGTATCGGTTATTATGTCAATGCGTGGAATAAAATAATCAAAACGCCTTCCTCTGACGAGGAAGGGGAACCGCTTGCGGTGGAAGGAGTGATTCACTAATAAATCTCTCCCTCAGTCATTTTTACAAAATGAAAGCTCCCTCGTCAGAGGGAGCTTTTTTTATGTTTATCAAACTTTTATTTTATCACATTATTTTAATCTCTTCTCGAGCACTTTTCTGCATCAATTGCCAACACCAACATCAAAGCATTTAGTGCATCTTGTGGGTCGTAAACGTTAATTGAATATGTATCGGTCCAGTTTAACAGTTCTTTTGACACTGTGGCAACTTCGGCGCCATTTGAATTAATAATCTTATAATCCCACTGAAAATAGTCACCCTCAACACGCCAGCCGTTGCAATCAATATTATATCTCGGTTTAAAGAATGTAAATTCACGGCTTATACAGCCGACATATCGTTCACCGTAATACATTTCAAATTTAGGTAACCAGGTAAATAACCTTTGTTTTACCATACCTACTTCAAAGCCGGAAGCGTCATATATCTTAAAACAATGCCCCCAAGAAAGCTGACCCTTTACTTTATATACGACACTACCATCATATCCGTCAAAAATATCATAACTATCAAACCAAGAAAACATTTTTTGTTTAAATACAAGTTTCATAAAGTTACTCCATTAAAAAATCAATTTTATTTTCTATTTCTAATTTCATAGAATTTGTATCTAATATGTGTATGCCACAATTAGAAATTTTGAAAAAAGGTAATTTATTGTTCCAATTAACATTTTTTACAATATGGTAAACTATATTTATAACCCCGCTATGAGTAACAACTAATACATTACCGTCACTATTTTTATACTCATTGATAAAATTCTCAAACCACGTTTTTATGCGAACATAAAAATCATTTGGACTTTCACCGTTAGGGTAGGGCTCATCCATTTGTAAAGTATTAAAAAATAACCCTGGATATTTAATTAGCGCATCATCGTTTAACATACCCGATAAATCACCGTTATTTATTTCCCTTATGCGTGGCTCTTTTAAAACGGGCAAACCTAATTCTTCTGCCGCAAAACACGCCGTGCTCATAGTTCTTGGTAAATCACTTGAAACAATATAGGAAATATTGTAAAAATCTTTATTTGCTTTTAGGTGTTTTGCAAATAGTTTTGCCTCGTTAACACCTTGGGGTAGCAAATCAAAATTGCTCCAACCCCCACGAAATTTATCATCGTCTTTTCCGTGGCGAACAAATATAATTTTCATAATTTATCCTCTATACGGACGACCAATGGTCGCCCCTACAATACATTTATATATTAACTGCGTAGGGGCGTGCATTGCACGTCCGCTTTACATTACATATCCGCCGTTTACACCAAGCACCTGACCCGTTATATAGTCAGCGCCCTCTGATGCTAAAAACAGTGCTGTTTCGGCAATGTCTTCCGCAGTTCCCATGCGGCCAAGAGGTATATCCTCAACAAACGCGCTTAAATCTTCAACACTGATATCGGCATTCATTGTTGTATCAATAAGTCCTGGAGCAATACAATTTACTGTTATACCGCTTGGAGCAAGTTCCTTAGCAAGCGCTTTTGTAAGACCAATCACACCTGCTTTTGCAGCAGAATATGCAACCTCGCACGATGCACCAACCTGACCCCACATTGAAGATATATTTATAATCTTACCGGATTTTTGATTAACCATTGTAGATGTAACCGACTTACAGCAATTGTATACACCCTTTAAATTTATGTCAAATATTCTGTCAGAGTCAAAATCTTCCGTATCAGTTATTAAGCCGTTAAAAGCAATGCCGGCATTATTTATAAGTACGTCTACCGAGCCAAATTTGTAAACGGCCTCTTTAATAAGTATATCGGTTTCTAATCGATTGGCAACATTCACTTTAATAGGTATTACGTTATAGCCTTGAGAGGATAGGGAAGAGGATAGTAACTTTGCAAGCTGGTATGAATCGTTATAACCAATTACAACATTATAACCCTTTCTTGCAAACAAAATTGCCATAGCAGCTCCAATGCCTTTGGATGCGCCTGTAATTACAACTGTCTTTTTCATATGTATAACACCTCAGTAATATTATAAAAATATTATAACATATAAAAAATTTTTTTAAAGAGGTAATTTACAATAAATTGTGGTTAACATAACATTGACACCAATATATTTTGTGTGGTTTACATAATTAGTTTACATAAAGTTTTAAAAGGTTACAATTTTGTAGTTGACATAAAATTAATTTTGTTGTATAACTAATATGCAGCCGATGAGGGTGTTTTATTTTTATCTTTATTTGATTATTTGGTTTACATAATATTACTAAAATCACTATATATTGATAAGGCTTTTAAAAAGCAACTAAATATTGTACTCATATCTTGTCCTAAAATTTCATATACTGTCACAAAGGAGTGACGTTATGAAAAAGGGAATTATACTAAATTTAAAAAGGTTTAAAATACTTGATTATGTAACCCACAACAAAATAATAATTTTTCTATGTATACTATTTGTAACAGGAATGATTTTAAGCGTTACAGCTTTATCAAACGAAAATAAGCTTATAGATAGTGCAAAATCTTTTTTAAATGAATACATACTGTTACATAGCAACGATAAATTTTTTAAAAAATTTATAACTATTTTTATAAGGTATATATTTGTTTTAATATTTTATTATTTTTTAGGCGCATCAATGTTTGGCGTTGTTGCAATACCATTTTTAACACTTTGGCAGGGTATATGGTTTGGTGCATTAACCTCACAGCTATATTCAACATATGGAATTTATGGAGTCGCTTTTAATGCGATAATATTGATTCCTCCAACTGCAATATTTGTTATTTGTTGTTTTATTGCGGCAAAACATTCAATTGATTATTCTTTGCTGGTAGCAAAGCTAACATTGCCTCAAGCAAAACCAATAATACTTTTTAATAATTTTAAAAAGTATTGCAGTACATATTTAATTATTACGGGTGTTGTTATTGTTACGGTTTTGTTAGAGATAGTGCTAAATTTATTTTTCTTAAAATTTTTTAACTTTTAGATTGAAATGAGGTGAACAATATGGGTAATGGAAATTTAGATTTGTTTAGATCGTATTTATCCAACACAAAAAAATGCTCTAAAAATACACTTGATGCATATTTGCGTGATGTAAATCAATTTATACTATATTGTTCACAAAACGGCGCTAAGAGTATAGAGGATATCACCGACGATTATATAATCAAATATATAGAATACTTAACCTTTATTGGAAAATCAGATGCCACCAAAACAAGAACTGTTGCATCCTTACATTCTTATTTTAATTTTCTTTTAACGCAGGGTGTAATTGATAAAGATCCCACCAAAGATGTTAAGGGACCAAAAACCACAAGAAAAATACCCGATGTTCTTGATTCAAAAGAAATTATGTTGCTATTATCTCAACCTGACGGCAATGATTATAAAAGCATACGTGATAAAGCAATGCTTGAGCTATTATATGCAACCGGTATAAAGGTTTCTGAACTTATTGAATTAAAAATTCATGATATAAACCTACAAATCGGTATTATACATATGCATAGCAGCAAGCACGAACGTATTGTACCAATTTATCCTGTAGCCAATAAACATTTGACTGAGTATGTTACTATGACTCGACCTGCTCTTGTTCAGGACGATAGAGAAGAGCACCTGTTTACAAATATGAATGGACAACCTATGTCTCGACAGGGCTTTTGGAAGATAATTAAGCATTATGCCGATAAAGCAGGAATTAAAAAGGATATTACACCACACACACTACGTCATTCTTTTGCGGCGCATCTGCTTGAAAACGGTGCACAATTAAAAGATATAAAAGATATGCTTGGTCATTCAGATATATCGTCAACGCAAATTTACGCACAGCTTATTAAAAGTAAATACGTACAGTCATACGCAAAATTCCATCCACTTGCAAAATAAAAAAGCACAAAACATTTTGATTTTGTGCTTTTTATTGTTCTTTGAATAAATATTTTTTATTCATATAAGAGAGAGAAGACTTCGCAAAATCTAATCACGAATTATACAAAATGAATATTTTGTATAAATAAGGGTAGTGTTTAAGGTATAAAATAACACTGTAGAGCTCAATATTGCACTTTATTTATCATATTAACTAACATTGTTATATTAGTCAATATGATGAACTTCTTATATTTTTATGTATTATATTTGACAGCATTATAAATTCTATTTTAAAAAATAAAATGTGTTATTAATTCCTACTTCACAAAAATCTCATCGAATAACTTTTTCCTAAACGATACATTGTATGTTTAAAAAATTTCTATTCGATGAGAAACAACGTTTTTTTTATAGTTAATATTATATTTTTGTTGGTAAATTGCAAAAAGATGTTGTTTATTGTTTAATTTGGTTATATGTGGGCTTATTCTTTATAAATACACACATTATTCCAATTTTTAACTATAATTTAATCTCTAAATAACAATGTTACCTACTGTTATTATATTATTGTGACCAATTGCTAATATGATGTTATAATTATTTATAACTTAAATTAAGTAGCTAATATTCGTTAATTTGTTAATTTTTTAACAAATTACCCTAACATTACATCAAGAAGCATCATTAAAGAAAATCCAACTATTATTCCAATTGTAGCTGTGTATGGTTGTTCTGACTTGTTTTTTTGACATTCAGGTATTAATTCGTGTACCGAAACAATAATCATTGCTCCTGCAGCAAATGATAAAGCAAACGGAAGTATTGTTTTTATCGTTGTTACAAGCGCAGCGCCAATTATCGCAGAAATCGGTTCAACAACTGCCGATAATTGACCGTAAAAAAAGCTTTTTTTACGAGAGTACCCTTCCCTTCTAAGAGGTAAAGATACGGCGGCTCCTTCGGGAAAATTTTGTAATCCTATTCCTATAGCAATTGAAAGCGCGCCCATAAATGAAGAATAGTTAAAATTGTCTTTTAACAAACCAAAGGCTACGCCAACAGCTAAACCCTCTGGTATATTGTGAAGAGTAATAGACATTATAAGCATTATAACGCGATTTGATTTACTGATTATATTATCTTCACTTGCGTTAGCTTTTAAAATAGAATGTGTAACAGCTTTATCAGAAAGCCATATAAACGTAGCACCAAACAAAAAACCTAACGTTACAACTATATACGAAGGTATATTTAATACCTGTTCGGCTTGTTCAATTGCAGGTTGTAATAAAGACCAAAACGATGCCGCAATCATTACTCCCGCCGAAAAACCTAACATTAAATTTAAAAGACTTTGCTTTGGGGCTTTAAAAAATACTACAATTGCTGCTCCAAGTGCTGTAAGCCCCCATGTGCCAAGTGAAGCAACAAATGCCCAAAATATAGAAATATCCATTTTACACCCCCTAAAGCAGTATATTTACTGCTAAATAAAATGGTGAAAAGGTACATTTTGTATATTTGAACAAGAAAAGATAATTTTTTTAAAAAAGTTAAAATTTTACGAATATTTTGCTTGACAATACGACATAATGTTGTTATAATATTTAGGCTGTTTAAAGCAAATGATTCATTAGCTCAGCTGGCAGAGCACATGACTTTTAATCATGGTGTCCGGGGTTCGATTCCCCGATGGATCACCAAAGAGAAACCTCAGTATTTATGCGGGGTTTCTCTTTTTTTATTGATTTTTACATTTGAAGTAATAATCGCACCTAAGCCATAATTGGCTTGGGTGCGATTATTATATAACAAAATAGTGCTTCTAAATCATTTAAACAGAATTTTAATCATAAAATAATAATTAATAAAACAATGTGTCCATATATTCGGTTGGGGTGTAGCCTGTCTTTTTCTTAAATAGTCGCGAGAAATAATGCACATCGGTAAATCCTATTTGACTTGCAACTTCGTTAATTGGAATTTTGTGAACTGCCTTTTGCATCAACTCTTTTGCGCGATTAATGCGCACATTATTAACATATTCCATAGGTGTCATATCTACAACATCGTGAAATAAATTAATAAAATAGTTAGGATGAAGATGCACCACATCACTGAGTTCTTGTATGGTAAGACGTCTTTGATAATTTTGGTCAATGTATTTCAGAACGCTCATTATACGCTCATCGCGGAAATAATCCTTGCGAATTTCTTCAACGTGATCAAAGTAATATGCAAGCAATTCTAACAAACAGCTTTTTTGATAAAGCTTTCCTGTTACTGATGTATCATTCAAGCCTTCCAATAGTTTTTCAAATAACTTCTCAACATATTCGGGTGAAGTGACCTCAATATAGTGTGGAAGCTGCAACATTTCTAACAAATCTTTTTCACCACAGTTAAAGGAACAGTGAATCCAGTATTTAACCAAATGCTTTGCCTCGGTATGATGGTATGTTTGCTTGGAGTTACAAGGCAACAAAAACAGTTGTCCCGGATGAGCGACATATTCTTTTCCTTCGATATTTATATATGCCTCGCCTTCGGTAACATAGTATAATTTATTGTAGCTTGGACGAATATTGTGGTATCCCCAATCTTTTTCACATTCGGTAAAGTCACCCAAAAACAACACCGGTTGCACCTTTTCTAAATGCGAAAATAAAACATTATCCAAAAACAAACACCTCACTGTAAATTTCTTTACACAATTAATATAACCTAAATTTTATTATTTTTCAAATTGATTAACCTAGAACTGATTTGATAAATATCTCTATTAGTTTCGGTTTTTATAGAAACAAAAAACTCAACAGCCTCTTTGGGAAGAAAAGCAGTAACATTTTTATTATCAGCGACACTGCAATCTTTAGTTTGCCAAATTTGGTCAATTGTTGCCTGTTCACCAACACATTTACTACTGTATGATAAATCGGCAGTAATATAGTGTGCCTCAGCCGTTAAAGAAACAGTGTCGATATCGGGTAAAACATCTAACACTATTTTATAGCTGCCATCAGCCACTTTTTGCAAAAGTGGTTCTTTCTTGATAGTGGTAATGGATTGGCGCCTGCCAATAACAGCATCGGCAAAGATATAGCTGTCGGGTACATTCCAACCCCAACTATGACAATGCCCCCAATTGACTTTGGTGTTAAGCACCGAACCCGACTTCATTGTGGCAATATATGATTTGCTGTTTGAGTTTAAGGAGAAAGGTGCATCCTCTGCCCAGCAAAGCCAACAAATCGGAAATTTAACATTGTGTAGCCTGTCGGCTGCCGACCATAACCTTTTGGCATTTTGTTCGGAAAAAATTGGTCCCATCCAGCCGTGACCTTCATCTAAATATGCCGAACCGTAAATCGATATTGCAAAAGCATAATCGGTGTCATAACCTATGGCAAGCGATGTGATTACACCGCCCCACGAAATACCGCTTATACCAATTTTTTTACTATCAACACGGTCATCATTAGCTAATATTTTATGCGCGATTATTGTATCCGCAATTGCGTGATATAGCCACTGCTTCTCAAGTGGCTCAGCTGCGTTTTGGACATTATCGTTATCGGGCGCGTTAACATAACCATCTTGCAAGAAATCACCATAAAGACCGTAATGCCATAAGCCCTGCTCCTCTAACTCGCGACCCGCAATACCCTTGCCTTTTTCTGACGGAAAATATCCCGTATTATCCATTGCAATTGCGGCATACCCACGGTCATTCCACAATTTTATCCATTCTGCATAGGGGTGTCCCGTGCCGCCGTGAACTAACACAACGGCAGGAACCTTGTTTAATTGTGATGCTCCGTCAGGAAATCCTATATAGGCAAATACCTTGGTTTTTTGTCCATTAATTGTAGCCGAATCATAGGTAAGAGCCATTATATTAGACCATTCATTTTTATCGGCAGAAGGATTGCTGTGCGGATTATAATCGGAATGATATTCGACATGCGGCTCCGCTGACAAAAATCGGTCAAAAATGTTTTTGTTCATCAAACTGATTATTCGGGTTTTGTTTCAAGCTTTAACGGGAAATCACCAAGCTTGTTAACCTTAAAGCCGTTTTTCTTATATTCTTCATAATCAAATGCTTCTAACTCGTCAATAGCAAGCTTGTGGAACTCGTAAAAATTATGCCACCATTCGTAACCACTACCGAGCTCAGCATTAAGATAAGCGTCGGCAATATCGCAACCCATTGCGGGAGCAACATAGAAAGCACCCATTGTAAGCACGTTAACACCGTTGCCCGTAATTGCACGCAGTGCGGCAGGAACGCTCTCTACAACACCTGCGTGAACGTGAGGGCATTTGCTTGCTGCGATGTGAATACCCATACCTGTGCCACAGAAAAGAAGTGCGCGCTCATATTCGCCCTCAGAAATCATAGCGCCTACACGCAAGCCTACACGGTGGAACATTAAATCGGTATCATCAGGATCACTATCGGCTTTAACGCCCATATCTAAAATATCCCAGCCCTTTGCCTTTAAGTGAGCAACAACTGCTTCTTTTAATGGGTAACCCGCAAAGTCTGCTCCTACAACTAATTTTTTATCTTTAACTAATTTCATAATAAATTCTCCTTTTAGATTATTTCATACCAATTATATCACGTATTTCTTGGGGCTCAATCTGACACACAGATATTGAATATTTTGTAGCCAATGCCGCGGCAACACCCGCCGCTTGACCTGTTGCCATACAGTTGCCTGTAACACGGTATGAGCCGCTGCTTTCATAAGTGCCCGAAAGACATCTGCCTGCAACCAACAAGCCATCTCGGTTAATAGGCAGTAAGCAACGATATGGAATTTGATATGGCTCCTCTACCTTGATATTGTCCTGCTCGTTGGTATCAGGTATGTGTAAATCGATCGAAAAACTTGCATCGCAAATAGCATCATCAAATTTAGCACCTGTTACGCAGTCTTCGCAAGTCAAGGTATATTTACCGTGTATATGACGACTCTCTCGCACACCTGTTTGCGCCGCTATAGATACAAGCTGCGCATCCTTAAAGGTGGGAACATATTTTTGCAGATAGTCCACAATTTGATGTATCTCTCTGCGCGAAGCCATTTCGGTTTCGCTAAAGCCTTCGGCGTCCATTGGAACTGTACCTCTTATATGGCTCCACATTACAACACAGCGATCAGAGTTTGGTATTGGCAATACAAACGGACGTTTGTAAGAAAACGGGAACGGAACCCCACACTTTTCGGATGCCTCAACCACTAAATCATGCACGTGATACGGTGTCTGCTGCACAAAATTCACACCAGAGAGCATAAACATACAGGTGGCAGGTTGACAAAGATTATCCTTGCCGCGACCAACCGTAAACGGAACACCTGCATCAGCGGCAACGTCACCGTCACCTGTGCAATCAATAACAACCTTTGCGCGAATAAGACTGCGACCGCTTTTGTTTTGCACGAATATGCCTTTTACAGTATCGTCTTCAACATATGCGCCCGCAAAAAACGTATGAAGTAGCAAGTGACAGCCACTATCGGTGATGAGCTCGTCTAATACCTGCTTCATTACCTCAAAGTCAAATGCAATGTTGCAAAAGCCACCCCAACCGTTCCTATTTTTGATCTCGTTAACGATTTCGGTAACGACATACGATTTATTTTCATAATCAAACAGTGGGATTATAAGACCGGCACTCCACATACCGCCTAAAAAGCCGTAACGCTCTACGAGTAAGGTTTTAGCACCGTTGCGCGCGGCTGAAATGGCTGCGCACACACCCGCAGGTCCTGCGCCTACAACCACCACATCATACTCGCCCGACACCTTTGTTTGTAACTGTTCGGTAATGTATTCCATCAAAGCGCCTCCTCTATAAAGTTTGCTCCGTCAAAAACAAGTTTATATTCTCCACTTGAAAGACGCTTTTGAGTGCAATCTGATGCGAATTGCCATCCTTGTGTTGTAGAAGCAAATCGCGGTAATGACAACACAGCCTCTGTGTTCCACGGCACTGAAATTTGCAACTTAACTTGGTCTTCGCTCTTTTGCCAAGCAGTTTTAATCCGGCCCTTACCACATAGTGTGGATGCTTGTGCGGAAGCTATAGGTAAAGTGATATCAGGTGATATTTTTATCTCTTTGTCACACAAACATTCGTCACGTCTAATTCCACCAATGTCGCTATAAAACCAAAATGAGTACGAACCAAGCATTGGATGATTGTGTGAATTCATACCGTCGCCTATTAAATATTCCCATCTTTCCCAAAGGGTTGTAGCATCATTTTTAAGCATATAGCCAAGGCTAGGATATTCTGTTGCTGTTGCTACGCGAAAAGCTATATCGTTTCTACCGTAGCGTGACAACACATCAAATAAAAGCTTTGATGCCTGATTACCCGTTGTCAACAAATAATTTCTCTTTTCTAAATCTTTTATTAAAGTAGAAAATGTTGACTCAACATATTGTTCGGGAACCATTTCAAAACAAAGCGGTACAATTTGACTTGTTTGTACACCCTTGTCATAATATCCGTCTTTTAGATATTTACCGTTAACCGCACTGCGAACCTCGTCAGCAATACGCTCGTATTCGGCTATATCGTCAATATATCCCAATATTGTTGCGATTTCTTTCATCCAGTTGCAGTCGGCGTAAATAAAGCTTGTAGCAACAAGCCCAGGTGGAATATTAGCGGGTGTGGCACTCCAAGCGCCGTCATCCATACATTCTGAAGCGGGCGGCGCCCACTCGCCGTAATATAAACCACCTAAAAGACCGTCTTCACCTCTATCGGCTGCTTTGCGCTCAAGATACTTTTTCATAGCGGGATACAGGCGTTTCATAATTGTGTAATCACCATATTGACGATATAGTAACAACGGTAATAAAATGAATACACTTGAAACATGCACTGCGGGACGCATACCGTATACCATAGGAGCGGTATCAGGAATTGCACCGCTTTCGTCCTGTGCATCTAATATATCATCGAGCCATTTTTCATAAAACGGCAAAATGTCAAAATTATAAAGCGCGGCAGAGCATCTTGCTGTAACATCATTAAGCCATGCCTGACGTTCATCTCTTTGCGGACAATCGGTTGGTATGCTGTGCATATTGTCGCGTTCTGTCCAAATCATTGCTGTTTGCGTGTCGTTTATAACCTTGTTGTCACAAGAAAAACCGCCTGTGGCATTTACCTTAGAGCATACCATCTGAGCTTCAATAAAATCAATGTTTACGTCACCCTCAACTACTGCCTCAACAAATCGGAAGCCGTGATATGTAAATCGAGTTTGATATTCTTCTTCACCGTTACCCGACAAAATATAAGTGTCAGCAGATTTAGCCGAACGCAAATTTCTTTGGTCAGCACGATTATCGGTTGCTACCTCAGAATATTTAAAGGTTATACTTGAACCACGCGCACCTGTGCAACGCATATGTACCCAACCCGAAATATTTTGCCCGAAATCATAAAGTGTATGATTTTTATCAATTTTAGTTATTGACTGCGGCAAAAATTTTTCGGCAATTTTGATTGGCGGGCATTGCTGTGCCACCATTTTACCGGTTGGCGCTTCAACAGCGACCGACGGCAAAAAACCATTTGGCTCTTCGCCCATATTCCAATCAGGCACATCCAGACGAGCATCATATTTTTCGCCGTCATATATGCTGTTTTCAATAATTGGACCAAGCCCATAACGGTCAGTATCTGCCATACTGCATATATTAATTTCTTTATTATCATTAGATAAAATATCCAAATCATAACGCAGCTTAGGGGTATTATTCCAAAGCGGCTGATGCCCCATAAAACGCTGTATACACTCATGCTGATGACCGTACCAACCTTCGCCAAGCTCTACAGCCAAAACATTTTTGCCCTTTTTTAATAAATCGGTAACGTCATAAACGCTATACAACACGCGATAACGATAATCGGTCATTCCGGGCTCTAACTGCCTATCACCAATTCTTTGTCCGTTAAGGTAAGCAATATAATAACCCAAACCACTTATATAAAGCCGAGCGCGGTTTGTATCTTCAGATAGAGTAAATTCACGTCTAAAACGTGGGGACTGACCGTATGTGTGAGATGCTTCGCCTATCCATTGTCCTCGCCAGGTTTTTTCCTCAAAAATTGCAGTTTCAAACCACGACGGCTCTGATACATATTGTATGCCGTTTACATCGGTTACGGTAACCTGCCAATTGTATCGAGTTTTTTCTTTTAACAATGGGCCTTCGTATATTACACAGACAGAACGACAGCTTTGAACCTCACCGCTGTCCCAATACATATTGCCGTCTTCGTTAAATACCGTAAGTCTATATGCTCTTTGCATACCGGCAGTCGTATCATTTATGCGCCAACTAAAGCGCGGATTAGAATTTTGTATTCCGAGCGGCGTACTTTGATACTCACAAAAAATTTGTATTTTGTTTGTCATTGTTATACCTATTCTTTCAAGTAAAACTTAGCAGGCAGCTAAAATGCTGCCTGCTAATTAACATTTTAGGCTTTACTATTTTTTGCTATTTTCTTTTTGCCTGTGAAGATTACTGCAGCAGATGCTATAACACTGGCTACTGCAACCGCGAACGGCATTGTAGAATCTGATGTATCAGGGCTCTTGGTTTCGTCATTATTTGAAGCCTCAGTAGCCTCCCACTTATCAGTAGCAGGATTATAGTAGAAGTTAGCCCCTTTACCAAGAACGTTACCGTTTTTGATTGGAAGATCTTCGCTAATTAAAATTGTATTAGCTGCATCGGCTACAAGGTTACCCTCGCCACCGCCTAAAAGCAATACTTTAATAGTTTTGCCGCCGTTTTCACTTGTGATAACTACATTGTAGCCATCATAAATTTCATCGGGGATAGTATCCATTTTAAGTTTGCGGTCGCCTTCCATACGACGATCTAAGGTAACACCGTTAATAGTAATAAAGCTACTTAATTCATCGGTAATTATTGTTCCGTCAGCAGCAGTAGTGATAGAATCAGAGAACTGCAAGGTAATCTCCATTGCTTTTCCTGCTTCAAGACCTAAATCTTTACTAAGGTCAGCAATGCCATCTTTAATTGTAACGGTTATTTCTTCGCTTTCGGTACGATCAATAGCCGATGAGCCAAGACGTTTATACATCATACGTATGTTGTTCCAACGCCAGTCATAGCTGCCGTCACCCTGCATACCGCGTTGTGTTGCATAGAACAAGCACAAACGGTTACCCTTTTCATCAAAGAAAATTTGCGGAATTTGGTTTGCATCGGTATCGGAGTCGGGACGGAAATATCCGCTAAGCTTCCAAGTAATACCGTCTTCTGAAACAAATTCAACAATCTGTCTATTGGACCAGTTGCTTGGATCAGACGGATAATAAGGAATCGCGTCATCAACAATACCGTACCAGTTCATATATGGGTCACCATACATATAGTACTTACCGTCAACCTTGATTACATCCATATCAACGATATTAAAGAGCATACCGTTTTCGTCAACAAAACGATTGTCACCGCCATAAACCTCGGTCCAATCCTCTGCCATTGTGAAGTCGCCATCACACTCAGCATAGCCGTATTCGTTGTATCTGAGGTCGAACCACATACGCCACTTGCCGTCTTCAAGCATAAGGCTTGGGCGCTGATATCCGCCTAAATAATTATTGATATCGTTTACTTCGTCAAAGCCTTTTTCATTTTGCCAGATAAGCAACGGCTCGTCGGTTTGTGTCCAGTTAATACCGTCGGTAGAGGTAGCACCCATAATGCAGGCTGCTACGCCATCGGTATCGTTTTCTTTTGTATTGAAAATACCATCTTGGTCGGTACCCATTGCAGAGTAAGCCATATAGAACTTGCCGTCTTCATAAACAACTGAAGGATCACCCACGTGCCAGTTGTCATACCACTTATCCTGACAGGTAACAACAGGCTCCCAGGTTATTGGTTTTTGCTCGGTATCCCAATAATTTTCACCGGTTTCGCGGTCTACGGCATAAACCTCCCAAGGACCTTCAACCGATTTTGCGCGCGCCATAAAGATAGCGTCGCCGCCAGGATAACCGGGATAGGTACCCATAGCATCATTTTCTTGGTTACATGCCCAACCAAAGAAATACATAAGGTAAGGATAGTTTTCACCGTCATCCCATTCTTTTACATAAACAACCTCAGGATGATACATACTGTAGAAATTGGTGATAAGGTTTTTCTCATCGCGTACCCATTCGTCATCCAAAAGTTTGTATGACTTACCGCCGCTGCTGGTAACATTCCAACTGCTGTAGGTGTTTTCGGTAGGAATAGATTCCATAACAATGTCATTTTCCAATATTCCGTTAACAAACGGGAAGCCTGCTTTAATAACCAAGGTGTTCTTTTCACTAAGGACAATATTACCGTCGCCGCCACCTATAAGTAATATAGTAAGCTGACTCTTTGAGCCGTTTTGAATAGCTACACCCTTGCCGCCATAGAAATCCTCTGGGATTTCGCCAATGTTATAATCAGCAGGGTTTTCATAACGGTCTTTCATATTAACGCCGTTGATTTCAATATACTGACCGAGTGTTTCGGTAAAGTAAGACCAAACTGCTTCGTTAGTAAATGCTTCTTCAAACACGATATTAATCTGGAAGAAGGTTTCATCAGGCATACCGCGTGATGAACTAAAGTCATTAACGTCGGTAGAAAGAACATTTACGTTTATAGGATCGGTTACCTGTGGCGGTTGTTCCGGCTCGTCGTTATCATCGCTGCCGTCGTCAAGGTCAAGGTCAAAGTCGGGTGCTTCACCCTCTGCCCAAGTCTGTGTTGCGGGGTCATATACCAAGGTAATGTCGCGACCTAATGTACCACCGTTTAAAAGTGGTAGGAATTGGCTAATTGTGATAGCATTTACCGCAGAGGCATCAAGCATACCCTCACCGCCGCCTTGCATTGTAAATATCATAATGTCGCCTGTGTCATTTTGAACTGCAATAGGACCGTTATCATAGTGGAAGTCTGAATCTACGCGGTATTTTGCAGGATTTGCATTACGGTCTGACATATTAGCACCGTTAATTGTTATATATTGTGCAAAATCAGCAGTAAGATATGAATACTGAGCAGCATCGGTATAAGCATCAGAAAGCTTAACGAAAAGCTGATATGCACTTCTGCCCCAAGATGCTGTTTGGTCAAAGAAGCCAATAACCTCAGCTGATGCATCACTTACGGGAACCTCGCCCTCAGCCCATGATTGTGTTTCGGGGTCAAATACCAAAGTGATGTCACGACCTAAATAGCTGCCGTCTGCCATTGGCATAAGCTTGCTTAGTGTAATGTAGTTAACTGTGCTAAAATCAAGGTTGCCGTTACCGCCACCCTGCATCTGAAGAATCATCACGTCAGGTGTATCAGGCTGAACAGAAACCGCACCGTTTGGATAGCAGTAATCAGACTGTACACCTAAGTCAGCAGGACTATTGTTACGATCCGCCATATTTATACCGTTAACGGTTATGTACGAAGCATAATTCTCGGTGATATAAGCATACTGAGCTGCAGTTGTGAAATCTTTAGAAAAATCAATATAAATTTGGAATGCGCTTCTGCCCCAAGCTTCAGTATAATCGGCAAACTGAGTTACCGCAGCAGTAACATCCGAAGGTTTTTCACCCTCTGCCCAAGTTTGTGTTTCGGGGTCAAAAATCAAAACGATTTCACGGCCGAGTGTTGTGCCGTCTGCCATAGGCAAAGCAGCATCAAGAATAATTATGTTTGATGCGCTCGGATTAATATTTCCTTCGCCACCGCCCTGCATTGTAAGGGTAATAACATCAGTGGTAGGATATGGCTGCACAGCAATAGAGCCGTTAGGATAACAATAATCAGCCTGAACACCGAAATCGGCAGGATTGTTATTTCTATCAGCCATATTTACGCCATTGATAGTAATATAATCAGCATAATCAGCTGTTATATAGCTACCTGCTGCAGATGTTGTGAAGTCTTTTGACAAATCAATCATAATCTGAAAAGCACTTCTGCCCCAAGCCTCGGTATAATCATAAAAATCAACCTTTTCAACAGTAACGCCTTCGCTCCAAGCGTTTGTTGCGGGGTCATAACTTAAAGCAATATTTCTGCCCAATGTAGTACCGTCTGCCATTGGCATATCCTTTGAAATAACTATTGTGTTTGATGTTGTAACATCAATGTTACCGATACCGCCACCCTGCATTGTGAGTGTAATTACATCGGTAGTGGGGTATGGTTGAACAGCTATAGAACCGTTTGGATAACAGTAGTCAGCCTGAACGCCATAATCAGCGGGATTGTTATTTCTGTCCGCCATATTTATGCCGTTAATAGTTATATAATCAGCATAATCTGCAGTAATATAACTACCTGCTGCAGACGTTGTGAAGTCTTTTGACAAATCGATCATAATCTGAAAAGCACTTCTGCCCCAAGACGCAGTATAATCGTAAAAATCCACCTTCTCAACTTTAACGCTGTCGGTTGTAGCCATAACTGTAAGGTTACCGCACAGCATTCCTGCAACCAATGATATTGCCAATAGGATTGATAATATTCGTTTCAAGAATAATTCCTCCTCAAAAAATATTAAAACTTAAATGCCCAAGTGTTTTTAAGCATATCAGCATATTCGTCTTTATGCTCTGAAACGGCATTTGCTACGGTAAGCTTGCCTGCCTTAAGGTCAGGAAGTAAAGCTAACCACTGTGTACGAACGGGCTCGCCGAGCCACTGAGCAGATGTAAATGTACGGGTCTTAACCATATCAAATACTGCCAATGACTGCTCGTCACGAACATAGGTTTCTTGTGCTACTATTGCTGCCTTGTTTGCGGCTGCTGTGCTGCCATAAGGTGAGTCGCAGATAGCGTTAAGCACAGCTGCAACCTCGTTGGCATTTTTAGTTCCTGTAGGAATAGCGTAACCACCGTACCAGTTGAACATTGATACATAGTCTTTTGCCTGAGGACCCTTTGGTATCATTACGACACCGTAGTCGTCCTTCATTTTACCGTATGTGTCTGAATACTGCAAACGCTCTAATACATCAGGTAAGAAACCGATTTTACCAGCAATAAACTGAGTTGCATTTGCGCTGGTATCATCATCGCTCATGATTCCTTCTTGATGAAGTTCAAGATAGAATTTCATAGCTTCCATAGCTGCTGAATTGCCGCCGTTAAATACAACGCTATCACCGCTTCTAAGGAAGTAGTCTGTTCCGTTAGAAACTACCAAGTTTTCATAAAGAACTGCGCCGTTGCCGCCTGTACCGTAAATGTTGCCGGGATCAAGCTTTGAAATTTTAGAAGCCACTTCCTTGAATTTTGCCCAAGTCCATGTGCCGTTTTCTTGCCACTTGTAAATATCATCTGGGTTGTAGCCTGCTTCTTTTACCAGGCGCTTGTTAAAGAAC
Source organism: Clostridia bacterium (assembly GCA_017437005.1). GTDB lineage: Bacteria > Bacillota > Clostridia > Oscillospirales > Acutalibacteraceae > UBA737. The sequence continues at coordinate 13,047 of JAFSBZ010000032.1, read as the reverse complement.
ATAGCATTGTTCATTAGCGCTGCGCTATCACCTATAAGGTCAATAAACGCAACATACTGTTTGCCGCCGAACTCGGCAATTTCCATTGTGTCGTTATCCCACTTAGACTCTTTCCAGTTAAATACTTCAAACTGGTCAAGATCCATATAAAGATTTGTGGTAATTGGCTTTGCCAATGTGTGAGGACCTGCTGTGTTAACAATGTCAACAATCGGGTCACCCGCAAGGATAGATGTGAAAATCGGATCAAAATCGGTGTCAGCAGGACCGCTTAAAATCTCAATTTTACAGTTAAGCTCTTTTTCAACCTTGTCAAAGGTTTGCTCTTGCAAACGACCTACTGCGGTGTTTGTTGCCCATTCTTTTGTATATCCGTAAGAGAATATTTTGATGGTGCGTCCCTTAAGGTCGGTGACAATGCCTGTGTCAACATCTTCATCGGTTGGCGCTACAGTCGGCGGTGTCTGTGTGCTGCCGCCGTCACCGCTTGGGGTTGTTGTGCTTGAATTGTTGCCATCCGACTGAGTAGAGTCAGTTGATTCAGTAGCATCGGTAGGTGTGCTTTCGTCACTGCTGGTCACATCAGCATCGATTGAACCAACCACACCTGTAGAACCCGAACTGCTCAAATCAGTTGATGGGTTAACCTTTCGGCAACCTGCCGCCGAGCCTATGCATAGTACTGCCACCAGCACCATACACAAAACCTTTAGAAAAATATTTGCTGAAAATTTTACCTGTCTTTTATCCAACTATACCACTCCTTTCAATACTTTGGACAAAGAACTTTTGCGTGAAAATATATAATACAACAAGAGGAATAATGTGCAATATCATCGCTGCGCTGTCATAAAGCATCATTTGCATCGTGTCGCGCATCGCACCATCACTGCGAGTTATTGCCTCACCCACCTTGCTGAATACCGTGGTAAATACATCCATACCGGGCATTAAAATCATTGAGTAGAAATAATCGTTCCACTGCCATACAAACGAGAACAAGAATATTGTTATCATCATGGTTTTAGCACCTGGTAGCATAATATACCAAAATGTTGTAAAACGGTTGCAGCCGTCTATATAAGCCGCCTCTTCGAGTGCTACGGGCAGGTTTTTAAAATACTGTCTTAACATAAATATGTATAGGCCGTTTTTAAACCCGTTTGCCGTGCAAGATAGTAAAATCAGCGGTATTGGCGTACCTATTAAATCGGTTCCCTGCAGATTAAAGCCTAACGTAAAAAATGTTATGGGGCTAAAATATTTAAACTGCAAAAACAACGGTAGCAAAACAGTTTGTGTGGGAATAATCAGCGTAAATATCGCCATACCGAAAATAAGATTTCTTCCCCTAAACTTAAATCTTGCCAAACCGTAAGCCACCAATGTGCAGCTTACTGTTTGCAGCAGACCAGACATTCCGCAAAGCAAAACCGACTTAAAAAAGCGTTTGCCGTATTCGTAATACTCTATAACACGTTCATAGTTATAAAGTGTTGCCTGTTTAGGAAAAAAGATAACGGTGGAATCATATAAATCGTAAATACTCTTAAAAGAGGAAGACAGCTTAACAATTAAAGGCTGCAAAATAACAAACGCAAGACCCGCAAACAAAACATATCTGAATACGTTCCATATAAAAGAAACAATATTCTTTTTTTGTATGCTAAAGCTCTTCTTTTTAATTTGCGCAAGCATATTATCCCACCTTTCTATCTATCTTCATAATAAACCATACGCGAAGCCACGCCTAAAAACAGCAACAGTACTAATCCTATAATTAGGAAATATATCCAACCCATTGCCGAGCCGTAGCCGTAATCGCCAATTACAAATGACGTATTATAAATTTGCTTAACGAGATTATTGTTTAATCCGCCCATAATATCAACGATAGTATATACGGCATTTACTAAAATCATGGGGCTTATCATCGGGAAGGTAATTTTCCAAAAATTTTCCCATCCAGTAGCGCCCTCAATACTTGATGCTTCATATAATGAGGGCGATATTGTCTGCAATCCCGCAAGATATATGAGAATTTGTATACCCGAAGATGTGACAATATCATATATTCTGTCAACTGCGCTTGTAACAAATGTAATTAGCCACTCACCAACGGCAAAATCTTCAAGCAGATCGGTTACAGTATCGGTAAACTGCGATATTCCGCCGCCACCCGAAGCACTTCCTGTGATTCCGCTTAGCATATTTGTTTGCAGTTGATTATCTTGCACAAGCAATATAACACCCGAGCTTACTACAACGGGTAAGAAAAATATTACTCTAAAAAATGTTCTGCCACGGAACTGATGATTAAGCATTACCGCAATGAAAAAGCTGAAAATTAAAATACAAGGAAAATTGATCGCCAATTCTTTTAAAGACGGTAATAATAAATCTCTGACATAAGAGGCGTTTTCAAACAGTAATCTGTGATAATTTCCCCAACTCTCAAAACGCATCACCATACCGTTTGCGGAGGCTGAAACAGTATGAAAGCTAAGTAAAAAAGACTGTATTACAGGAAACAGCGTAAAGCAGACAAAGCCTATTATAAACGGTAGTGAATACAGCAAGCCTGCTCTTTCATTTTGCTGAGCTAAGGTTCTTTTTTTATTTTTCATTTCGCCGCCTCCTTTTGCATAGCATAGCCCTGCGGTGAAATATTAACGCCGTCGGAATTGTAGGCTTGTGTGCCGTAATTAACAAAAATTTTTATTCCGTTTGAATAGGTTGTGCAATATACATTTTCAGCTATCATTTGATGATTAACTATTGTGGCATCAATTACTTGCTCTAACAGTTCCTTAGCATTAACGTATTGCTCGGTTGCCAAATCAAACGAGCCCGACCAACACACGCCGTAATAATCAGTATCTATTTCGCGCAAGGCATTGTTTTGCTCATACATCCAGGTGTAATGCAGCTCGGCGCCATATTCCAAAGCGCGCAAGAAGTTTTGCGTGTTGTCCGCCGCCATATTAAGCGCTTCACCTGAATACGAAACATAGCCGTGAAGCACGGTAGCAAAAAATGGCACATCGCAGTCAAGATAATATTTTGATGCCGAATTAAGAGGCATATCAACAATAGCGTCAGCACCCTTAATAGCATATAAATTACCCTGCTCAACAACGGTTTTAAAGCCCTGATTTTTAAACTCGTTTATAGAGTCACTCACCATTTTAGCTGCGACACTGCGGTCGGCAGTATGCTTACTGCTGTAGTCAGCATATAATGTGTAACCCAATTCCGATGTAGACACGCCGCTAAAGCCTAATTTTTTGAGCTTTTTAGAAATTGAATCGGTATATTCACCGTAAAGCGTTGGTCTTACAACGAATATTGACTTATCATCAACCATAGTTGTAACGGTTTTTTGTGATTTTAACCACGACTCACCTAAAATATCCTTTGGTGAATCAAGAAGCGTTGTGTAATTGTCAAACATTGTGTTGCGGTAAGCGAACTGAATATCAATATCGGGATAAATGTTATAACCCAAAGACTGTGCCGTTTGCAGCAAAGCGTTCAAATCCTTTTTGCCGCCTAAATTGTTTACCGGCTTTAACTTTTTGTTGGTACCGCTTTGCAAACCTTGATTTGCCCAACCAAGCAATCTAACATCGGCATTTGTAATGCCTTTATCGTTAAGTGCCTTTAAAATTTCTTGCGTTTGTGAAAAGGTTGTTAACGCCTTACTGCGAGAAATCGGTATACCAAACAGTGAATCGGGATATTCAACAGCACCTAATATATCCACCGTCATACCGTAACCGTTATCGCGGGTGTAATTACTTAAAATTCCCTGCTTTATCAAGTGCTCACGGTATTGCGTTGCCATTCCGACATAGTTTGCGTTTTCACCGTTTTGGAACAAATAGCGAACGCTTATATCCTCGGAAAGCGGGTTCTTTTGGAATACATATAGGTCACTTGTATCAGAGCCTAAGCCTGTAGAGTAATTTGTGGTGAGCTTTTCACCACGTCTTATTTCAAACGAAGCAAAAATATGGTTGTATTTATTTGTCTCACTGTAAACCTCGGCTTGAATAGTTGCAGCAGCGTCACCACTCTCGATTATTCCAAGATACGAATTATTGCCGTTTTTAAGCGCGTATATAGGCAAATGTGCAATAGGCTCGCTTGTTCTGTTGTAATCCGCCATATTTTCGCCGTATATTTGCAATATATAGGGGCTCATATCACCCTTATTGCTGTTTAGATTAATAATCGCGCCTGAACCGTCTGGAACAAGCATATAACCCTGCGCGTTATTATCGGCTGCGCCAAAATAACGCAAAAGCTGTAAATTGGTAAGTGTGAGATGCGCAGGTGACTGAATTGACTCTATAGGAGCCGTAACGGTAAGCGAGGCTCCGTCTAATTGGTATTCGACAGCTACCGTGAAAATATCACTTGTTTCTGGCGCTGTTAAGCCGTGATATTCATTGTCCTCGGCTAAATCGTCAAGACTGTATCCCGTAGGCTCAATTGTGGTTTCAAGTCGCTTTAATGCAAACTCAGGTAATGACTCAGCGCGAACATAAATATCTTCCTTTTCAAAGCGCTTATAGGTTTTCTTAAGCGTTTGTTTTTCTTCTTCGGTAAGACGTTCGTCATTCATTGAATAGAGCTCGTAACGCATTAAAACCGTCTCGGCATCTTCTTCACTTAACTTGCTTAATATTTTTTCTTCAAAGGTAGTTGCTGATATAACCTGAGGTATTGCAAATACCTTTACCTTTTTGCCAATTTCGTATACTACTCTTACACCGTTTTCTATCTTTTGAAAAGCGAACTGCCCCTCGGCAACGGCATCGTCGTAGCTGTTCATACCGCTCATATTATTAGACTGGTCGCAATATGTAAGGGTTATTTGTTCTTTACAGTCGGTATCTCTCTGAGGATTTGAATACCACGTATAATCTGATGCAATATCCTTAACTGCAATTTCAGTAGTTTGAGGGTTTATAAACAGCTCTAAATTAGCGTTTGATGCTACCGAAACAAAACCCTCTTGCGCGGTTAGTTCTTCACCAAAAGAATCGGATACGGTATCTAAATCAATGTCGCTTTTAACTGTGGAGGTATCTGTTTTAGCGCAAGCTGTTGCCGTCACCATACATAAGCACAAGACTAACACAAGCCAACGTTTCATAACATATTCCTCCTTTACATAAATCTTAATGAAAATTCTTTATACATAACGTAGATAAAATTGATTAACTGCTGAATTAAAACAAAAAACAGTAAAACTAAAAATATTATAAGTGCCATACCTAATATCATAAGCAGAATCATAAGTATTGTCTTGCCTATGGTGTACTGATGCACCGTCATTGTTGCAATAAACAGTAAAAATGCTGTCCATAAAATTGCGGCGCCCTGCACCAACGCATATAACGAGCCCTCATCTAATGAAAGCATATGTGTTATGGGCACCAGTGGTAAATTGAGCAATATTAACGGAAGTGTTGAATACACGCAAGAAATGTAAATATCTCGCGGCTTTCCCTCGCCGTCCATAAGTGTTGTAATGCTCCACCCCGCAACACACCAAAGTGCTATTGGTAAAATCACCAACAAACATTCTTTAAAGATGTTCAAGGCATCTTTATCGGTAAGATTAAAAGCGAATGAAGTGCATTGTTTTGAAAGCACCGAAGTAATAAGCAACATAAAAACAATAAAATTAGCTACCCTAATGCTACCCTTACCCTCTCGCTTAATACACCAAAAACCGTCAAAAGGATGAACAATAACATAAAACGCATATTTAAGCTCTTGCCAAAACTGCTTCATACTTAACCCATCCTTCCACGTTTTCGTATTTTACGAACAGTATTAAATACAAGCACACCGCCTGCAAGAATTACTACACCCCAAATTATATAGGTGAAGCCCTCTTTCAAGGCCTCGCGGCGATACTCTTTAAACGCTTTGGAATACCATTCACGGTTGTTACCTAACTTAAAATATTCCATCGCCTGTTCATAATCTCTTTGGCGGAATAGTGCTTTACCTACACCAACATACGCAAGCTCGGAATTTGTGGTCATTGTCAACGCTTTGCGCCAATACTCTTCCGCTTGGCTATACTGTCTTAAATCCTGTGCGGTTACTGCTTTTTCAATAAGCTGCGCGTATTCAGTAGACTTATAAAAAACTAACTGCTGAAGTTCACTGTCAAGTACAATGTAACGCCCGTCATGCATACGGTCTATTGCTGTAGGTGTTTGCAGTTCACCGTATGAATTACCGATGCCACCAAACACATATAACAAATTACCGTCAAAATCATATGTAAATACACGGCCGCGCAGTTGATCTAAAGCGCTGTAAGAACCGTTGCCGTGAACACAAATATCAACAAATTGAGTGCTAACCTCGGCACCAGACACCACTACTGCATCCAAGTCACCTACGGGGTCTTGATTTCCTGTGCGGCGAAGCACGTCCTCACCCATTGGATTAAGTCTGCGGATTGCAACCGATGAACCAAGCTTTGCGCTGATGCTGCCGTATACAAAACCGTCTTGGTCAATATCATTTGCGCTATACTCGGTAGGCTGGCTGTGTGAGTCATTATCCTTTTGCTCACGCGTAAGCAAGCGGCTCCAAATTAGGTCGGCAAAATTTTCTTTAACCGAAGTAGCGCCGAAAAAGCTGACAAAATTACCGTCACTGTCAAGCTCAAGCATACCCTTGCTTAAATCTTGTGACACTACAAATATTCGCCCTGCCGAATCAACGCTGATACGGATTGGTCTATATTCAAAATCGGCAAGCTCGGTCATTTTTTCGGGCGTGTCATAAATTGCAACACACTCATCAGCAGCATTAAATACCACAATGCGATGATTTTCGGTATCGGCTACATATAAGCTTCCGTCTTTATCAACAAACACGCCATTAGGTTGGTTAAATTTCTCTTCTTTTTCATTGTAAATAAATGTGTTTATAACACGGTTAAGGGTTAAATTAGAATTTAGTATTACTATGCGATGATTTCCTGTATCGGCAATATATAAGTTGCCGTTTGTAGCAACAAATAAATCCTTGGGTGACGAAAAATGCCCCGCGCCGATTTGCGCGCCGTCTAATGCTAATTCTGCTACGTATGAGTCAGGTTCTATATAGGCATCGCCCCATACATCGTATGTATAATTGGCATATGCCGCAGAAACCGGAAAGGAAACGGTCATTATTATAATAATTGTCAGCACAAATACCAAAATACGCTTACTCATAGCTTTTCTCCTTTCTGCAGATTGTTATTCTTTTATACCCGAGCTATTCATTGTTTCAATAATATTGCTTTGTGTTGCCACGAAAAACAGTACCGGAACCGATAACAGCAGCATAGTTACCGCCGCACTCACACCCGCTCTTGCGATACCGCCGTTGGCAATCTGCCCTAAAGCAAAAGGCAGTGTTTTAAGCTCTTCGCTATATATGTAGTTGCTCTGCTGCAAATTCCACAAGCCGTTAAACGAGAATATCATAATCGTAAGCCACGCAGGCTTAACCTGAGGAATTACAACACGCCAAAATGTTTGCCACTCGCTAGAACCGTCAACACGCGCCGCCTCTAACACGGCATCGGGAATTTGCTCCATAAACTGTCGCATAAGGTAAAGTCCTATTGGAGCGCCGATAGCTGGAATAATAACCGCTAAATAGGTATCTACCCAGCCTAAATTAGCCATTGTTAAATAATTTGGCATAGATGTAACGTACGTGTTAAACATAAGCGCCAAGGTTACCAAACCAAAAAACAAATTTTTACCGGGAAACTGTTTTTTAGCCAACGGATATGCGCACATTGTTGCAAAAATTACGTGCAAAAGCATACCCGCAAAGGTAATAAATACCGTATTAAAAATATAACGAGAAAACGGAACGGTTGAATCCGCCATCAAAACAAACATATCTATAAAGTTTTTGACAGTGGGATTATTTACCGTAACAAGAGAAGGTGGAAACAGCCATAATTCATCAAGCGGCTTGAATGCGGTTACGACTGTGTATATGAGTGGTAATGCTGTAAAAGCGGCGCAAACAATCAAAAATGTAAACATCACAAAAGAGCCTGCTTTTGAACGGTTTACCTTTCTTTTGCGCAGTGCGCTGCGCCACATACGAAAACGATGTGAAGCCTTCATATCCACCCCTCCTTTCAATTAAATCAAAATCTATTTTCCAACATTTTTAAGCATACGCTGAATAATCTGGTTGGTTGACACCATAATTACAAACAAAATAACTGCTATGGCACAAGCATAACCCATTTGGAAACGCGTGAAACCATAATCCTGAATATGATGCGCCATTGTGTGTGCGGCATAGCTCGGGCTTGGAAAGCCCAATACTGCCGTTATTGCATCACCAACACCGAATGATGTTGAAATACTCATAATGGCGCCAAACATCAACTGTGGCTTCATAGAAGGCAGTGTAATATACCAAAGCTCTTGAAAACGATTGTGTATACCGTCTACTGCGGCGGCTTCATAAAGTGTGCGGTCAACCGACTGCAAGCCCGCAATAAACGATAAGAAGCTTGTTCCCAAACTTGACCAAAGCAAAATTATTACCACTACGGGTAAAATGAAATCCGAATCCTGAAGCCACTTAATCGGTATATCAATAATGCCCCAATCAAGAAGATATGAATTCATTATGCCGTAATCGTCAGAGCTGAAAATAATCTTCCAGATTGCATATATGTTTGACAAGGTTGGTGCGTAAAACATCAGCGTTAATACCGCTCTAAAAAACGGCGGCAAGTCATTGATGCACCACGCAAAAACGAATGACATTATATACCCTGCTGGTCCTACAATAGCTGCAATAACCAATGTGTTTTTAAGTGCGTCTAAAAACAGGTCATCACCCGTAAAAAGCTGTCGGTAATTATGCCAGCCCACCCACTCGGGTTTTTCTAAAACATTGAAATCGGTGAAAGAAAATCCAATAGCTGTTATAACAGGCACAACCGTAAAAAGTATAAACACAACTGCAAATGGCAGCATAAACAAATAACAAGAATAATTCTTTGCTATTTGCTTAAACAAAGATGGTTTGCCCAAACGCATATTTGTATTGGATTTCATATGTTTCACCTACCTTATTTGTGGATCGGCAAGCCGAACTCTCGCCGTTTGTTATCTATTTCCTGATTAATTGAGCGCACAGCGTCTTCAATAGCCTCACCGGGATCCTGAGCATCGTAAACAACGCTACGGTAAGCAAAATCTACCTCACGTTGTGTAAGATAGCCACCGGGAACCTCGGGCACACCCTTAACGTAAGTCCACTGCTGCAATATTTTTTCTAACTGTGAATTTGACCATGGCATATTTTGCAAAGCGTTGCGGTTTGCGGGAGCATAACGCGCCGCCGAACCCAATGTGCTTTCAAGCTCGATACCGTACTGTGTCTGAACATCGTCGCGGGTCCACCATTCAAGGAATTTCCATGATGCCTGTGGCTCATCGGTATCGGCCATAATTGCGCAAGCCGTTACACCGCCTGTTACAGCGCGGTTAATACTGCCGTCTTCTTGAAGTGTTCCGGGGACTAATGTGAATCCCCAACGACCGCGAATTTCGGGTGCGAATACCGATAAAGAATTACAAGTCGTGTAATCGGCAATACCAATAGGAACCTCACCGCTGCGGAAACGGTTTACAAAGTTGTATTCATCGGGCAAAATATATTCAGTATAGAACTGACACCATTGCTCAAATGCATCGATTGCTTCATTGCTGTCAAGAGCAGAAGCAATGCCGTCATCATAATAAAAACTACCGTTATTTTGGAACAAGAACATAGCATACGCATAAAAGCCAATTCCAACAAATTCACCAATAGTTTGCGGCAAACCAAACTGTAACTGCTTTTTCTGTAACACGGGTAGCATTTCGATTACATCATCCCATGTTTGCGGTAGCTCAAGACCTAACTCCTGCAAAATATCTTCACGGTAAAACATCATATAAAATGACTGTGTTTCGGGAAGTCCCCACACACCGCCGTTAAATCGCATTGGTGTTAAAGCACTGTCATAAAAACGCGATTCAACCTCACTAAAACCTTCAAACTGAGTTAAATCTATAACCGAATTACGAACAGCATAGTTAACGGGATCTGAACCCGACAGCGATATAGCAACATCTGGGCCTTTGCCCGCGAGCATTGCAGTAAGCAGTGAGTTCATTGATACAAGCTGTACCTCGACTCCAACACCCGATTCAACGGTAAACTGCTCGTCGACAAGCTGCTTGAGCATTTGAGCCTGGTCACGACCGCCCGACATACTGTTACCCAACCACACGGTAATGGTTGTATCACTTTCACTGTCGACACTGCCCGAAACCATAGCGTAATCTTCGGTAAAGGAAGATAAAAATGCCTTAAAACCAAAGGAAAGTCTTTTCCATATATTTACATTTGCTTTAGGTAGCTCGCACTCCGGATCAGATAAAATGAAGTAATCTATTTCAAGCGGTTGCTGTCCTGCAATTTGAAGCCAGGTGCCTAACGCTGAAATGTTGTTTTTAAAGCGTGTAAGTGTGCGGGCAATTTGATCGGGATCGTCAGACATCTCTTTTAGTTGACGCGCCAGCTTTGCCAATGATTGTGCCTGCTCACCGTTTTGCCCTGTAATAGTGCAGTATGTGTTATAGCAATCATCCATCGTTTTGCTAAGAACAGCCATTCGCTCTATTACTTGTGGAATTTGCTTATGGAACTGATAGTCAAAATAAATATCAGGTGTGGCACCCGTAATCATATAAATATCTTGATAAATATCATTAAGCTCTTGCACGGCGGAATCAACCTGCCACATAAGCTCGGATAACTCGCCAAGTGTAACCTCGAGTCGTAAGGTATTGTCGCCTTCGTCAAGCCATACAAGCAAATCCTCGCCGTCGGATTGCATTGTCACTATCTGCCAGCCCGTATCATAATTGAATCTTAATTCGGCGGCTTCTTTAAAAGGTATCTCACCGTTGATTAAAAGTGTGCGTGTACTGTAAGCGCCGTTAATAATATTTTGTCTAGCCTTAAAGGTAAGGCGGTAAAATCCTGCTTCCTTTACAGGTATAGTCCACTCTATCCACTGACCTACCGATTGATATTTTTCACCACCGATAGTATTAACCCGTTGCTTTGTTGGGTCATTTGGCACAACCGATGCCGACACTCTGTCAGAGGTTGGGTACAGGGTGCTATCAGATTTAAGTGTAGCATCCTCACCCTGAATCTCGATATATGACTCGGGTACAACGCTGTAACCCTTTTTTTCATACTTAGATATGTATTCCTTGTATGATATCGCTTCTTTGACGGGATGAAATGTAAGTGTGCCGAGCGCCATAGGCTCTTGAACACTTTCAAATCTGATGGTATGCTCGCCTTGGGTTAAATATAAAGTAAGGGGCTCGGTATAATAACCCGATGTATCGGTTATATCTGCATTAGTCCACTCAGGCTCTTCCTTTTGCCTTGGACGGATATCATTACCGACGTTATCTTTTTTTATGGTATCGTTTTCATTTACCCAAATGCGACGGAACTTAATTTCTTGTAACTCGTCATAAGGAATTTTTCCATCTAACCAAAGTGTACGCAAAATAGCAGTACCCTTACCCTGCATTGGATAATACTCAACATTTAATGCATAGTTACCTGCTTCTTGCACCAAAAAGGTGTACTCTACATATCCATCCTCTTTTGTGCAAACAGCAGAGCGACCGTTATAGTCGGTTAATAGTTCTGCATTTTCACTACTAGTCATATCAGTGGGTTCAATACAAAACTCCGTTTTAGGAGTACTGTACTGCTTAATATATCCACTATATGTATTTAAATTCGCAGTTGACTGCGATGATTGCTCTAAAGGCTGTGCCGTATCTGTTGCAAAAACGCTTGTAAACGGCAAACCACAAAAACATAAAGCAAGCGCCAAAATGCCTGCAGTGAATCGCTTTATAACTGCTTTACGACACATTTTTCTCACCCTTCGTAACAAATTTCACAGTTTTTAATATTATTACAGTATAAATTTTAATATTTTTAACCAAAAAAGTAAATGTACAGCCTTAATTCGTTGGTGGACAAAATTAAGATTTTAACTTTTTTCTTGCCCGACAAAATTGTTTTAAACTATTTAACTATAAACACTCTTTACAATTTTATGACAAATTTCTTATATATTGTAAGAATTATAAAAGGGCAAACACGTTGCTCGCATACATCACACTCGCACGGTTTGCCCCTATGACTGCCGAGCTGTCTCTGCCTGTTCTGCTCGGAAATTTCGCCAATGGCGAAATCCCCTCACAGCACTATTACCATTAAGGAAATTGACGCCGGATTACAACAGGGCGTTCGTATTCCAAAGGTAAAGGCTCACCAAAGAACCTCACGAATAGTGAGGTTCTTTCTTATATATAAAAAAATCTCCTGTAGTAGTTTAAAATGCTACCATAGGAGATTTTAGATTTACAAGCCTTAAAGTATACGTGGTTATCTTTCCCAACTGTTAACAATGTTAATTTTATCTTCAAGTGCTTTTATTAGTATTTTAGAATTTAATGACGGATTACATTTTTCATTCTTAATAGAAATACATTGAAAAACACATCATCAGCGGACAAAAAATTAAATTAGGCCAAAGAATACTTTTTGTCAGCTTATAAGAATAAAACCCATAAAATGCAGAAAACAGTATTGGAACAGTAAAAAATGCTAATTCCATATGTGAAATTATTTGCATAGGATCTTTGTTTTCATTTAAAAATCCAATAAATAATCATAACCACCCGTCAAACGGGTGGTTTGCACAAGGGCTAAAAGCCCACAATGCCGACCCGCGTCTCAAGGCGCGGACTTTCTCTTTGTTCAAGCCTTAGAGTATTTGCCTCTTTGGCTACCCCTAAAGGGGTTAACTAAACGGGTCTGCGTATTCTTTCACACTCAACTTATCTAATGCAATATCTGCTTTCTCTTGGTCTTGGATATATTTCTTTA
>JAFSBZ010000031.1 GCA_017437005.1 Clostridia bacterium | reverse complement strand
TGTAAGGAGCATAGCGACGGAATAGTGAGCAAGGCGAACGTCACGGTGGCCCAATGCCCTAACTCGGAGCAATTAAGCAACGAGCAAATTGGAGTAAACAAAAAAGAAGCACAATTATGTTGTGTTCCTTTTTGTTTGCGACCTCTCGCGAAGTTGCGGTATGTGGCGGAGAGTTAGGGATTTGTAAGGAGCATAGCGACGGAATAGTGAGCAAGGCGAACGTCACGGATTGTTAACGATTTCCTAACTTTACATTGTAGGCTGGTGCACCCAAAGGAGAAAAACAAAAAGCAGTCCACGTTTATGTGAACTGCTTTGTTTTGCGACCAATACGGTGTCGCCAGCCGTTGGCGGAGAGTTAGGGATTTGAACCCTAGGTTCTCTTGAAGGAGAACACAGCATTTCGAGTGCTGCACCTTCGACCGCTCGGACAACTCTCCATATATTTTGTTTGACAAGACTATAGTACACCACTTTTGCGATGTTGTCAAGTTAGCAAACGATTGTTGTAAAAATATTGACGTATTGATTGCGCAATTGACATCAATTTTGACGAAAAATTTGTAGAAATTTGCAAAAATCGCGGACACGTGTTGTGTTTTTAGAAGAAAACACCGCTGATAAAAATTTCAATTCCAATGCCAATGAGTATCAATCCGCCCAAAACTTCCGCCTTGTTGCCAAGTTTTGTGCCAAACTTTTTTCCAAGAAAAACGGCTACAAAGCAAGTGATAAACGTCACCAAAGCAATCACGGCAACCGCCACAAGCGCTTCGGTAAAATTGTACTCGGCAATGGTAAATCCAACGGACAGAGCATCGATGCTGGTCGCAATCGCTTGCACAATAAGCGCAAAAAAGGTCAATGGTTTGGCGCATCCGCAACTATCCTGCTCTTCACAATCCTTGTGAGTGAGGCCTTCGTAGAGCATCTTGCCACCGATAAATCCCAACAAACCCAATGCGATAAATGGCACCGCTTTGCCAAATGCTTGGAACTTTTCTACTACGGTGTGTACGCATACCCAGCCAAATAGGGGCATTGCCGCTTGGAAAAAGGCAAACAAAATGGCTATCAGCGAAATTTTGCCCACCTTCATGCAGGGCTCTTTTAGGCCGTTGGCCATTGATACTGCGCAGGCATCCATTGCTAGACCAAGTCCCAATAGCGCTGCGGAAAGGAAAAAGTTGAAATCCATTGTTGCTCCACTTTGCAGAAGTAAATTGTTAGATCGACTAACGAAAGATATTATATCACAATGCGTGCGTTTTGACTATTGAATAACACCATGTTGTTGTGGCAATTATCCTTGCGCAGTTCAATTTATAATAAATTTCTGCAAGCAACAAAAAGATGCCCAAAATTGGACATCTTTTTTGCTGATTTTTACGAGAAAATACAATCAAAAATTTGCGAAAAATGCGCAAAAACGCACCACGTGTCGCCGTTTTTTGTTACTCGGCAATCTCGGGGAAGCAATGTTGATGCGTTGGAGAAAGCACCCTGTAACCGTCGGCACGTCCCTTTCCGGAGCGAAGTCCAAAGCGAAGTTGGCGCACACCAAAGTAGGTTTTGAACACCTTTAGGTTGTTTTCGTCAAACTGCGACTTGTGGCAAGCAATGGCATCGAGATGCACTTTGCGGAACTTTTTGATACCGAAATATCTGTTGGGTTTGTGGGTGTAGTAGTAGGCAAGGTTGACGTTTGGCGCACTACCCTCCAACCCTAATTGCACTGTTAGTTTTGGCCAACTTGCCAAAAATACCGCCTTTGTTACCGCTTGGCCAGTTTTCAAATGGTCGGGATGACACTCGCTTGGTACGGTGTGGTCGGGGCAAAATACCATCTGCGGTTGCGTTTGCAAAATATATGGCACAAGTGCGTTGGCAAGTTCGTCCGCCGTGTAGTTTCCACCATCGTGGAAAGGCAAAAAGGCTACGTCATCGACACCCAAAAGTTTGGCAGATGCTAGCGCCTCTTGACGACGAATTTCCACAATTTGCTCACTTGTAAGACTTTCATCCAAAGCGCCAATTCGGCCATCGGTACACACAATAAACGTCACTTTTTTGCCCAACGACACGAGTTTTGCCACCGTTGCACCACACGCCACTTCGATATCATCTGGGTGTGGGCCGACAAAAAGATATCGCTCAAACTGGTCAATTTTTGGCACCGGCACCGCCTTTAACAAAATAGATTTTAGCATAGTTGCTCCTTTTCACTACTGATATTGCAATTATTATAGCAAAGAAATTGACATTACGCAAGAGCAATGTATTAAACTATACAAAAAAACAGCAACAAATATTTGTGTTGCTGTTAATATTTTTAATCGTTTCTATTGAATTGTATATGAACCAATATACTTATAATCAACCTTGTAAGAACTTGTACATTGCACTTCAATAAACAGTAAATAATGTGTAGCACCATTTAGCTTAACGGTAATGTCCCAACGTGGACGATAACTTCCTTGAGATAGATTCAATATGATTCTCATTGGAACGCCTTCGCTCTTAAATGTATTTTCAATGAGATCCATTAGATATTGGACATCAGAATAATACATTGAGCCATCAATCTCTTCATACACAGAATCTCTAAAATAGGCATATAGGTCACTTTGCAATTCTAAAAGCGTATTTTTTAGCTCTTCATCGATTTTCTCGCTATCAGTCAAAGGTGGGGTGCCTATATAATTTGTTCCATCCCTATAATATAAGTGATACTCTTCTTCATAAGACCATATCCCCCAATCTAGCACCATTTTGAAACGCTTTTCACTAAATGTGTATGGGGTATAAAAACCTATACAGTAGTACTTCTGTACTCCTGGTATAATTTTTTCAGGTTCATCTATCGAAAAAACGCTTGCAGTGTATTCTTCATTTTTATCTTCAGTTTTGAGCACAATATCTTTCGGATTAATACTAAAATCCTTAGTTCTATTGTTTTTACAAGTAAAGTATACCTTTATACTATTAAGCCCATAATAATCAGAATTACGATCGGTTACACTATTGCATGTCACTCCTGTTACTAAAATATCTATATCCTCATAATTTAGAGTTTCACCAATGTAGTAGCCACCAACAGGCAACCCTCCTTCATTCTGACTGCTAATAATTACATAATTTAGTATTGCACCTAAAAAATACACACCGATGCAAACTAAAACTATAATTCCTACTCTCTTCTTTTTATCCATACTTTTATTAATATTATGGTCAATATTATTATCAATATCGTTATCTATATTTTTATCCACATCTTTACTCATAAGAATTCTCCATAGTGTAACAAAATAACTATACGACATATTTTTATATCTATTAGATAGTATATCATAACTTTGCGCTCATTGTCAAGAATATTACATATTTGATAAAATATAAAATATAAAAGAGGTATCAAATATGAAAGATAAATACGAATCAGAATATCGACAATTAGGGTTAAAAATTGCCTATTACCGCAAATACAGAGGACTAACTCAGGAACAACTAGCAGAAAAAATTGATAGAAGTCCTGCATTTATTGGACATGTAGAAGCACCCAATATCAATAAAGCGATTTCAATGGATACCTTATTTGATATTTCCGAGGTGCTGGAAATACCTGTGTATAAGTTCTTGATGTTTGAGGAAGAATAGCTAATGAAAAAACAAAAAACGACAACAATAAAACCAGAAATTAGAAAACAAATAGAGCAAGATATTCTTGCGTGTGAATACGCTATTGAATTTGAATTAGATAATCTTGATTTATTCACAACACTATCTGCACGTTATACACTATTGGATAGAAATTTTTTAGCCGACCTTCCCTCGCATGCGAACTGTTATCAACAAATAGTTTATACCAAAGGAAGATTGGAAACGTATTTGTTGCTAGATTGTTTTCCCATTAAATATAATGAAAATATAGCTAATGGCGTAAATATTCACGCAAACAAACTTGTCAACAAAGGAAATATAGGTTCAAATAATCATTTGAATAAAACTACGACTGTTGAAACAGAGCTGTCAGTAAGTGGAAACGATAATAAAAAATGCTTTTGGAAAAGACTGTTCCGTAAAAAATAGGTTCTCCACATTTTTTTACACTCAACAACATTTATTCAACCTTACCCCCACCTTCAAAGCAAGGTGGGGTTTGCAGTATACATTTAGCACCAAATAAGATGCTGAGGTAGAAAAGAGCCAACCGTTTGGTTGGCTCTTTCTATTAAAAATTATTAATTAGCTTTTTGGCTGAACTAATATACTTGCTAGAATTTGGGGAAATTCATGCTCAAATCGAATTTTGTTTGCTTGCGACAGTTTATCAAACTCGTCTCGCATCTCCTTACCAGTTCTAAATAGTTTTTGAAGAAATTCCTGATACTCTTGATTGTTATTCGTCATACTGTGTCTCCTTGAAATGATTTATTAATTTAAGAGGGGGGATCATGTTACATTTGAAGGGCGATTTGTTGCTTGGGGGACTGATGATATCACAAAGCATAGAAAAAAGCAAGAGTTGTAGCAATTTTTTTACAAAAAAAATAACACCACTTGTTAGTGATGTCTACCGAATATATATTGTCGCCTGTGATGGCGTTGTTTTTTTAATGATGCTTTTAACAGAACAGAAGAAGAAATGCACAGTTTCGGGTTTGTTACTGTTTTGAGTGGGTAACTCCACTTTCGTAATTCCGTGAGCATCTCTACTCACTCGACTTGGATGGTAGACATCTCTGTCTACTCCCTTAAAGGAGGTGATCCAGCCGCACC
>JAFSBZ010000030.1 GCA_017437005.1 Clostridia bacterium | reverse complement strand
GTCTGATACACTTTTTATTATGCTATGTACCCGCTCAAATTATGATCATTGTTTCTTTGCTTTTATCATTTACCAATCATAACATGTCAAACCATATACTATCGCTTGCATATAAATTAGCATTTTTTTATGGTTGGCCTATGTATATCATTCTTATGTTCTTAGATGTTTTATGCCATAAGATCTATTTGTTTATTAAAAAAACACGCAATAAACAAAAAACGGGAGTTGTAAAAATGAAAAAAGAATTAAGTTTTATTATTAACGAAAAAAAACATATAATTAAATTTGTCAATGGAAAACTGTTTAAAGGAGAAAAATTATATGTTGATGGAAATGAAATTGAAATAGAGAACAAACTCTTAAAATTTTTTGGTATTTACGATCAAGAATTTACTATTGACGGAAAGAAATGCAGGGCTATATTTATCGGGAAAGATATTGATGTAGTTGTTAATAACAAATATGTATATAGCCAAAAGCCTTATATTCCAGTTAATGGAATATCTTGGTGGGTTTGGATATATGTTGTGCTTAGTATATTAATACCTATTGTTGCAATTGGAGGTGCATTGCCAACTATAATTGGTATACTTTCATTATTTTGGTGTGTCCGCACTTCGGTTACGCCAAGTATTAGTACGTTAAAAAAACACTTGTTTTGTATTACAATTGTAATGATTGCTTGGCTATTGTTTGTATCATTAGTTTTGGGATAAAATCAAACACAAGAGAACCGTCCCCTTGTGTGTCATATACCTATGACAGTAACGGTAACGTTATATCTGTAGCGGCGAATGCCGAGCAACAGTCCGATATGACATACGAAGACGCCGACCTTAAAACCATAACCGATTCGGCGGGCTATGCCTTTACCTACGCTTACGACGATGAGCATAATGTCACTTCCGCCACATCGGCAAGAGGACTTGTAACCTCTTTCACAAGAAAAGAATGGCGCCGACTTATTGACTCCACTACCGTTAAGGGCGGTTCTAATGCAATCAAAACCGAGATTGGATATACTTCGGCTCAATTAGAGTCCGACGGTGAGACTATCGACACCCGCGCTTATGCACATATTGCATATACAACCGACCAGCACGGCAACAAAACCGAATATACCTACGATTACGAACGCGGTCGTATGCTTACATCAAAAGACCCTGAGGGCAATATCACAAATTATCAGTATGTAAGCGGAGCGGATAACCGCATAAAGTCTATCCTTTCGGGTGCTTCGTCGGTATCGTATAATTATACGGGTAACAATTTAAGCAGTCTTATTTTCGGTAACAATACATATAGCTTTACTAACGACCGTTTCGGCAATTCCCTTTCAACACTAATTAACGGTAAGGTTCTTTCTACAAATGTCTACGGTGCAAATAACGGTCTGCTTCAAAAGGTTGTCTACGGTAACAATTACGAAAAGGAATACAGCTATAATTCACTCGGACTTATAGCTTATGCCGGTTTGGATTCCACAACAGGCGCCGATACCGCAGACTTCGGCTGGGATTACGATACCAACGGCACATTGCTTAAGTTTACCGACTATATCGTAGACCGAGAATATCGCTATACCTACGATTCTATCGGCAGACTTATCCGCACAACGGTACATGATCAGGATAATCCCACTACACAGTTAGGCTCCTATGAGTACACCTATGACATTCGCAATAATCTGCAATGTATAGATATTATTGCAGGCGGCAGAGACTTTACTCAAGCTCACTATTACACCGCCGTTTCGGGCAGAAGTGAGACCGAAAGCTATACAAAGGATAATCTTGTCTCACGGTTCTATATGAACTCTACCCAGCACGCGGATTATAATGGTTATAGTAAGTCGAAATAGCGTGATTTCACG
>JAFSBZ010000029.1 GCA_017437005.1 Clostridia bacterium | reverse complement strand
TATTATCTTGTCGTTGTTTAATTTTCAAGGTTCGTTCCGTGCCACATCAGGCACTCCAAGCGCACCCTCTCTCAAAGGTGCCCGATTATATTACCACAACTGTTTCACTTTGTCAACACTTTTTTTCATTTTTTTTAAAAATTTTTTAATCTTTTTTTATTGTGTTTTTTTACCACTATATCTTGGGGTTTATATACTCTTAAATATACAATTCTGCATAAAAAAGAGCGGGTTTTAAGCAACCTGCTCTATAAATTTATGTACTTAAAAATCTAAATGCGCCCAAAGATTGCAAAATAAGTAATATCATCATAAACGGCGCTACATATTTAATCATAACAACGTAAAGCTTTTTTCTGCTAAACTTGTGACCGCTACTTTCAATCTCATCAATAATCCACTGCGGCTTTACAACCCAACCAATTAACACACACGTAAGCAGTGAACCTATCGGCATTAAAAGATTGTTACTAATATAGTCAAGAACATCAAGCAGATTTTGGCCTGTAGCACCTGTAGGCAGGTTGATACCAAAGCTTAATACGTTATAGCCCAAACAAACTATAACCGCAGCTCCCGCCGAAATCAAAGCCACAGCAAGCGCCGTCTTTTTTCGATTAAGCTTAAATGTTTCTACGCCGGCGCCAACAATTGCCTCCATTATAGATACGCTTGAAGTAAGAGCCGCAAACGCTACCATTAAAAAGAAGATTGGTCCTATAATTTTTCCGGCGATGCCCATTTCGGCAAAAACATCGGGCAGTGCTACAAATATAACACCAGGACCGGATTTTGCGATTTCATCAAGAGAAGAAAATGCATAAACTGCAGGAATAACAATCGAACCTGCCAAGAAAGCAACTGCAGCATCGAAAATTTCTATCTGTTTTACCGATTTGCTCAAATCTACATCCGGTTTTACATATGAACCGTATGTAATCATAATACCCATAGCAACAGACAGCGAGAAAAACAACTGGCTCATTGCGTCAAGCAAAAGGTTCATTATTTTTACAACATCCACGGTGCCGGACGCGGTTTTTAAATCGTTGATATTAGGAGTGATATATTTCAAAAAGCCGTCCAGACCTGTTCCGGACTCGCCTTTGGAACAAATAACAAACACCGCAATACCTATAATCATAACAAGTAATGCCGGCATAATGTATTTTGAAAACTTTTCTATTCCCTTTTCAACACCACAATATACAACAAACGCCGTTATCGCGAGAAAAACAAGCATAAACACTATGGGTGATACCTTTGAGGTGATAAAGTTTACAAAATAGCCGTCACTTGAAGTTGCCGCAAACTCGGTAACACTTGCCACCATATATTTAAGTATCCAGCCGCCGATAACAACATAGTAAGTTATTATAATACACGGCACAGCAAATGTAAGTTTGCCCAGGAAACCCCACTTTGGACTAACTAACTTATACGCCTCGATAGAGCTTTTTCCCGTTCTTCGACCTATAGCAATATCTGTTATAAGCAAAGAAAAACCAAAGGTAAGAACAAGTATAAGATATACAATCAAAAACAGTCCTCCGCCATATTTGCTGGCAAGAGTTGGAAAACGCCACAAATTGCCAAGACCAACTGCGCTACCTGCTGCGGCGAGCACAAAACCAATACTGCCGCTAAAACTACTCTTTTTTGTTTGAGTTGACATATTAAATACTCCTAAAAAATAAAATAACCATTGTAAAGACAATGGTTATTTTACCACTTTAACGCGTTAAATGCAATAGTGGATTTTTATTTTACAACATGCCATTCGGTTATGCCGTAATATTTAAAACATTCTATCGTGTTTTCACTAATTATTTCTCCCGGTAGAATAATGGGTATTGCAGGCGGACAAGCAACATCGATTGATGCCGAGATCTCCCCCAAGCAATCATTGATTTTTAATTTCTTGGTTTGCGCAAAGAGTGCATCTGCTAAAGATATTTTAGTTTTGCTTGTACGCGGCACAGGTGGAAGTTTTTTTATTGGATCGCTTTGTTTTATTGCACATAAAGCAGATTTTAATCTATTTAGCTCTTCCTTTGTAATCTGTGGAGTAAGCATAAACACTATATAATCGGGATCAGCAAATTCGCACACAATGTTTTGGCTAAAAAGTATATCCGACAAATCGCATCCGGTATATCCGTACCCTTTTGTCGCCAAGGTTATCTTAAGCGGCTCATCGCCACAAAGAGTATATCCTTTTTGAGCCAAAAAGCATTTTAGCTCCTTTACCTCTTTTTCAAAAAAGGACAAATCCGCGCAATAATTTTCTGATAGATATTTGTTTGCCATATCCAAAGACTGTAAAATCAAATATGACGGACTTGTAGAAGCAAAAACATCAAGCGCTTTTTTAGCGTTATCTACCAAAAAATCAGGCGCCGTCTTTGCTATATGAAGATACGCCCCTCCCGTAAGCACCGGCAATGTTTTATGGGCAGAGTCACAGCATATATCAGCGCCCAAGCTTATAGGATGTATGTCTTTAGGCAAAAACTTTAAATATGCTCCGTGCGCGTTATCGACAATTAACAATACGTCGTGTTTATGACAAACCTCGCTTAAAGATTTTATATCCGCTATATTTCCCAAATAATCGGGACTTGTAACATAAAGTGCGATAGGTTTTTCTTGTGCGGTATGCAAATATTTATCAACAAAATTTGGATTTATCACGCCGCTTATCAACGAATTAGTGCTATCATCCATCAACCAATCAACGTTAACATCTAAAAGCGCCGCCGCAGTGATAAATGTTTTATGAGCGTTTCTGCCGGCTGCAACCAGCGGCTTTTTTTCGTTTTGCACAGCATAGGCTTTTATCAGATACAGCATAGCACGGATACAAAGCGACGAGCCTTCGGTAGAATAAAAGGTTGCTTTGGTATTAAAAAGCTTTTCCGCGTTTTTTTGACTCTCGGCTATAATTCCGTCTGCGCTGTATAAGACGTCGGCGCCGCTAATTTCGGTTATATCGTATTTTTCACAGCCCAAAAACTCTACACCTTTATGACCAGGCATATGCATACGCAACGCGTTACTATCGGCATACCTCTTTACAAAATCAACAATTGGAGTGTTCATTACACTTCACCGAGCGTTTTTGCCGCCTCAAGCATAATTGCGCATTCCATACGCTTTTTAAATAGTTCACAACCATACTTGTAAACGCCATTTACAGAACCCGTTGCGTGATAAGCATTTGCAGCGCAGCCACCCGAACAGTAAAGCTTTGCCCAGCAATCCTTGCACTCGGGTCTTGTGTAAACGTTACAGGCTGCAAACTCATCCTGAACGACAGTATTATCAACACCTGTCCAAATATTACCAAGCTTGAATTTTTCTTCACCGACAAACTGATGGCATGGATAAAGGTCTCCCCAAGGTGTTACCGCCATATATTCAGTTCCCGAACCACATCCCGAAATACGCTTGTAAATACAAGGTCCGCTTTTAAGGTCAAGCATATAGTGATAAAAGGTGAACGGTTTGCCTTCGCGGTGCTTTTTAAGCATTAACTCAGCAAGCTCTTCATATTGTTTTAAAACAATGGGCAAATCCTCTTGCGTAAGAGCTGACGGATCATCCTCGCCACAAACGACAGGCTCCATACTAAGCTCGGTAAAACCAAGACGCAGCATTTCTTTTATGTCATTTAAAAAGTCGGGATTGGCGTGGGTAAAGGTGCCGCGCATATAATAGTTTTTGTTTCCACGCCCTTCAACAAAGTGCTGAAATTTTGGAACAATCTTTTCCCAACTGCCGTTGCCTGCAAAATCTACGCGGTAACGGTCGTGCACCTCTTTTCTGCCGTCAAGACTAAGCACAACATTACTCATTTCACGGTTTGCAAAATCAATTACATCATCGTCAACCAAAACGCCGTTGGTAGTAAGCGTAAAGCGGAAGTTTTTGCCCGCAGGCTTTTCAATTTCACGAGCATAAGCCACAAGCTGTTTTATCATATCAAAATTCATAAGCGGTTCACCGCCAAAGAAATCGACCTCTAAATTTGTGCGCCCCGCCGAATTTTCTACCAAAAAGTCAAGTGCGCGCTTGGCGGTCTCAAGACTCATAATAGCGCGGTCACCGTGATATTTGCCCTGACTTGCAAAGCAGTATGCACAATTAAGGTTGCAGGTATGTGCCACATGAAGACAAAGAGCCTTTATAACACCGGCGCTTTTCTTTTTTAGGTCACCCGCCATATTTTTAAATGAATCGGGAGTAAAAAGCTTGCCCTGTGCTTTAAGACTTTCTATGTCGTCACAGCATTCGTTTACGTCGGCGGCGGTTATATCATTATATTTATCTAAAATTTTGGCGGTTATCTGCTCACGGGTGTAATTTTCATACATTTCAATAATATCATAAGCTACCTCGTCCACCAAGTGTACCGAACCCGAATATACGTCCAACACAATATTAAGACCGCCAAGTTTGTAACAATGAATCATTATATAATACCTTCCTACAAAAAGTGCCGCCATATCGGCGGCACTCATGTTTTTAATAAATTATTTTGCTTCCTTGTTTTCGCATTCCTGATTTGCAATACCGCAGCTGGTTTTGCAAGCAGACTGGCAAGATGTTTGGCATTCGCCACAACCGCCGTTTTTAGCGCTTTCGCAAAGATTCTTTGTTTCAAGTGTCTGTATTCTTTTCATTATCGTTTCCTCCAAAGAGATTATTTTTTATCATTATATCACGGGCGTTTTAAAAAATCAAGATGTATGTATTTATTGTTTGCAAGATTTTAAACCTTGCATTTTAATTTATACTTACTCATACCTACAGCTTTTACCAAAAACATACGCAATTCTGTGGCGGTGCCGTCAACAACCTTTGATTTATCTACAATATACGCCTGTCTGGAATTTACGTATATGTAGATAAAGTCCTTGGTTTCGTATACGCGCCATACAGCTTCATACTTTATTTTTGCTGTAGAGTTAGTATTATCTCCGATTTGTGTTAATGACATTTCATTTTCTTCAAACTCAATGTTATTTATAACACCGTGAAGCATTTTGTTTTGATTGTATTGTATTTTGGGCAAAACAAAAAACATAAAAGCTAACATAACATTTACAAAAACAACAAGAACATATGTCATTACCAATTCAAAATCAAGTAAATTCCATACACATATCAACACAAAAAGAAAAGCGCAAACTATATCCAGCAAAAGCAACGCAATGTTCAGCGCTTTATTTTTAGCCAAACAATGAAATCGGTTAAACTTTTTTATAGTTTCCCAATCATATTTTGAAGATGCCTTTATATTCATACTATTCACCCACCAATTTTTTAGCAAAGTCGGATAGTTCTTCATCACTGTAGAACTCTAAAGTAATAGTGCCCTTGCCCTTGCCTTTAGATTTTATTTCTACCTTTCTGCCAAGCTCATTCTTAAGCGAAAGTTCAACCTCACTATAAAAATTGTTTTTAGGCATTGGCGGTGTCACCTTTTGTGTTTTGGTTTTCACCTTTGCCATAGACTCAAGCTCGCGAACAGATGCGCCTGTAAGTGCCGCTTTTAGCATTTCCGCGGCAATTTCATCACTGTCAGCTGCAAGTATTGCGCGCGCGTGACCCGCCGTAATATCACCGTTTTTAAGTGCTTCAAGAGCGTCGTCGTTAAGATTTAACAAGCGCAATGCGTTTGTAACGGCGCTTCGCGATTTGCCAACGCTTTCGGCAACCTGTTCTTGAGTTAGACTATAAACGTCTATAAGTGTTTTGTAACCCTGTGCTTCTTCAACAGCGTTAAGGTCTTCTCGCTGTAAATTTTCTATGAGCGCGATTTCGTAATATTTTTGATCGTCAAGCTCTTTTATAACAACAGGCACATCAGAAAGCCCTGCCATACGGCAAGCGCGCCAACGACGTTCACCCGCTACTATTTGATACACTCCGCTTGAGGTTGGTCGAACAACTATCGGCTGAATAAGGCCGTGCTTTGCAATACTGTCAGCCAATTCCGATAAAGTGTCTTCATCAAAATTTGTTCTCGGCTGATTTCGGTTTGGTTCTATTTCTGAAAGTCTAAGGGTTACAACACCCTTTTCGTCGGTAGCGTTCTCATTAAACAACGCATCAAGGCCTCGACCGAGACCGCCTTTTTTAACTGCTGACATAAATTATCCCCTCCTGTTTCTTTTTAAAAACTCTTTTGCAAGATCGTTGTATGCAATGCAACCCTTTGAACGTTTGTCGTAATATTGTATTGGGCAACCGTAGCTCGGCGCCTCAGAAAGCCTTACTCCGCGCGGAATTACCGTTTTGTAAAGCTTGTCTACAAAAAATTTTTTAATCTCGCCTACAACCTGTTGTGTGAGATTAAGTCTTCCGTCAAACATTGTAAGCACTATACCCTCAATTTCAAGCATAGGATTGTAAAGCCTTTTTACCTGTCGTACCGAAGCCATTAGCTGTGACAAGCCTTCAAGTGCAAAGTATTCGCACTGAATTGGCACCAGCACCGTGTCTCCTGCATTAAGAGCGTTAATGGTTATAAGTCCAAGCGACGGAGGGCAGTCAATAAATATGTAGTCATAATTTTCTCTTATTGGCGCAAGCGCGTTCTTAAGAGCAGATTCTCGGCGCTCGATTTCTATTAAATCGACCTCGGCCGCCGCCAAATTCATAGAAGCGGGAATAACGTCAACGTTTTTGAACTGTGTCTTAACAATCGCGGTCTCGGCCTTTGCGCCGCCGATAAGTAATTCGTATGTAGTGGCGCCGCCCTGTTTTTTACTTATACCATATCCGCTTGTAGAGTTTCCTTGTGGGTCTGCGTCAACAAGCAACACTTTTTTACCCGCAAGACCAATTCCTGCAACAAGATTTACTGCGGTTGTAGTTTTACCGACACCGCCTTTTTGATTAACAATAGATATAATTTTACCCAAAGCAATATCCTCCAAGTTCACTATATATATGTAAGTAATTTATTATAGATATATATAATATAAATATATAAGACAACAATGTTTCACGTGAAACATCATTGTCTTTATTATACATATATTTTTATCGCTTGTAAACAAAAATTTTATTTGTCACCTGATTTAAATATCAAAGACATTATAAAACCAAAAAATATCGCCGCAGTCACCCCCGCCGCAGTAGCGGTTAGTCCACCGCAAAATATACCGATAAAACCATATTGGTTTACCGCCTCTACAACACCATTGGCAAGCGAGTAACCAAAGCCCGTAAGCGGAACGGTTGCTCCCGCGCCTGCAAACTTAACCAAAGGCGCATAAACACCAATACCCGTAAGCAACACACCGCTAACAACATAAGTTACAAGTATCCTCGCCGGTGTAAGTTTTGTATAATCAATCAAAGCCTGACCTATCATACAAATCAAACCGCCTATCAAAAAAGCCTTTAAACAATCGATTGCCAAATTCAAAATATCACTCCTATGTTTCACGTGAAACATTTTTTAAATATAATATTTGCTTTTTTGCGCGCTTTATACCTTTATATCAAATTTAAACTCACGATTAATTGCCTCAACAAGACTTTTACATTTCATATTTTTTGTTTTGATAGCATCTCCGCTCTCCCCGCTAACCGTTATTTTTATCTTACAGGTTTTAAAGCGCCTATCAATCGGTGTTTGCGAAATTTTTATAATACCTACCTTGTTTTTACTGCAACAAAAAGTTTTTGGAACCAAACCAACCGAACCAACCGCAAAAATCTTGTCACCTATACAAAGTTTGCCGCATTTATAGTTATAAAAGCATACCCCGCCATAATATAAAACAAACCCAAGTAAAAACACCGTGAGTATTAAGTCGTAATAATCAAACTTTGTAAAAAATTTAGTCTTAATCAATGTTAACACAAATATCGCCGCCATAAGCGACAACGGTACAGTTAAAAAGCGCCTGAGCTTTCCTTGTTTTTCTATATTCGTTCCATCAATCGAGCCATAAACCTCTTTATATAAAACGTTCGCATCATTTGCGCTTAGCTTTATATCGAAGCTTTCTTTTTTGCTTTTTTCGGATATGGTATTAATACAACAACTAACACAACCAAACAATATGTCTACTATATTTCGTCTTATAGATATACTAAAAGTCTTTTCAAAAAATATAATTTCTTCTTTTTTAAAAACAAATCCCTTTTTCACTATAAGTTTATCAGAGGTAACAATTATCTTTGTAAAAAGCCAGCCAACAACCGCAACGCATATTACAAATAACAACGCTATGGCCTCTACCGGTACAAACTGCTGTGCTTTTTTAAAAAACAAATATTGTATTGTTGTTCGGATAATCGGCGCCGCAAAAACAAACCAATAAGATCGCATCAAGTAAAATAAGGTTATTGGATGCGCTCTTATAGTCTTTTTATTCATCATAAATCGCTTTTAACAACGTTTCAACGTTTTTACAATCAATTTCAGGTATAAACAACCAACCTCGAGCCACCTTTAACATAACAGCCTTTAATTTGAGCGCAGATATAATTGGTGTAGCAAAGCTTTTAACAACAGCAAGTCTACAGTACGGCACCATACACATAGTTTTAATAAAAACTCCTTTATTTATGCATATACAGCCATCACCTATAAAAATAGTGTAGTTTTTAAAATACAATGGAATATAATAAAAAATAAAAACCGACCCAATTGCTACAACAATTAAGGTCGGTAAAAAAATCCATAAAGAGAAGCGACAAAAAACGACAAGCGCAACGCACAACACAGCTACAACAACAAAAATTCGCAGTTGCCACAATATGCGCGTTTTTTTCGGCAAAGTAAAGGTCATTGCTTCACCTCATTTATTTTTTATCTTGTCCCAATACTCTTTAAAGCTTTGCTCGGTTTTATTATCTCCAAATTTATAATATTTTTTATTTTTAATATTATCGGGTAAATATTGTTGGTTTACATAATGCATAGGATAAGAATGTGGATACAAGTAATGCTGACCCTTTACCTCGGCATCCTCTCCGTCAAAATGCTTGTTTTGTAAATGACGAGGTATATCGCCGCCAACTCCCTTTTCAACATCGGCCATAGCGGCGTTGATTGCATCGTGTCCCGACACAGATTTTGGACTTGTTGCCACCAAAATCACAGCGTTTGCAAGCGGTAGTCTCGCTTCGGGCAATCCTACCATCATGGCAGTATCAACAGCAGCCTTAACTATAGGAATTATCTGGGGGTATGCAAGTCCAACGTCCTCGTTTGCACACACCAAAAGTCTGCGGCAAGCGCTGGGTAGATCGCCTGCAGCAAGCAATCTTGCAAGGTAATATATAGCAGCATCAGGATCAGAGCCGCGCATAGATTTTTGGTATGCTGATACTATGTCATAATGCGCATCGCCTTCACGGTCATAGCGTACCGAATTATCAACCAAAATTTGCTCTACAATATCATCCGATATTTCAAAATTGTCAGCACTTGTAGTTAACATAACGCATAATTCTAACATATTAAGCGAACGCCTTACATCGCCGGCCGCCGCGCGAGCAATCTTGTTAATACTTTCCTCTTTGGCAATTATATCTTTACCGTACTCTTCGCTTAAAATACCTATAGCGCGTTTTAAAAGCAAAGCAATATCCTCGCTTGAAAGCGTTTTAAACTCAAAAACAGTAGAACGGCTAAGTATTGCGTTGTAAACGTAAAAGAACGGATTTTCAGTAGTTGATGCAATAAGCGTAATGTCGCCGTTTTCGATATAAGACAATAAGATTTGCTGCTGCTTTTTGTTAAAATACTGAATCTCATCAAGATAAAGCAATATGCCGCTTGCGGCCTCCATGGTGCCTATCTCGCCTATTATTTCCTTTATATCGGCCGTAGATGCGGTAGTAGCGTTAAGATAACACAGTTTTTTGCCCGTCTGCGAAGCAATAATTTTTGCAATTGTGGTCTTTCCCACACCTGAAGGCCCATAAAATATAAGATTTGGTATTTCGCCCGATTCAATAATTTTACGTAGTATTTTACCTTCCCCTATAAGATGGCGCTGACCGGCAACCTCATCAATAGTTGTTGGTCTTATTCTATCCGCAAGCGGTGTTTTCATATTTTCCGCCTCCCAAACATATCATTAGTATTATTTTACATTAAAATTTATACTTTTTCAACCGTAAAAGACATAATTATGTTTTAGGTGAAGCTATGAAAAAAACATTATTTATAAAAAATGCAGCAATACTTACCACGTCATCACTAATACTAAGGTTTGCAGGCATAGTATTTAAGGTATGGCTTGCCGCAAAAATCGGTTCTGAAGGCATAGGTCTTTATCAGCTTATATTTTCGGTGTATATGTTTGCCGCCACCTTTGCCACCAGTGGCATTAGTACTGCAGTAACCCGACTTGTAAGCGAAGAGCTTGCAATCGGTAGCAAGCAGGGAATTAAAAGAATTTTAAAGCGTTGCATTGAGCTTTCTTGCGTTATTGCCGCTATTACAATAGCGATACTATTTTTTGGCGCAGATTTTATATCAAACCACCTGCTTCACGAAGCAAGGGCTGCGTTATCGCTCAAAATTTTGGCATTTTCTTTGCCTTTTATGAGCATTTGCAGTTGTATAAAGGGTTATTTTATAGCCAGACGAAAGGCCGCGCCGTCATCGGTATCTCAATTGCTCGAGCAAGCAATAAGAATTGCCTTGATTATGCCGCTCGTAACTCGTTATAATGGGCTCGGGCTTGAATATACCTGCGCCGCGGTACTGTTTGGTGATACCGTTGCCGAAGCGGCTTCGTGCCTATATGTATATATACGCTACAAGTTAGATTTCAAAAATTTAAAAATCCTCGCGCCCGCTACCAAAAAACAATATAAATTATTGCCCGCTATATCACATATAGCGCTACCTATAACCTCCGGCAGATATTTAAACTCGTTACTCCGTATGATCGAAAACATACTTGTGCCTATTTGCCTTACAAAATCTGTTAACGGCGGTAACGGAATATCGCTTTTTGGTATGATAAAGGGTATGGCACTGCCTGTTTTGTTTTTTCCGTCAACCCTTCTTGGCGCACTTTCTACCCTGTTACTGCCAGAAATGTCAGAGGCAGCCGCACGCAGCAGAATGGGGGTTGTACGCAGCATATCATACCGCATTATAAAAATCACAAGTCTTGTATCTATAATTTTTTCAGCGCTTTTTATGGTCGGCGGCCAGAAGTTTGGTATGCTTATTTATAAAAACGCAGATGTAGGATTCCTTTTGCGTGCGCTATCTCCAATTGTTCCGTTTATGTATTTAGATGCAATAGCCGACGGCATTTTAAAGGGTCTTGATCAACAAAGGTTTACATTTCGAACAAGCGTAGGCGATTCGGCAATACGCATTGTCTTAATACTTCTTCTTTTAAACCGCTACGGTATTTACGGATTTATTGGTATAATGTATTTTTCAAACTTTTTAACAGGATTTTTAAATGTAAGGCGACTGATTAAAGTAAGCGGATTAAAGCTTGACTTAGCACACACGTTTTTTTTACCAACGCTTGGCGCGTGTACAGTATGCTTAGGTGTCGATACTTTGATGAAATTGCTCTTTAATATGTCTGATTTGTTTTTTTCGGTAGTTCTTTGTGTGGTATGCATCACGCTATATCTTATCTATTTATGGGTGTTAGGAATCATAGACCGCGACGATATAAGCTTTATAAGGCAAAAATAAACAAAGGAGGAATTGCAATTCCTCCTTTTTATCTTCTTATTTTTTGGGCTACGCCATATGCTACAAAAACAAGTATAACATCCTTTGCTAAAAACGGTAATGAGGCTGTTAAAAAAGACGTATATAAATTATTGCCCGACACAACACAAAATTGTGTTACTCCCGCTATATGACATATCAAAATCGAAAAAACCATAAGCAAATACTTAAAAAGCTTTTTCTTAAGCTTTGATGATATGCCACACAAAACAGCAGTAAATAAAAATCCCCACAAAAATCCGCCCGAAACACCAAGCAAAACACCAAAACCGCCCAAAAACAACGAAAATACAGGTAATCCTATCGCTCCAAGCGCAATGTATACCGCGGTAGACATAAATCCATATTTTGCGCCCAAAACAAAACCCGTAAGGCACACACCAAAAAGAGTAAACGTAAGATTAATACCAAAAGGTGTAGGTATTGATATCCACGCCGTTGCGGCAATAACAGCGGTAAAAATTGCCGATATTACTATTTTTTTAATTTCTATTTTTTTCATACAGCAGGCTGCTCCATACCAATTATCTGAATTTCGCCGTGCGATAAAGCAACTTCCCTGCCGTCAAAATTTACAATTAAATGTGCGTTATCGTCTATTCCAACTACTGTTCCGCTATAGGTTTTTTCACCTTTTGTATAGGTTATTTCTTTACCCGTTAAAAAAGATTTATCTTTATAAGCCTGCATAAAGCTTTTTTGGTCAAGATTTTGATAATACTCAAAAAACGCATTAACAAACTCGGAAACAAGTTGTTCTTTTACCCGTTTTTTTAACAAAATCTTATCCCTTTTGTTAAACACACTGTCAGCAAGCGGTAGATTACTTGGAAAATCCCCTTTCGGAGCAAAAAGATTAATTCCAACACCTAATACGGCATAATTTAACCCGCCATTAGAATTAAATTCGCCCTCGGTAAGTATGCCGCACACCTTTTTACCGTCAATGTATATGTCGTTTACCCACTTAATTTCACATTTTTTACCCGATATAGCTTCTATTGCGCGCGCCACGGCTACCGCCGCCGCTACGGTTATAAAAAGAATCCCGTCCTCTTGCATTTCAGATCTTAAAATCACCGAGAGATATACCCCGCCTTTAGGTGAAAAAAAGGTGCGACCAAGCCGTCCCTTGCCACCAGTTTGCTGTGCAGATACAACTATCGTTTTCTCACTGGAGCCGTTTAAGGCAAGCTCTTTTGCCGTTTTATTGGTAGATTCAACACAATCATAGCTAAAAACCTTAGTGTTTTTTACCATGCGCTCAATACGTCGCGAATTAAGCTTCACTTGCCCTCACTCTCCTTAAATTTATTTGTCCTAATCATATCATTTTTTGAACCCTATTTCAATAATTATTTATTTTAACAGTTTTATACACAAAACTGTTGCAAAAGTTTGAATTTTACTTTATAATGATACGGAATAAATTTATAATTTTGGTGATATTTATGGCTAAACAAGAAAAATTAGTAAAGGCAATAACCTCTATGGATGAGGATTTTGCAAAATGGTATACCGACGTATGCATTAAAGCCGAGCTTATTGACTATGCATCGGTTAAGGGATGTATGATTATCAGACCATATGGTTACGCCATTTGGGAAAACATTCAAAAAATAATGGACGGTATGTTTAAAGAACTCGGCCACGAAAACGTTTATATGCCGATGTTTATACCCGAAAGTCTTTTACAAAAAGAAAAAGACCACGTTGAAGGCTTTGCTCCCGAGGTTGCATGGGTAACTCACGGCGGTGCCGAAGAGCTTGAAGAACGCCTTTGTGTGCGTCCTACCTCTGAAACGCTTTTCTGCGACCACTTTAAAAACATTGTTCACTCATATCGTGATTTGCCAAAGCTATATAATCAGTGGTGTAGTGTTGTTCGTTGGGAAAAAACAACGCGTCCATTCCTTCGCTCACGTGAGTTTTTGTGGCAAGAGGGCCATACCCTTCACGCTACAGCCGAGGAAGCAAGACAAGAAACCGAGCAAATGCTTAATGTTTACGCTCGTTTTGCCGAAGAGGCTCTTGCTATGCCTGTGGTAAAGGGTCAAAAAACCGATAAAGAAAAATTTGCGGGCGCAGAAGCAACCTACACAATCGAAGCGCTTATGCACGACGGTAAGGCACTTCAAAGCGGCACCTCGCACTACTTTGGCGACGGTTTTTCACGCGCTTTTGAAGTACAGTTCACCGATAAGGACAACAAGCCCGTTCACCCACATCAAACCTCTTGGGGTACTACAACCCGTCTTATCGGCGCGGTAATTATGACTCACGGCGATGATAACGGCCTTGTTCTCCCCCCTGCTATTGCTCCTGTTCAGGTTGTGATTGTTCCAATCGCATCTCACAAAGAGGGCGTTGTAGAAAAAGCAACCGAGGTTTGCGATACACTTAAAAAGGTTTGTCGCGTAAAGCTTGATAACTCAGACCAAACACCAGGCTGGAAATTTGCCGAATACGAGATGAAGGGTGTGCCTTTGCGTATAGAAATCGGTCCTCGCGATATAGAGAACAATCAGTGCGTAGTTGTACGCCGTGATAATCGCGAAAAGATTTTTGTAAATCTTGACGAGCTTGAAACCCGTATTCCCGAAATTTTGGCAGAATACCACGACGCTCTTTACAACAAAGCGCTCTCTCGTCGCGAGACAATGACCTATGATGCTAAAAATCTTGATGAAATGAAAGAAATTGCCGACACCAAGCCAGGCTTTATACGCGCTATGTGGTGTGGTGACCGCGAATGTGAAGAAAAGCTTAAAGAGGTTGCAGGCGTTACATCACGTTGTATTCCTTTTGAGCAAGAGCAAATCGGTGACACCTGTGTTTGCTGCGGTAAAAAGGCTGACAAAATGCTCTATTGGGGCAAAGCATATTAATTAAAGAAAGAATAATCGATATGAGGAAAACAAAAATCGTTTGTACAATAGGTCCTGCTTGTGAAACAGCAGACACGCTTGAAAAAATGTGCCTTGCGGGTATGAACGTTGCGCGCCTTAACTTTTCTCATGGCACTCACGAACAGCACCAACAAAAAATAGACCTTATTAAGTCAGTAAGAACAAAGTTAGATCTTCCTATTGCTATTTTACTTGATACAAAAGGTCCCGAATACCGTATTAAAACCTTTGAAAACTCTAAAATTTTGTTAAACGAAGGCGACGAATTTATCTTTACAACCGAGGATGTCGTAGGTAATCAAGAACGCGTAAGCGTCACCTATAAAGGTCTTTGCGAGGAAATGTCCATTGGCGATAAAATTCTTCTTAACAACGGCTTGCTTATTTTTGAGGTGGTTGAAATTTGCGACCCTGAGGTTAAATGTAAGGTTCTTGCAGGCGGCGAGCTATCCGACCGTAAGAGTATGGCTTTCCCTGGAAAAGTGCTCAAGCAAAAATATTTAAGCGATCAGGATAAAGCAGATATTAAGTTTGGTATAGAAAACGACGTTGATTTTGTTGCTTGCTCGTTTGTTTCAACCGCGCAGGATTTACGCGATGTTCAGGAATACATTGACTCTATAAACCCAAACTCACGAATTACTCTGATTGCCAAAATTGAAAATCGTTCGGGTGTGGACAACATTGACGAAATTTGCGAAGAGTGCGAAGGCATAATGATTGCCCGCGGTGATTTGGGTGTTGAAATTCCTTTTGAAGAACTGCCCGCCGTTCAAAAAAAGCTTATTACGAAATGCCGCTTGCTTGGTAAACGTGTTATTACCGCTACCGAAATGCTTGAGTCTATGATTCAAAATCCAAGACCAACGCGTGCCGAAATAAGTGACGTTGCAAACGCGGTTTATGACGGCACAAGCGCAATTATGCTTTCAGGTGAAAGCGCTGCAGGTAAATACCCTGTGCTTACGGTAGAAACTATGGCGCGTATTGCCGAACATACGGAGCAAAACATACACTACAACAAGCGCTTTAAAAATGCCGACTTTAAAATTAAAAGCGTTGTCGACGCGCTTTCTCATTCGGCTTGCGGTATGGCTATCGACGTAGATGCAAAATGTATTGTTGTTTGTTCGCTTTCAGGTATGACCTCGCGTATGGTATCGCGTTTTCGTCCTCCGATGGATATTATAGGCTATACCGCCGACGAGAAAACCCGTAGAAAATTAGCACTTTCTTGGGGTGTAATACCAATGAGAGCTGAATTTTTCAAATCTACCGATGTGTTGTTTTACTCGGCTGTAAATGCCGCAAAAAAACAACTTAATTTGCAATCGGGCGATAAGGTGCTTATCACCGGCGGTAACACAAGCGGTGTATCTGGCACTACCGATATGCTAAAAATTGAAATTGTAGATTAACTAAAAAATAAATATCCACCCGCATAGCGGGTGGTATTTCATTTTCGGGCATAGCCCTAAACAATACTGGCTACGCACAAGTGCGTTTTAAGGTTGGCCTGCCAGCCATGCATTGATTACTTATCACCCATAAATGGGTCCCGCGGGTCAAACATACTCAATTGATCGCTTTCTTGATCATGTTTTAATTGATTCGCAATGTAATCTTTTATTGTTTTTGTATTCTTACCCGCGGTATCTACATAATATCCCTTACACCAAAATTCGCGGTTTCGGTATACAAATTTCATATTGCCCCATTTTTGAAAAATTAAAAGCGCACTCTTTCCTTTTAAATATCCCATAAACACCGAAACACTCATTTTGGGCGGGATACTCACTAGTATATGTATATGGTCTGGGCATACTTCTCCCTCTACGATTTCTACTCCCTTCCATTCGCAAAATTTTCGTAATATTTCTCTTATCTCTAACCGTTTGTCTGCGTAAAACACTTTTCGTCTATACTTAGGAGCAAAAACTATATGGTACTTGCAATTCCATTTTGTGTGTGCTAAACTGTTTGTGTTAATTTCTTCTTTTTTCATTAATAAATCCTCCGTTTGTGTTTTTAGTTTGACTGGCAGGTCTTTTATATCTTAACACAAACGGAGGATTTTGTTCATCGGTTAACCTTTTTTGAACCACGCGACTATCGCGTGGTTTTCGTTATACAACAAAAAGAACCTACCTATTGGTAGGTTCTTTTCTTTACTTTAGTCACAGCACTCGTCTTTTTTTGGTGCCTTTTTAGGCTTTGGCGCCGCTTTTGTATTGTCGCCAAGACCTGTAGTTTCACTAAATAACGCATTATTTGTAACTGCGCTTACCGCATCTGTTGGAATAATAAGCTTTGCGGCTGTGCCGTTTGACATATTTACAAGCGCCTCATACTTTTTAAGCTCAAGCACTGCGGCATCTGCGCCCGCT
>JAFSBZ010000028.1 GCA_017437005.1 Clostridia bacterium | reverse complement strand
GTTTTTTTTTGCGGACGCCCGATGGGCGCCCCTACGCGCTTATGATGACATTGTTTTTTGCAGGTGGATGATATCCGTCACTACTTGCAACCGTATCATATTAGTGATATAATAACAAAAAGTGCTAATCGGTAGAACGCGAGAAAATTACAACCCGAAAGACCAGGCTTTTCACGTTTGTGTAGACGGCTTTACTCTGCGTAATGTCAAAATCAAAAATTTCAGTTTTGGAGTGCATACATACGGCAGATATACTAAGACCGGAGATTATACCGTGCCTGAAATCCCAAACAAAAACTGGTTGATTGAGGGTTGCTCTATAACTGATACGGTTATGGGTCTGCAGTTAAGCGAAATTGACGGGATAACGGTTAAGGATTCGGTGATTACCGGGTTTTGCCCTGAAACATTTCCGGAGGGTACATACGGTCAGGACTCCAATTATGACGGACATTATTATCCGCAGGCTCATATTTTTGACTTTTTGGGCGGCTTGCATAATGTTTATTTGTCTTCGAATTGCCTTAATGTGCGTATAAACAATGTGACGATGGGTAATTCTACCGGTGATGCAATACACAAAGCGTTTCCGCCTAAAGCCGATAAAGATTTAAAGCAATTTATTCGTGCTGATATTTCAAAAAATCACTTCTACACAGATATATCGATTAATAAGGTAAATTCACCGCTTACTATCGGTATCGTGAGTGAAAACGTAATGTGCGACAATATTTTCGCAACAGACCTCAGATATTGTATCTATCTTTCAACTGCTGATAATTGTATAGTTTCTAATTCATATCTTTCGGCGACACGAGCTGATTTCCCGAGAAAGGGTCAGCCTCAAAATGATAATCCCAATATTTGCATTTATACTGAGGATGCAAGTAAGTGTTGGTTCCAAAATACACATCTTTGTTATAATGGTGTGCATAGAAGAGCATCGGATGTTTTTAACGAGGCATCTGTTATATCGAGAGGATTCAACCGTATAATGTCTGAAAACAAAAAGCACAGACGTAATTATATCGGAGATAATTTTGATATAAATAATTATATGCTTAAGTTTACTGGTTGTGATATGGTAAGCACATACGGAATAACTAATTATTATTTTGAGGAGCTGATGCGTGGCAACGAAACCGATTGGCTTAAAATTGCAGTTTCTGAATATTGGGATAATTGTAGTTTGAATATCTGTACAGGTGAAAATTTGTTTAGATTAAAATGTCTAAACAATTTATCAAAAGGTTTGACTATAAGGAATAGTTATTTTTATAACAAACATGCAAATGGTTCTGCAAGAGCATTGTTTAGGTTCCAATGTGCACAACAGGGTTGTGATTGTGGATGTTATTGGGGTGGAAGAGGTAAGAAGTTTCCTTATATACATCTCGAAAATGTTGTATTTGATAATGCAGGAAAATATGATAAAATATCATCAAAGTGGGAATATCTTACAAGCATTATGAATGAAGGTTTTTTCAATCACAGCGATGCAATAAATGTTAGTGGATCATATATCAATAATTGTTATAGAATGTCTCTTGACGGTTCTAAAAAAATCACTGAATTTATTGATAAATTAGATTAATTTATCAAATTATATCAGGTTGGGGAGTGTTGTTTCGTGAAAAAATCGATAAAAAAAGCAGTTTCATTATTATTGTTTTTTTCTTTGCTGTTATGTCCTGTAAATATATTGGAGTCAAACGCACAAACAACATCGCTTGATATGTTTTTGCAAAGGAATTTCCGCAATTATGTTTATGGCAAAGAGTATATTGACGGTGTGCGGTATGCATACGTTGTTTTAAACGGCGAAGCTGCAATTGTTAATATATTTACAAATTTTTATAATACAGGTGAAAAAACTCTTGTGTTGCCGTCTGAAATCAATGGTTATGATGTGACGATGCTTGGTTATACCGATAGCAAATCATATCTTGATTACGGCAATATTAACATTGATGTTTTTATGTATTATAATGACGGAGAATCCATTGAAGAAACATTCCCTGATGCTGATTATACGGAATACGATATCGGTATCGATGGTATAACCCTTGTAATACCTGAGGGCTATGAACACATAATGCCCGGTGCATTAAATTATTTCAAAGGTAATATCGAATTTCCCAAAAGCTTAAAAACGGTTTGTCATATATGGAGTTTAGGAGAAAATTTTTTCAGAGATTCGAGTTTGGTGAAATTGCCTGAATGTCAATATGGCGTATTTGCACCTGACTTTATTCAGAAATCTTATGTACTGCCATCGAGATGTCCGGATGTTTTGTACAATATAAGAGACAACAGGGAATACAACATATATAACGACTATATTAAGCCTAAAAGTTTGTATATTCCTAACAGTGCTTCTGCCGATGTGGTCAGTACCGGTTTGTATCCATATGGTAGTGCATATTACAGCGGTACGGTTATATACTGTGCAAAAGACAGCGAGGCGTATGCTGTAATTAAAGAAAATGGCGGCTACACTGTCAACACAAACGCACCCTATGCGGAGTATATTGAGTTCCCCGAGGATAATGTGAACATCCGTGTTGGTGACGTTCTTGACCTTGAAGCAAAATCATACCCCGAAAACGCAACATGGACGGCGTGTGATTATACTGTCAGTGACCCGAGTATAGTTAAGATTGATGAATATTCGGGACGAATTACGGCACTTAAAGAGGGTACTGTAACCGTTACCGCAACTCACTGTGAGCGTGGATATGTTGACACCTGTACTGTCAACGTTACTACAAAGCCTGCCCCCGGTGTAAACGGCATTGAGCCTGCAACCGACACTCCTTACGTTACCTATGGTAACAGAGATTACAAAGTCAACGTCACGGGCAGCCCGAGCAAGATTCAGGTTGTCCGCGACAACGGCGGCACAACAACTATCGACCGCCGAAAAGCACAGGTAACCTCAAATGGCGACACCGAAACATGGATTGTCAATATGCGAGTCGAAGCCGGCACGCACAACATCCGTGCAAAGTACGGCAAGGTATGGGAAGAAAGACTTACATCGTTTACGGTAAAGTATGATTTGCCCGGTGCATATTCGTTTGATTTGACATACCAAAACGGAATCGGTATTTTTGATGCAGTAACCGACCCCGAGGTAATTAAAATCCAGTTTGCCCTCGACAACGGTTGTACACTTACCTACAGCCAGGTCTACAGTCATATCGGTGAGGACGGACTGCGCCATTGGGAAATCTCACGTAAGCTTCCGTCTGATATGCAGTATACCCTTAAAACAAAGTACGGTTACACCTGGACAACAACAGACTTTACCGTAACAACCTAAAGGTAGGGCAGGGGCTTGCCCCTGCCGTTAAGTTAAATGTAACCTTGCGGAATGGTCAAGACCATTCCCCACACATTGTCATTCTGAACGATAAAACGGGCGACCACACAGGGTCGCCCCTACGCGCTCGGGATGACATTGTTTTTTTTTGCGGACGCCCGATGGGCGCCCCTACGCGCTTATGATGACATTGTTTTTTGCAGGTGGATGATATCCGTCACTACTTGCAACCGTATCATATTAGTGATATAATAACAAAAAGTGCTAATCGGTAGAACGCG
>JAFSBZ010000027.1 GCA_017437005.1 Clostridia bacterium | reverse complement strand
GCCTTTTCTTCACTCATGACGGCGAAGATTTTATCCGCATTGAGCTGACCTGCTTGGGATAATTTCTTTAGCCGTACTGCCTGCGAAAGTGACGGAGTGCAGTCCTCACTCTCAATGGTACTCATTAAATCGTACTGCTCCTGCTCAGTGAGATAAGATAACTCCACAGCAGGAGTAAGTGCGATTCGTTCTTCATCCACAAGCTGTAATAGTTCGGGGATAAGGTTGGTCAAACGGATATACCGAAACACTTGGTCACGGCTTTCGTTTGCTGCTTTGCCGATCTCGGTAGCGGTATCCGACTTTGTCGCAACTTGCGACGAGGTTAAATCGGTTCGTTTGCCTTGTTCCTTCAAAGCCTCCATCTTCATTTTGTAAGCGAAGGCTTTTTCGCTCGGCAATATCCGTTCTCGGTGTAGGTTGCTGTCCACAACGGCAATCGCCGCTTCGGTTTTGGTATAGGGATAAATTAAGGCGGGTACTTCTGTTAGTCCTGCCCTTTTACTTGCGTGTAATCTTCGGTGTCCCGATATTACTTCGTATTCATCGGTGGTATTATCTTTTTGCCTTACGATAAGGGGATTGATAATGCCTTGCGATTTGATACTTTCCACAAGTTTGTCCATATCCTCATTGTCTGTAACTTTGAACGGATGACCGTCAAAATCGTGTAGCTTGTCTATGTGGATACGGGCGGACTTTTTCTTCTTGCTTTCGATTGGGATTTCATATTTTGTCATCGCTCCCAACTTCCTTTCTGTCGTTCTCTAATTTTTTGTTCTTTAACTTTTTGAGCCACAATTTCATTGGCAAAGAACATATCCGTTTTCTCTTGAATTTTAACGGAGCGTTCTTCAATGGCTTTGTTCATTTTCAGTTGTTTCCGTAGTTCCATTATCCGAGCAGTAACACCTTCTTTTTCTACTCGCAAGGTTTCTTTTTCGGCAGGTGTTGCTCTGCGGATTTTGTTTTGCAGTTTGGTACGAACTTCTATGAGCCTATTCATATCGCTTTCGATCTTTGCTCTGTCTGCATACAGATCATCAAAGGTTTCGATATGGTATTTGCCCATATACCGCACTTGTTCGGAAATCTCGTCGAGCTTCTTCAAGTCCTCTTTGAGATATGGACTTGTGGGTTTGTAGTCGGTGTTTTTCGGCAAGTATCCGAGCAGATAACAGTAATACAGATACAAGCGGTAAATATGGCTTGTACGGTGAAATGGCTGAAACCAATTCTTTAAGTCTTGCGGCATATCTTTTGGATAAGAAATATATGCCCGTCTGCTACCGAAAGAAGCGTATCTTCCGACCGACCACTTTAGGTTTTCAGGAGTCCATCTTTTATCGAGGGTATCAAGCCTTGTAAAGTGTTCGTACTGCGGTAATCGTATCTTCC
Source organism: Clostridia bacterium (assembly GCA_017437005.1). Lineage (GTDB taxonomy): Bacteria > Bacillota > Clostridia > Oscillospirales > Acutalibacteraceae > UBA737. The sequence goes on along the minus strand of JAFSBZ010000027.1, from coordinate 13,585 downwards.
AATGCTTACCCGTGAAGTCGGTAACATATCCTTTTCTCTGTAAATATTCTTCGATATATTTAGGACTTCTACTGTAATCAATGGCTTCACGCATATCTTCACGGTACACATTGTAACGGGTTGGCTTACCGCTTTTCTCGTCGAGCCATACTTGCCGTGTAGGCGCTTTGTGTGGGTTATTGATAACCGATAAGCCGTGTTCGGCACAGATACGGTCAGAAACACTACGGAGCTTTCTTTGCTCCGATTTGGAATAGTCATACTTTCTGCCGTCAATAAAGGACACGGAATTAAAGCAGAAATGATTGTGCAGATGATCTTTGTCAAGGTGGGTAGTGACAATTATTTGATACCGATCACCCCACATTTCTCTCGCCGTCTGCAATCCAATTTCGTGTGCTTCTTTTGCCGTAACCTCGTCCGGCTTAAAGCTCTGATAACCGTGCCAAGCGATATATCCGTTCTCTTTGTCATACTGCTTTTTCGTTAGGATCATCTGCTGTAAAGCAATCTCTTTTAGGCAGTTTATGGTGGAAACGTACTCACCCTGCTCGGTTGCTTCGGGGCGGCTCACATAGGACATAACCTCCCATAACGGTTGTAAGCTCGAATTATTTGCTACCGTCTTTTCGGGATTTTCTACATAGGCAATGAGGTCTTTTAACCGACCTTCGATGTGCCATAAACTCGTAGTAGCCATCATCCCACCTCCTGTAAATCGAGAATAAGACACTCGATCTCTTTACAGATATTGTGAGCAGACGGCTCATACTTGGCACACTCCTTAAACCCTTTATGGATTTCATAAAGTGCTTCAAGCAGTTCCCAAAAATCTTTTGTTGGTTTCGGTTTCGGTGTTTTGCCCTTGCATAACTGCCGCACAAATTCTGATTGTGACAGTCCACATATCTCCGCCGAGCGTTCCAACTTTTCTTTTTCTTCTTCGGATAACCGCACGGAAATACGAACGGAATCCTTGTTTTTCATAAAATCATCTCCTTACTTTTAGGGGTATTCAGGGGACTTCCCCTGAGTATAGTCCACATCCCTTTAGGGTGTGGATTGGATTTTGGTGTCAAAATCCGATGCTCGCTACACCTGTGGACAGGTATAGTGCTTCCTTTTGCCGTTCTTCCTGAATGTCGTTTTTATATACCTAAAGTTATAGCTTTCACTATAACGCCCCGGAATCTCACCGCAGCGTCGCTTCGCTCATATCATCGCAAAGTCATATCCCATTCAGACGGTCATTCAGTTGTAACCGACTTTTGGGCAACAAAAAAAGCCGGCACATCCAAATGGTATGTACCGACCTTAAAAGGGCAGAATTCTCCCGTCAAAGGGAAATTGGTAATCACATTCAGATGTAACCGGCTTTGAAATTCAAAGTCGAGACCGTTATTCGCTTGTTCCTCTGCCAACGATACTGAAATGCTATGAGGGAAGCGGCGATATTTTCGCTTAGTATATCGCAGACCTTATCCGACCTTTAGTCGTCGCTTCTTCAATAATTTTGTGATTTTACGTATCATATTTAATTGTAGTCCCTCTACGAAGGGATTACATTATATCATAAAACCCGTCGCAAATCAAGATTTTTGCGACGGGTTTTGAATATTTTTCGGCTTTGTGGGGAATATTAAGTGATTTCTTTTTAATCGTCATCATCCATAAACATTAAATATTCTAACGCTCTACCCGAAAGATTTTTGCGAATTTCTACTTCTCTTTCGGTGGGATTTTCACTTTCTTTACCAACAATGCCATCTACCATTTGTTCTACGATGTTTTCCAAATTTGTTTTAAATTTAGTTTTTGATACTTCAACTTGCGTATCAGCAAGTTGGAAAGACTTGTCAGAAGAATAAATCCTTTTAACAACTTCCTCGTTAGATATAGGCAAGTAAAGATGCGGAGCTGAGTCCCAAGAATCCCAAAATCTATTAGCTTCTCGTTTACTCCATTTTTTGTCTTTAAGCTGATAAACAAAAATTGGGCTGTTTTTATCTATTTCTATATAAATCGTATCCTCACCGAACAAATAACATTTTCGAGCAAATAGTATTTGGCTTTTGTTCAGTTTATTACTTCTTGAAGAAATAATGGCAATGGCTTCTTCTTCAGTAATATCAAACAAACAAGAATTACCTTCTCCGAACCAATATTCACGTTCGTATGAACTGTCCGGCTCCGTTTGTGTCCAATTGGAGAGATCATCATAAGTGTATTCAAGGTGCATACCTTCATCGGGTTTTCTAACTATAAAACCCGTATTTACATCACGAAAGTATATCATTACAACACCTCCAAACTACGCTTTTAGAATTTTCCTCTGCCAATTATATTGAATGCTTTGTGGAAGTTATCTTCGTTTTTCAAATCGCTCCAAGAAAAAGAAAGAATACTTGCAGTGTAATCATCTGCAACATCGGTTATCCAAACGCCTTCTTTTGCAGCGATTACAGAGTATTTTGCGTTAAGAAGTTTTGCATAGCCTCTTGCTTGTGTTTTTGCTTCTTCCAACAATTTGTTTGACGAAATAGAATATTTAGCTTCAACAAGAAAATCCGCTGATTGATGACCTTTAGATACAATCGGATTGATAACAAAATCAGGAATTAAAGCGTGATTATGATTACCTATTTCAATATATAATTGTTGTTTATAATCTTTTTCGGTATAACCAAGCTCTGCCAAAAATGGTTTAATCAATTTGTTTTCAACGTCTTTTTCTCTTGAAAGAACAAGATCATCGTTATTAATTGCAAACTCTAATCTCGGCAAATCCGATTCTGCCATATCAAGCAAGTGATTATAAACAGAAGGGTATAGTTCAACACCGTTTAATCCCTGCATATTTTTCTTTACAATAGGCAACCTACCAAACACAGAATCTTCTTCAAGCTGTTTCTGAGAGATTTTGTTTACCTTGCAGGGTTTAGCAATATAAGTACACCTGTAATAATAAAAGAACGGATCATTAAATCCAATAGAAACACTGCGCCAAATGGAATCAACGGCACTAATAGGAGATTTTAGATACATAACAATCGCATCACCCGCCATTGTGTCGGGATTGCATTGCCAAGGTGTGATAGTATCATCATCGCTTGATAAAAAAGCATCGTTTTTTGAACCGCCGATGAAATAGGCACTCTTGGGCGCCGGAATATCTTTAATTATATAGCTATCAGCACCACCAACATATTTGGGTGCAAAGTCGTAAAGGAAGGCACATAGTTCACAAGAGGACATATTATGCTTCTCTCTAAAATCGTATAATGCCTCACAGATTTTACCGTAGTATAAAAATCTTCCTTCATAATCTTTTTTGATGGGAATCTCCGGAAGAGTTATTTCAAATTCTTGTGCTATTTTCTCAAAAATATTAAAGTTAAGCGAGAAATAGTAAGGGATAAACAATTCGGGTAATTCTCTTGCAAAAAGCGTGGTAAAAAACGCTACCGAACCCGAAAAATAATTAAACACCTTTTGTGGGGTTGCGCCTTCTTCGCTAAGAAAACCGTTAAAAATGTATGAAATTGCAGATTCAATCGAATATTCGCCTTCTTCAAGAAACCAAACACCTTCTGCGATATCTTCATACGCATCTAATAATTCACTATGTAATGATTCATTAACCACTTTACTTGGACAATATGCCCTATGAAATTCACATATTTTATCAGCGTATTCTTTTGAAAAATTGTTTGACAGGTTTTCTTCAAAAAAGTTAACCACTTCTTTTCCTGTTCCGCCTAAATATGTTTTCCAAATATAATCATTAAACATAGTTAATTATCCTTTGCTTATAAAATCTTTTGTATACAGGTCTATCTTATCGCATATTTCCTCAACGACGTGTTTACCGACGTTCTTAATTTTAATAAGCTCGTTTCTTGCTAAAACGACCTCTCCTATGGTTGTATAACCTGCACGCATTAAACAGTTATGCGCTCTGCCAGAAAGGTTTAATTCATCAATAGAGCGATCAAACAACAGCCTGTCATTCTGCTCTTGCTCAGCCTTTTGTTGACTTGTCTGCAATCCCGAAACAACATACTCTGAACTTTCGTATTCCTCAAGTCGTTTTAATGCTTTAAGAGCAATTTGTCGCACTCGCTCACGTGTTATGCCTTTTTGAGCAGCTATATCGTCTAAAGTAAGAAGATCTATATATCTAAGTTTAAGAATGCTTTTCCATTCTTTAGGGAAATCTTTAGAGACAAATGCAATGCCAGCTTTTTGATCTTCTGTTAAGTCGGATAAAGCTTCGTTATAAAAGTATTTTTCAATCAAACTTTTCTCATATGTATTTTCCGAAGCAGATGATTCTTCGGCGGTGTCAACAAAACTAATGGTTTTAGAGGGAATATCAAGAACTCGTTCGAGTTTATTGATATTGTTACTATCTTCTAAAATGTCTTTTAGCGTGCAATTTAACACCATACATAAATCAAGCAATGTACTTAATCTTGCACTATCTATATCTCTAACTCTTTGCTCATAACATTGTATAGTGCGAACGGGAATTCCCGCTAATTTTGCGAGTTTACCTTGTGATATGTTTAGTGAAACACGCAGTTTCTCCAATTTAGTTTGAAAATGGTCTTTTTGGTTCTTGATTGCAACTGCTTGTTGTACACTTATTCCTCTTTGTTCTATTGTAAACACCTCGAAATCTCAAATTTTATTTGTTATCTATTACATACAGATAATAGGCGGAAAGAATGTCATTGAAAAGTTCGATTTTGTCATCTAAAGACATATTCTCATTTTTGAAATAACCACGAACACGAGAACTTATCTCAAAACTTTCATTGGCAGCTTCTGTTCCGAAATAATCAAGACCAACACCGAAGTAATCCGCAAACCTTTTCAGTTCATCAATGCTTGGCGATCTTCTGTTGACTTCGTAATTTGATATTGTTGCTCTTGAAAGATCAAGAGCATCTGCCAAATCAAACTGAGTGATACCTTTGTTTTTACGCAAAATTTGGATTTTGGTTCCGATATTAGCACGTTCACGAGAAATGCCTTGTCGGTTATTACCCTTTCTGTGATTATAACCTTTTTCGGGGTTTGTAGAATCAAAGGTCTGTATGAAGAATTTTTCAGACTCCTTTGCTTTCTCCCATACAAGATTATCTGCTACGATTTTATGATGGAATCCATTATCCCAACCATATTTCTTAATGTCAGAATACAAATCAGAATTACCTTTATAACTCTCACTATCTAACCAGCGATCTTTGGCATCTTTGCTCGTAATTCCAACGTAAACTTTATCGTTTTCAAGGCAAGTATGGATGTACAGCGTATATAATTCCTCCTGATTGTCAGTATTAATACTTACTTTCATTTCTTCCATAGCTTAAACCTCCATTAAATTATTAGTCGTAATAAAAAAGTGCGTGACCGAAGCCACGCACCGAAAAACGATGCTTGACTTCTGTTGCGACACAGTTCATTCCGAGTAGGATATGACATCAAGGCATACGTTTTTACCAAAAAGTATGCCTACTCGAAAAAATATTAAACTGTGTCGCCTTGTTATTATATCATAATTAGTTGCAAAAATAAAGAGGTTTTATAAAACTTGCGAATTTTTGTTCGAATAATAGCAAACGGCGGCAGAGATTTCTCTCTGTCACCGTTTGTTATAACCTTAAAGTTTATTTATTATTATTTTGTTTACTGAGTGCTTTATCAATAATTTCTAAATTCTTCGCAAAAGCCCGTGAACCTATTAGTGCAAAAAAGCGAACAGCAACTATTACGTAAATAACACAAGCATAAAAAGATGCAAAAACAACTTGTGTTTTATAAAATTGGATAAAAACCGCCAAAATAAAAAGCAAAGAAAATATAGAAGAAAACACATCCACTATATCATCTACGACGTATATAAATGCGTGAAAATAGCGAAGTTCAGATTCGTCTTTTTGAGGAAAAGCACGAAATAATTTTTTGCGAATTTCACGCACTATTATATATACGAGTAATCCCCAAAAAGCAATATGTATTAAACAACCAGTATTACTTATATCAGCATTCATTTCGATGTTATTCATAAAATCACAGCTAATATGAAAAGGAGAAATTATAGATATTATAATTATGATTTCAATAATACCACAAACAAAATAGATTATATTGGATAGTGATGGGCGTTTTTGCGGTTCCAATAAATCCTTAAATATATTTTTTGCTAAGTTTAACAGAAACTCCATAATTGAAAATACCTCACTAATATGAAATGTAACTATATATATTATACCTCATTTTTCGTCATTTTTCTACCCCAAAAAGGACAATAGGGAGAAAAATCCCTATTGCCCCGTTCCTTAACTGTAAATTATATCATAATTAATAATTTCTGTGGCTCTGCTGCGTATGTTGTTCATCTGAGCAGCCCATTTCATTTGATTATCAGCTTTAAGTTGTTCAGTTATACCTTCTCGATCGGACATTTGTTTTACAAGCTGAAAAAACATATCTTCAGCCTGCTTGTCAATGTCGGCAAGATAGTCGTTTAACTTACCGCTTGTCAGCAGATTGATGTGAAGGATTTTTCTATGTTGCTTTATGTGTTTTAGGTGCCGTTGCCCCCACAAACCGATAGGCTTATCTTGTTGTTCGGGGAGTGCAAGATCGGGCAAATAATAATCGCCTTGCAAAGTGTAGCTGATACCCGTATGTTCATTGTAAATATGCTGCTCCATAATTAAGCCTCCTTGTAAATCACTTTGAATTTCTTTTGTTTAGCGTTAAGAATTTTGAGTAACACTTCATCAACCGCATCGGTGTATTTGCCGTCTGCAATAAGGTTGTTTCGCTTTTCGTTAAGACAGTTGATAATCGTTCCTCTCTCGTAATCATCAAGAGCTATGTAATACTTCTTTGACATATCTTTCACTCCTTCAGCAAATCCTTAAACGGTGTTTCGGTTGATACGAAAGTATCATATGTAAAGTTAGCTCCCAATCGAAATCCCATAATAAAACTGTCGAGATTCGATTCTCCGTTGACGATGCTCCAAGCGTTGCAAAAATCAAGGAATTTCTTTTTGCTTTCACCCAAAAGATTCTCAGTTAAAAATTCCTCATTCAGCATTAGGACTTCCATTTGCTTCTGAACTGTCTTGTTCTGCTTGGTGCTTCTTGCTTGGGGATCAATGTTACCGTAATAGAATTCTTCAATAAATTTTGACATAATCTTGTTTCCTCGTTTCTGTATTTTTATTTTACGAAGAAACCTTGAAATACACAAATGTGCGAATGAAAATATGTGTGTTTCTGCCGGTAATTCAACATTTTTTAATCAAGTCCGTTATGAACACCCGCACCATGTTAAAACACCCTCAAGGCTTAAGCCTTGAGGGTGTTGCTTTGTGTGTTTTTTTAGATTACGCGCGGATTTCGGCGCCGATAGTTTTTGTAAGGCGCTTAAGCACGCTGTTTGCTACCTGCTCGATTTCGTCACCGGTGAGTGTTTTTTCATCAGAGCCGATTACCAAACGAACGGTAATTGACTTTTTGCCAACAGGGATTTGCTTGCCCTTATACTCATCCACAAACAAAACATCGCGTAATAGCGCGTTGTTTTTGCTCATAGCTGCGGCGTAGATTTCATCCCACTTAACCATAGAATCAACAAGGAACGACAAATCGTAATCATTCATTGGGAATTCAGGCATACGAACAAAACGATTTGTTCTTGACTTAAACGGTACAAGAGCGTCCATATCAAGCTCTACTAAAACAGCCGACAACACCTTTATGCCGCAAGCAAGTGCCGCTTTTTTAGAAAGAAGCGCCAAATCACCGATTTTTTTGCCGTTGAGCATAATGTTAAGCCATACGGTTTCGTCTGCCCAATAAGGCTTTTCAACCTTTTCAAAGGTATAGCCTTCCATATGGGTGTATCGAGGCATCATACCAATAACACCCTTTGCACGACGGAACAATGCCGATATATTGTCACTGTTACCTACAAATGCGCAACCCAAATGTTTTTTCTGGCAAGGCAATTTTTCGCCGGGATAATCATCGGTATAATCTTTATCAAGATAAACCTGTGCTTCTTCAAAAATATCAAACTCGTCAAAGTTGCGTTCGTTTTTAACAATAGCTTTGCAAATGTTTGGCAAGAGAGAGGATTTAATATACTTTTCACTTGGAGACGGTGGTGTAGCAAGTGCCAAAACACCGTCGGTATTAGGCATAAGCGCATTAACGCACTCCTCACTCATCCAAGGGTATGTGAATATCTCTTGCATATTACAACGGAAGGCAAGATATTCTTTTATTTTTCTTACAAGATCGGTGTCTAGCTGATTAATGGCGCCGTCAAAAGAGGTGGTAATTGTTGTTGCCTCAAAATTTTCGTAGCCATACATACGGGCAACCTCTTCCATAATGTCTGCTTTAATAGAAACATCACCTGTAGAACGCCATGTAGGAACAATAATGTGCATACCCTTTTCGTTAAATGTAACTTCGTAGCCCATTGCACCAAGCTTGGCCTTGACAACGTCTTGTGGAATACGTTTGCCAAGTCGACGGTCAAGCCAGTCAAAATCAACGTCTATTTCTTTTTGCTCAAGCTTATTGCAGTATAAATCCTTAAAGGCTGTAACCTTCATTTCGGGATAAAGCTCTGCAAAAAGCTCCATCGCCATAGAAAGCGCCTGATCACAACGCTCGGGGTCGATTGCCTTTTCATAACGGGACGATGCTTCGGTACGATTATCGTAACGAAGCGCTGTGCGACGTATGCCGCGTGATTCAAAGTTGGCTACCTCAAGTATAACGCTTTCGGTTTCGGGAAGAACCGAATCCTTTGCGCCACCCATTACACCAGCCAAAGCAACCGCGCCCTCGGCATCGGCAATTACAAGGTCGTCAGCAGAAAGCTGTAAATCCTTATCATTAAGAAGCTGTAGCTTTTCGCCGGCGGCCGCGCATCTTACTTCGATATGGTCAATAATATGTGTCGAGTCAAAAACGTGTGTAGGCTGACCTGTTGCCAACATTACATAGTTTGTAATATCAACAAGCGCATTAATTGGTCGCATACCAACTCGCCAGATACGGCTTTGCATTTCAAACGGAGACGGTTTTACCGAAAGGCCCAAAATTTTTGCGCCGATATATCGTGGGCAACGGTCGGCATCAAGTATTTTTACGTCGTATTCCTCTGTAGTTTCGGGAACGTACTTTTCAAACTCTACTAACGGTAGGTCATAAAGCGCCGCAATTTCACGCGCGATACCGTAATGACCCCAAAGGTCAGGACGGTTGGTCATAGATTTGTTGTCTATTTCAAGAATAATATCATCAAGATCAAGCGCTTCTGCAATTGGTGTGCCTGCTGTGGCATCAAGCGCGGTTACGTCCATAATCTCGTGCTCTTCTGCTGCGGGGAAAAGGTCGGCAAGACCCACCTCTACCGATGCACAAATCATACCAAAGCTTTCTACACCGCGCAATTTTGCATTTTTTATTTCAACAGGCTCGCCCTCGCCGTGCCAACGTACCATAGCACCGGGGCAAGCAACTACAACCTTCATACCTGCTTCAAGATTAGAGCCACCGCAAACAATATCTTTAACCTCTTCGCCAATATTAACGCGGCATATACGAAGCTTGTCGGCATTTGGGTGAGGAAGCACCTCTATAATTTCGCCAACGATAATTTTGTTAAAACGGTCAGCAAGACGCTCTACGCCCTCTACCTCTACGGTTGACATTGTAAGGTCGTAGGCAAGTCTTGTAAGATCCATATCGTCGGGAATTTTTACATAATCTTTTATCCAATTTAATGATAATTTCATTCTTTTGTCCTCCTTAATTAAACTGCTTTAAGAAGCGGAGGTCGGTGCTGTGGAAAAGGCGCACGTCATCAACACCGTAACGCATCATAACAAGTCTGTCAAGACCAATATTTACGTAAAATCCTGTGTATTCATCGGGGTCAAGTCCTGCCGCGCGAAGAACGTTTGGATGCGGTGTGCCACCGGGCATAATCTCGATCCAACCTACGTGCTTACACACACTACAGCCCTTACCGCCACAAACAAGACAACCCATATCTATTTCAAAACCAGGCTCAACAAACGGGAAAAAGCCTGCGCGCATACGAACGGGAACGTCCTGACCAAAAACTTTTGAAAGAATGCTCTTTATCATAACCTTGCCCGCGGTGTAGGTGAAATCCTTGTCGACTATAAGTGCTTCGTACTGGAAAAATGCGCGCTCATGACGAGCATCGGTAGTCTCGTTACGGTATACTCTACCTGGATATACAAAGCGATAGGGAGGCTTGTGGGTTTGCATATAGCGCACGCTGTCGCCTGTAAGATGTGGACGTAAGCAAAGCTTGTCGCTGGCGCTACCGCTGTCGTGACCCTCTAACCAATAGGTGTCCATACTTTCTCTTGCAGGGTGATTTGGTGGAAAGTTAAGATTGTCGAACGCGTAGTATTCGCTTGTAATTTCAGGACCCGAGAAAACCTCAAAGCCCATAGAACGAAAGGCATCGTTAAGGTCGTAGCACATCTGGGTAATTGGATGAAGCCCGCCAATCTTTGGCTGGAAGCCTGGGATTGTGCAGTCAAAATCAGCAGGAATCTCGGAAGCCTTGAGCTTTAAGGCCTCGCGTCTGCCCTCTATTTGCTCGGCCAATAAATTTTTTACGTTGTTGATTGCCTTGCCCATTTCGGGACGAACGGCAACATCAAGCTTAGGAATTTCTTTTAAAAGCTCGGTAACACTGCCTTGTTTGCCAAGCAATGCGCCCTTTACTTCCTGAAGTTCCGCTTCGGTCTGCGCGGCCTCTATTTTAGCTGCGCCTTCCTTTAGTAATGCGTCTAATTTTTCTTTCATTTTGTTTTCCTCTTAAACATATATTTTTTAAAAAATAAAAAACTGCGTTTTTCCGTAGAAAAACGCAGGGACGAACTATGTCGCGGTACCACTCTGCTTTACCTTTGCTTCACAACAAAAGCCTCATCAGGTGCAAAACATACACCCACACGATATAACGGTCGCACCCGGCAAAATCTACTTGTCGACACATATGCGCCAACTTTAAATCCGCAACTAACAAGAGGAATTCGCCAAAACCAAATAATTGCCTTGCACCTACCGACAACTCTCTGATATTTGAGTTTTTGGTTACTGATTCTTGCTCAAACATTATTAGGTTTGTTATATCACACAATTTAATTTATGTCAAGCAATTATTTGTTCATTTTTTGCAAATTGCGTTTACTAAAAGCTTTTGCACCTCAAAAAATTAAAGTCCATTCGTTTTATGCGAATGGACTTTTCTATTGTGGTTAGTTTGCAATCTCTAAAAACTTTTTTGAAAGAAAAAATTTTTAATGAACCACAATATTTTAACCGATATGCGCACTATATAAATCGGTTTGCGAACACATTATAGCACTTCTATTTTGTCGAATTTAAGAAAAATGTGCAAAAAACGTAAATTTTTTATTTATTTTTCTCTTTTTATAAGACATATAGTTATAATTTGTACCAAAAAATCACAAAAAATATTACTGTGTTGATTTTTATCAAAGATAATAAATTTTATTCATTTCTTGCGCTTAAAAATGATGCCGCAACCTCGGCAAGCTTTATGTCCTGCTCGTTTGGTTGGTCGCATTTTTCGCTTTTTAATAACACTACGCACCCAACGATATCACCTGCGGCAACCACAGGCGCCGCAACGCAAAGTTTTTGCTCAATGCCTTCAAAGGCAAAGAAATCGTTGATGTCTTGATTTACAAAAAGTCTGCGTTGCTCACAAATGTTTTCAAGCTCTGCAGTAATTGGTTTGTCAATTAGCGACTTACCGACCCCTGAGCCCACCGCTACACAACGTTCGCGGTCACAAATGGCAACCGCAAGCTCGGTGGCTGATGACAGCGCCACCGCCAAATCGCCGGCAAACGACACCATCTCGCCCATAGGCGAATATTTTTTAAAAATTACCTCTCCGTTGTTGGTAAAAATTTCCAATGGATCACCTTCACGGATCCTCATAGTGCGGCGAATTTCTTTAGGGATAACGACTCTGCCTAAATCGTCGATTCTTCTCACAATACCTGTTGCTTTCATATATTTTACTCCTTTTCTCTACTCTAAGAATGTGCCAAAAACCCGGTGTTTATGCGGGTTCTCGACGTTTTTAACTTTGCTAAAAACGAGTGTGATTTTCTTAAAATTTTAGCGATACACCTCGTGTCAAGTATTCACCAAAAAATCTCTAAAAAAGGAAAAAATCCAGTATTTATGCGGGTTTAGAGCAACCACACGCCCCAAATCCCCTGATTTGGGAAGACTCGTCGTTTTTGCTTGGTATTAGTATCACTCTTTTTATGGAAATTATGAGTCTGTTTTCCACAAATTTTTCAATTATTTTAAGAAAAGGAGAGCAGTATTGTTATGTATTTAGATGCATGAGTATAATAACTTAATCAAACTAAAAGGCGGTAAGTCTGTCACCTCCCTCACTTGCTTTTCTTCCATTACATCGAAGAAATCAATGCCGTGAAAGAATCATTCAACGAGTCATCCTTACCGGCGTAAGAGACACGTACCTTTACATCTCCAACACGAAAACAATACGGATGTTTAATTTGATTTATATAACTTATCATTCTTATAGGATAAGGTTTGTTTTTATCAATTTTTACATCGCGTATGTCAACCAATTCTGATATATCGATATCTTTAGTATCTGTTTCTTTTGCTTTTTTCCAAAGTTCAATTGCAGATAAATATTCTTTATACCATTTGGGTGTTAGCTTGTATTCTTCGCCGTTAATGACAACTTTTCGGTATCCCACTTCATCACCTCCTTAATTACATTACAAAACACGGCAGCGGGATGTACCTAGCTGCCGTGAATTTGTCAGTTCATGTTTTCGAGAGGGAATGTTACTTGCCAATATCCTTCCGTCAAATTTTTGCAAGTAACGAAATAGCCAAAAGCCTTGTAGTTTTCAATATCTTCAGGCGAAATATCATAGATGATTTCTTCATAACTACCAACCTTTTTATCATCCCAAAAGGAGAAGTGATAGCTCTCAGCTTGATTTCCATCCTTATCATACATACGGATATACCCATGATTATCGTATGACAAAATATCCTCAAAATACAACTGCACATGCAGTTTGCCATCCACAAAGCCAACATTGGTTACTGTAACACCATCAACAGGAGAAAGAATCCCGCCGTCTACAGGAACTAAATACTTAAGATCAAAACGGCTTTCATAATCGAATTCTTTGCCTCCGCCGCCTCGGAAAGATTCGGGCTTTTGAGTTTCATTCGCTTCAGCAACAGAGTTTAAATCAAGTTCTGTCAGCTCACCCTCAAATTTGCTTTTATTACTGAGAAATTCTGTGAAGTAGAACGTAATCTTATCTCCACCAATTTCTTGGTCATTCCATTGACTGATATTGATTAGAAACGTAGCTATACCGGTTTCTTCATCAAATGATACTCTACTACAAGAAGCGGAGGAATCAAACGCACGATTGATATTATAACTATCGAATAGATCG
>JAFSBZ010000026.1 GCA_017437005.1 Clostridia bacterium | reverse complement strand
GCCGAAAAAATTTCTCCAAAAAGCCGTATTCTTTTTGTTAATGACGGTTCAAAGGATAAAACCTGGGAAATAATTGAAAAATTGCATGGTGAAAATGAAAATTTCACAGGACTCAATCTCAGCCGTAACTGCGGTCATCAGAATGCTTTGCTTGCAGGTCTTATGAATGCAAAAGAAAAGGCGGATGTTACTATTTCTATGGATGCCGATTTGCAGGATGATATAAATGCGGTAGACAGTATGCTCGAAAAGTATTATAACGGCTGTGATGTGGTTTACGGTGTTCGTTCAAAGCGTAAAACCGATACGGCATTCAAGCGCATAACGGCAGAAGGCTTTTATCATGTTATGAATTTTTTGGGAGCGGAAACTGTTTTTAATCATGCCGATTACCGCCTTATGTCGAAAAGAGCTTTAGAGGGGCTTTCAGAGTTTGGGGAAGTCAACTTATTCCTAAGGGGTATTGTTCCCATGGTTGGATTCAAATCAGATGTTGTTTATTATGAACGAACCGAAAGATTTGCAGGCAAAAGTAAATATCCTTTTAAAAAGATGGTTTCTTTTGCTTTAGAGGGGATAACTTCACTAAGCGCCAAACCGATACGCTTTATAACCCTTATAGGCTTTCTGATTTTTTTGATTAGTATATTAATGATTGCTTATTTTATATTCCGTTGGTGGGTTGGCGCTACCGTTTCGGGTTGGCCAAGTGTTATTTGCTCGGTCTGGGCAATAGGCGGTCTTATAATGCTATCATTAGGTGTTATAGGAGAATATATAGGAAAAATTTACCTTGAAAGCAAGGCACGTCCTCATTACATTATCGAAAAAGATTTGGATTCGGAAAAGAAAGATATTTAAAAAATATTGTAATAATTGTCGAAATATGTTATTATAATATAGTGATGTATAAAATTTTTGCCGTTTAATCGGCAGATTGGGGTAAATGATGAGAGCTGACGGAAAACGAATTAAAAATGCGGATCCTATGTATACAGTGGCATCATATATAATGGATAAACGTACAGATTCAATGAATATGATAACACTGGATATTCCTTATGAACCAATGCAGAATTATCTTAACGAAAAGCGAAAAAGCGGTGTGAATCTGAGCCATATGGACATATTGGTTGCAGCTTATATGCGTACGGTTGCGGAATTCCCGTTGCTTAACCGATTTATAGTTAACAAGAAGGCTTATGCGAGAAACGAATATGCGATTGCTATGGTTGTGCTTAAAGCAGGCTCTGACGACGGCACAATGTCCAAAATGTATTTTAACCGTGAGGACACTATTTTTGATGTACATAAAACTATTGAAAAATACGTCAATGATAACAGAACTGCCCCCGAAAACAACGGAACAGAAAAGATTATTAAATTTTTGCTCAGTGCCCCCGGTGTTTTGCCTATAGGCGTTGGTATTTTCAAGTTTTTGGATAAGCACGGTTTGTTGCCAAAAGCGATTATTGATATGTCGCCTTTCCATAACACCTTGGTTATCTCTAATCTGATTTCAATAAGAACCAATCATATTTATCATCATTGCTATGAATTCGGAACAACAGGCGTATTTATAACAATGGGTAATTTGCGTGAGGTTCCTGTTCGTAAAGGCGGAGAGGTTGTTTTTGAACGTTGCATGCCTTTGGGTGTGGTAATGGATGAGAGAATCTGCTCGGGAAGTTATTTTGCTTCCGCTTTCAGAAAGATGAAAAAATATCTCAAAAATCCCGAAATTATGGAATTGCCCCCCGAAGTTATAAAGGACGACCCCAACATATAAATTTTTAAAAATAATCCCTTTGTTTCCTTGACAAAGGGATTATTCTGTTATAAAATTATATTCAGTATTTAATTGGAGGTTTTTGGAATGTCAATTTTAGTAACCGGCGGTGCCGGATATATCGGAAGCCATACCTGTATAGAAATGCAGAATGCAGGGTATGATGTTGTTGTAATCGATAATCTTGATAACAGCAACAGTGAATCTTTGAAGCGTGTTGAGAAGATAACAGGAAAGGCTGTTAAATTCTATAAAGAGGATGTTCGTGATAAAGAGGCGCTTCGCCGTATTTTCACCGAAAATAAGATTGAGGCTGTAATTCATTTTGCAGGTCTTAAAGCGGTTGGTGAATCGGTAAGAGAGCCTATTATGTATTATGATAACAACCTTATAAACACCATTTCTTTGCTTGAGGTTATGAATGAATTCGGTGTTAAGAAGATTGTTTTCTCCTCTTCTGCTACAGTTTACGGTGTTGCAACAGAAATGCCACTCGTAGAAGGTATGCCTTTGGGTGCAATCAACCCTTACGGCAGAACAAAATATTTTATTGAGGAAATTCTCCGTGACCTTTATGTTGCTGATAAGGATTGGTGTATCGCTCTTCTGCGTTATTTCAATCCTATCGGTGCTCACAAGAGCGGTCTTATAGGCGAAGACCCCAAGGGTATTCCTAACAATCTTATGCCATATATCAGTCAGGTTGCAGTTGGCAAGCTTGAAAAGCTTCACGTTTTCGGCAACGATTATAACACTGTTGACGGAACAGGTGTGAGAGATTACATCCACGTTGTTGACTTAGCTCTCGGTCATGTTAAGGCTATTGATTGGGCGCTTGATAACAAAGGCTGTGAAGCATTCAATTTAGGCACAGGTAACGGCACAAGCGTTTTACAGCTGCGTGATGCATTTGTAAAGGCAAGCGGTATTGATGTACCTTATGTGATTGACCCTCGCCGTCCGGGTGACCCTGACGAGGTTTATGCAGACGCTAAAAAAGCCAAAGAGGTTCTCGGTTGGGAAGCTATGTACGGTATAGAAGAAATGTGTGAGGATACATGGCGTTGGCAGAGCGGCAATCCTAACGGATATGAAAAATAATATCAATATTTTTGATATTATTTTTCAGGCAATAAGTAATAGGTAATGAGTAATAAGTTCGGTGTTTTCGCCATGCGAAAACGGTTTTAATCGTGCCGCTTTGCGGTACACCGAGCTTTGTTATTTTTTGTTATTATGGAGAACGCAGAGTATCCCTTCAAAGAAGGGATGAGAAAAATCAAAGAAAAATTACCGCTTGTGGCGCAGTTGGATAACGCAGCAGATTCCGATTCTGAAGAACGGGGGTTCGAATCCCTTCAAGCGGGCCAAGAAAAAGACGATTGCTTTCGCAATCGTCTTTTTCAGTTATATTCGCCTTACGGCGAGTTATATTGCTTCGCAGTGATATTTGTCTTACGACAAGTGATATTCGCTTCGCGAGTTTTTTTAAGGCGAATATAATATCACTGAAACCGTAGGTTTCAATATCACTTTCACGAAGTGAAAATATCACTCCTCCAATGGCAGAATATCACTAAATATGTAGGGGTTTGAACACATAGAGCACAAATACAACTACGGCACCTTCCTTACGGAAGGTGCCGTTATAGTTTAGCTTTATTCGCTATAAGCAGGAGTTAAAACATCTATTTGATCAGGAAGCTGATAAAGTCTTACTGCATCTATGTAAGAAGAAATTGGCAATGATTCATTTACAACCCACATATTTGAACCCCATTTACTTGCAGGTGTGTAAATATACTGGTTCATAATGAGATAGTAGTAAAGGTCGTAACCCCAACCGTTGTTATTATCACAGTCAAAGCCCGGTACTCTGGCATCGATATCGGTAAGCCAATCACCTTCAAACCAGCACTCACCATCAAGGTAAACCTTATATCCCTTTGCGTCGTGGAGGAAGCCATATGTATGATACGTCTCATTCAACTTTTCAAGAGCCTCGCCTTCAAATACGTACTGATGCTCTCTATTCTTTGCAGGATTATAGTACTGACCGTCTTTATAGTTAGCATAGTGATAAGCGTGACGATACTGTGTAATGGTACCGTAGGTTGCATATGCATCTTCATTCCAAATAATCTTATCAGAAAGAGGTGTTCCGTTATAGTACATTTCGTTTATCTGGTTACCTACTTCATCGTACTGTTTAAATGTGATACCGTTGCTATATCTTTTACCGTTAACTACATAATCATAAGACTTATAATACTTATGGAAGCTTACGTCCCACATATTACCGTTACCAAAGGTTTCAAAAATATCAATTTCAACGGTCCAAGGAGCAGTATATTGCTCACGTGGCAATATTGGAGCTTCCTCTGGATTAGACATAAGCCAAAGAGGTGGCAAGCAGCCCTGTACATAAGAGAGTCTTGCGTCAATTTCGATATAACCGCTTCTATAAGCCATGGTTTCGGGCGTATCAACCGAGCCTATAGCCGAATAACCGTAGGTTGCGTTTGTTTCCGAAAGATAACGTTTAGCGGTCATACGCAATCTACCGTTTTCTACGGAGATATGCTCATCACTGTCAAAATATGCAAAGTCAGGGTTTTGAACCATGTGATCACCCGTGCACCATTTTGATTTATCAAGATATTCTTCACCGTCGAACTCGTCACCCCAAACGTACACGTACTCTTTACCGTCAAGTGTTAACGTTGAAGTAAAGTCATCGCTTTCACCTGTGATAAGAGCCAGCTTACCTTTTTCACGCTTAACTGTTCTGAACCAGTCTATAGCGGCTTCGGTCATTACTATATGACCGCCTTCAAAGAAAAGATTGCCGTTATC
This sequence comes from Clostridia bacterium, assembly GCA_017437005.1. Taxonomy (GTDB): domain Bacteria; phylum Bacillota; class Clostridia; order Oscillospirales; family Acutalibacteraceae; genus UBA737. The sequence goes on along the minus strand of JAFSBZ010000026.1, from coordinate 114,706 downwards.
TAAAAGTGTAAGAGCATACTCTTTTTCAGAGAGATCAGATTTTTGGTACGCCGTATCGCCTACTAAAATCATCTTTTCGTTACCTGTAAGCGCAGGATCGGTATCTTTATAAACAGGTAGGTCAACGTTATCGTTATCCTTAAAAAATGTCTTTAATTTTTCTGCCAAAACACGTGCGTTTGTAGGAGCGCCGTTTTTATCCTTGGAAGGTGAATAAACAATCACGTAGTCCTCGGGTCCGGCCCAATCAACACTGGTTGATTTAAATGTGGGCTTAGAAGTTTCGGGATACAACTCATCAAAAGGAATTATTTTTTCAACTTTCTCTTTTTTGAGTAAATCACGCTTTGCGCGTGTAGTTAAATCTTCTACGCTGTTATTAGGAACGTCAGAGTTTGTAGAATCGTTATTTTCATCTTTGTTGCTTGGTACTACTGTGATTTTATCACGAACAACTACCTTTTGTGGCTTCTTTTTCTTGGTTTCTTTACAACCTACAACGGAGATTACCATTATAACAGCCAAAGCAAAACAAACTAATCTTTTTATAAAAATTTTCATTTTCGTAAACCCTTCCTTTCCCTAAAATTTTTCTACCAAGTTTTTCTTGGAAACAACTGCTATCACCGCGCAAGCAACTATTACAGACACAAGTATAGTTGCTACTGCAGTATCGGCAGTATGTGGTGAAAACGGAGCTTTATCACCGTTTACCACAACATTATTGTTGTTACTTACAACCGAACCCTTTGGAGCAATTACAGCATCATCTATAAATAGGCTTGAATTACCTGTTGCTCTTATAGATATCCAATTAGTTTTAGCTGTAAAGTCATATGTATATTGCGCCCACTTGCCTACCTGTAGTCCTGTAGCTGTTACCATAGGCTCTACTCCAACCTCGGTGCCAAGATAATCGGGATGATTATTGTGTACAAGAGACAGTGTGCAATTGGTATCAGCCTTATCGGTTGCTACCCAAAATACGAGCGTGTATTCCTGACCAACGTCCAACCATTCATCATAGTTAAGAAGTAAATCTGCGCTTTCGGACGAATTGTCAAGTAGTTGCATAGATTTTGTTCCTGAACGAACATAATCAAGCTGATAGCCGCCACGTGAACCGGGTTTATTGTAGTTCCAACGATCTAAATCGCAATCGTAGAAAGAATAAGTATAGCTTTCAAAGTTTTGAATTATACCGTTCTTTTCCCATCCTGCAAAAAGATTGATATCACGCGAAATCAAATAATCATACGGATACTTAAGTGTAAGATCGGAGTACGCATACCAACCTGTAAAGGTGTAACCTGTACGTGTAATTGTTGGTAACGTAATCTTATCATATGGTTTACCCGTGATAGGTTCAACAACAATTTCAGGGTCGTCTGTAACAAAGTAGATGCTAACGTCGGCAATCTCATACTGTTTATCAGAGAAGATTGATGCGCTTCTTTCAGGCTTATCAAATACGCGAAGTATTGGTGTACCGTCGGCTTCTACTCTCCAGGTGTTTTCCCAATCGAGTCCCGGCATTGCGGTCTTGGCTTCTTCGCCAATTCTCCACTGTGGACGCGCAATTGCAGTCGTACCAAAAATTTCCATACTACCGTAATAATAACCGTTTTCTATCCAGTAGTGCGCGCTTGTAGCCGAGTCTATCCACTGCTGATAACCACAACAGAACTTGTTATCGGTCTGTGGGAATGAAATTGTGTTATAAATACGCGAACCGCTTGACCACTGGTTACCAATGGTACCGCCTGCATTAGAATCAGCCTTACCAACAAGACTTGCAGTTATGATACAGTCGCGGATGACAATTGCTGCGCCACCTGGGTTACCAACACCACCAACGGCGTTTGCCTCGATATAACAGGTATGATCTACAAAACAGTTAGTAAATGAAGGAAGCTTTGTAGGTTCTGTATCGCCTGGCACTAAGAACTGGTCACCAACGGTTTCAGATAAACTAATCTTCTGACCGTAGAAATCGTAGAATGCGCTTCCCATACCAAAAAGACCGCCTGCATATACGCTTTCGTCGCCTATAGCTGCCTTAACGTATGCCTGTGAAACACCCACGTTCTTAATCTCTGCCGATCCACCAATCTTGGGGAACAAACCAAGATATGAGTTTTTAGGTGTAGCCTTGTAGTTATAGTACATACCAAATACAACGTAGCCATCACCATCAAAATGACCTGCAAAAGAACTTTGACCTGACATTTCACTGTTGTGAATCCAGGTGTTACAACCAACCTTTGCCGTCCAGAGCTCATCAGAAGTATCGTTAAGGTAGATATCACATACCATTTTGTAATAAAGGTCTCCGTTCCAACGGTTCTGAGTAATGGCAAGTGCCAGCTGTTCACCTGTTGCAATAAGATATGGGTCAGCTTCAGTACCTGTACCGCCTGCAAAGTTATTTGCAATCTGACCTGACCAAACCTCACCCTGAACACCGTCAAAGGATTTAACCTTATATACAGGCATTGGATAAGTATCGGTATCAGCCCATATGTCAGTAAAATCAAGCTCGGTCATATTTTCTTTGGCATTAGCGCCAATCATCTGACTATTTTTAAGTACAGTTACATTTTCAATACTACAGTCTGCATCGGTGTAAATTGATGCAAAGTCAATTTTATCGGTGCTTGTGAATGGAGCCACACCAACACTTACAGATGCTTCAACGTTAAGCTTACCTGTAACCTCGCCAACAATACCACCCACATTACCAGTAGCGGTAATTTTGCCTGTGAAGATGCTGTTATCCATTCTAAGCTTGGTAAATCCTACTTTACCTACAATACCACCTGCGGTTGCATTACCTGCAAGGGTAACATTCTCGCCAACATATGCTGCACGAAGGGCTGTAATATTGGTTGCATTATCTTCTACCGCGCCAATTACTGCGCCAATTACTGCGCCGCTCTCGCCCGAAATATAAGAATTATCAATCTTAACATTACGCGCCTCACCGCCAGAACCAAGAACCGGAATCAAACCTGCCGACTCGCCGGATTTAACATCGTTGTTGTAAAGTCCGTAAACGGTTTTGTCGTTACCGTCAAAAATGCCTGTAAATGCATCAACATCACTTGAAGTAAGCCACTGCGTAGCATTGCTCTGCCAATCATCAGCACTTGTATCATTAATATTAATATTAGCAGTTAAAGTATAGTATTTACCTGCTTCGCTATAAGTAAGCATTTGAGCAAGTCTTTCGGCAGTATCAATTTGATAAGGATTGTTTGCGCTACCGTTACCACCTGCATAAAGGTCTGATATGTCGCCTGTCCAAGCCGCGCCTACGCTACCTGTTTGTGACACGTGAACACGTGGCATAGGTATACCGTCGGTTGCGCTCCACACCTTTTCCCAATCAAGAACATTGGCAGTTTCTTTTACAGCAGCGCCCTTGATTGCTTCGGTTTCAACAACATTAACGCCTACGGCAGTTTGCTCTGCAATAGTAGAGGGAGCGATTATATCGGTCCATACGTTTTTAAAGTTGGTTGAATAGGACTGCAAATTATCAGCAGCAGGATAAACGCCAAACGCAAAGCTATTTTTTACAGCGTGCGCACCGCTAAGTGAACCTGCTACAAAGGCTGCGTGATTGGTTGAGCCTAAATTAGACATAATCTGACCACCATAAACCACGCTATCATCAATAAATACGTTACTGCTGAGGTTTGATGATGCTACCATACCTGCAGCATTTTTTGTGCTATAAGCGTAGCAATCAACCACTGCTATGTTGCGCATATTTACAGTAGCGCCACCATAAAGGTCGGCCACCACCGCTGCAGCACCCACTGTTTTTGTTGTGGTTTCCGGCAAATTGTCAGTTGCAGTAAAGGTTGAATTTTTAATAGTAAAGTTTTTAAATGTCGAATTGCCTGCTTGTGGAATAAGACCACTGCGTTCTTTTGCTGATGACTTAATTCCGTGAATTGTAACGCCGTTACCGTCAAAATAACCGCTAAAGTTATTTGATTCACCAGGGTTATAATTGTTCATCTTTTTAGACTTTAACATATTCATAGCTTCTGAATAGTTAAGTCCTTTAACATCATTAAAGTAAAGATCGGTAACACCATCGGCAACCTTATAATAACCGCCTGCATTAAGTGTTGTTACCATAAGGTAGAACTGCTCGCAGTTTTCTATTAGGTACGGATCCTCAAGCGTACCTGTACCTGCAGCATAGTTTTTGGCAGCTTTACCATCCCAAAAATCTTCACTTGAAGCAGGACCGCCATTTTGGTAATACTGGTCACCGGTAGGGGTAATATAATAATTTTGAGGCATTGGGTAGTCATCGTCGACTACCTTCCAGTTGTATTCCCAATCAATATCAAGCTTTTCAGCCGCCTTGTCGCCCTTAAGGTAACCCACTTTTACAACATTAATTTCAGGGTCCTCATAATTAAGTTTACCGTGTGAATAATGATCTACCGAGTATTTGTGCTCAACGTTGGAATACACGTTCTTAAAAAGGTATGACGTCTGAATTGAAGGAACCTTATGTCCACCCCACATTACGTCACGACCGCCGGCATCATAAACCTTAACACCCGCAACGATACAGTCTTCGATAGTACCTTGGTCGTCACCACCATATACGTGGTTAAAAAGACCCGCTTCAAGACCTACTACACGTTGTTCGGTGCTGGTAGCGTTAAGCTCTACGTCTGCTACCAAGCAGTTCTTAATCGTAGGATAGTGACCGTTTGCTGAGCCTATAAGACCTGATGCAAAGTAAGAAGCTTCTACATAAGCATCTCTTACCGAGCAGTTATATATCGAGGGCGCAGATTCAGCCCATGAAACCAAAACAGCAGCAGAGCCGTATCTTATGTCGTACCAGGTACGGTTACCGCTTGTAACACCGTTACCTGCGTCGTTGCTCTCTTGGTCATTTGGGTTAATCTTTGCTGTGTTTACGCAGTATGAGTTCCTTAAATGAACGTTTTTAATTATTGTGTTATCTGCAGCAGTAGGAAAAAGCGCGGCAAACTGAAAACCTTCAGCATACAAACCGTAAATATAATGACTGTCACCGTCAAAATTACCGTGGAAGGAATAATTGCTTGGTGTTAATTTACTGTTATAGTAGCTGTTAAAATAGCTTTCATTTTCATACCAGTTGTTAAGTACAGACATATCAAAATTTTTGGTTCCCCACTTATCATAGTTTGATATATCATTGAGGTAAATATCTGCTCCAAGCTTGTAGTATGTAGCTTGGTTGTTAGCGCTTAATCCAAGATCATATATCATTCTAAAAAGTTGATCACCATTTGTAATAATATATGGATCTAAGGCGCTACCATCGCCGCTGTCAAATGGAACGGCTAACTTTTGGCTGTCATATCCGCCCCAAATCTCAACATTTGAAGATGTTTCGGCTACAACCTCAAAATCCACACCAATAAATGCCGAGAATATTGACACAGCTAAAATTGAAAGTACCGAAAGAATAGTTATAAGTTTTCTTCCGCTGTCAATAGTTTTTCTCATTAAACTAGCGTCCTTTCTAAAAAATCTATCCCTGCCGCCTCATTTTCAGAGGCGGCAAAAGCTATAAAAACTAATATTATTCTCTGATACCTGTATTCTTTGATACGAACTTGTTAAGTGTATCAACAGCTTTATCAACGGAATCTGACATTGTGTTAAGCTTAACAGCCATCTGTGTTGGGTCATTAAGATAAAGGCCTTCCCAATCCCATTCAAAGAAGCCTGTTATACCCTGAGTAGAGTCACCTGATGTAAATTGTGGATAGAAACTATCCATAGAGATACTTTCGGTCATTTGGAAGAAGAATTTTTCAGCTTCGGGAGAAATAAATGCGCCCTGAGTATCATAGTTACCTGCATCGAGATAGTAACGCAAGAACAAGCCTGCACCAACAGGGTTATCAGCACCACGGCAAATACCCCAAGCCTTAAACATTGAGGTACCGCCCGGTTTCATACCTTCTTTGTAAGCCGGTAAATAATAGAAGCCTATATCGCTCCAGTTTGGATAGTTAGCGTTTGAACCTGTCTTTTTAAGTGACCAACCAAGACCGCAAGCAATACCTGTGTTACCCTTTGCAAATGCGTCAACTACAGAGTTTGTTACAAAGCCTTCTTTATTCCAAGAAGCAATCTTTGCGTATGCAACTGCATGTTCAGGATCCTTAAGACCGTTTACAAATTTACCGTTTTCAAACTTGTAAAGCTGGAAGCCTGCTGATGCAAGAAGATAACCGTCATCAATGTATGTACCGCGGATACCTGTACCTAATCCGTCAATACTGTCTACTGCTTTTGCAATAGCAGCATAAGCATCCCATGTCCATTTGCCCTGAGCGTCATACTGATATGGCTCATAAGCATTTGCACGTTTAAGTAAGCTTTTGCTATAAACAACACAAGCGTTTTCTGTCCAAACATTGTTGGTTGTGTCGCAGCAGTATGGCTCGCCGCCAAATGTTGTATACTTAAAGATTGACTGATTCCAGATAGGATCGGTCATATCAAGCTTTGCAGCGGTAATTGGCTGTAAAACTGCCATTGCTGCAGGGAAGTCACTACAAGTACGCATTACGTCAATGTTGGTACCTGCGGCAAGCTTACCCGCAATTTCGTTTACGTTATCACCAACGAGAATTTCTTCTACAGTGATTCCATATTTCTTTTCAAAAGCATCTACAACAGGACCTGATTCGTCTGTTTTAGAAAGAATTGTTGTTGCAAAAACAACCTTTGTGCCACGGTAATCCTCTGGATTTACTCCGTTAGCTGTTGTACCACCCTGTTGTGTAGTACCGCCTGACTGAGTGCTACCGCCCTGTTGAGCATCACCCTGCTGGGCGTCGCCGCCTTGCTGAGCATCTTTATCGGTAATTGGGTTACCGTTTTCATCAACAAGCACTTCGTTATCAACGTAAACAACACCGCCTGAAGACATTTCATCATCATTATTGCTACAGCCCACAAGAGCTACCACCATAGCAAGAACTAATACCAATGCAATTATTTTTTTAACTTTACTTAACATAGCATTCTTAACTCCTTATAATATTATGATTTTTTTATCTTGCGAGCAAACACAATTGCTGCGGCTGAAAGCACCGCTACAACTGCTGCTGATGCAACATTTTGAGTGCCGGTTGGTGGACTTATTGGGCTTGTATCACCATTGATACCTGCGTTATTATTATTATTGGTATCATCAACTGCCCCGCTACCAACAACTTCACTTGATGCAACTGCATACAAGCCTATTTTTGTTATATTAGCGTTAGCAACATATGTTATATTGCCTTTTTCGTCCTTAATCTCTTCAATTATTGTGTCTAACTTCTTAAGCGCGCCGTTTTCGGTATCGACATAGTAAATCGCAGCGTTTTTACCATAAATATCACCAACGACCATCTTTAAGTCAATTGAACCGCCCTCGGCAATTTCTTCACTTGGTGAGAAATCGTATGCCGTAAAGTTTTTATGGCCTTCTTTATCAAAAATCGCTTTGATTTCATCATAATTTAGTGTTTCATCTGCCGATACTCTGAAAAGATCAGTGATTACATCCTTGCTGAATACGTTTGCAGAACCTGCAATGGAAACTAAACCATCATCGCTCTGGAGCGCATATTTAAAGATTTCATATCCGCAACTATTGCCTTCTGCGTCTTCACACCATTGATATATACCCTCTACGTTCTCATCGGTCTCGAGAGTGTGTTCGGCGTATTCTGTTTTGCCGCAAACTTTACAGTCAAGCCAATGAGCAGTATCATCATAACTATGTACGGGCTTGCCGTTTTCATTAATATTAGCGTAGTCGTGTACTTCATATAAGCAAACAACACACTTGCCGCTGTGTCCACCGGTGTTTTCGGTGTCATACTCAACATCGTGAGATGTTTTTTCAAGCTCGCAATTACAGAACTTACATATCATCCAGTGCTTTTGACCATCCATACCAAAAATAACATTTCCTTTTGAGTCTTCAATCGGTATGTGTTGTTGTGTTGCTTCGATCAAAATTTCCTTTTCTGTTACTGCTGTGTCCATAGCAGCCATTTTATCAGCAGTCAGGAATATGCCTCCGCAGGTTTCACAGGTCCAGTGTTCAATATTACCGTTATCAATACAAGTAGCCTCGACCGCTTCAACCTTTACAAGCTTATGACCGTCTACGGTACCGTGATAATCAATGTGAACATAACCGCAATTACATTCGGTTTTGGTATTTGGTGCTGTTACACAGTTACCAAGCTCATCTTCAGTTACTGTTTTATAATCTGAATTTTCGTGGTCGCAAATAAACTCACAAACTGTACATATATAATTACTGTCATAATCATGTGCGCTTACCGAAATTCCCTTAAGGCCGCAATCCTCACAGTCAGCCTTGTGGCCTGAGTAAGCATTGGTTTCATCTGCGTTACCCTTAAGATTATGGAACAACTGAAGTTCGGGTGTGCCTTCGTTTGCAAACCAAACCTTTTCATAGTTAAGAGCTACATTATCAAGGCTTGACACGCCGCTCATTTCGGCTACGGTAAGAGATTTAACCTGTTTTGCATTGTATGCGGCACTTACTTCCTTATCGGTATAAACATTGCTATAGCAATCAGCCTTTGTTACCATTTCCTCCAAAGCGGATGATGTATTGGCGCTTGCTGTAGAATATGGCAATGTTCCAATTGATATGGAATTTTTAATTACAGCGTTAGCCGCATAATGTGATGTGTTACCAACAAATCCGCCTACAATGTTTATAGCTTCAAGCAAATTGCCCTTTGCGATACAGTTATCAACTGTTACCTTGTTGTGTGCTACACGGCCTACGATTGTGCCTACTGTTCTTGAACAAGCCGGATTGGTATCGCTCATATCGGTCATATAGCAATTTTCTACCATACAGTTTTCAAAAATCAAATTTTGTGAAGTGGTTATTGCGGTTGCATCACCCACGATACCGCCCGCGGCGTGATAACCTGCAAAGAAAGATGCCTTAACGGCAACGTTCTTTATCGTTACCGACTTTTCATTATTATCTGTATTAATATGAGGAAACAAGCCGCCATAGCCCATCTTTGGACCATAAACGTTATAAATAATAACACCGTTACCGTCAAAATTACCATTAAACTTAGCACTATCACTAGTCCATATATATGCACCGTTCTTTGGAGCCGCTTTAACCTCGGCTGCTGAAGAATTAAGTGTAATGCCAATAGCGCCGTTCATATTAAATACGGCATTATCTGTAACCTTAAAGTATTTACCCTTACTGTCAAGTGTTGTGCTGAGCGCTACGTACGCCATTTGTTCGGCAGTTTTAATTATGTAAGGATCATCTTTGGTACCGGTACCGCCCGCAAAGCTTGTAGCCTGTGTACCGTCCCAGCTGTCTTTCATTTGGGTTATCGGTGTTTCGTATCCACAAGCACAACTACTAACCATTGTATCAAAGTTTTCTACCATATTGTGTGTTTCGGTAAGAGCCTTGCCGCAGTCCGAACAACTTGTGGAGTGGCCCGAATCACCGTTTGATACAGTAGTAAGCGCGTGATTTGTTCTAAGGTCAGGATACTCGCCGTCAAAAGCAATAAGCTTTGACCAATCAAGTGATGGCATATTTACCTTTGCCGCGCTACCCTTCATATCGGCAGTCGCAACCTTTGTAACGTATCCTGCATAAGTAGACGATACATCCTGATCGGTGTAAACATTACTGTAACAAGAAGCCTTTGTAATCTTGTCTCGAATTACCTTTTTAGAACCTGCTTGCACAGTAGGATATGGTGTAGAACCTATAACAACCGAATTCTTAAAAATGCTATCAGCAGCATATGCCGATGTGTCACCCACAAAGCCGCCCTTGATGTCTGTGGCAACGATTACATTATTAATTGCAACACAGCTGTCAACTACCACCTTGTTGTGTCCCGCGCCGCCTACCAATAAGGTGCCTGTTCTGTTACAGGCGGTATTGTTATCGGTAGCATTAACATAACAGTTCTCGACCTTGCAGTTAGTAACATTTACGCTAACACCTGTTCCGGGAGCATCTGCAAGACCCACAAGAGGAGCCGCATAGTGATAACCCTTTATGTAAGATGCCTTAATTGTTATGTTACTGAAATTACAGGTTTTATTGGAATTGTCAACATTAATCCAAGGGAACAAGCCGTTATAAGCGCCCGATGAATACATATTGTAAATAACAACACCGTTACCGTCGAAGCTACCTGCAAATGTTTTGGCACTACTTACCCAGTTGTTGCCGGTGGCAGTAGCATCGCTTACCTCACTTGCGGTAGAATCAAGCGTAACACCTGTAAGACCGTTAAGGTTAAAAACAGCATTGTCAACAACCTTATAATTTTTATCCTTCGTCTCAACGGTAGAGCCTTCAAGCGCTGCCCACGCAAGCTCTTCGGCAGTTTCAATAAGAATATTGCCGTCGGCATCAGTCTTGGTAGGCTTTACCCTTGTACCGTCCCAAGTGTCTTCCACCGTAGCCGCGCTAACGCTTAAGTTGACTGCAGGAACTGCCGCAAACAACGTTACCGCAATCACAGCAAAAGCAACTATCACGCTGAGTGTGCGTTCAAATGCGTTTTTTTTCATAAAATCATCCTTTCACACAATGTGTCGTTCCGCTATTGCGCACTACTCGACAACAGCGAATATTATATATTAATTATACAGTAAAACAACTGTATTAGCAACCAATTTTTTAGATTAAATTGTACTTCTTTTACGCAATATTTTGTCTTTTTTAATATTGATGTTTCTCTGGAATATGCTACCATATACCAAAAGCACAAACACTATTGCATATTAATCTTTACACATATATATTTTATTTGTATTCGCTATAAAATTATAGTGATTTTAGTATAAAAATAGCATTTTTGTAACGCTTTTTAGAAAAAATTGTCGATTTTATTGTTTTGATAAACTTTTTGCCAACTTTTGCACAATTTGATTTGACAAATAAATACGCACCATTATATAATTGACATATAAATTACTATTTTCACTAACGATAGGAGAAAGGTTATGAATTACAAGGTAGATTATAAAGTACAAAACATTATGGAAACTGTGCCTTTGGGAAATTGCTTTTTAGAGGGTGAGATCGGCGCGCGTGTTGACCGCTTTATACTTGAACGTGTCAGCGGTAAATATGCTTTAGAAGAAATTTTGCGTGAAGCAGAAGACTTCTTTCAGACGCAGTATGACGATATTTATACCTTTGGCTATTGGAGAAGTGAATTTTGGGGTAAATTAATGCTTAGCGCAGTAAGATGTTGCGCATACAAAAACGATGAAGTTTTAAAAGCAGAGCTTCGTAAGTCGTGTTATAAAATGCTCTCTTTACAAAGAGAAGACGGTTATCTTTCTACATACAGAAATTCAGACAACCTGTACCCTGTTGATGTTGTAAAATCCGCTTTTTATTCCGGTTGGGAAGCAAATTACTGCTGGAATGTTTGGGGTATGAAATATACATTATGGGCGCTTATTGAGGCCGCTATGTATATAGATGATGAAAAAATACTTGCAGGCGCTGTAAAGCTCGCCGACTGGATTGTTGAAAAGTTTGCGGTTGACGGTACCCGTGTTAAAGACAGCGGCGTTATGGACGGAATGCCCTCAAGCTCTATCTTAAAGCCTATGCTTGTGCTTTACCGTATTACAGGTGATGAAAAATATCTTGCTTTCGGTAAGGATATTGTTAAGGAGTGGTCGCGCGAAGACAACGAAAGACCCAACCTTATCACAAACGCTTTATCAGGCGAGGCGGTCGCTGACTGGTATGGTCTTTCAAGTAAAAAGCTTAACGAAGGTCACGACCTTGGCGCTGACTGGGTTCCAAAGGCGTATGAAATGACAAGCTGTTTTGACGGTATAATCGAAATGTACCGTATTACAGGCGACGAGGTTTTACTGAGTGCCTCTAAGGCATTTTATGAAATGCTCCTAAAATACGAAAGCAATATTTTAGGCTCGGTTGGTTATTGCGAACGTTATCAGCACGCGGCAAGCTATGCCGACTCAGCTACCGAAATTTGTGACGTACTTCACTGGATGCGTTTGTGCTACGAGCTTTTCCGTCTTACAGGCGAAGCAAAATATATGCAGTCTTTTGAAAAGGCATTTGTAAACGCGTATATGGCAGGTGTTTACGAAGACGGCAAAATGAGTGCCTTCTTTGTACGCAGTGCCGGTCGTCATTACAGAGCGCAACCACAGTGCGAAACACGTTATCAGCATTGTTGCCTTAACAACGTTGGCCGTGGACTTACAAACGCCGCTGAAAGCTGTGTTACCAAGGGCGAAAGCGGCTACTATGTAAATATGTTTACCCAAAGCTACGTGCGTTTTGGTGACACCGAAATTCGTGTTGGCGCCAACTATTTTGACAGCGGTTGGGTTGGCATTTCAATTAGAAACCCCGAAAAAGGCAAAAAGCTTTACCTACGTATTCCTGAATGGAGCAAGCACACCAAAATCCGCGTAGGTCTTGGCGATGAGGTTGTAGTTCCTGTTTGTGGTGATTATTATGAAGTAGAACTTAACCAAGATACCACAATTATGAAAATTCGTTTTGATATGTCGGTAGAAATTATCAACTGTGATTGGGAGCCAATTCCCGATGATGATTATCATAGCTTCCGTTGGGGCGATGGTACTTTCGGTCTTTGCAACAAAGATATGATGCTTAAATGCTCTAAAGTTGTTTTGCGTCGCGGTCCTGTAATACTGGCACGCAGCAAAAAGTTTGGCGCCAGTGCGGACGATATGTTCTCTCTCGACACACTTTACGGCAAGAATATTCAAAGCATTATAGCACGCCCAATTATAAATAATATAGGCGTTTTGGTAGCACTTAGAGTATTTATTACAGTTGATGGCGAAGAAAAACAGTACATCATGTGTGACTTTGCATCGGCAGCCAATGTTGATACAAACGATCCTAAATTCTTCTCAATTTATCTATAATTCAATAAACAACTGTTTCGGGCTGGCGAAAGTCAGCCTGATTTTAAAAAAAGGGTGAAATTTATGAAAAATACTTTTCTTGATATAATCAGAACTCCCGATGACATTAAAATTCAAACCGAAAACTCCCCTTTTAGATTTGAAGAAAAAGGGACAATAAACGAAACCAAAGCCGAAGTAAAATGCAAAGCAAAAAATAATCTTCTTAACATTTTTTTACACTCAAACGGCGATGCGGTAAAGTTTATCCGTTTGCGTTGGAACGGCGATATTTCGGGTGTTAATTCACTGCTCGGCGATTCGGTTGCACGCACACAAACCGATGATGCCGTATGGCACGGCTTTTTACCCCACGCACAAATGCCTTGGTATTTTTATACCAACGACGGCGAATGTCTACACGGCTACGGTGTAAAAACCGGTTGTAACAGCTTTGCTTTTTGGTGTGCAGACCCGTTTGGTATAACACTATTCCTTGACGTTCGTAACGGCTCAAGCGGTATTGTTTGCGATGAGCTTTTATGCGCGCAAATCGTTTGTCGCGAAGGTAAATTAAACGAGGACAAGTACCGCGCGGCTCACGAATTTTGCAAGCTTATGTGCGACAAGCCCAACCTACCCCCTACCGCTGTTTACGGACTTAACAACTGGTATTGGGCGTATGGCGCAATAGAAGAAAGTGTCGTTTTGGAAGAAGCCAAATTCTTAGGTTCACTTACAAAAGGGTTTAAACACCGTCCGTTTATGACTATTGATGACGGCTGGCAGATAGCCCACGTAAAAGGCACATACAACGGTGGTCCTTGGCATATTACTAACGAAAAATTTAAATCATTGTCCGACACTGCCGAAAAAATACACGATTCTGGTTGTCGCGCAGGTATATGGATAAGGCCATTACTTACTCTTTCTCACGTGCCTGCCGAGGCTACATACAATAGCCCTGCAAAAAATGGCGGTCTTACCCTTGACCCTACATACGAGTTTTCAAAAGAGTTAATTTATAATGATATTAAACGCCTTACTGATTGGGGCTTTGATATGATTAAGCACGATTTTTCATATATCGATTTGTTTAATGCCAATATTACAAATCTACCCTATTTACGTTTTTATGACAAAACAAAAACCAACGCTCAAATTTTAAAAGAGCTTTATACACTTATTCAACAAGCGGCAGGTGATACACTTATTATGGGATGCAACACCATAAATCATCTTGCTGCCGGAATTCATCAAATTCAGCGTAGTGGTAATGACACCAGCGGCAGACATTTTGAGTTTACACGTCGTTTTGGTGTGCATTCTATGGTGCGTGCGCCACAAAACAATGCTTTCTTTAAAACCGACCCTGACTGTGCCGCATTTACCGAAAAGGTATCTATTCCGCTTAATTTAGACTTTTTAGAAATGGCGGCAATTACGGGTGCTGCTACCTTTGCATCGGTCACCCCAGGTATTTTAAACGACGCGCAAGAAAAACGCTTGCAAGAAATTTTCGCAATTGCTGATACAATCAAGTATGAGGATTACGCAACCGTTACCGACTGGGACCATACGGCAGTACCAAGTAAATTTAACTATTTGGGTAAAGAATATAATTACAACTGGTACAGCGACTACGAGGGCTCACGCCACTTTGTTTCTTGGATGGAATAAGCAAATTATATACCAAAAGCACCCTATAAATTTAGGGTGCTTTTATTCAACTTAACAATAGAAATTTATTTTTTGATGTGCTATAATACTTGGGTTTGACAAGGGGGATAAATATGAAAGAATTTTATTTAAAACCAAAGTTTTTTGAAACAATTAAAGGCTATACCAAGGACCAATTCGTAAAAGATATTATTGCAGGTCTTATTGTTGCAATTATTGCTTTGCCGCTTTCTATAGCATTGGCGCTCGCTTCGGGTGTAGAGCCCGCTTGCGGTGTTTATACCGCAATTTTTGCCGGCTTTATCGTGGCACTTTTGGGCGGCAGCAATGTGCAAATCGCCGGCCCTACCGCAGCATTTGCTACCGTGGTTGCAGGCATAGTTGCCACAAAAGGTATGTCTGGACTTATAATCGCAACTCTTATGTCAGGTGTTATGCTTATTCTTATGGGTGTGTTTAAACTCGGCTCACTCATTAAATATGTACCAAAAACAATAACTGTAGGTTTTACTGCAGGTATTGCAGTTACAATATTTTTAGGACAAATAAAGGACTTTTTGGGAATTACATATATAGATGGTGCAAAGCCAATTGAGGCGCTCGAAAAAATTGAAGCTAACATACATAATATTTCTACATTTAATTGGCAATCATTACTTATAGGCGCTATATCGCTTGCTATTCTTATAATTTATCCTAAACTTGAAAAACGTGTACCGCCCTCTTTAATTGCAGTTATAGTTGGTGCATTACTTGTTAATCTTATAAAAATATTCAATGACGGAACCTACACTATCGGCGAGCTTTACACCATACCTCAGGGTTTTCCAAAATTTACATTAGGTGAATTAAAATTTGACCTTGACACCACACTATCGCTAATTCCAAACGCATTTACCATAGCAATTCTCGCTGGTATTGAGTCCTTGCTTTCTTGTGTTGTAGCCGACGGTATGATAAATTCAAAACACAACCCCAATTCAGAGCTTGTGGCACAGGGACTTGGTAATATGGCTTCTGTGGCTTTTGGCGGTATACCCGCTACGGGCGCTATAGCACGAACTGCCGCCAACATTAAAAACGGCGGTAAAACCCCTGTTGCTGGTATGGTTCACGCGATTGTTCTTTTACTTGTTGTATTATTCCTTATTCCATACGCATCTCTTATTCCAATGCCTACTATTGCGGCAATACTGTTTATAGTGGCTTATAATATGAGTGAATGGCGCAGCTTTGTTAAAATAATAAAACAAAAAAGTTTTACCGATATTTTAGTTATGGTGCTTACTTTTGCTCTAACAGTTATATTTGACCTCGTTGTTGCAATTATAGTGGGTCTATCACTTCACTTTATAATCGTTCTTTTAAAGAAAATTGGAAAGAAGGCATAAATTGAAGGCTGTAAAAAAATACATTTTATTAATACTATTATCAATAATATCGGGTGCTGTTTGCGGTCTTTGCGGTGCGCTTTTTTCAAAAGCTGTAGAACTGGTTACCACATTTCGATTAAACAACGATTGGCTTTTATATTTGTTGCCCTTAGGCGGTCTGATATCAGTTGGCATTTACAAGATTTGTCGTGTTAAAAACATAGGCACTACAAATGTTTTTGATTGTGTACGCAGCGAACAAAATCTTCCGATTTTTTTATCACCTGCAGTTTTTTGCGGTACCTGTATATCGCATTTATTTGGTTCTTCGAGCGGTCGTGAAGGTGCCGCTTTACAAATAGGTGGCGGTGTTGCAAATATACTTGCGCACATTTTTAGGTTAGACGAGGATTCACGTCATATAACCATTATGTGCGGTATGGCGGCACTTTTTTCAGCGGTTTTTGGAACCCCGCTTGCTGCTTGCGTTTTTGTGCTTGAGGCTATAATGACCGGTCTTTGCTTAAAAGCAACAATACCTGTGCTTATTTCAAGCGTTACTGCTTTTATAGTCTCACAGCTACTTCACGTTCATCCCGAAAGATTCTCTATAGGCAAGTTGCCGCAATTTTCCTTTTCATTTGTGTGGAAAACTGCAATAATAACCGTAATTGGAATTTTTGTTGCATTTATATTCTGTAAGGGATTAAATCTTGGCAAGTATTTTGCCAAAAAAGTATTCAAAAATGAGTTTTTACGCATTGCCGTAGGCGGCATTTTAATAGTCGCTCTGACACTTCTTGTAGGCACACGCGACTATAACGGCGGCGGAATTGATGTAATTGAGCGCGTGTTTGAAGGCACAGTAAAATACGAAGCTTTTGCTATAAAATTGTTATTTACCGTAATTTGTGTGTCGTGCGGATTTAAAGGCGGCGAGATTATCCCTACGCTATTTATAGGCGCAACATTGGGCGGCGCAATTGCATTGCTTTTAGGTTTACCCATCGGCACAGGCGCTGCAATTGGTATAGCTGTTTTGTTTGTCTGCGCTACAAAATGCCCCTTGGCTACCATTTTACTGTGTTGTGAAATGTTTGGCTTTTACTGCCTAGCACTTATCGCGCCAATAGTAATTGTAAGTTTTGTCGCAGCAAGATATAAAGGACTATATAGCAATAACAAAGATATAATAAACTTAATTAAAAACTACAAAAGCAATTAATTATCTTTTAACAGGTAAGCGTTTTCGTTTACCTGTTTTAATTTTTTATTGACAAACGTTAAATTTCATTGTATTATTGTGGTAGTACAATAATACAATGAAAGGAGATTCGCCTATGGCTTGGAGTTTTTCATCAGATAAGCTTATTTATATGCAAATTGCTGATCGTATAACAATGTCGGTAATTTCAGGCAATTATGCCTCTGGCGAGCAAATACCGTCGGTAAGACAATTAGCGCTTGAAGCAGCCGTTAACCCAAACACCGTTCAACACGCGTTCGCCTATCTTGAAAACGAAGGTATAATTGTTTCAAAGGGTACCCTTGGCAGATACGTTACCGAAGATGTTAAAGTTATAGAAAACTGCCGAACTCAAACGGCTAAACAAACAGTTAAAGCTTTTTGCAAAACCATTAATACCCTTGGCATTAAAAAAGACGAAATCATTAAAATGTTAGAGGAGGAATTAAGTTGAATATACTTGAATGTAAAAATCTTACAAAATCCTACCGCAAAGGCATACCTGTGCTTTGTAATTTAAATTTACAAATACCCGCAGGTAAAATTGTTGGCTTACTTGGCCCCAACGGTTGCGGAAAATCAACCCTTATGAAACTAATATCCGGTCTTTTGCAAGCAGATAGCGGCGAAATATTGGTCGGTGGAAATCCCGTTGGTGAACATAGCAAGGCTCTTATCTCATATCTACCCGAGCGTACATACTTTAATTCTTGGATGAGGGTTCAAGAGCTTATGATGTATTTTGAAGAATTTTATGCCGATTTTGATACCGAGCGCGCATTTAAACTTTTATACGACCTTGGAATTGACCCAAAAGCAAGACTAAAATCGCTCTCAAAAGGTACAAAAGAAAAGGTTCAGCTTATTTTGGTAATGTCACGCAACGCAAAGCTTTATTTACTTGACGAACCTATCGCGGGCGTTGACCCTGCCGCGCGCGAATACATTTTAAGCACCATTGTAAGCAATTATAATCCCGAAGCTTCAATCATAATTACAACCCACCTTATCACCGATGTTGAGCAGGTGCTTGATGATTTTGTATTTTTGTCTTACAGCGGTCAAATAAAGAGCGCAGGCAATGCCGAACAGGCGCGTCTTGAAAGCGGAAAAACGCTTGATCAACTTTTTAGGGAGGTATTCAGATGCTGAAAAAACTTTTAAAATACGATTTAAAGTCGATATTTAAATATTGGTGGATTGCGGCTATTGTTTCAATCGGACTATCAATAGCAGGCGGCTTGGCAATATCTATTACCGCATCCGATAAGGATGTACCTGCCTTTATTAGTGTTCTGGTAGTTTTTTCTATTTTATTTGCAATAATCGGAATTTTTGCATTTCCTATACTAACGTACATTTTGGCTTATGTTAGGTATTATAAAAATTTCTTTACTGACGAAGGGTATCTTACCTTTACTCTTCCCGTAAAACGAAGTCAGCTACTTAATTCAAAGCTTATATCAAATCTTTTGGTTATGTTTTGCAGCGGTATTGTAATTTTTGCTGATATCTTTATCCTTATTGCTTTGGGCGTAGGAAATGATTTTTATAATGAAGTTATAATACCCATATCCAACGCGATTGCGAAATTGTTTAATAGCATCAGCACTTCCGATTGTATATATTTGTGTCTTATGATTCTTGCCGCTATAGCGATTTTAATTCTAATAACCGTATTTTCTACCCTGATGATTTTTGCCTGTATAACCTTTGCGGCGGTTATTACAAAAAAAGCAAAGGTTATAGCCGCAATTGGCATATATTATGTTGCCAACTGGGTTATAACAGGATTTATGCAATTGGTTTACATATTTGGCATTACTTCAATTGGTAATCTGATTTCTACAATGCCAGAAAGCGTTGGTGTTCCAACTGTAACAATTATGCTTTATGCTGTAGTTGTTTTTTTAGGCCTTTTGTGCTTACTGCTTTACACGCTGAATTATTTTATGCTTGACCGCAAGCTTAATCTTGCATAAGGGGGACAACAAAAATGAAAAAAAGAATATTATCTTTAATTTTTGCAATTTTACTTCTTATCCCCTGTCTTACGCTTAACGTATCGGCGGATACATGTGATATATCCTTATGGGACGATCTTAAAACCCTTAGACACAACGGCGCTTTATACACAAGGTTTGATGCCTCATTGACCGAATGGGAATATGACTGTAGCTATAACGGTGTAACCTACGACATTGACGAGGTTAAGTACGTTGATTATAACCTAAGTGTAAATGACGTCATAATAGAAGCCGATATATATCTTAAAGACGGCACAAGTATACACGCGTCATTTATAAACGAAAATTATTTAGAAGAGCATAATACCATTTCTAATAATCCTGCTTTTTACGAAATTGAATTTGAATATGCAAACACGCATACCGTAGCAGTATCTTCTCAACATTTTAACGGTAACAAAACCACAGTAGACGTCGACGAAATAAGGTATTCCGAATATTTCTCGGTAAATACGCACTGTGCAGACGATAGCTTTTATGTAAAAAAGGGTATTCTTGCTTTAATAGATGATGAATACTATTACGTAAGCTACACCGAAAACAACTGCAACACTACCATTGACCTTTGGCATGTTAAAGAACAGGTATTAACCGCACATAAAATCACCGACACCGAAACTATTAACCGACTAAACACAGTCTATGATGAATATGATTTTGATTCATCAAGTATTTTTGAAAGCGATTTAACCAACGGTTTCGGTATAGTGCTTTTATGCATTGCTTTTGGTTTAATACCGCTTGCCGCGCTTATCATCTTTTTGATGCTTTCAATACGCGCTAAAGCACCCGCCTATAAAAAAATGTTCCGCGCAATATGGATAACATCGGCAGCTGAGCTTTTTGTGTTTGCTGTTACGGTTATACTTATTGTAATGTTTTCATAACAAAATAAGTCCCCGTTTAAAAACGGGGACTTATTTTTATATTTGCGATGGGTTATTACCTGTTTCTCTTTTATATGTAGCCGAAAAATACCCTTGAGAGCTAAAGCCCAAAACATCTGATACTTCACTTACCGACATTCCCTCTTTAAGAAGCAGTGTGGCAGTTTTAATTTTAATGGTTAAAAAATACTTATGCACACTCATACCTGCATATTTATCAAAAAGCCGCTTAAGGCTTGATGCACTGATATTAAGTATTGCCGCGAGCTCACTCACCGAAAGTTGCCCGGCAACACGCTCGTTCATAACTTCGAGCGCCCTTTTAAAAAGTTCGGTTTCGTGTGTTTTGGTTTTTGATAACGTATTAGCACCATTGGATAACGCTAAAACAATATGACTAATATGGGTTGCCAACGTTTGCAAAAATACACTATCATCTGCAAGATACGATAATAGGTGTACTATTCTTCGTGAGTCTTGTTCAAATATTTTTTCGCACTCGTATTCGTAAAACTCAATAAACGATTTCATCATACTGCGACCGTACTTATCAAGGTGATATGCTTTTCGTTCTAATTTTTTACAAATTTCGCCCGACATAGAAAATGAAAAAACAAAAAGCGTAACACCTTCATCGCCCACTACATTAAACTTATGCAGTTCAAGTGGTTTATGAAAAATTATATCACCGCTTTTAAAATTATGTATGTTTTCGTCCGCCGAAATTATAACCTCACCATCTACGACATATACTACTTCCCAGAAGTCGTGCATCTCACCCGCAAAATTATGACCCTTATCAAAATGCAACTTAAAAAAACTGTGTACTTTTTCTATTCTTACCTGTTCTTTAATTTCAAAACTTAACCAAGCCATAAATTTCACCACTTTTTCGAACTAAAATTATATATCTTTGTCTAAACTTGTATAGATTTATGCTTTTCGACCGTATATACTGTCATTGTAATATATATTCCTTAAAAAGTAAAGGAGAATTTTTATGAAAAAATTAAAGGTTATAGTTATAGGCGCAGGTAACCGTGGCGGTACATATACCGACTATATGACACAAATGCCCGAAAAGTACGAGGTTGTAGCGGTGGCTGAGCCTAGAGATAGTCGTAGGGAATACGTACAGCAAAAGCACAATATTCCTGACGATATGTGCTTTGATGATTACAAGCCTCTTTTGGCTCTTGGTAAAATTGCCGACGTTGCTTTAATCGCCACAATGGACCGTCAGCATTTTGAGCCTGCTATGATGGCTATTGACCTAGGCTATGACCTTCTTCTTGAAAAACCAATCACACCCACGCCACAGGAATGCATTGCCCTTACCAAACACGCTAACGAAAAAGGCGTAAAGGTTGTTATATGCACAGTTTTGCGTTACACCTTCTTGTTCGATAAACTCAAAGAAATTATTGATTCAGGCAAAATTGGCAAGGTTATGTCAATCAATCACGAGGAATGTGTTGAATTTGTTCATCAATCACACAGCTTTGTACGTGGCAACTGGCATAACAGTAAAGAAAGCTCATTTATGCTGCTTCAAAAATCTTGTCACGATATGGACATTCTACAATGGCTTATTGGCAAAAAATGCAAAAAGGTTCAGTCTTTTGGCTCACTCTCTTACTTTAAAGAAGAAAATGCTCCTAAGGGCGCGCCTGCACGCTGTTTGGACGGCTGTCCTGTTGGCGAAACCTGCCCATACAATGCCGTTAAGCTATATCTTGAAAACGAGAGCAACTGGTTCCGTAGCGCCGCTACAAAGCTTGTTAAATCAAGCGATGAAGACGTTAAGAAATCTCTTGCTGAATCAAACTATGGTAAATGCGTATTCCACAGCAACAACGACGTCGTTGACCATCAAACAGTAAATATGCTCTTTGAAGATGACGTAACCGTTACCTTTACAATGAACGCTTTCAACTCAGGTGGCCGTTATATTAACATCTATGGTACCAAGGGCGAAATTCGCGCAGCTCTTAAGGGTGACTGCCCTATCAAGATTTATGACCCTGTTACCAAAGAAACCGAAGAAATCCCCTGCAACGCTACCGACGGTATCCTCGGCGGTCACGGTGGCGGCGATGCCGGTATTATAGTAGCGTTATACGATTATATGACAGGCAATTACACAGGCAATGCTGTGCCTACCATTGAAGAGTCTTGCTACAACCACCTTATTACATTTGCAGCTGAACACGCTCGCCTTACAGGTACTGTTGTAGATGTTGATGAATTTATAAACAACTTGCAAAAATAAAATAAATATATTACAATACAGTTAGGTTTCATGCCTAACTGTATTTTTTGTGAGGTTACTATTATGATTAAAGTTGGAATTGCCGATTACGGTCTTAACGTATGGTACGGTAATATGCACGATTACGAATGGCGACTTTCTATGCTTAAAGAATTAGGCTTTGACGGTATAGAGAGACTTGAAGCTGCAAATGCGGAAACCGCCCTTCGTTATAACGCACTTGCACATAAAATGGGTATGGACTTTACTACCTGCCGCGGCACCAATGCCGCAGATACGCTTACCTTTGCGGCTGGGCTTAACAAAAAATACATCTGGGTGCAATCAACCGCCCAAGATTTTGACACCTTTTGCCGTCACGCTAATCATCAGGCAGAAATTGCAAAGCAATACGGTGTTAAGGTAGGTATTCATAATCATTTGGGTACACCCGTTGAAACTGAGGAGCAGTTAGAAGAATTTTTGCGTCGTTGCCCTGATTGCTACATAGTGTTTGATATCGGTCATCATCACGCAGCAGGTGGCGACCCACTGTATATAATAGAAAAATATTTTGACCGCCTTGTAACGGTGCATTTTAAAGATTATGTTATTAAAGATGCCGATGCTACCGTTTGGTCAAGCAGACCTCGTTTTTGTGAGCTTTCGGGCGGTGTTACGGGCGATATCCCCCGCAAAGTTGCCGAAGCGTTAATTAAAAAAGGTTATGAAGGTTGGGTTATGGTAGAGCACGACACACACTTGCAAGACCCACGCATCGATCTTAAAATCAGCCGTGATTATCTTAAAAACTGCGGTATTTAAAGGAGAATAAATTATGTCAAATCCAATTAAATTAGGCCTTGTAGGCATAGGTCGCGCCGGTTGGGGTATGCACGTGAGCGACATCGAGAAAAAAGCAGACAAATACCAATATGTTGCCGCTTGCGACTTGCTACCCGAAAGAGTAGAAAAAATGGTAGAAAAATTCGGTTGTAAAGGATATAGCAGCATTGATGATATGTTGGCTGATAGTGATGCTGAAATCGTATGTATTGCAACACGTTCTTGCGACCACTACGAGCACGGTATAAAGGTACTAAAAAGCGGTAAAGATTTATTAATGGAAAAACCAATGGGTCTTACCTTAAAACAAGCCGAAGATTTGTTTGCAACAGCAAAGGCAGAGGGCCGTAAAATATATATCCGTCATAACCGTCGTTTCGAAAGTGTGTTCAACGAGGTTAAAAGCGTGATAGAATCGGGCGTGCTTGGTAATGTATATGAAATCAACATTTCTCAAGGCTCTTTCCAGCACCGCGACGACTGGCAAACCATAAGCGAATTTGGCGGCGGTCAACTACTTAACTGGGGACCGCACATTATCGACCATTCACTTCGCTTACTTGGCTCGCCTATTAAAAATATTACAGGCGAGTTAAAGCAAGTAACTGCAGGTGGCGACTGTGAAGACCACGTAATTATTCACTTTGAAAGTGAAGCCGGTAGAACAGTTAATATGTGCATTAGCGGTGGTATGGCATTGCGTGCAGGCAGACGCTTTAATGTTTACGGTGACCGCGGCGCTATGCTTTGTGGTGAAGACGGAAATGAGAAAAGCATTAAGCTTCGCTATATAAACCCTGAACAAGAAATTCCACCCACCAAATCCAGCCCCGACACACCGGGAGCCGCTTTTGGCGCAAGTGGTACATACGCATCTGCTACAGAAATCGACTGGGTAGAAAAAGAATATATTGCCCCCGCCGAAGATTTATCGGTTATATGGGACTATATGTATGATAGCTACCGAAACGGCGCCGACTACCCCATTAAAGAGGAAGAAGCTCTCGCCGTTATGCAGGCAGTAGAGGCCGTACGCAAAAACACAAAGTTTGATTTTCATAAGTAATTTATAATGTAGGGAACGCGCCTGAGTGCTGTTACGTCAAACAAGGCTTGAGGTTTTAAACCTCAAGCCTTATTTATTTTTATATCCGCTGATTTAAAATTTACCTCACCTGAAACATGGGTTTCAAACGATTCATTCATTGTGTTGCAAATTGTTGCATTTACTTTTGTTCCCTCTTTACAATCTATAAGCAAATCAACATTCTCTTTAAAATATGTACCGCTCATTAGAAGATTGGTTTTGGGGTAAACTGCACCTTCTGTGCCAACATCTACAAAACGCACCGTGTTATTTTTTAGTGTACAGTTTACAAATCGTATATTGTCAACCGGAGTATTTGCCATAACAACACTCTTAACATCACCTTCAACCACAAGATTTTCAAATGTAATATTCTCTTGTACGGGCGCTTTAGAATTGGGATAGTAGCTGCGTGACCAATTATCCTTATCAAAAAGGATGTAAAGGCCTACATATCTATCCTTTTGTAAATAAATATCCTTAAAATGCAAATTGCGGCAGCCGCAGTTATAAGTAACATCGTTTTGCACAACTGCCCACACAAAACCGTCATATTCCTTTTCTCCACATTCGTGTGTAGGCTGTGTAAGTGAGGTGAAAATTCTGCCATCCGGCGGCATAAATACGCGGTAAAGCCTACCGTTTGATACAACAGTATCAGAGCGCTGTACCTGCATACCCTCGTACCAATCCACCCATGAGCCCGCAAGTATGCGACAGAAAAATCCTACAGTATCTGTATCGTTTAAATCATAGCAATCTTCAATAAGACCGTTTTCTATCCAACCCATTTCGGGGTTAGAGGTTACATAATCGTGCGCATTAAGGGCTATAGGGTCATCAAAGGTTTTAAAAATGCCGTGGCGCACAACAAATTTGTTACCTCTTCCAAAATGGACCGCATCCTTCAATCCTTCTATGCGCACACGCTCAACAACAGCATTCTCAAAAGTACAGATATGAATACAAAAATCCTTTGCCGGTAGATCAAGACATTCTAAATCCTCTATAATCAAATTTTTTATATAGAAAAAACATAGATGCCCATTAAGACCAATTATCGTTTTAGGCCGTGTGTCCGACGGTGCATCAGATACAACATCATTGCAAATAAGGTTAAGTCCGCAAATTTTAATATTTTTGTTATATGTACGCGTATACGCACCACGGTTTATAAACACAAATCCATTGCCGTCAGGACAATTTTGGCGCCTTATATATGAGCCTGCACAAAAATAAAGCGAAGTATCATCGTCAAGCAATATTTGGTCGGCAAGGTCATACGTACCCGGTTCAGCAATATAAATGTCTCCGCCGCCCATTACAGCCTCTTGCAAGGCCTTGGCATTAGTCAATCCATCATTTTGCGGCAAGAAGCCAAAATCACGAGCATTTTTCATAAAACCAACCACCTTTATGTATAATTTAGTATATTGTATATTTTAATAAAAAAATTGTCAAGGAAAAAGGCTTGAGGTTTAACCTCAAGCCTTTTTTATTGAACACAGCTATTTTATTTCTTGCTCTAAATTTTTAAAATACTCGGTATCAAAAAATTCAGTTATTGTGATTCCAAGTCCATCACATAACTTTTTGATTGTTACAACACCCGGATTTTTGCTTTTGTTATAAAATATTGATTTTACTGTCGTATATGGCACACCGGATATACTTGCCAATTTGCAATAATTTAGTCCCTGTTTATAGCACAATTCATCAAAACGTTTTTTAACAGCCTCTGTAATAGTCATATATAATCACTCCCGACAAAAACATTGTATTATTTTTATCAGAAGTTTTTAGACTATATATTATACTATTATGCTATATATCGTCTTTTGTTCACAAAAAAGAGACGTCGTTTATAAATTCCTTCACAGTACACTCTAAACCTGCTAACTTAAGTGCTAACTGCATTTCATTTTCTATTTCCTTTTCTGTCACCCCATTTTTAACTGCCAATACTTTTAAAACATCTTCATATCTCATATTTTCACCACCTTTGAAAATATTATACTATATATCGTCTATCATAATTTGTCAAAATATGATGAACTATTAAAAATAAATTAAAATTATTGCTATTTATTTATTACAATGCTATAATAAAACTATACCACACAAAAACTTAATATTGAACTCGCGCAAGGAGTGGCATTTTTTATTTAGGTAAAAATGCGTACTTCTATTTTGGCATTTCTTGTGTGAGTGTTAAAAGTTTTTGTGTGGTAGCAAAACGAGGTCGCATTTTTCGGTGTGTGTGACTTCGGTTGCACACACTTTTTTGTTTTAAGGGGGTGAGAAAATGGATAAACCGCAATGTCCAATATGTGGTAAAGAAATTGACGACGAGGATTATGCTTGTTTAGACAACGGCAGTCCTGCTCATTACAAATGTGCAGAAAAAGAGAGCAATTATAAAAACACGAAGGAGAACTAACTATGTTAGGTAAAAAGAAATTATTTAATTTAATAGAACTTATTGTTCAAGCGTTGCTATTGGTTTCTACATTTGCAATTCAAAGCGTTGAGATGAAATATCACTACTCATCTTCCTACAATTCAACTACTAATGGTGTAGCAAAAACTAGTTTATTTGGTTATGTGATGGAGGTAGGAAACATATTGGTATATATATATTTATTGGATCAATGCTGATAAATATTATTTTATGTTTAGTATCAATATTTGGAAATGCAACTGATAGAGATGGAAAATCACATATAGTAATGGCCATTGTAAATCTTATTTTGGGAGGATTGGTTTCACTAATCACACATGCACCAGGATATGATGCTATATCAATAAATCCTATATATAAAATTTTTATGTTGTTTTGCCTAATTGCTATATTTATATTAGCAGTAATAAAAAGAAGTTCGTTGGTTGTGCCTAAAGTTGAAGCACAATCTCAACAAATAGTAAACAACATCCAAGAAACAAGTAATGCCGATGAATTAAAGAAATTCAAAGAATTACTTGATAGCGGAATTATTACCCAAGAAGAATTCGATGCAAAGAAAAAGCAGTTATTAGGATTATAATACATAAAATTAGGGAGCGGCGCAAATCGCTCCCTTTTAGTTTTCCAATAGCGAAAGATATTTGTAAATGGTTGTTCTACTCATATCGCAAATCCTCACATAAAAAATTAGACACATCATAGGGTAAAACCTTAAAATGATGTGTCTAACTTTTTTTATAATATTTATTCGAATATATTTATAAAATATACTTTTCTTTTGTTGTATTTATAGAAGAAATCAAAACTCGTCTAATTTTGCCGCAATCGTTTTGCAATTCAGAATATATATTTGCATCAATAATATTGGTTTTTGAAAAAAGTTTAAGCCAATATTCAGTTTCATAACATTCTTTAAGTGCAATTTGAAGTTTTGAAACAAAGTCGGCCTTGCTTTGCGCATAATTTGCTTCATGAATATTAGCGCCTATGCTGGTTCCACTTTTTAGAATTTGATTTTTCAAAACACCTTTGCCTTGAATTTGGTCGGTTAATTTTACTATTTTTACTGCAAATTCAATGGAAAATTCAACTAAAAAATTATCAGACATATTCATTCTCCTTTAAATGAAATGCGCTATGCGCATGAAATGATTTCATCATTAAATGCAACCATCGTTGCATGAAATAAAATTTGCCATAAAGACATATTTAAACAATGTGCCGCATCTTTTGGATGCGGCACATTTCATGCTTTAGCATTTCATTCACAACGTGAATTTCATTTGCCGTAAGGCAAATTTAATTACAAATAATCTGCGATTATTTGTTAAGCGCTTCGTTAACTGCAACTGCGCAAGCAACTGTCATACCAACCATTGGGTTATTGCCGGCGCCAATCAAGCCCATCATCTCTACGTGAGCAGGAACTGAAGAAGAACCTGCAAACTGAGCGTCAGAGTGCATACGTCCCATTGTATCGGTCATACCGTAAGAAGCAGGACCGGCAGCCATATTGTCTGGGTGAAGTGTACGACCTGTACCACCGCCGGATGCTACTGAGAAATACTTTTTGCCCTGTTCGATACATTCTTTCTTATAAGTACCTGCAACAGGATGCTGGAAGCGTGTTGGGTTGGTTGAGTTACCTGTGATAGATACGTCAACACCCTCTTTGTGCATAATTGCGACGCCTTCACGAACATCGTCAGCACCGTAGCAACGAACCTTTGAACGCTCACCGGTTGAGTAAGCAGTTTCGTTTACAATTGCAAGCTCACCTGTGTAGTAGTCAAACTTAGTCTGAACGTAGGTAAAGCCGTTAATACGTGAAATAATCTGAGCTGCGTCTTTGCCAAGACCGTTAAGAATAACGCGAAGTGGCTCTTTACGTGCTTTGTTTGCGCTTCTTGCAAGACCGATAGCGCCTTCAGCAGCAGCGAATGATTCGTGACCTGCAAGGAAAGCAAAGCACTTGGTCTCTTCACGCAAAAGCATTGCGCCCAAGTTACCGTGGCCAATACCAACCTTACGGTCATCGGCAACTGAACCGGGGATACAGAATGACTGAAGACCAAGACCGATTTTTTCTGCAGCTTCAGCAGCAGATGCAACCTTATCTTTAATAGCGATTGCGCAGCCTACAACGTAAGCCCAAGCAGCATTTTCAAAGCAAATTGGCTGAATGCCCTTTACAATGCCGTAAGCGTCAACGCCTGCATCGTCACAAATCTGCTTAGCCTCTTCTATAGAAGCAATGCCGTGTTTGCTGAGCTCTGCATTTATTTGATTAATTCTTCTTTCATAGCTTTCAAATAATGGCATAATCTGTTACCTCCCTAATTATTCTTCACGTGGGTCGATGAGGCGAACAGCATCATCTACACGTCCGTACTGGCCGCTTGCTTTTTCTAAAGCTTCGTTTGCGTCCATACCCTTTTTAATCATTTCCATCATTTTGCCAAGGTGAACAAACTTGTAACCGATGATGGTGTCATTTTCATCAACAGCGCATTTTGTAATATAACCTTCAGCAAGTTCGAGGTAACGTGGGCCTTTAACCTTTGTAGCGTAGGTAGTACCTGTCTGTGAACGAAGGCCTTTACCCAAGTCTTCAAGACCAGCGCCGATTGGCAAACCGTCTTCTGAAAAAGCAGTCTGTGTACGACCGTAAACAATCTGCAAGAAAAGCTCGCGCATAGCGGTATTAATAGCGTCACAAACAAGGTCGGTGTTAAGAGCTTCAAGCAAGGTCTTGCCAACCAAGATTTCAGAAGCCATAGCAGCCGAGTGAGTCATACCTGAGCAACCGATTGTTTCAACCAAAGCCTCTTCAATAACGCCTTCTTTAACGTTAAGGCTAAGCTTGCAAGCGCCCTGCTGTGGTGCGCACCAACCGATACCGTGGGTAAGACCAGAGATATCTTTAACTTCTTTTACCTGTACCCATTTACCCTCTTCAGGAATAGGAGCAGGACCGTGATATGCGCCCTTTGCAAGTGGGCACATATTTTGTACTTCATGTGAGTAGTTCATAATATGTAACTCCTTTCAAAATTTCATACACGGATATTATAACAGTATTTTGTCGAAAAAACAATACCGAAATTGCTAAAAATTTAACATTTTATTTTTAAGAAACTATTGTTTTTATCCAAGAACCACGCTTTATAAAAATGTAGCCTAAAATACATTTTATAATATTAAGCATCTGCACTATAAAATATATAGTCAAAATACCAAGTGACGTAAAATTGACAAGACACATTGCAGTTGTAACGCTTACCGCCCAGGTAAACACGCAGTCAAAAATTAAGGTTATTATCACCTTGCCGCCCGAACGCAAAGCAAAATATGACGAGTGCGCGCAAGCTTCTATTGGAATGGCAAGCGCAGTAATCTGCATTAGTGACGTTGCAAGGCTTTTGGCATTATCGCTTATATTGTAAATGCTTGGTATAAATATTGCCGCAACAGCATAAAGGATTGCCACAATTATACCAATAAACACCGAAAACGCTATAAGCTTAAAAGTGGTATCAAGCACCTCTTCTTTGCTTTTGCCAGCCCCCAAATCGTGACCAAGCAATATGCCTACCGCAATACCAACGGCGAAAAACGCCACCGAAAAAACGTTAAAAAAGGTTTGCGAAATATTGTTTGCTGCTACAACGTCAATACCGCGTTGCGCATATAGTCCGTTTACCGTTGCCATACCCGAAGCCCACAACGCCTCGTTTACCATAAGGGGCATACCTTTTTTTAATATTTGTTTTATTAGGTTTAGCGATATATACGGGCTTTTCCAAGCATCAATTATAAATATACACTTTTTACGTTTTATAAGCGTGTATACCACCAAAATGCCAAGCTCGACAAAACGCGATATTACGGTAGCTATTGCCGCGCCGTTTACTCCAAGACGCGGAGCGCCCAGCTTACCGTAAATTAGCACATAGTTAAGCGATAAATTAACAGCCACCGCCATAACACCGGCAATCATTGGAACCTTACTTTCACCCGTTTCTCGCAAGGTGGTACCGTAGCACTGTGCTATAGTATATGGTATAAGGCCGATAAGCATTATATAAAGGTAGCTTTGTGCAAACGAAAACGCATTTGCCGCAAGAATTTTATTGTCATTAGTCTTTAGATATAGCATTATAAGATCGTCATTTTTAAAATACAAAAGCGCTACACCCAAAGTTGCAAGCAAGGTACAGAATAATATTTTGAATCTAAAGGTTTGCTTTACACCCTCTAAATCTTTTTTACCAAAATACTGAGCACCAAAAATTCCCGCGCCCGATATAGCACCAAAAATACAAAGGTTAAAAACAAACATTAATTGGTTAGATACTGCCACACCGGTAGACTCGGCTTGTCCTACGCGACCTACCATAACGTTGTCGAGCATATTTACAAAGTTAGTTATACCTTGCTGTATCATAATAGGTATCATAAGCACATAAACACGCTTATAAAAGGCTTTATTCCCCACTAATTTATTTAACATAACTTACCTCAAATATTCTATAATTTGCCAAGTAAAGATTTTAGCATAAAGAAGTATATATTGCAACAAAAAAAGACAGGAAATTCCCTGCCTTTTTTTGCATAAAGAAAGAGTATTTTAAAATGACTGACACTTCTAAAGATTAGCTGGCATTGTGCTTGCCGCCACGCGCGCCGTCACCCACTGGGTAATAACTTTTTCTAACGTTGTTACCCCTAATAACCTTAAAGCGACTGCGACGAATACGCGCTATAATACGATCCTCAAGCTCAACAAAAAGATCCTCGTGAAAAACTGCCCAAATAACAAAAGCCATCATTGCAGTCTCTAATATAATACGTAAAGTAGTAGTGAATTCCATAATTTTTCCTCCGCCGAACATTTGTTCGCTTTCTGTAATTTTATTATAATCAGTCACCCAACATTTGTCAAGTACTTTTTACGAGTTTTATTATAATTTTTTTACTGTCCCAAAAACACCCCAGCAAAAATTAATTTTTTCATAATATTTTATTTACGTTTTTTCTATTGCTTTTTATTATGTTTAGTGGTAATATTTTCATATACTAATAAAAGAGGTGATATTTATATTCGAGTATTATCGCGACTTTAATTTTAAAAATATTACAAGCGTAAAATATCGTCATCTTTTTCTTATTTTGTTTTGGCCGGTTTATCTTTCTCTTTTTATCTTCACCGAAAAATTTGTAACCCCTATATATAATGTGTATTGTCCGCTTGATGATCTTATTCCCTTTTGCGAATTTTTTGTAATACCGTATGTTTTGTGGTATGCATTGCTTGCCTTTGTGTCGCTTTATACATTATTTTTTGACATACCTTCATTTAAAAAATTTTATTGGTTTTTGAGTATCACTTGTATAATTACATTTTCGTTATATATCATCTTCCCCAATATGCAAAATCTGCGCCCGCAAGAGTTTGCGCGCGACAATATTTTTGTAGATGTTATGAAAAATCTTTACGCTATTGACACCAACACAAACGTGTGCCCATCAATACACGTAATATTTTCACTTGGAATGCTTTTTACAATGTGGAATTCAAAACACTTTAATTCTACTTTGTGGCGCATTGCCGAATTAATTATCGCGGTTTCTATATGCTTGGCAACCGTGTTTTTAAAGCAACACTCTGTAATAGATATTTTTGCGGGTGTGGCGCTATCTTTTATCGTTTTGCCGTTTGTAACTAAAATAAATAAAAAGTCTTGCTAAAACTTATGCTTTAGCAAGACTTTTTATTTTTATTCAGATATGCATTTTGCAATTGCTTTTAGCTCTTTTCGAGAACTCACACCCAATTTACCGTAAATGTTTTTGTTATGGTACTTTAGGGTGTTTTCTTTTATGTTCATTTCCTCTAAAACTTCTTTGGTGGTTTTACCGCTTATATATAAGTCATATATCAGCCTTTCGGTATAGGTGAGCTCCGAGAGTCCCATGGTAAACGACTGCTTTATTTCTTCCGAAATATTAGAATCACAGCCTTTTACCTGCTTTTCTTCAATGTTATCCGTATGTATTAATGCTTCTTTGCGCGCCGTTTCAATACGCCGTTCGGTTTCTTGTATCATGACATAAACACCTATTAAAAACAGCTCGCTTATAACATATGAAAGTGCTAAAAACTCAAGCTCTATTTTTACAAATTGCTCTATAGCCCATACACATATGTTTACAAATACAGCGCCAAGCAGCATTACAGTTTGGGCGGCAGAGGTTGTTTTCTTTTGGGTAGTAGCACGTATTGCCAAGGTTATCATAGTCACAAAATAACCAAGCAAATAAAATAAATATATCACGTGTAAAGGGCCGTAGTCTTTATCAAGCACCGATACGCCATTTACGGTAATAAGCGTTGTTGTATCTTTGTAGTAGATTTCGCAATACCCAGGGCTTGCGGCCACAGCAAACACAGCGACACCCAAACAAACAAGCGGTATCCACAGCCATTTTGGATGTTTTAATCCTGTAGCATTTAAAATTATAAGCAGCATAGCAACAGGCAAAAACACCGAGCCTAAATATGCAATGCGATTGGCAAGCAGCGCTTCGTCGAGTGTTTTGGAAATTGACAGTACAAAATAGCCAACATTTACTACGCAAATGCTTGAAAACAGCACCCAAAACCACGTAAATTTTTTCTTTATAAAAACGCAATATGCCACCAGCATTAAAAGCGAGCAAAGAGCCGCAACAATATACACAATTGATATGCCAGACATATACTCTCTCCCTTAAAATTTATATTCCCACACTTTTTCCCACACTTTTAAGAAAAATGCGATAAATCTCCCACACTTTTCGCCTTTTGCTGTGTGGGGATTTTTAAATATATATATTATATAATTAAACTATAAAAATTATAGCATAGTTTTCGGCTTTGGTCAAGTAACTATCTTTAATACCCAACGGGGAGGAAAATTTATGAAAAATTCAAGCAAAATTTTAAGTGTGCTTTTAGCGCTTGTAATGGTGGTTGGTATGCTGCCGATGACTGCGCTGACAGCGTTTGCCGAGGAACTTGAGACCATCGATAGTGTCTCACTTTCTGGCCTTTCCATGCCTGTAGTTGGTGAGCACATTCTGTCTGTCAGCGGATCTTCATTATCGGAAAGTCAGTATGGCAAATATGAGTACGCTGTCCTCGACAACCAAACTGCTGATTGGAGGGATGAAGAAGGCCGCCCAATCGAATATGGCCTACAGGTTTTTGAAGCAGGCAGAACGTATAGCATCTCTTTTAGCGTTGAGCCGAAGGATGGTTATGCCTTTACCGACTCCAATATTCCTGTGTACATGAGTAACCTGTACGACCATCAGTATACTGGTAGCATTACACTTAGTCAAGAATCAGAGAATGTAACGGTGACTTATACGTTTGAACTTGCTGGACAGCGCACCTATGCCGACATCAGTGAGTTCCGATTCTACAATGTTACCGCACCAAGTGATGGCGATCAAGCGCATTACAACAATGGTGTTTGGGCGTATAACAACTCGGAAATGACAGATCAGTATTGGGCCGACAGTGAGGGTAATCGACTTAACCATAGTACTGTATTAAAGGGCGGATACAGTTATTCCTACAACTATGAATTTACTGCCTTTGATGGTTATCAATTTGCTGACAATGTTTCAATTAGAAACGATACCATCAAGGTTGATTGGGAATACTCTTTCAATGCCGACAACACAAAGATTTATATCACCATTCCCTATTACATTGAAAGTTCCGCAGTTATAGATTCCGTTACTGTGGAAGATATGTTCTTGCCTACACAGGGCGGCTCAACAAGAGATTTTGACTCCAATTTGTATCAACACGCTCCTAGTGGTGCCAACTATACCGTTCCTAATCAAACAAACGGCTGGTATGAAACTGCTGCGGAATACTCTTCGGAAACCCAATACGAAGTAAGTGAAGAAAGTTTTATTGTAGGTAAACAATATAAAACATTCTTAGTTCTTCACGCGAATGACAATTATAAATTTGCATCTCCCGAAAATGTTTCCTTTGCCTTTTCGGGTATTTCTGAAAGTAACTACAGTTATGTCATTACAGATGGTGGCTCGGAAAGCAATATTATAGTTGCCATTACCTTCACTGCACAGTTCCCCGCAGGCATGGGCACCATCAACAACCCAGTTGTCTGCAACAACTACGAAGAACTGAAATATGCGTTAGAGCATCCTACGGTTCAGGGTATCTTAGTAAATAATTTTGCTAACGACCCTTATCAGACCTTCTATACGTTGCAAAAGGATAAGGATTTCAAAAAAGGCCATTGTGCTATTACAATCCCCACAAATTCAACAAAATATCTAACCATAAATGTCGACATCAACATTCGCGTGCCTTATATAGATTATCTGCTTTATAGCTTTATCGATAACCGAGGTAGCTTGACTGTTGGTGGCACGGGCTCGCTGAATGTAAGTATGAATGCCCGTGGCTATCCCAGCACCATTATCTACAATAACGGCGAACTAAATATTGGCGGAAGCGTTACTTTTGATCCCACCAATCACTCCTTTGACAGTGTGCACGGCTATTCTGTTATCAATGCCTCAGGCTCAACAGTTATCAACAGCGGTACATTTATCGGCTACGCAACAAATGCTGTATCCTATCAGCAGGGCAGCCTGGATATCTACGGCGGCACTTTCAAGATAAAAAACGGTGACGATCAGGCCTTTGGTCTTAATACAGACACCTATCTCACCACAAAAGAGCATAACGTTAACCTTTACGGCGGTACCTTTGATGGTATCCGCGCCGATCAAACCATAGGCGAAGACGTTGTAAAGTTGCCTGATTTGCTTGGTTACGGTGCATATTATACCTACTACTCTGACGGCAGTAAATTTGATCCCAACGGTATAAAGGATACCCACGAAACACTGACTGTAAAGATGAACAACATAGTGCGCGATATTGAACTGACCATCGACCAACCTAAACAAAATGGTACGCCCGATCAAACTGTTATCTGCGGTGATTACGCTTACAAACAGGCAACGGGCAACGACGATATGTGGGACGATGTGGATGTCTATTGGGAGGAATCTACAGACGGTCAAGCTTGGACAAAGATGGCATCCAACGACACCTTCACAGTAGGGTATCATTACCGCGCTGCTGTGAATGTAATGACCCGAAACGGAAATATCTTTGACATTGATGCACAAATCGAGCCAAACGTTGTTGCTACAATAAATGGCTATTACGCCGAGGTGTTCCGTTATCCCGAAGAAGATCCAAGTAATTTAATTTGTGTGCGTTTTGACTTTGGTATACTAAACGACAACATCATCGAGCAAATCGACATTGACGGTGTTACCGAGCCAGTTGTAGGCGAACATCCAAATTACAACTGCGCAATATCCGGCACAGGCTATACCATTAATACTGCTTACAGCAATGGTACATACGTTATAAACGGTATATGCTGGAAAGATACTACCGACGATAAATGGCTTTATCCCAAAGATACCTTTGAAATAGGTCATAAATATAAAGTGTATATAGATGTTAAAACTACAGACGGCTATGAGTTCTATACAACGGGCGGTAGTTACAAGCCTGAAGGCTGGGGTTATATTAACGGCAATTATGCTACCCTTGGTGTACAAAGCTGGGCAAATACCGAACAGTCACTTTCTTGGGAGTTTACTTGTCAACCAAAGACATTTAAATCTGTTGGAATAACCGGTCTTGACATACCAACCGACGGCTTTACACCCGACTTTGATGCTGTTACCGACAGTGAATACTACACCGTAGAAAGCATTGAATGGATGGATTGTGAAAACGGTGCCAACGAAATGACTGCCTTTGATACATTTATTGCCGGAAATGAATATTGGGCGCTTATTACAATTGTTCCAAAAGAGGTTGACGGTAACAAGCTATGTAAATTTTTAGCAAGCAATAAAACAATTGCTACACTAAACGGCATAAAGGTAGAAAAAATTAAAAACGACTCTTGGCAAGATGTAACATCCAGTGTTAAGGCTGTAAGAATATACTACACCTTTAAAGCATTAAGTGAAGAAAGCTATTCTATAAGCGGTACTGTCACAAGTGGTGGTAACGAAAGCGAAGCAATTACAGTCCAGCTTATTCCCGAAGGTATGACCGATACAGTATACGAAACAATAGTTACAGGTAACGATGCAAGTTACTATTTTGCAGGTGTAGCCCCCGGTACATACGACATAAAGGTTACAAAAGCCGACCACGATGAATTTGTAGGCACAGTAACAGTAACAAACGAAAACGTTATGTACAACGTTACACTTAAATACAACGACCCTAACTCAAGCATCAAATACGGCGATGTCAATGGAGACGGTAAAATAAACGGTAAAGACTATGCGCTTGTATTACAATCAATTAACGGATGGGACGTTAGTATTGATAAAACGGCAGCCGACGTAAACGGTGACTCCAAGGTTAACGGTAAAGACTATGCGTTAATACTTCAGTACATTAACGGATGGGACGTAACCTTTGGACCAAAATCATAATATTAAACACGACATTCTAATTAAAAGAGGGTTATTATATGAAAAAAACTTACAAACTACTTAGCATACTATTGGCAATCACTATGGTCATTGGTATGATACCTGCAATGTCTTTTACCGTCTTTGCGGCGCATCGCTGTCCCGATTGTGAAGATCTTATTGACGGCTCGCCCTATTGCGAGGAATGCTACAAGTGTGATGCGTGTGTAGATTTGTGTATCGAGTGCGGCAAATGTACCGATTGCTCAGGCTCCGAAATTTGTGACGGCTGCTCCGATGAGGAGATCGGAGATAAGATGTGTTTGGAGTGCGTTCTTGATAAGGGCACCCACTGCCCCGATTGTGAAACTTGCTATTTTGTCGTGGGCGAATGGTGTGAGGAATGTGGTCGGTGCTATGATTGTATAGGAGAAATAGACACTGCGTGCAGTAGCTACCACGGGATGCGCCTTTGCTTTGAGTGTGCCGCGGATAAGGACACCCATTGCCCCGGCTGTGATGCATGCTATGGCGGTGTGGAACATTTTTGCGGAGAGTGCGGTTTGTGTAGCGACTGTGCAGGCTATGACGAGAAGTGCTCCGAAGTCCATGGAACCGAGCTTTGCGAAGACTGTGCCGCTGGCTATGAAACCCACTGCCCCGGTTGCGAACAATGTTATTTTGATGTGCAAGGCTGGTGCGAGGAGTGTATGCTGTGCGCCGATTGCGTGGAACTTGACGAGGGATGCTCCAGTGTGGTTGGCGCGGTGATTTGCGAGGAATGTGCCATCGATCATGGTCATCATTGCCCCAACTGTGATCTGTGTTATTTTAAATCTTCCGGGTGGTGTGAGGAATGCGGCCAATGTGATGATTGCTCTCCAGCCTGTCTGTACTGCTGTGAAGAAGCAGGCGAGGTCATCTGCGTAGAATGCGCCATCGACAATAATATGCACTGTCCCGAATGCTCGGAGTGCTACGGTGAATGCGACGGAGAATTCTGTACCGAATGCGGTGTTTGCGGCAACTGTGCCGAAATCAACCCCTCTGAAGAACTTTGCCTTGAGTGCGCCATTGCTGCAGGTTTACATTGCCCCGGCTGTGAAAGTTACATTGAGGATGTACCCCTTTGCGAAGGTTGTGGAGAA
The DNA here is from genome assembly GCA_017437005.1 of Clostridia bacterium. Classification (GTDB taxonomy): domain Bacteria; phylum Bacillota; class Clostridia; order Oscillospirales; family Acutalibacteraceae; genus UBA737. Next base: position 76,141 of record JAFSBZ010000026.1, on the reverse strand, counting down.
TGCTGTCTGGAATGTGCCGAGTCCTTCTGCGAAAGCTGTAATTTGTGTTCAAATTGTGTTCTGATTTGTCAGGATTGCGGTTCCTGCGAGGAATGCGCGGACATCTGCCCCAACTGCGAGGAGTACTGCTCAGAGTGTACAGGAATTTGCGATGATTGTAATTTCTGCCTGGTTTGTTGTGAGGATTTTGCCAACTATGCCGGCTGTGATTGCGGTGAATGGGTTTGCGTAGAACATACTGATTGGAACGAGCATTTTTCCGAGATGCATACCGATGCTGAACAAACCGGTCATGCCGTCCGCCCCTCTCCTACTTGGGATTGGGATTCTACCTACCACTGGCACAAATGCGTCTACTGTGATGACGATATACACCTCACCAACCGTAGCAAGCATACCTTCGACGGGAATGGTATCTGTACCGTTTGCCGTTACGTGAAGGATGCGAAAATTCAGATTCTAGTCCAGCCCAGTGACTCCAAAGCCGCACTTGTGACCAGTGCGGATGAAGATTATGATGAGCGAAACATTGCCCGATTCAGCGTAAAGGCGGCAGGTAAAAGCAAATTAACCTACACTTGGTATGAGGGATACTATCATCATGGGCTCGGCACAATCAAGTACACTCCCCTGACCGATCCTGTGGACGGAGAGTGCTTTGAAGGATCCGAGATCTACTGGTTAGTCCCAACCGATGCTTGTTACAGAGATTGGTACATCCGTTGCGTCATCAGCGATATATACGGCAACGAGGTCACCACCCGAGACGCATTGGTGCAGGCACGGCATCACTACCAGTATTTTAAGTCGTATCTCAGCAATCAACGTCCCTACGAATTGGCGCAAAGAAGTAAATACGGTCATATTTTGCAGTGTGTGGGAGAGGGATGCGAAAAAGTTACGCACTTACGTCCTCATGAAGATGAAAACCGTAACGGATACTGTGATGTGTGTGATTATGAGATTGGTAAAATACTGATTACAAAGCAGCCGAAAGATGTTAAAAACGTCTATGTATCTAGTTCCGAAGAAGATTATGACGAAAGTAATATTGCTCATTTTAGTGTTGAAGCCGAGGGCGAAAGCAAACTTACATATACTTGGTGCAGAAAACAGTATGTGGGCGGTAAGTTAACATATGTTCCGCTAACCAATCCTGAAGCGCTTGAAAACTATGATGGACCTAATCTTGACCTATTAGTTCCTACGGATGCTTGCTGCTCAGAATACACATATGCTTGTATCATCACAGACGAGGAAGGCAATGAAACAAGAACGATAGACGTAGTACTTCAGGCAAAGCACAATTATCAATATTATAAACAATATCAATCCCACGAAAATCCATATCCGTCTGCAAGAAGAAAATACAGTGGACATATTTTGCAGTGCGTTGGCGATGCATGTGGAAAAATCACCAGACTACGTCAGCACACAGATAATAACAACGATTATTTCTGCGATATTTGTGATAGGCAAAAGGATTTTCAGGAAATCAATCTAACAGTTACAGCCCCTAAAGAAGGTCAACTACCAAGCTATACCGTAGGCACAGACAGCGTTGCCTATTTTGCAATGGGCGGTAGTAGCGACTATACCCAATATCGTTTCTGGCTTGTTTCGGATGACGGTGTGAATAATTGGAAGATAATTGATAAGACGACTCCATTCGTTGCAGGAAAACACTATAAGTTCATTACCGAAATGCAAGTCGGTTCAAAATACGAGTTTCCGACTTATAATTCCACACCAAATTTTTGGGCTAAGGTCAACGGTGATTATGCAACGGTGGAAAAAACCTACGGAAAAGATCCTGCCAAATATGTAACCGTAGAATATGAATTTGGCGAATGCAACGACAGCGTCATTGAAAATATCATCATTGAAAACGTAATCGTCCCTGTGGCAGGTGAAAAGCCAACATATACGGCAACTGTTCGAGGTAGCGGTTATTACATTGATACAAACAAAAACACCTACTACGATGCCTATTGGGCAGGTGAAAAATGGTATTACATTAAAAACGGTATCGGTTGGTATGACGTTACCGCGAACGATTGGGTATATGAAAACGAATACTTCATCCCAGGTCACGAGTATCAGGTTAACGTATACATAAAAACCGAAAACGGATATACCTTCTGGCACGATAAATGGTATGATATGTTGTTTTCAGCCTCGGTAAACGGTTTTGTAGCAAGCGGCAACACCACAACCTCTTTGGGACTTACCGAACAAACCATAAGTACAAGTTTTGCTTGTCAAGGCAAAGAAATTACTACCGTAATGGTAAACGGTCTTGCCACACCAAAGGCGGATGAAAACCCCGACTACACCGCAGCAACAGCTTACCCCGAGTGGTATGAATTAGACGCCAATTACGGCGGCACAGGCGGTATTATTTGGTACGATAGCGAAGGCTATATGTTAGACCCCACCGATAAATTTGTTCAAGGTGAAAAATACAGGATTGAAATAAAAATTATTCCTGCACAAATTAATGGTGCAAACACAAGTAATTTTACATCTCCAATATCTGCATATATAAACGGTAAGCTTGTTGTTGAAAACGGTGACTGGGATATGGTTTACGGAAATGCTAACGCAGTTTATATATATTACACATTCCCCGAGGTTGCCACAGCGCCTGCCGCCGATTATGGTGATGTAAGCGGAGACGACAAAATTAACGGTAGAGACTATGCTTTGCTGATTCAGTACATCAACGGCTGGAGTGTTACCATTACCGAAACTAATGCCGACGTAAACGGCGACGGTAAAATCAACGGTAGAGACTACGCATTACTTATTCAGTACATCAACGGCTGGCCAGTTGTTTTAGGACCTAAATAATAAGAAATTTTATTAAAATTAAAAATTCTTAATTCAAAAGGTGATCTTATGAGAAAAACAAATAAACTTTTAAGTATTATTTTAGCACTAATAATGGTCATTAGTATGATACCGATAACCACGCTAACAGCATTTGCCGAAGAATCCTATTGTCTAAATATTATCAACCATCCCGACAGCACTTTTGAACTTGAACACGATTTTACGAGCGGTGTCTATGACCTGTGGAGCGAAATCGACTCTGAAGGCACAGGTGAATTGGCATTTAGCCAATCTTTTAGCGTCGATATCAAAGATGCTATCGATGTCTATAACAACTATCTGGATACCGAATATAATGGAGAACGTGATCACTACAAGGCTTCTGTTGACATCAATAACGGTTCGATTTTTTATGTTCAAGCAAGAGTTTTGATTAACAACTACAACTTCCAATTTTCAAGCAAAGCCAGTTATATGTATGCACCATACGGCTTAGATGGCGAATATAATGAAGGTTGCGGCGAATGGAACATTTCTTCTTATTACGACGATCTCAGTGATTTCTTCACAATGACCATAGACGGTGATATTCTTAACCTTTCACTCGACGGAACGATAAAGGAAATCTATGAGGCACTTAAAGCACAGGACGAAACTTTGGGCGACGTTACCATAAACAACTTGGAGTTTGAATTAAGAATTTCTTGTGAAGTGGAATATAAAGGCTCTTGGGGAAGTACCAACTATACCGAACTCAGTTTTGAAGCCCTCTCTCACAGCTTGTATGACAAGCATATCTATGAGTCAGCTTCAGAATATGATACCCTTTCCGTAATACCCATTACAGTACCCCTTACTGCAAATGTTGTTCCTGCGTATGAGGGCTGTTATGAACCTGTAAAGACAGAATATAACTGGTATTACGAGTTTGTAAAAGAAGGCTACGATACCGACGAAGACGACACTTGGTACGGTTACTTTGAGAGAGACGAATCTAAAGAATCGGATGTTTTAACCGAAACAGCACCCAGCGGCACCGTTTTTGGCGTTGCTTACGGAACTGTTGATTCGGGTGACAACAACAGCATAATGCTGAGCGACATTCTGAATGAAAAGAATAAAGATTTTATCAATAGCTTTATAGGTGTAAAATCTATGGAATTTGGCGGTATGGGTCAAATGTTTATCGGCTGTACCGTTACACTCACCTTTGCTGACGGCAAACAGTATGTCGTTGATATTACAAAAGCCGATTATTCGTCAATGCTCATCGTTCCCTGTATGCACGCCTGTACAGTATGCGGTCTTTGCACAGTTACTGACGAAATGTTGCCGTGTAATTTTGATCAGATGAGTTATGATATAAGCAATGTATGTATTTGCGATGAACCCTCTGTTCCCGAGTATGAAATTACCGTTGAATCCGAGAAACAAATGACTATCGAAAGCACGGGTAGAATAGTAAACGTGGTTGTTGAACAGGTTGAAGTAGAAGAAACACCTCCTAATTCTTTTATCATTAACACAATGGAAGCTGTTGGTGCAGATAACGTAATGGCTTTCTATAATATCGATGTTTTCGACGAAGCAGGATATCCCTATACCCTTAATCAGTGGTATGACGAGGGAGAAGAGCTCACGGTAAGTGTGCCTGTAAGCCTCGAAGAAGCATTGGCGCTTCAAAGTGGTGAAGCCAGCTTGTATCACATATTGGCGAACGGAACAGCCGAAGAGGTCGAGGGTGTTACGGTAGAAATAGACGGTGAATCTGCTACCATGATATTCACCTCAAATAGCTTCAGTCCTTACATTGTAGCACGCAAAGCGTCTACCTACACCGTTACTTATGATGCTAACGGCGGTAGTGGTACAATGGCAACAGAAAAACTTTCTGTAAATGATAGTGGTTTTGCTACAACTTACACTTTCCCAGAATGTGAATTTACTTCCCCTGACGGTAAAGAGTTTGATAAATGGCAATGGTACTATAACAGCAATCCTGAACAAGTTAATGACATCACCCCAGGTCAGTCTCCTTGGCTTTCAGGCGATATTACTGTTAAGGCTATTTGGAAAGATATTCCTGTTGTTACCTACACCGTTACCTATGATGCTAACGGTGGTAGTGGCTCTATGGCATCAGAGATTTTAACTGTAAACGATAGCGGCTTTGCAACAAGTTATATTTTCCCAGAGTGTGAATTTACTTCCCCCGACGGTAAAGAGTTTGATAAATGGCAATGGTACTATAACAGCAATCCTGAACAAGTTAATGACATCACCCCAGGTCAATCACCTTGGCTTTCAGGCGATATTACTGTTAAGGCTATTTGGAAAGATATTCCCAATGAAATTACATCTATAACCGCAACTATAAGCGGCATTGAATCGGGTGCTACTGTAGGTTCGGCTACTGTTACAACCCTTGACACGACATATACGGTTACCATTAATGGTTGGTACGATTGCGATAATGTATTCGATTACGCCTCGGCACCTGTTTTACAAGATTCCGATAAATTTGAAGGTGGAAAAACATATACCGTGGGAGTAACCTTTACTCCTACTGAGGGCAACATTATTTCAGATGTTCCAACAGCTTCTATTAACGGTGAAACGGGCAAGATTGGTAGTTGGGATTTTGGTAGTAGAACTTATTTCATCACGATAACAGTTCCTCAGACTATTAACTACGGTGATGCAAACGGCGACGGCAAAATCACAGGTAAAGACTATTCATTAATTGTTCAACACATTAACGGTTGGGATGTTGAAATCATAGAAGCCAACGCTGATGTTAATGGTGACAGCAAAATAAACGGTAAAGATTACGCTCTTATCGTTCGCCACATCAATGGTTGGGATGTAACCTTTGGACCCGAGGGTTAAATAAAATCGTCTTAAATAATAAAAACATCGACCAGTTAGCATGATACTCTTAACGGAGTATCACGCAACTCTATTCGCCTACGGCGGGTTCTATTGCTGCGCAGTGTTATTCGGCTTACGCCGAGTGATATTTGCTTCGCAAGTTTATGGGCGAATAGAATATCACTGAAGCCGCAAGACTTCAATATCACTTTCGCAAAGCGAAAATATCACGCTGACTTTAGTCAGCATATCACTTAACAGTCAAAAAGAAAGAGAAGACTCGTTGTGAGCAAGTCCGTTAAAAACGGACAATAGAAAAAAAGAGCCTCCTATGGTAGAATTTAAATACTACCATAGGAGGATTTGTTATGTCTAGAAAATATGAAAAAGTAAGCGAACTTCTGCCAATCGTCAAAGAATTGACGTCGCAAGGGAAAACACAACAACAAATTGCCGATGAACTAGGTTTGGCAGATAAAAGAGTTGTTTGGAACTTGTTGTATCGAGAAAGACAAAAAGCAATACAAGGGTTACCAAGATATAGAGGGCGAAAACCAGCTAAAACACTGCAGGAATACAAATACGAAAATAACCGCTTAAAAATGGAAAATGAATTGTTGCGGGATTTTCTCTCGCTCACAGAAAGGAAGTGAGGACAAGCTTAAAATATATGGTAATCTACCGCCATAAAAATAAATATTCAATCAGTGAAATGTGTAGATTTTTTAAGGTATCGCGAAGTGGATATTATGGATATGTATCCCGAATGGATAAACCTGCATGGGATTTGTCGTTAGCTGAGAAAATTAGAGAATGTCAAGAAAAATGTGGAAAAACCTACGGATACCGCAGAGTACATATATGGCTTGAAAGAAACGGTATTCACCGCAATCCCAAAACAGTATTGCGAGTAATGCAAAAATACGGTTTGCTGTCAGCAATCAGAAGAAAGCGATACCGGAACTATGGTGGACATTTGCATCGCTATCCCAATTTACTAAATAGAAATTTCTATGCTGAAAGACCAAATCAAAAATGGGTCACAGATATTTCATACATACACACAAGGCAAGGTGTATTGTATTTGTCGGTCATTAGAGATTTGTATGACAACAGTATTGTTGCTTACAAGACAGGAACAGAACAAAATGTAAATCTGGTTTTAAGTACAATCAAAGCCGCCAAGCGTAAAGAAAAAGTCACTGCAGAGGTGCAACTCCACAGTGACCAAGGCTTTCAGTATACCTCTCAAGCGTACTTCAAGCTAACACAATCATACGGCATTACTCCGTCAATGTCAAGACGCGGAAATCCGTATGACAATGCATTGGCTGAAAATTTCTTCTCAATTCTCAAAACAGAGTGCATATACCGAGTAAAACTTCAAACCTATGAGGAGGCTCGCCTCCTCATAGGTGAATACATTCATTTTTACAATAACGAACGTATCCAATTAAAAACAAAACTGACTCCATTTGAAAAACGGAATCAGTTTGTTGCTTAATTCTTATAATTCTACTTTAGAACTCTTTTTTGTACTGTCTGCACAATTTGGAGCGGTTCATTGCAATATGCGAATCTTCTCTTTTCTGTTGTTAGTGGGTTTGGGCTACCGCCCTACTGCATTTGTACTTACAAATGCGATGTTCTTAACGAGAATTAAAAAAGTTCAAAATTCTCCGCTAAGGATAACACCAGTTTGTCTGGTCGATGTTTTTATTTAAAAATTGTTTGCACTCCGTCTACTATTTCGCCTACCGCCTTTACTACCTTGGCAGAGCCTTTTGACACGTTGTGCTTGTCTTGCATTACCATTTTACCTACTACCACGGCTGCCGCGCCCGCAAGCATACCCGCGCCCATACCTTTTACAAATGACATTCCGCTACCTTTTTGCATAAATAAAACCTCCCTTCACGGTTAGTTTAACCGTTTAAAGAGAGGTTATTATTTTTAATTATTTTTTATATTCGCTAAATGGTGGATGCACCTTGTCTTTGTCGGAAAGCTTTATTTCCATATCGGCGGGAATTGGCCACTCAATAGCAATATCAGGGTCATTCCACATAAGACCGCCTTCGTCATTGGGGTGATAATAATCGTCAACCTTATAGCAAAACTCTGCTTCGTCAGAAAGCACTACAAAGCCGTGCGCAAAACCCTTTGGAACCAAAAACTGACGTTTGTTTTCGGCAGAAAGGATAACTCCCTCCCACTTACCAAAAGTTGGTGAACCTTCACGCAGGTCAACACAAACGTCAAATACCTCACCACGAACACAACGCACAAGCTTGGTTTGCGGATAGTTTATCTGAAAATGAAGTCCGCGAAGCACACCGCGTGTTGACATAGACTGATTATCCTGAACAAAGTCAATATCAATACCGCCTGCCTTAAAATCTTCCTTTTGATAAGTCTCCATAAAATAGCCACGGCTGTCACCGTATGCTGTAGGCTCTACAATTATAACGCCGTCAATAGAGGTTTTTATAAAGTTAAACTTACCCATTAAAGTTCCTCTTTTCCGCTGTACATTGTATCGTAATATTTTTGATAAGCGCCGCTTGTTACGTTGTCAAACCATTCTTTGTTATCAAGATACCACTTAAGTGTCTTTTTAATACCTACCTCAAAACAGGTTTCTGGGTACCAACCAAGCTCGTCCTTAATTTTTTGAGGATCAATACCATAACGACGGTCATGTCCCTTACGGTCGGTAACGTGCTTGATCATATGCTCGCCAACAGTCCCGTCAACGTTTTCTTTAATGTATTCGATAATTGACTTAACAATAAAGATGTTTGGTTTTTCGTTATGACCACCAACATTGTAAACCTCACCAAGTCTACCGCCTGTAATAACCATATCAATAGCTTTACAATGGTCTTCAACATAAAGCCAGTCACGAATTTGCATACCGTCACCATAAACGGGAAGGTCCTTGTGCTGAAGAGTATTATTCATAATAAGCGGAATAAGCTTTTCGGGGAACTGGAAAGGACCATAGTTGTTTGAGCAACGGGTAATATTGATTGGGAACTTATAAGTATCGCCAAATGCTTTTACAAAAAAGTCAGCGGATGCCTTTGATGATGAATATGGTGAATGTGGGTCAAGTGGAGTAGTCTCCATAAAGTAACCTGTTTCGCCCAAAGAACCGTAAACCTCGTCAGTAGAAACCTGAAGATATTTAACGCCCGGCTTGTATTGGTCATCACCAATAGTCCAAGCAACCTTTGCACACTGAAGCATATTTACAGTACCCTCAACGTTTGTCTTAACAAATATTTCAGGATTTGTAATAGAGCGGTCAACGTGGCTTTCTGCAGCAAAGTTTACAACGTAGTCAATGTCGTTTTCTGCAAAAATTTTAGAGATAGCTTCTCTGTCGCAAATATCAGCCTGGACAAAGCTATAACGCGGGTCATTTTCAACACTCTTGAGGTTTTCAAGATTACCTGCGTATGTAAGCTTGTCAACGTTAATAATCTTAATGTCGTCATACTTGTTTAACATATAGATTACAAAGTTTGAACCGATAAAGCCTGCGCCGCCTGTTACTAAATAAGTTTTCATAAGTTTAGTCCTCCACCTTTGAAATATATTCTTTTAAAGCGATTTCCCAATCGCGCATTTCATTGCCTACTGTACACTCAAGCGCCAAGTTACGAAGAGATGAATATTCGGGTCGCTTGGTTGGTACATTAAATTTTGCATTGTATTCTTCAGTGGTGCAAGGTGTTACTGTATCACCAAGACCTGAATACTCGGCTATTTTAACCGCAAAATCATACCAAGAGCATTCGCCCTCACCTGTACAGTGATATATACCGTACTCCTCGGTAACGGCAAGCTTGAGAAGATGATGTGCCAAATCATTTGCATTTGTAGGATTGCCTCTCTGGTCACATACAACACCTATGCCTCCGTTTGCCTTTATTACACGGCGCACGGTTTTAACAAAATTCTTACCAATATAGCCATAAAGCCATGAGGTACGTACAACAAATGATTTTTTGCAAAAGCTTAATGCGTATTTTTCGCCCAAAGCCTTTGACGCACCGTAAACGCTTTGTGGGTCTACCTTGTCCCACTCGCAGTAAGGCTTTGTGCCATTGCCGGCAAAAACATAGTCGGTAGATACGTGAATTAGCTTTGCGCCAATTTTTTCGGCGCACACAGCCAGATTTTTAACACCCAAAGCATTAACCTTAAACGCTGTTTCGTAGTCACTTTCGCAACCGTCTACATTAGTCATAGCCGCACAGTTGATAATGACGTCGGGTTTATTTGCTAAAATATAATTATTTACTGTCGCCATATTTGAAATGTCAAGCGTATCGATATCTACCGGCAAAATTTCGGCATCAATTACACCCGATGGCGCTGCGCCTATTTCGCTTTTACCCGTTTTTAAAATTGATTGCAGCTCGTTACCCAACTGTCCGTGACAGCCTGTAATCATAATTTTCACTTGTGTTTTCCCCTCCATTTAATCAAAAATTTAAAGCAAGAAACAATATGAATAATTAAATATTTTAAACTTTTTGAACTTTCGCGCTCCCAAGTATGCGTAACGCTGAATTGCGGCAACATCAATACCTTACCCTTTGACTTTGCCTTAAGTGATAAGTCCGCATCCTCAAGATACATAAAATACCTATCGTCAAAGCCACACATTTTTTTGAAAGCATCACCCTTTATTCCAAAGAAACAACCGGTACAAAAATCTATTTCACAAGGTTTTGTTATTTCTTTATCCGCCCAAACATATTCACTACGAATTTTGTCAGACAATCTGCCCAAAAACAATTTTTTAAATGTGGGGCGTTGTTTAGGTAACTTTTGCTCGGTGCCGTCCTCATTTAATATTTTTGGCATAGCCATAACGACATCGGGATTATTTTCAAAAAAATCCACCATATCCGATATAACATCACTACTTAATGTTATATCAGGATTAATAACAAAATGATATTTACCAATTTCGTGTTTCAAAATGACATTATGCGCCGCGCCAAAACCAATATTATTTTCATTTTTAATAATAATTGCTTGTCCTGATTTTTCTATACAAGCAACTGTATCATCACCGGAAGCATTATCAATAACATAAAGTTTTAACGGATACTTTTTAGTATGCTTTAAAATGCTTTCAACCGTTATAGGCGCACGATTGGCATCATTATAAGTAACAATAGCTGCAGTAACAAAAAAATCCGCGCTCATAACAATCTCCTCCAAGTAATAATGATACCATTTTTTTACAAAATAATCAATATGTTTTTATTTTAAGAAACCGTTTACAATTTCTTCTTCGGCTTGTTTTTCGGTAAGACCCAATGTCATAAGCTTTATAAGCTGTTCACCCGCAATTTTACCAATAGCCGCCTCGTGAATTAGTGATGCATCAATATGGTTTGCATTTATTTCGGGAATAGCACTTACACGCGCGTCACCCATTATAATTGCATCACACTCGGTATGGCCGTGGCACTTGCTGTTACCGTTTATGTTTGAACGGTAAACCTGAACCGAATTATCAGTTGCTACCGAACGCGACACAACGTTTGCGCTTGAGTTTTCGCCATTCATATCGACCGAAAAATCGGTATCGGCACGTTGGGTGCCGTGTGTCATAAGCTTTTCACGAATAATTAAAGTAGCATCGGCTCCAAGCGTAGCGCGGGTTATACGGCTTGTGTTGTCAATGCCTTTTATCTGACTTGTTTCCATTTCCATATAACCGCCCTCGGCTATATTTACAACAGTTGTGGGATTCATATTTTTGCCGCCTGTACCGTCGCCGTCACCATAATGGCGCTCTATATACTTAACCTTGGCATTTTTGCCCACAAAGAAAGAGTGTATGCCGTCGTGACGAGATTCTTCGTTACCGCAGTTATGAATACCGCAACCCGCCATAATAGTAACGTCACAGTCGTCGCCAATTATAAAATCGTTATAAACCAAATCGTTAACGCCGCTTTCACTAATAATTACAGGTATGTGTATTGTTTCGCCCTTAGTGCCTGGGCGAATTATAATATCTATGCCGTCCTTATCGGTCTTATTGCGAATATCTACACTTTCGGTCGTGTGTCTCTCGGCAAGCTTGCCATTTGCACGAATATTTAGTGCGCCGCCCGTAACTCCGTCGATGTCGGCAATAATTTTCAGCAAATCTTTTTCTAAGTTGTTCATTACTGTGCCTCCTTCATATTATTGGTAAGCACAGGACAAACCGCATTGGTTTTTCCGAGTAGTTCAGGTAAAATATCATCACGATTACCATAAGATTTTAATTTGCCTGCAGACAATACAGCTACCTTGTCAGCAATATTTAAAATTCTTTCTTGGTGAGAAATTATGATGATCGAGCCGCCTAACGTTTCGTGCATTTTTTCAAAAACGTTTATAAGGTTACCAAAGCTCCATAGGTCAATACCTGCTTCCGGCTCATCAAAAAGAGATACCTTTGTGCCACGCGCCAAAACTGTTGCAATCTCTATTCTTTTAAGCTCGCCACCTGAAAGTGAAGCGTTTACCTCACGGTTAATATAATCGCGCGCGCAAAGACCAACCTGTGACAAATAGTCACATGCCTCTGACATAGTTATCTCTTTACCTGACGCAAGTCTTATAAGGTCATTTACGGTAATTCCTTTAAAACGTACCGGCTGCTGAAAAGCAAAGCTTATACCTTTTTGTGCGCGCTCGGTGATTGACAAATCAGTTATATCCTCACCATCAAGCAAAATTTTACCGCTTGTGGGTTTTATAATACCCGCAATAATTTTAGCAAGTGTTGATTTACCGCCACCGTTAGGTCCCGTTATTGCCAAAAAACCGTCGGTTATGTCCATTGTAATATCTTTTAAAATTTCTTTTACTCCGTCTTCTGTTTCGGCAGAAAAAGAAATATTTTTAAGCTGTAACATTTACTTCCTCCATTTTTGGTGTACATACATAGGTATTATACAATTTTTGTCATAAAAAAGCAATATTATTATTTACTAAATAATATCTTTTATGGTATAATACGCACAATAAATATACAAAACCTTATACGGAGAAAAGATTATGAACGTTATTGAAAAACTAACAAATGAATTAAATTTAAAACTTTGGCAGGTAGAAGCCGCTGTAAAATTACTTGACGAAGGCAATACCGTGCCCTTTATTGCCCGTTATCGTAAAGAGGTTACCGGTAGTCTTGATGACCAAATTTTACGTGCGCTTTCCGAAAGGCTGGCTTATTTACGCAACCTACAGGAAACTGCCGAAAAATATAAAGCCGCTATAGAAGAGCAAGGCGCTTTGACCGAAGAGCTTGCCGCCGCAATTGATGCTGCCGCAACTCTTACCGAGCTTGATGACCTTTATCGTCCTTACAAGAAAAAGCGTAAAACACGAGCCTCGGTTGCAAAAGAAAAGGGGCTTTCTCCCCTTGCCGATTTAATATATGCCCAATCTCCAGATAGCGCCGAACCACTTGAGCTTGCAAAAGAATATATAAACGAGGAGCTCCAAGTAGAAACCGCAGAAGACGCTTTACAGGGCGCTATGGATATTATTGCCGAAATGATAAGTGATGACGCCGACATACGTAAGCGTATGCGCTTTGTGTGTATGGCACACGGTAAGCTCGTAGTACGTGCCGCGGGCGAAGAACTCGACGTTTACGAAATGTATAAGGAGTTTGAAGAACCGCTTTCAAAAATTGCAAACCACCGCGTTCTTGCTATAAACCGTGGTGAAAAGGAAGATTTTTTAAAGGTTTCGGTAGAGTTTGATCACGAAAAAGCTATGTTTATAATCTCTCGCGACCACATCAAAGAAGGTTCACCCTGTACTGCGGTTGTAAAGGCGGCGGCAGAAGATGCGTACACCCGACTTATATTCCCCTCTATCGAGCGTGAAATGAGAAATGCGCTTACAGATAAGGCAAGCGCTGACGCAATAAAAGTATTTTCACAAAACCTACAGCAATTGCTTATGCAACCACCTGTAAAAGATACCGTAACGATAGGTCTTGACCCAGGTTATCGTACCGGTTGTAAGGTAGCAGTTGTTGACGGTACAGGCAAAGTGCTTGACACGGGCGTTATTTACCCCGTGCCCCCTCACAACAAAATTGAAGAAGCAAAGAAAATCATTAAAAATCTTGTTAAAAAGCATAATGTTCGCACATTTGCTATCGGTAACGGTACCGCAAGTCACGAAACCGAGTGCTTTGCCGCCGAGGTTATAAAGGAAATTGACGACGGACTAAACTATATGGTAGTAAGCGAAGCGGGAGCGAGTGTATACTCGGCTTCTAAACTCGCCGCCGAAGAATTCCCACAGTTTGACGTAGCGCTCAGAAGTGCGGTATCTATTGCTCGCCGTATGCAAGACCCGTTGGCAGAGCTTGTAAAAATAGAACCCAAGGCTATTGGTGTTGGTCAATATCAACACGATATGCCCGAGCGTGAACTTGCTACAAGCCTTGACGGTGTTGTTGAATACTGTGTAAACTCGGTAGGTGTTGACCTTAACACAGCATCGGTGCAACTACTTTCGCGCGTGTCGGGTATAAATTCGGCAATCGCCAAAAACATTGTTGCTTACCGCGAAGAAAACGGTGTGTTTACCGACCGCGCACAGCTTAAAAAGGTTTCCAAATTAGGACCAAAAGCATTTGAGCAATGCGCAGGCTTTTTGCGTATAATCGGTGGCAAAAAGGCACTTGACAACACAAGTGTTCACCCCGAAAGCTACGATGCCGCGACCCGTCTTTTAAAGCTTTGCGGATTTAGTGAAAAGGATGTTGCCGAGCGCAAAATCAGCGGTATTACCGAGCAACTCGAAACGCGCGGCACAGAGACTATAGCAGAAGAACTTTGTATTGGTGTGCCAACACTTATAGATATTGCAAAAGAACTTGAAAAACCAGGCCGTGACCCACGTGATGAGTTACCAAAGCCGATGCTACGTCAAGATATAATGAGTATGGAAGACCTAAAACCCGGTATGGAGCTTACAGGTACTGTGCGTAACGTAATAGATTTTGGCGCGTTTGTAGATATTGGTGTTCATCAAGACGGACTTGTTCATATCTCTCAAATAACCAACCGCTTTATAAAGCATCCGTCAGAAGTGCTAAAGGTCGGCGATATTGTAACCGTTTGGGTGCTTTCGGTAGAGCCCGCCAAAAAGCGTATTTCCCTCACGATGAGAAAGGACAAATTAAATAATGACTAAAAAAAGCAATTTAAAGGGTAGTCTTATACTCTGCCTTGCGGCGCTGTTGTGGGGCCTTGCCTTTGTAGTGCAAAACCGAGCCGCAGATAAAATACCGCCCTTTACCTTTAATTGTCTACGTTCAATTATAGGCGCACTATTTTTGTTTGGATTTATGGCTGTAATGTCCATAAAAAACAAAGACTATATCATTGTTCCTAAAACAATTAACAAAAAACTTTTGCTTACAGGCGGCATCTTGTGCGGCTTAGCACTTGCCGTTTCCACCAATTTTCAACAGTTTGGTATTGCCGCCTACCCTGACGGCGCACCTGTGGAAGCACGTTCGGGATTTATTACAGCGCTTTACGTTATAGTTGTTCCTATACTATCGGTTTTTGTAAAGAAAAAAGTACCAATAATAGTTTGGATTTCGGCACTTGTGGCAATTTGCGGATTCTATATGCTGTGCCTTTTTGAAGGTGTGGGCGGCTTTTACCTTGCCGATATGTTGGTGCTTGGTTGCACATTTACTTTTTCATTACATATTATTATAATTGATAAATATTGCGATGCCATAGGCGGTGTGCGACTTTCGGCATTTCAGTTTGTGTTTGCCGCAATCATATCGGGTATAATGGCACTTGTATTTGAACTTGATTTGATAAACCTTCAAAATATCATTTCAGTAATACCAGAAATTTTATATATGGGTATTGTATCGAGTGGAATTGCCTACACGTTACAAATAGTAGGCCAAAAATATGCAGAGCCTGCAATTGCATCGCTTTCTATGAGCCTTGAAAGCGTATTTGCCGCCTTGGGTGGCTGGGTAATTTCGGGCAACGCGTTAAAGGGCAATGAAATTATTGGTTGCATACTTGTGTTTGCCGCAATAGTTTTGGCGCAAATACCCGAGTTTTTTAAAAAGAAGAACGCATAAAAATAAAAGCATCTACAAAAATTTGTAGATGCTTTTTAATTTATAAATTACTTTTTAAGCGCGATTGCAGCCTTTGCTTTTTCTACAATGTTAACCGCTCTAAGACCAAATTCGTCCAAGAGCTTTACAGCAGGGCCTGAATGACCAAACTGATCGTATACACCAAAAAACACAAAAAGTATGATGGATATTCCTGCCTTACCTTGAAAACTTTGATATTGTATTGATTTTATTTGGATTTTGTGATATACTAACACTTGCCAAACAAATTTAATAAATAGAATTAGTGGTGTCTTTTTCTTTTGCGGGAATAATATACCCCTTTTTTGTCATAATCTTTTTAGAATTTGGTAAAAACGCAAATTCCATTAAATGGTTATGGCATAGTTGCTCTAATTCTATTTAAATTTGTTTGGCGACAATCGGAGTTTGCATTTTTCAGTGCGACAACTTCGGTTGTCGCACTTTTTTGTTTTAGGAGGTATAAAATCTAATTTTACTGATAACTAATAATGAAACGAGGTAAAAATTTATGTATTGTTCAAAATGTGGCAAGGAGAACAATGAATGTTCTTTGTTTTGTGAAGAATGCGGAAAAAAATTGTATGGTAATAATTCAGCTAAAGTTACGATACAAAAAATCATTCAACTTACAAACCCCCTTATTAAAAAAACTATTGATTTTTTCGGTGAAAAATGTGTGTTCTTTAAGAAACTTTCCCCAAAAAAGATTGGTGTAGGAATTATTCTACTGACACTCGTGTTCACACTTTGTTTTACAGTTTTTCATAAAAGTGATGAAGATAAAATTATTGAATTAACCAATACATTAGCCATTTCGATTAATGAAGGTGATTATGAAAAAATGATAGCTTGTTTTGAACCATCTGCACAAAATCAAATGAACGCTTTGTTAAATGTTGGGTCATCACTTTTAGGCTCGATTAATTTAAAGGACTTATGGTCATTAGGTGCAGTAGGAATATCTGAAGATGAAGATGTTTATATATCCGTTTACGATATAACCGTTGAAAAAGATACTGCTTCTGCGGACATTTCTTTTTCTTTTGATGAAGGAAAAGACAATGCCATAGGCACCGTTGAATTGGTCAAACTCGATGGAAGATGGTATTTCAAAAATTCATGATTATAAAGGAGAACAAACTATGTTTTGTAAGAATTGCGGAAAAGAAATTAATGATGATGCTAAATACTGTAACTTTTGTGGCAATGATGTAAAATGCCCAAGCCCAACACCTAAAAACATATATAATTTTTATAAAAAATTAATGGATTTTTTCTTACCAATAGGCAATGCAAAAAAGTGGTTAATTTCAACCATGTTTCTTTTGATACTTAACCCGTTTTTATCAATGTGTGAAAACTATAAGTTTTCTGAAAATATTACTGGGCAAAACATTTATTCCGAAACATCTTCGGTATTTAAAGATGTTTTATTGATGCTTGCGAAGGAAATTCCTTTTATTGGTTTTTTAATATTTATCGGTATATTGGCTATTATTTTTGCCGAGATTTTTATGGTAATACCATTAATTAAAAAAAGTATATATAAATCAATATATATAATACCTACAAAAATTATTTCCGTTATCGCATTTCTATTAATTATGTTTTTAAATGTGGGCAATTTCATAGAAAGTAATAATAATGAATTTATAAATTATTCATTAACTTTTTGGGGTTGGCTGTTAAATCTTGATACTATAGCACTTGTAGTAACAACATTTAAGTTTTCTTCAACAATTAAAAAGAAAAATAAAAAAGATAAGGAGTTAGAAAAACAATGAAAAAGTACATAAAGGCGATACTTTCCATATTGTTAGTTGTAGCGTTAATAAGCGTATGTGGTTGCGTACAAAAAAATAAATATGTTAAAGATTTAAGAAATGATAACTATAAAAATGAGGAAGATAAGAATAATATGTTATCCTCTACCAAAGGTACTCCGCTTGACCCATTTGAGGGATTGGTTGTTGAATTTGATGGCATTTCTCCGTTTTGTACTATTTCTTTTAATAATTCTAGATGTAACGAAGATGTCCAATTAAATGTAGAATATTCAGTGGAGCCATATGATATTATTACTACCGAAAAACATTTTAAAATTAACGAGGAAGTTACTGTTTATGCGACATTAAAAAATCCAAATGTTGACGAACAGGAATATTATTTAACTTCAACTACCAAAGGTTATAAAGTTGAAAATGTACCCGAATACATAACTGAATTAACCGATGATATGGATTTATCTGTTTTGAAAACAGAGGTTGATGATTATTTAAAGTCAATTACCTCATTTTCTGCTAATTCAAATTTGGGAGCTTGGAATATTTATGATTCTTTGGGATGGTCAGAATTGTACAAAGATAGTAGAGAACCTCAAAAGGATAAAGTGTTTTTTTGCTCTTTAAAGATGAAGTCTTATGATACATATTCGAAAGAAATTTGCTTTAACAAAATTGTTTTCACTCACGAAATTGAATTAATGGGACATTATGACACATCTTTTCAGAAAAGATATTTTTCCATTGTAGCAAAAAATATTGTTCGTTATCCCGACGGAATAATTGGTTGGGGAGAAGACGACCCCAAAAGTTTATCGTTTGAATACAATGTTGATTCTAATAATATGGAAAGTTTAATCAACTCTAATGTAACTCAAATAAAAGCAGATTACAATGTAACAGAAATTACAAATATTTTGCAATAATAAAGGTGCTTAAGCACCGGGCAATCAGGGGACGGTGTTCTCTGATCGATGCTCTGATTGATGGTTAAAAAAGGCTTGGAGAAAATCTCCAAGCCTTTAATTGTGCATTATGCATTATGAATTGTGCATTACTTTTTAAGTGCTATAGCGGCCTTTGCTTTTTCTACAATGTTTACAGCGCGAAGGCCAAATTCGTCCAAGAGCTTTACAGCAGGGCCTGAGTGACCGTAAACGTCATAAACACCGAGCTTTACAACAGGTACAGGTACTGTTTCGCAAACAACCTCGCTCACAGCAGAACCTAAACCACCAATTACCGAATGCTCTTCGGCAGTAACGATGGCGCCTGTCTCTTTTGCTGCTTTGATTATAATATCACGGTCAATAGGCTTAATTGTAGCCATATTGATAATGCGAGCGTTTATACCCTCTGCTTTAAGAAGGTCGTAAGCTTCGAGTGCTTCTTTAACCATAAGACCTGTAGCAATAATGGTAACGTCGTTACCCTCGCGAAGCTCAACACCCTTACCAATTTTAAAATCATAAGTTTCGTCAAAAACAACCGGTACTGCAAGACGGCCAAATCGCATATAAACAGGACCGTCACACTCAAATGCCGCGCGAACAGCAAGTCTAGCCTCAGTATCATCAGCAGGGTTAATAATTGTCATACCGGGGATTGTACGCATAAGAGCGATGTCCTCGTTACATTGGTGTGTAGCACCATCTTCACCAACCGAAATACCCGCGTGGGTAGCACCGATAATTACATTAAGGTGTGGGTAACCAACAGAGTTGCGAACCTGCTCAAAAGCACGACCTGCCGCAAACATAGCAAACGAGCTTACTACTACCTTTTTGCCGGTAGCTGCAATACCTGCCGCAATGCTTACCATATTTTGCTCGGCAATACCGCAGTTATAAAAACGCTCGGGGTATGCCTTTTTAAATTTGCCTGTTTGTGTGGCGGCCGCAAGGTCAGCGTCCATTACAATAAAATCGTCACGCTCGGCGCCAAGCTCTACCAAAGTTTCGCCAAAGCCTACACGTGTCGCAACTGTTTTAATATCTGCCATTTTAGCCACCCCCTTAATTAAATGCAGCAAGTGCTGCTGTAAGTTCTTCCATAGCCACGGCATATAGCTCGTCATTAGGAGCGGCGCCGTGCCAGTTAACTGCGTTTTCCATATAAGATACGCCCTTACCCTTTGTGGTGTTAGCAATAATTGCAACAGGCTTATCAACGGTTTTTGCCTCGGCGAGAGCAGCTTCGATAGCGTCGTAATCGTGACCGCCAATGGTAATTACGTGCCAACCAAAAGCCTCAAACTTTTTGTCAATAGGCTTAGCGCTGTTTACTTCATCAATAGTACCATCAATTTGTAAATTGTTAAGGTCAATAAATGCAGTAAGGTTAGAAAGTTTTTTGTTAGCAGCAAACATTGCCGCCTCCCAAACCTGACCTTCTTCTATTTCACCGTCACCGAGAATTGTATAAACATTATAATTATCACCGAAATGCTTACTTGAAAGCGCCATACCAACAGCGGTTGAGATGCCCTGACCAAGAGAGCCGGTTGACATATCAACACCGGGGATATTTTTCATATCGGGATGGCCTTGAAGTCGAGAACCTATCTGACGAAGGGTAATAAGCTCGTCTACGGGGAAAAATCCACGAAGAGCAAGTGTAGCATAAAGAGCAGGAGCCGCGTGTCCTTTTGAAAGAACAAATCTATCACGTTTCTCGTCTTTTGGATTAGAGGGGTCAATATTCATCTCTTTAAAATAAAGATATGTAAGTATCTCGGCTATAGAGAGTGAACCGCCGGGATGACCCGCCTTTGCCGCGTGTACGCCCTCGATAATACCAATACGCACCTTGCAAGCAATTTCTTCTAACTGTCTTTTAAATGTTGCT
Organism: Clostridia bacterium; assembly: GCA_017437005.1. Lineage (GTDB taxonomy): Bacteria > Bacillota > Clostridia > Oscillospirales > Acutalibacteraceae > UBA737. The sequence goes on along the minus strand of JAFSBZ010000026.1, from coordinate 55,615 downwards.
TCCATTGTTTAATTTCCTTTCGGTAAGATAATCTATAAAATCGGCGACTGCGCCGTTTTGTGCATCGCACACTACCGTGTCGGCTGCTGCTTTGACATTGTTGGGAGAGTCGTACAAAGCCGCGCCTATATCGGCTACTTTTATCATTTCAAGATCGTTGTAGTAATCGCCTATTGCGAAACAACAGCCCTTTTGTATATTTAACTTTTCACATAGTATTTTAAGCGTAGTAGCCTTTGAAACATTTTGAGGTACGTGCTCATAATAATAGCGCCGTCTTCCATCAATCATAGCCGATGTGTCTACAAACTGTGAGCTGTGCTTAAAACGAGAAATTATTTCTTTAGTTTTATAGGATTCTTCCTCGGTAGCAAAAAGATAAATAACCTTGTTCCAATTATACTGCGATGCGGTATTATAATCAAGCAAAATCGCATCTAAATCTTCATATTTTTCGTGATCGATCGTTTCTTGGCTTTCGCGCAGCACCAAAACTTTTTTACCGCTGTGCGCTTCAATACCAACCGTTTTACAACCGTCAAGCACTGCTTTTACAATATGACAGTCACTTTTAGGCACAAACAATTCATAAATTGCCCTATCATTTTTTATATCATAAATCATACTGCCGTTCGCAACAATTGACGGTGATATGCAATCAATCATATTTGTAATCATTGAAATAGCACCCGCAGTTCTACCGGTAGCAAGACTAAAACAGCCGCCCTCACTTACAAAATATTTAATTTTTTCGATATTTCTTTGCGGTATATAATCATTCACAATCAAAGTGCCGTCTATATCGCACGCAAGAAGACAACCATCAAAAATTCCCATTAAATTTTTATTTACCTCTACACTCATTTAAAAATTTTGTAAAATATTCGGGTAGCTCGCTGACAAATTCCATATATTTGCGACTTTGGGGATGAATAAATCCAATTTTGCGCGCATGCAAGCACTGACCACCAAGCTTTGTTATCACCTTTTTTGGTCCGTAAACGTCATCGCCTGCAACAGGGTGCCCTAAAGATGCCATATGCACGCGTATTTGATGTGTGCGCCCCGTTTCGAGTTTTAATCTTACGTGGGTAAATTCACCAAAACGTTCAAGCACGGTGTAGTGCGTTACCGCATCTTTACCGCCCTCGACTATTGCCATCTGCTTTCGTTTTACAGGATGACGGGCTATTGGTGCATTGACTGTACCAATATCATTTTTAAGATTACCGTAAACAACCGCTTCATACTCACGTGTAAGCGAGTGTTCCTTTATTTGCTCAGACAAAAACAGGTGCGCGTTATCGTTTTTGGCTACAAGCAGTAATCCGCTTGTATTTTTATCTATGCGATGTAAAATACCCGGTCGCATAACACCATTAATACCCGAAAGACTTTCCCCACAATGAAACATTATTGCATTTACAAGCGTTCCGCTATAATTACCCGCGGCAGGATGAACTACCATATCCTTTGGTTTGTTTACAACCAACAACTGCTCATCCTCATAAACAATATTAAGCGGTATATTTTCAGGCTCTACCGTGTATTCTTGCGGATCGGGGATGGTTATATCAACCCTATCTCCTTTTTTTAGCTTGGTATTTTTAGCAGCACACTTATCATTTACCAATACATTTCCGGCTTCTATAATAGTAGCCGCATATGAACGTGTAAGCTCACAATTTTCCGCTAAAAACACATCAAGACGGCGGCTTTCGCCGTCGTCAAAAATGTAATTATATATTTTCATCTTTTTGAGACTCTTGTACTGTGTCGGTACTGCGTTTTTGTTTTTCTTCCTCAATAATTCCCTTAAAAAAGTACAAAACCAACAAGCCCGAACCAACAACAATTGCGCAATCCGCCACATTAAACACAGGGAAAGTGGGCCAAAATTCAAAATGTAAAAAGTCAATTACGTTTCCGTCGCGGAATACACGGTCAATCATATTACCTATACCGCCGGACAAGACAAGAGTAATTGCCCAAAACATCAACTTATCACGCGCGCCGTATTTTAGTAACAAAGCAATGCAAACCAGCATAACAACAATTGTTACCGAAAGAAGCAGCCACGTATAACCGCCTAACATTCCCCAGGCGCCGCCATCGTTATGGATATACGTTATATCAATAAATCCAGGCAAAAATTCGTATGATTTTGCCATTTCAAAATTACTTTGAATATATACTTTGGTGAATTGATCGGCAAGTAATACAAGCACGCCCGTAATTGCCGCTAAAATATAAGTTATCACCTTTACGCACTCCTAAATTAAATGGTAATTAGTTATCGTCATTTTCAAAATCTTCCAGATTTATAACAAATCCGGTAGACACCTGTTCGGAAACGTCGTTTTCTTCTATTTCTTGCTCACCGACTTCCTCAATACGATTATCCACCTCAATAGATTGAGGGTTCTCTACATATTCTTGCACGGTAGGAACATTATTAAACGACAATGATACCGCAGCAGCAATTTCAGCAGGATCGCTTGGCACCGTATCAGGAATACTTGAAATTAATTCAAGATGCTCTTTGTATTTGTTGGAAATTTCTGCTTTAAATGCGGCAATTTCCATCTTCATTTTGTTAAACAACAACTGCTGACGCGCAACACAATCCTTTGTAGCGTTTTCAACTGCAGTCTGTTTTTTCTCGGCGTTGGCAATAATTGCTTCAACGTCTTTTTGAAGCGCATTTTTACGCTCGCTTGCTCTTTTGTCAAAGGTGTTTGTAAGTTCCTTTTCCTGCTCGGTAATTTTTTCAATGCTTGCTTGCGCAGATGCAACTATTTCAGCACTTTTTTGTTTTGCTTCCTCAACAATCTGATCTGCAAATTTTTGAGCGCTTACAAGCACATTTTGTATATTACCCTGAGCGTTTCGGCTTTCATCTATTTCGTTTTTAAGTTCATTGATTTTATTGCTCATCTCATGCAAAGTACGCTCAAACTGCTCATAGTCTGCCTCTACTTTGTCGAGAAATACATCGACATCTTCTTTTTTGTAACCTGTCATAGAGGTTGCAAAACGCACATCTCTTATCTCACTTGCACTTAACATAATTTTTTCTCCCTATACGTATTTATCATATTTTAAAATAATTCTTCCCGATTTTGAATATCCATCGCAAGAAGTTATTTCAAATTTACCCTTTTGCCTTATTGTAATTTTATCTTCAGGCTTTACATTTACGGTGGGCTTTGTAACACACAATGAATTTATTGAAACAAAGCCGTCAGAAATTTTTTGTGTTGCTTGTCCTCTTGATATATTACAAACCGCCGACACAACACAATCAATGCGAGTTGATGCCACCGTAGTGCTTAAAGACTGTTTTTTGCTTGCTTGCGGCAGTGGTTCAACAAATCCTTCAGCAACCGACACACCGACATTGCCTACTTTTTCAAGCTGTGTTAAAACAAAATTTAAAATATCGTCCATCACAAACACAACGGCTCTTCCCTTTTCGACAAGTATATCGCCAACCGATTCTCTTGTGATGCCAAGTGCCATTAAAGCACCCAAAAAATCACGATGCGAAAGCGTATCGCACTCGCGATATGTAAACGTAACTGCTTTTAAGGGAAAGGTAGGTTCGTCGCACCAATCAGGCAAAACACCAAGCACTACCCTATCGGCAGCGGCATAACCGCCTGATAAACAATATTTTTCGCCAAAAACAAATCTATTCACCGCGACAGCCGCTTCCTGCGATGTTAAAAAGCCTATAAACTTTGGTGAATTTGTTTTATTACATATCTGCTTTAAATCTTCAATTCTTGCAATTAAAAGCTTGCTATCCATTAAAAGTAAATACGGTCATCGTCAAAATCGTCGCCAAGAAGCTCACCTGTAACATCTACGCCACGCGCCGCAACTATAAAAATATTTTTTGAAATCGTTTTCATAACGCCGCCGTGCGCATATGCCGCGCCACACAAAAAGTCAACTATACGACGTTGTATATCCTTAGGTGTTTCCTCAAGGTTGATAACTATAGCCTTTCCAACGCTTAGCTTATCTGCAATAGAGGTTACGTCATCATAACGTGTTGGTCTTTCAAGAATTAAATGCATACTTGAATTTTCCGAGTAATTAGCTGTTTTTGATTTAATCAATTTTGGAGTTACCTCTTTCTTAGTTGTATAAATAGGTTCTTCTACCGTTTCACGAACCGGTTGTCTGGTTTCTTCCTCAGTTTCGTTTTCGTATTCTTCTTCATCCGATACAAATACGATATTTTTAATTCGATCAAACAATTTCATAAACACACTTCCTTTGTTATTAGTTGTAATTTCGTCTTCCAAAAAGAGCTGTCCCAAGTCGAACCATATTGGCCCCCTCTTGAATAGCAACCTCGTAGTCATCAGACATACCCATAGACAAAATTTCCATACTACTATTATCTAATTTTTTTGCTCCAATGTCAATAAACAGTTTATTCATTTTTGCAAAATAGGGCCTATTTTGTTGTGGATTTTCGCAAACGGGCGGAATAGCCATAAGTCCTTTTATTTTTATATTGTCAAATTTTGCAATTTTTTCTACAGCTTCAAATACCTCGTGAGCGGTAAATCCGGACTTACTTTGCTCGTTGCCTATGTTAATTTCAAGCAAAATATCCATAACTACATTATGCTTTACCGCTTGCTTGGATATTTCCTGCGCTAAACGGTAAGAATCAACCGAATGTATCAGCGACACTTTATCAATTATATCCTTTACCTTATTGGTTTGCAAATGCCCTATAAAATGTTTATTTACCGATAGATAGCTGTCATGCTTTGACAAAAATTCCTGCACCCTGTTTTCACCTATAAACTTTATTCCGGATTTTATAGCGTGATTTATGATATCAACATCTACTGTTTTTGTAGCAGCAAGCAATGTTATATCGTCTTGATTTTTTCCGACACTTTGGGCTGCACTGGCAATTTTTTGTGTTATTGTAGCATAATTTTCATCAAAAATATCAATCGATGACTTTTCCATCATAAAGCCTTTTCCCCTTTACAACAACATCATCATATAGACGTAACACCTGGTCATTACTGATTTCTTGTTCACAAATAATATATTCATCGGTACGATAAATAACCTTAACTTCAACAAACTTCACCATCATACCCGAACGAATATACACGCCTGTTTTTCCCTCTTGTACACGAAGCGATTTGGTGGGAATTCTAAGTCCTGAATAGGTGCTGTTAATTATGGTCAGCGCGCCCTTTCTTATCGATGCCAACTCGCTGTTCATTTGTTGACAAGAAAAAATCATAACAGCGGTATCGGTGTTTTCTGAAGTGTTAATTTTTTCAAGTTTTACGTAAAGCTCAGGCGTGGATTTGATGGTTGTTTTTAATGTAAGTTTATCACCGACTTTATATTTTAGTGATTCGCTTATATCAACCTTTGCCGCTATATACCAGGTATAACCCGACACGATTTTTCCGACCGCTGTGTTTGATATGCTTTCAGGTTTTAGTTGATCAATATACTCGGGAGTAACATTATCTATATTATCACAAGAAAGCACACTTTCATATCCGTCAACGCTTGACACAAAATATCCCGATACATCGGTGGTTATATTACCTACCGGCTGAGGAAGCGAAGCATTAAGGCCATCAAGCTCGGCTTTAAGTTCATTAAGACGCACCGAAAAATCGGTTTGCTCGCCCGTTATCATTTGTCTACGACTAATATTTGTAAGAAGCTCTGCAGAATCGGCTTCAAAAGACGAAAAATCACCCGTCGCAACCCCTCGTATCATTGCGTTAAGCGAACCGTTTACTTTATTGTTCACAAGCGAAATGTCTGCCGCCTCAACGTCGTTATATCCCTGCATTTCCTCGATATCTGCAATACGTTGCTTTAATTGTTCGATTCTATTTACCTTAACCGATGTATCGGCATTTGAATAAATATTTGCAATAACGCCGTTTTTTGCAACACGCTCACCGCTGCTCAAAACAAAATGCATTGCGCCCGAGTGGTTTGAAGTGATTGTCTTTTCTTCACGTATAACAATTCCTTGTATTTTAAATCCCTCAGTCGCAGTATAATGCTCGGCGCTTACCGTGGTTATCGGTTTATAAACCGAAGAATAAATTTGATTGCCTATAAAAACAACCAAAATTATGCAAAGTATAACTTTTAACGCTTTATGCTCACCCATACATTTCCTCCCTTTCCGCTATTTTAATTGATATGCTCTCGGCATCATCAGTTTCATCCTTGTATATCCAGTTTACGCGCCTATCTTTATTAAACCACGTAAGCTGACGCTTGGCATATCGACGGGTAGAACGTTTAAGATTTTCTACCGCTTCATCGAGCGAAATTTCACCTCTAAAGCAGTCAAAAAATTCCTTGTGCCCAATTGCCTGAACAGCTCCGCCACCTAAATTTTTGTCAAATGCCGAACGCGCCTCGGCCAATAGTCCGTTTTGAAGCATTATGTCTACGCGGTTGTTAATTCTATCGTATAATTTTTCTCGATCGCGATACGTAATGCCTATAATACACACAGCGTATGGCGATTGATTTTTTACTGATTGTTCGTCGTTAAACGATTTTGTATTACCCGTACTTTCATAAATTTCAAAAGCGCGGATTATTCTGCGTTTGTCGTTTTCGTGTAGCTTTTGGGCAGCCATAGGGTCAATTTTGCGAAGACGCTCAAGCATTTCTGCTCCACCCACGCGGTCAAATTCTTCAGTAATGCGAGTGCGAAGCTTGTAATCGGTTTTTTGTTCGGTAAATTCTACATTATTGACAAGTGAATTTATATAAAGCCCTGTGCCGCCAACTATTATCGGCATTTTTCCACGTGATGCAACCTCTGCAATTCTTTCCCTTGCCGCCTTTACGTAATCAGCAACAGTAAAGCTGCTACCATACGGTAAAAATTCTACCATATGATGAGGTATACCCTGTGTTTCGGCGATATCGGGCGCCGCAGATGCTATGTGCATATCGCAATATATCTGCATAGAGTCAGCCGATATTACCTCACCGTCAAAGTGCTTTGCCAAGGCTATACCAAGCGCTGTTTTTCCTGAAGCTGTGGGACCTACCACACAAATAATTTTTTGTTTTTTCATTGAATTCTTCCAAAATATTTTTCAAGGTTGTATTTTTTAATTTCAAATGCAACCGGTCTGCCATGAGGACAATACATAACCTCGTTATCATTTAACACCTTTATTGCAAGATTAAGCCGTTCGGTATCTGAGGTTATATATCCTGCTTTTATAGCCGCCTTACAGGCTACCGAATGAAGTATATCATCAATACGCTCAAGACTGACGTTGCCTTTTTCGGCAAGATTTTTTGCCGCCTCAATTATAATGCCTTCGGCATCTTGCTTATCAAGCATTGCGGGAATAGCGCGTACCATAACAGATTCGTTGCCAAAATCCTCTACCTCAAAACCATATTCGGCAAGCAAGTCCAAATTGTTTACAACCGCGCTGTATTCATCACCGATAAGCTTTACGCTGGCAGGAATAAGTAATGCCTGACTTTCAATAATATGATCAGACTTTAGCTTATTAAAAAGTATTCGCTCGTGCGCCGCGTGCTTATCTATAAGAAAGATACTTTCGCCCTTTTGAGCGGCAATATATGTATTAAATGCCTCACCAATAAGCTTAATTTCTTCTTTAGGCGAATATTCTTTTTCGACCTGTTGCGGCATATATTCAGTTTTTTCTTCTGCTGAAATTTCTTTAACAGGTTCTTTTGCTATATCGACAACCGTTTTATTTTCGGGTACATTAGGCTTAAATTCTTCCCTTAAAAAGAAAGGAGTATTATCTGCCTTAAGACGAACAGGCTCGGCTATAGGCTTTGTTGGTTCAGGCTTTATTTCTACTTTAGGTTGCGGCTTTGTTTCCTGAACAGGCAAACTAACTGCTGTTTGGCGATACTGCTCGGTAGTCATATGCAAAAACGTGTTATGTTTTGGTTGTGTGACCGAAATTTCAGGACGAGTATCACCCGTAAGTATGGCATTTTTTACAGCATTGTAAACAGCTGTAAAAACTCGTTTTTCATCGGAAAAACGAACCTGCGTTTTGGCAGGGTGAACATTAACGTCGACCGTCTCAAACGGTATTTCTACACTGAGCACAAACACCGGAAATTTACCCACCATAGCGCTGTTTTTATACGCTTGCTCGGTTGCCGCGGTTATAGTTCCCGACTGTACATACCTTCCATTTAAAAATGTAAATTGATATGCTCGTGAAGCGCGGCAAGCCACAGGCTTACAAACAAGGCCCTTAACCTTTACTCCGTCAAACGCTAAATCAACAGGAATAAGTGTGTTTGAAATCTCACGTCCTAATACACTGTAAACTGCAGAAGCAAGCTTACCATCCCCCGATGTTGATAATGTTTGTTTGCCATCACGAATGAGCTTAAAGGCAATTTCAGGATGAGATAGCGCCTGACGCTCTATAATCGCAGATACAGTAGTACCCTCGGAAACGTCTTTTTTAAGAAATTTCATACGCGCAGGCGTGTTGTAGAACAGGTCGCGCACTATAAGTGTTGTACCGTCAGGACAACCAACCTCTTCGTATAAAACCTCTTCTCCACCCTCAATTTTATAATGGGTGCCAAAATCCTCATCAGCGGTTTTTGTAAACATTTCAACACGAGAAACCGCGCTTGTGGCCGCTAAAGCTTCGCCACGAAAACCAAGTGTTGATATGCTGTCAAGATCAATCGCCTGCTTAATTTTACTTGTAGCGTGACGCAAAAATGCCTTAGGCACATCTTCGCCCGCTATACCGCAACCGTTATCGGTTATACGAATATAGGTTATGCCACCACGCTGAATTTCAACGGTTATGTGGGTGGCGCCCGCATCTATTGAATTTTCTACCGCTTCTTTTACGATTGATGCAGGTCTTTCTACAACCTCACCCGCCGCAATAAGCTCGGCAATAGATTTTGGTAGTACGTTAATTTTTGGCATTTTTGTTTCACCTCTTTAAATTTAGATTGACTTTGCTTTGTTGGCAATATCAAAAAGAACACCCATAGCCTCGATCGGCGTCAAAGTATTGACATCTATTGCCTGCAGTTCGCGCAAAATGTCAGTAGCGCCCTGCATTTCAAGTGATATTTGGTCAGTATTGGTTTCGACCGTTTTATATGTAACAATTCCGCTTTCAAGCGTTTGTTTAAGTATTTGTTTAGCGCGGCGTATTACTGAGTCGGGTATGCCGCCAAGCTTTGCAACCTCTATACCATAGCTATCGTCAGCACCACCAGGTACTATACGACGAAGGAATATTATATCATCACCGCGTTTTTTAACTGCGATATTATAATTCTTAATTCCGTCAAGCTCGTTTTCCATTTCGGTAAGCTCGTGATAATGTGTTGCAAAAAGACTCTTTGCGCCAAGCTTTTTCTTGTCGGCAACATATTCAAGCACAGCGCGCGCTATAGACATACCGTCAAATGTAGAGGTGCCGCGACCGATCTCATCAATTATAAGCAAGCTGTTTTTTGTAGCATTTTTAAGAATATGCGCCATTTCGCTCATTTCTACCATAAAGGTAGATTGACCGCTGGCAAGGTCATCCGACGCACCAACACGGGTAAATATAGCATCTACCACGCCAATTTCAGCCATCTGAGCAGGTACAAATGAACCAATTTGCGCCATAAGTGTAATAATAGCTACCTGACGCATATAGGTAGATTTACCCGCCATATTAGGTCCTGTAATAATAGCGCAACGGTCACTCGAACCGTCTAAATACGTATCGTTAGAAACAAATGGTGTTTTAAGCAGTTTTTCAACAACTGGGTGTCTACCTTGCTTGATGCTTATAACACCGCTGTTGTTTACAAGTGGACGACAATAATTATTTTCTACCGCAACCTGCGCCATAGAACACATTGTGTCAAGTCTGGCGATTGCCGCCGCAGTAGTGCGCACACGGTTTGCCGCTGCGGCTACCGTTTCGCGAATTGAGTTAAATATTTCATATTCAAGTTGAAAAACCTTATCTTTCGCTGTAAGCAAACGGTTTTCAAGTTGTTTTAATTCGTCGGTTATAAAACGCTCGGCATTTGTAAGCGTTTGCTTGCGAACATAACTTGCGGGAACTTTGTCAAGGAAAGAATTTGTAACCTCGATATAGTAACCAAAAACCTTGTTATAACGAACACGAAGATTTTTAATGCCTGTAGCCTCGCGCTCACGCGCTTCAATATCGGCAAGATGTGATGTGCCACCGTCCATATCCTCGCGCAGAATATCAACCTGTTCACTATAGCCTTTTTTAATTATCTTACCCTCGCGAACCGTAGCGGGCGCATCCTCGCTAATTGCCGCATCAATAAGTGATACTATATCCTCAAGGGTATCAATATCATTATAAATCGATTTTAGCATCTTGCAGTTTGATGATGCTAAAAGCTCTTTTATGTAAGGAAAACGATGTGCAGTAGCTGCAAGACCTAAAAGCTCTTTGGCAGTAGCAGTACCGTAAACTATTTTGGTCATCATACGCTCAATATCACGTATGCCGCTCATATACTCCTGTGCTTCACAGCGCATTACCGTATCGTTGGCTAATTCCTCAACTGCATTCTGACGCAAAGTGATTTCTGGAATGCTTAGTAGCGGCTGTAAAACGTACGAGCGCATAAGGCGCTTGCCCATAGCAGTTTTTGTTTTGTCAAGCACACCGAGAAGTGAGCCGCGCTTTGACTTGGTACGCATTGTCTCACATAGTTCAAGATTGCGTACAGCCGTTACGTCAAGCTGCATAAACTGAGCCGAAGTATAAACATTTACGTTTTTAATTGCGATAGTACCTGTTTTTCCGTTTTCGTGCAGATAGTCAATTACCGCGCCCAAAACACTTTGTGAAACGCTACCGACCTCTATTCCAATATTTTCGGGACTTATAACTCCAAAGTTTTGACAAAGTAACGCTTCGGTTGTATTTGTATCAAAACACATATCGTCGCGCACCGATATTGCCGCGGTATTTTTTTCTTCTAAAAAGGCAGAAATTTTATCCCTAAGCTTTGCATCAATTAAAATTTCACTTGGGGCAAAACGCATAATCTCGTTTTGAAGCTCTGTGTACATATCCTCGCCAGAAAGCTCGGTTACGTGGGCTTCACCCGTTGATGCATCAGCAAAGCAGACGCCAATTTTATTTTGTTTTTCACAAATGGATGCCAAATAGTTATTGCGGCCCTCATCAAGCATTTCACCCTCGATTACGGTACCCGGGGTAACAATACGAACAATATCACGCTTTACAATACCCTTGGCAGTAGCGGGATCCTCTATTTGCTCGCAAATAGCAACCTTGTATCCCTTTTCAACCAAACGGGCAATATAACCTTCACTACTGTGGTACGGCACACCGCACATTGGGGCGCGTTCATCTAAACCGCAGTCTCTGCCGGTAAGGGTGAGTTCAAGTTCTTCAGAGCCTTTTACAGCATCATCAAAGAACATTTCATAGAAATCGCCCAATCGATAAAAGATAATGCAGTCTTGGTTTGCCTCTTTTATTTCCATATACTGTCGCATCATTGGTGACAGCTCAGCCATAGTTTTTATCCCCTTTGGTTGTTATTGTGGTAGAGGCGATTTACGAATCGCCTATTTTTAAAATCTTTGATTTTGCTAAACGTTGTCCCTCAGAGTAATCTTAGTGGCAACCGCCGCAGGTTGAGCAAGAGCCTGTACAAGCTGTATGTGGCTCGGCTGTCATTGGGTCTTCACCCTCAACACACTGCATAATGATGCTGTTAATATCATTAAGCATAGCGTCTACATCAGCCTTTGCGGTATTGTATTCAAGCATTGTTTTGCTTGACATAACTGCAGTATAAATCTCGCGGAGCTTTTCATTTAATTCTTTGATTTTGTCTTCATCCTGAGTTTCATTATTCATTTCGCGGTCAAGATTCATACGAACGGTGTTAAACTCACCAATCTGATTTTGTAAAGTTTCGTCATTATCGTTTGCAAATTTTGCCTTCACAAAACGGATAAAACGCTCATCCTTTTGAATTTCTAATCCTAAATTTCTTGTTGCTTCAATAATTCCCATTTTAAAAAATCCTTTCAAAATTTGTATTTTAATTTATTACGGTGCCGTAAAGTGTATTGTTTTCATATTTTTCTACACAAACGGTCACAAAATCACCTAACATATCGGGTGTACCGCTAAACGTTACACTCGAATAGTATTCGCTTTTTCCCGAATATAATCCGTCGCCTAAGCATTCTTCGCAAAGTATACGCATTTTTTTGCCAACAAGTGAATTGTTAAGCTGCTCGGATATTTCGTCCTGACACACCAGCAATTCGTTAAACCATTTGCCCTTTTCTTCGCGGGTTACAGGGTCGGGCATCACCGCCGCGGGTGTACCTTCACGCGGAGAATAAATAAAAGTAAAGAGTGATGTAAACTTAACCTCTTTTACAAGGCTTAAAGTTTCACAAAAATCCTCGTATGTTTCACCGGGAAAACCTACTATGATATCGCTTGTAAATTCAACATCAGGCATACGCTCACGCGCCGCGTAAATTAGTTTTAAATAGCCCTCGCGGTCATAATGACGGTTCATTTGCTTAAGTATTTTGCTGCTACCACTTTGGAAAGGCAGATGAATATGCCGCTCTACCTTTTCGCAGTCACGTATTGTGTCAAGCAGTTCTTCGGTGCAATCCTTTGGGTGCGAGGTCATAAAACGAATTCTAAAGTCACCTTCGATATCGTTTATCATACGAAGCAGCTTTGCAAAGTTTATGCCGTGCTTTTCTCCCTTGCCGTATGAGTTGACATTTTGACCAAGAAGCATTATTTCTTTATACCCTGAATTTACCATTTCACGCGCTTCTTTAATAATCTCCTGCGGGTCGCGTGAACGCTCACGACCGCGAACATACGGCACAATACAATATGTACAAAAGTTATTGCAACCGTACATTATTGGCAGCCAGCCTTTAAGCTTGCCGTCGCGACATATTGGAATATTTTCTACAATTTCACCATTGTCAAGCGCTAACTCATACACTCGTTTTGACGTCATTCTGCGGTAAATAAATTCCGGCAAACGATGATATTGCTGTGTACCAAAAACAATATCAACATATGGGTAACTTTTATAAAACTTGTCCGCTACAGATTGCTGTTGAGCCATACAGCCGCACACAGCTACAAGTAAATTAGGATTTTTTTGCTTTAATTTTTTTGTAGCACCTACGTTACCGTAAACACGGTCTTCTGCGTGCCCGCGCACTGCGCAGGTATTAAAAAGTATAAAATCCGCTTCTTCTATGTTTTCGGTAAGACTATAGCCACAAAGACACAGCATACCCTTAATTCTTTCAGAGTCGCTTACATTTTGCTGACAGCCAAAAGTTACGATATGCGCCTTTGGATTTGATATTTCACGCTCTTCAAGCAATAATTTTACGCGAGCGGCATATGCGCATTGCTGGGGTGAATATGTGTTTGTTTTCTCGTTTAAATCCACTTACAAAACCTCTATATCGTTAATCTATATTATTATACTATAGATTCTTGATTAAAGCAAGAAATATATTATTAATAAATATAAAAATTTCGCTTGCAAGAAGCATAAATTTTTGATATACTAAATTTGTATTTTGATTTTTCTTTTGGGGAGGTTTTTTTGTGGCAAAAATCGGCTTTGATAACGACAGATATATATCGCTTCAATCACAAAACATACGCGATAGAATTGATATGTTTGGCGGTAAGCTTTATATGGAGTTTGGCGGTAAGCTTTTTGACGATTATCACGCTTCACGCGTGTTACCGGGGTTTAGTCCCGATTCTAAAGTAAAAATGCTTTTAGAACTAAAAGACGAAGCCGAAATTGTTATCACAATTAATGCCGATGCTATTGAAAAAAACAAACGCCGCGGTGACTTGGGTATCACATATGACCTTGAAACATTACGCCTTATTGATGCATTTCGCGATATTGGTCTTTTTGTAGGCAGTGTAGTTATAACCTGCTTTACAGGTCAACCGCTCGCAATCGCGTTTGAAAAACGTCTTAATTCTCTTGGTATCAAAACCTACCGTCACTACCCAATAAAAGATTATCCTTCTGATATTCCGCTTATAGTTAGCGACGAAGGTTTTGGTAAAAACGATTATATTGAAACCTCACGTCATTTGATAATTGTTACCGCACCGGGACCGGGAAGCGGTAAGATGGCTACCTGCCTTTCACAGCTTTATCAAGACCACAAACGCGGTCTTAAGGCGGGTTACGCAAAATTTGAAACCTTCCCCATTTGGAATATACCTCTAAAACATCCTGTAAACGTAGCATACGAAGCGGCAACCGCCGACCTTAGCGACGTTAATATGATTGACCCATTCCATCTGGAAGCATACGGACAAACTACCGTTAACTATAATCGCGACGTCGAAATCTTCCCCGTGCTTAATGCAATTCTTGAACGTATATTGGGCGAATCCCCATACAAAAGCCCTACCGATATGGGTGTTAATATGGCAGGCTGCGCAATAATTGATGACAACGTAGTTTGCGATGCCGCAAAACAAGAAATTATACGTCGTTACTACAATGCTTGCTGTAATTTGCGACAGGGCCTTACCGAAAGAAGCGAGGTTACAAAAATTGAACTACTTATGAGTCAACTTGGACTCTCAACAAAAGACCGTCCTGTAGTGCAGGCAGCGCTTGATAAAGCCGAAATTACCGCTGGTCCTGCCGCTGCAATTGAGCTTCCTGACGGCAGAATTATAACCGGTAAAACCTCTTCGCTTTTGGGTGCCAGCTCATCAATGCTGCTTAACGCGTTAAAAGAGCTTGCCGGCATTTCTGATGACGTATTATTGCTTTCCCCCACCGTTATTGAACCGATTCAAGCAATGAAAACAAGCGTTCTTGGTAATCACAACCCACGAATGCATATCGACGAAATATTAATTGCTTTGTCAATTTGTGCCGCAACCGACAGTGTTGCAAAAATGGCACTTGACCAAGTGAATATGCTTAAAGGACTTGAAGTTCACTCAAGTGTAATACTTTCACGCGTGGATGAGCAAACCTTTAAAAAATTGGGTGTAAACCTTACCTGCGAGCCGAAATATCAAACCAAAAAGCTTTATCACACATAAAATTAACGAGGCGCTTCACGGCGCCTCGTTTTTTATCTTTTAGGATATTCTAAATCTTTTGGTAAATCTAAAATATAGTCAGCTGAAACCTTATAAAATCTCAAATTGCGATATTGGCTTGTATCTCATAATGTGATATAACATTTTAGCAAAGAATTACCTTTGTTTATTTCCATCCAAATTTATCTAAATCTATATGCCCGTCAGCTTCAAAGATAATGCCTTCGCTTTCGAGCATCTGGCGTTGTATATCACCGCCGCCAAAGGCAAAGCTGTCGGCTACTCTACCCTCGCGATTTACAACGCGGTGGCAGGGTATTACACCGGGTGCAGGGTTGTTATGCAATGCGTAGCCAACCACTCTTGCCCAGCGAGGATTGCCCGCTAATAACGCAACTGTCCCATAGGTTGCAACCTTGCCTTTAGGAATCTGACAAACCACATCGTATATCCTTTTAAATACGCTCAAAATATACACCTATCTTTCATTAATCGGTATATATTTTACCTCGTCTTTAACGTTTATATACGCGGGACGAATAATTTTGCCCGCGTTTTGTATCTCTTCTATTCGATGAGCAGACCAACCCGCAATACGCGCCACAGCAAAAAGCGGTGTGTAAAGCTCGTTTGGCAGGCCCAACATTCTGTACACCATACCTGAATAAAAGTCAACGTTTGCGCTAACACCCTTATATATCTTGCGTTTTTCGGCAATAATTTCGGGCGCCATTTTCTCTACCGTACGGTAAAGCCTGTACTCATCCATCATACTCTTTTCTTCCGAGAGCTTTTTTGCATACTCGCGCAAAATCTCGGCACGCGGGTCAGATAGCGAATAAACCGCGTGTCCCATACCATAAATAAGTCCTGCGTTATCAAACGCTTTTTTATCAAGCAAATTCTCAAGATAACCTCTGATTTGTGTTTCATTGGTAATATCTATATTTGCCTTCATATCGTCAAACATCTGCACAACCTTAATATTTGCGCCACCGTGACGAGGTCCTTTAAGTGAACCAAGCGCTGCCGAAACTGCGGCATAGGTATCGGTACCCGAGGATGTTACAACGTGGGTTGTAAAGGTGGAATTATTACCGCCACCGTGCTCGGCATGAAGCACGAGTGCTAAGTCGAGCAGCTTTGCCTCGGTCTCGGTAAAGCAACCATCCTCGCGCAATATGTAAAGCAGGTTTTCTGCAGTGTTATACTCTTTTTTGGGGTAGTGTATAAACAAACTTTCACCCTTATGATAATGCTGATAAGAATGATAAGCATAAACCGCCAACAGCGGAAACTGTGCTATAAGCTGTAAACACTGGCGCATTACGTTTGGCACAGAAATATCATCAGGGTTTTCGTCATAGCTATAAAGTGCCAATACACAGCGTGAAAGTATGTTCATCATATCTTTACTGGGCGCTTTAAGTATCATATCACGCACAAATGACGGTGGGAGTGAACGATAACTCGATAACTGATCACAAAATTCCGAAAGCTCACTTTTGGTAGGCAAATTACCGGACAGCAACAAATACACTGCCTCTTCAAAGCCCGACTGTCCGCCCTCTGAAAAGCCTTTTACCAAATCAAAAATATTTATACCGCGATAATAAAGCTCGCCGCGACACAAAACCTCGTTACCGTTTTTGTCGATTTTGCGTGAGTTTATACAAGAAACTTCAGTAAGGCCCGCTACAACACCCTTGCCGTCCAGGTCGCGCAGTCCGCGTTTTACATTGTGTTTCATATACATATCATATTGAATATTGTTACTGCTGCATGACTTTTCTGCAAGCTTTTTTATGTATGGGGTAATTTCTGAATAGTTCATTTTTATTCCTTTCAAATTGCTTTTGGTTATTTTAGCATAAATTCAAAAAACTGTCAATTTTGCAGCGCAAAATTAACAGTTTCTTAAAATAAACATAAAAGCGATTAAAATTAAAAGTATGCCGAAATTAAATGCAGTAAATTTTTTTATATAACTAAAAGTACCATCAGGGTTATGCTTGGTATATTCACGGAGTGTAATCAAGCTTGCAAGCGAAGCGATGAGCGTTCCTGCGCCGCCAATGTTTACGCCAATAAGCAAATCAGCATAATTACCCGTAAACTGCGACAGCAGTATAGCTGATGGAACATTACTGATAACCTGACATGATGCCACACTAAAGAGCATTGTATCCTTATTTAAAAAATACGAAAACACATTTTGTACTGCATCAATTCGCGCCATATTTCCGGCAAATATAAAGAAAAACACAAAGGTGAGCAGCAGCGGATAGTCCACTTTTTTAAGAGCGGATTTATCTGCAAATATTAGAACCGCGGTTATTACAACAACGCCAATATAGTAAGGAATCGTTCTAAAAACAATTGCAATACTAAGTGCAAAAAGCGCAAGATAAAGTGCGGTTTTTCCAAGCGGCAATTTTGCCTTTTCGCCCTCTATTTCAAGCGGTTCAGATTTTACAAATACAATACAACAAATCGTAATCAAAATTATTGACACTATAAACGGCGGCGCCATAATGGACACAAATTCACCGTTTGGAATATTGAATTTAGTATAAAGGTAAAGATTTTGCGGATTACCAAATGGAGTTAACATTCCGCCTAAATTTGCCGCAATATTTTGCATAATAAAGGTAAATGCCATATATTTTTGCTTTTTTGTGCTGTTTAACACAAAAAAACCAAGCGGCAAAAAAGTAAGCAACGCCATATCATTGGCTATAAGCATTGAGCCTATAAAGGTTATGTACACAAGTGCCAGAACACAAAGGCGTATATTTTTAAAAAGCTCTACTATTTTTTGCGCAAGCGTATAGAAAAATCTAATATTTTTAAGCGCGCAAACCACCGCCAAAACGCTATATAAGCAGGACAAGGTTTTAAAATCAAAATAGCCAAGGTATTCACGGTCGGGTGGCACTATAACGGTTGTTACAGCCGCCGCTAAAAAAGCAATAGCCATTACAACGTTATTTTTTATAAAAGCCAATACTTTAGGCAAAAAATTAATTTGCGGAAAATTTAAACCCTTATGATGTATAACCCTTGTACTCAAAACCTTACCCCCCCTTGTTTTAAATTTGGGCGCAAAACCTTGACAATTCTACTGCAACGCGTATAAAAAGTCAATATAAATATTTCACAAAAATATTGTTAATTTTCAAAAAATATAATATAATCAAATAAAAATTAAAAGGAGTTTTTGTTATGGTATTTGATAATCTAAAAAATTGCCAACTTTATTATGGTATGCATCCACGCTTTCGCGAAGCCTTTGATTTTATAAAAAAAGCCATTGCCGAAAATTTACCCGTAGGCAAATATGAAATTGACGGCAGAAGCCTTTGGGCATCGGTACAGGAATACACAAGCAAGCTTTATGAAGATGCAAAAGCCGAGGCTCATAAAAATTATATAGATATTCAGTTTATTGTTTCGGGCACAGAAGTGATTGAAGGCTTTGATATATCAAAAGCCACACCAAAGTCAGAATATAATGATGCTAAAGACGTTATGTTTTACGAGGATAACGCAAATGCCGATAAAGGCATTTTAACAAATGACGAATACGGCATATTCTTTCCCCACGATGTACACAAGCCGGGCATATGCCTAAACGGTAATCAATCAACTGTTAAAAAGATTGTAGTAAAGGTTAAAGTATAATTAATGCACGATTAAGAAAAAATCAAGCCACTGCTTAAAATAAAGCAGTGGCTTATAATTTTATAAATTTTCTAAATAAGCTTTTGATATATCGTCTTCAGGATTATCACGCGCAAGGTTAGTGTCAATTGTTTTATATGCTGATGATATCGGCTTTACGCGCGCGCCGCTTTTTGCTATAAAATCACCCCGAGATTGTTGTTCGCCGAGGGAAATATAATATTAATTTAATACCAAATTGGGATATTATTGCAAAATAAATTATATATAATATAATTTATGCACAACTCCGTTGGTCGCCATCCAAATATACAAAAAAGAGCCGAGAAAATCTCGGCTCTTTTTTTGACTGTAGAATTCTTTACCTAATTTCTCTCTTTTGTCAGTTTTTTAAACAATTTTGCATTGTCCTCGCTTATATCTGCTTTATCGATTCGCCAAACCCAGTTATCCCCTACCGTGCCGGGTGTGTTCATTCGGGCATCATCCGAAAGGCAAAGTAAATCCTGCATAGGTATAATGCATAGCATTGAATTTGACTTTGACAACGCACGTATCATATCGTGCGCTACATAATTTGCATTGTTGCGCACAAGCGCATTAAAAATTACTCGCTCTTTAGTGGTAGCATTGTTATACCAGCCAAGCGCAGTATTATTATCGTGAGTGCCTGTATAACAAACGCAATTATACGGGTAGTTTTGCGGAAGGTAAATGTTTTCGGTATCACCCGTAAAGGCAAACTGCAGAATTTTCATATTAGCAAAGCCAGTATAATTTAGCAAATACATTACCTGCGGGTCATCCTCACCGCCTAAGTCCTCGGCTATTATATTAATATCACCTAATTTTTGCTTTGCCTTATCCCAAAACTCGGCGCCCTCGCCCATAATCCACTCGCCTTCAATAGCAGTTTTATTACGCGGTATCTGATAATAATTTGCAAAAGCGCGAAAATGGTCAATACGCACAACATCATACATATGAGCGCAAAATTCTAATCTTTTAAACCACCATTTGTATCCGTTTTCACGCATATTTTTCCAATTATATATGGGATTTCCCCACAACTGACCCTCGCTTGAAAAAATATCGGGCGGAACACCTGCCACCATAGCAGGTGTAAAATCACGCTCAAGCAAAAAGTCGTCAGGATTTCCAAAAACGTCTGCGCTGTCGGGCGACACATAAAACGGTATGTCGCCTATGATTTTAATACCTTTTTTATTGGCATAAAGCTTTAGGTCATAATATTGGCAATAAAAGAAATACTGTGTAATTTTGTAAAAATTGATTTGTTCTTTGTGTTTTACCTTAAATTCGTCTATAAAATCAGGCACTTTATATTTAATACCATCCGGTAAATCTTTAAGAAAAGGCGTTTTATAAACCGCAAGCGCAGCTTCAAAAATGGCGTAATCATCTATCCAAAAACTGTTTTCATTTAAAAATTTTTGATAATCTTTGTTTTTGGTATCAAAATTTTTTGCCGCCTTTTTAAGCAGCGGTATTTTAAAGCTTCGCACCGCCTTATAATCTACATTTTTTTCAAAAACACAGTCCGATATATCAGTTTCTTTAATCAAACCGTCACGCACCAAAATGTCTATATCTATATATAGCATTTCACCCGCAAATGCACCTGAGGATTTATACGGTGAATTACCCTCACCCAAAGGATTAAGCGGTAATATCTGCCAAAAGTGTTGTCGCGCTTTGCATAAAAAGTCCACAAATTTATACGCTTCTATGCCAAAACTACCTATACCATACGGCGACGGCAGCGAAGATATCGCCAACAGCGCGCCGCTGTATTTTTTTTGCGATTTATCCCTTAACGGCACCTGCTGTTACCCCTTTTATAATATATTTTTGACAGGATAAATAAAAAACAATAACAGGTACAATACTTAACACCAGCATCGCCATCATAGCGCCCATATCTACCGAACCGTAGCCGCCTTTTAAATACTGCACGGCAATTGGAATTGTTTTATAATCGCTACCAATCACCAAATACGGCAGAAGATAGTCGTTCCATATCCACATTGTATTTAGAATAGCCACGGTTATAGCGGTAGGCTTTAGCATTGGGAACACGACATATATAAAGCTTTGCAAAGTGTTACAGCCATCTATAATAGCGGCTTCCTCAAGGCTTAACGGTATTGATTTTACAAATCCCGAAAATATAAACACTGAAAGTCCCGCTCCAAACCCAAGATAAATAAAAACAAGTCCAATTGGATTATCCAATTTTAATACATTGGCAATTTTAGACATTGTAAACATAACCATCTGAAACGGCACTATCATTGAAAAGACAAACAAGTAGTATAAAATACTGTTAAATCGTGTCTTTACCCTTGTTATATACCAAGCAGTCATTGCGGTGAACAGCACAATCGCCGCAACCGAGCAAACCGTAATAAAAAGCGACCAAAAAAATGCCGCTATAAACCCTGTATCTGCAATACCCTTTATATAGTTTTCTAATCCGGCAAAGGTATTGCTATTTGGCAATACAAACGGTGTTTGACTTATGAAAAACTGGTCTTTAAATGAATTTATAACGACGGTTATAATTGGTATTAGAAACAAGAAGCTTAAAACCAACAGTAGCACAAAGATTAAAATATTTGAAAAATTTATTTTTTTCATCAATGCTCTACCTCTTTACTTCTTGTAAAATACAACTGCAACAGCGCAATGCCTGCTACCATGACAAAGAAAACTACCGCCTTTGCCTGTCCCACACCCTCGTAACCTATCCTGCCGTAAAAGGTATTATAAATATCTAATGCTAACATTTGTGTCTGTTTTGAGGGCGCACCTGCGGTAAGCGCAAGATTTTGATCAAACAGCTTAAAAGAATTAGTTATACTCAAAAACAGGCATATTGTAATAGAAGGCATCACCGACGGAATTGTTATGCTTATCAATGTACGCAACGATGATGCGCCATCCACACGAGCCGCTTCTAAAACCGATGAAGAAATGTTTTGTATTCCGGCAATATATATTATCATCATATAACCTATCATTTGCCAACTACTTAGTATTACTAATCCCCAATAACCAAATGTAGCGCTTGAAGTAATTGAATACCCGTAGTTATAAAGCACACCATTTATTATTAACTGCCATATATAGCCCAAAACAATGCCGCCTATAAGGTTTGGCATAAAAAATATTGTTCTAAATAAATTTGTACCGCGAATACGACGCGTTAGCATAAGCGCTAAAAAAAATGCGATAACATTTATGCTTATTACCGCCGTTATGGCATACTTAATGGTAAATACAAGCGCATTTATAAAATCACTGTCTTGGCTAAATGCCCGTATATAATTTTGTAGCCCTACAAACTGCGCGTCACCGACCGTTCTGAATTCACAAAAAGACAGGTACAGTCCCATTATAAACGGTATTAAAAACGCTATACAAAACGCTATAACGGTTGGTAGCAAAAAAACTATTGCCCATCTTTTTGCGCCTTTTTTCACTTTCGTTCACTCTTCCATTTTGATTTTACGGTATTTTCTACGTCTTGATACACCTTGTTGCCCTGCGCATATTCAAGCAGTACGCCTCCAACTTCGGTTTTAAAAACATCACTTGGAAAAGACGTAAAAATCCAAGGCACAGTTTCTTTTGACCTATCATTCATATATCTAACAACCTCACGCGCAAGTGGGTCATTTGGAAGTTCGGCTTGGGTAAAGCTGGTAAACGGTGTTACAAAGCCAAGCTTATTTGTCACGTAATCTTTGCCCGTGTCACTTGTAAAAAGCCAGTACAAAAAGTCAAGTGATTTTTGTTGCTGCTCTTCGCTGACATTTTTATTAATTGCAAAATAATTTTCGGTGCCTATGCACAGTCCCTGCTCTTCCTCACCGTCAACACCAATATAAATCGGTAAAAATTTAATATCATTTTCGGCTACTGTGTTACCCTTTACATCCTTTATTTGCGACCACGCCCAGTTACCGTTTTGCACCATTGCAACGCGTGAAAGCGCAAACTCTGCCATAGAATCACTTGTAGATTTAGAGCCAAGTAAACCCTTTTCTGTAATGGAATTATTTATATACAAATCAAAGATGTTTTTATAATTTTCGGAATATCTGAACGCAACCTCTTTTGCATTCAAACCCGCAATAGTAGGGTCAGAATAATCCTCGCTGTCACGTAGTTCATAATAAAGCGGCACATTTAAAAGGTGTGTCTGCCAGCGCCAATCCTCACCTGACAATAGCGAGGTAGATGCAAATACACCGTCTATGTTAAGCTCGTCTTTGTGCGCCGTCATATCTTCTACCACAGCTTTTAGCGTAGCAAAATTGTTAATTTGGTCAGCGTTGTCGATGTCTACCGCCCTTTGCGACAGCGAAAAATATTTCCTCATAATAGCATCGTTATAGATTATTCCATAACCCTCTACAACGTACGGCACGGCATATATGCCTTTGCCGTTGGCATCACGAATAGCAAGCGCATCATCACTAAGCAGTTTGGCAAAATCACTGTTTTCTATATTAAGGCAGTAATCCTTCCACGATTGATAGCCAATAGGACCATTTACCTGAAAGATAGTTGGTGCCGATGATTTTGCAATTTCGGATTTAAGGGTTTGTTCATAGGTATTTGCCGCGGCGGTTACCACCTTAACCTTAACGCCCGTTTCTTTTTGATATGTCTCGGCTAGTTCTATATAAACGTTAGCCGATTCGGGTTTAAAGTTTAAAAAATAAACGTCGGCGCTACCGCTGTCACCACAACCTACAAGCAATGTTACCGATAAAATCAACGATACACAAAGCACAACAGATAATATTTTTTTAAACATAAACATTCCTCCGTTTTTAATACTGATAATATCTTTGCCGAAATTTTTACAATTAATACAAAATATTAAAAAACGATTGTACTAAACGCACAATCGATTTTAAATCTAATTACAGCCACAAATTACTGTAGCTTCATTTCTTCAATACAACATTTTTTAATAACGCAACACACAAAATGTAGTGTATAAAGTGTTGACATTACCTTTTGTTAAAACTATAATATATATATAAATATAATATAGTTTATAAGGGGTGTTTTGCCTTGAAAACTACAACAATTTGTTTTGCCAATAACAAAGGCGGCAGTGGTAAATCCACCACCTGTTGTAATGTTGGCTACGAGCTTTCTAAAATGGGCTATCGCGTACTGATGATTGACGGCGATATGCAAATGAATTTATCGCTCTCGTTGTTTTCAGAAGACGCGGTTTTAGAAAGCGCGCAAAACGGTAATAACGTTTATACCGCTGTTACTAATCAAGAGGATATATCAAATTATATAACGCAAAC
Organism: Clostridia bacterium; assembly: GCA_017437005.1. Taxonomy (GTDB): domain Bacteria; phylum Bacillota; class Clostridia; order Oscillospirales; family Acutalibacteraceae; genus UBA737. Next base: position 31,377 of record JAFSBZ010000026.1, on the reverse strand, counting down.
CAAATACGAAAATCTTGACGTTGTGTTATCATCAAGCCTTATGAGTAATATTGAGTTTGATTTATTTTCTAAATGGCAGCGCGAGCTAATCCTTAAAAACTGCCTTAAAAACGTTAAGGTCAGCGACAAGTATGATTTTATTTTAATGGATGCTCCACCTACCTTGGGCGGTTGGGTTATGAATATGCTTTGCGCGTCAGATTACCTTATAATTCCCGTTGAAGCAAGCCCATGGGGACTATTTGGGCTTGCAAATATGTTTGAATTTTTTGCGACAGTTCAACAAATCAATCCCGATATTTCACTTTTAGGCGTTGCAATAACCAAGGTTGATACACGCAAAAATTACTTCAAGCAAACGGTTGATGCATTGCATAATACCGATGGCGTGCGTATGTTTGAAAATTACATTCGCACTGATAGTTCTATAGAATGGGCGCAGGACGCATCACTGCCTGTGGCAGTATACAAGCCGTCGGCTCGAAGCGCCAAGGAATATAAAGCTCTAACGCAGGAGGTTGTTTCACTTGTCAATAGGTAAAAGCAGTATTGTCCGCGCGGTAAATGCTACGGCAAATAAAAAATCAACAGTTACAAACGATAGCATAACAACAAAATTTACACTTGATAAAATCGGTCTTTTGTCGGTTGCAAAAAAACCTGATAACATTGACACTATTAAAGCAAGTATTTCAAAACGTGGTATTCTTTGCCCAGTTATAGTAGCGGTTACACCCAAGGATGAAATTTGGCTTGTTGATGGATATCGTAGGTATTATGCCGCAAAAGAGCTTTCTGTTTCACAAATTAGCGCAATAGTTATAAATGTGCAAAACAAATCCGAGGCTAACCGCCTTTATACCGAGCTTTCTAAAACAAAGTCGGTTATAAAAGAAATAGTCGTTAAAGAAAATACGGCACCCGATATTCACAAAGAAAAATTCCGTGTTCTACACGTAAAAGACCACGATTTACCAACATATTTATTATAATTTTAGGAGAACACATATGAATGTAGTATGTTTAGATATGGAGGGCGTATTAGTCCCTGAAATTTGGATTGCTTTTGCAAACGAGGTAGGTATTCCCGAGCTTAAGCGCACCACACGTGACGAGCCCGACTATGACAAATTGATGAAATATAGACTTGATATTTTAAAAGAGCATAATTTAGGCCTTAACGAAATTCAGGCAGTTATTGAAAAAATTGACGTTATGCCGGGCGCAAAAGAATTTTTAGACGAGCTTCGTCAGCTTACTCAGGTTATTATTTTAAGCGATACCTTTGAACAGTTTGCGGCACCACTAATGAAAAAGCTTGGAATGCCAACCATTTTTTGCAACACATTAGAGGTTGCACCAAACGGCGAAATCACGGGATATAAAATGCGTTGTGAAAAGTCAAAGCTTACAACGGTAAAGGCGCTCCAATCTTGCGGATTTGATACAATTGCTGCGGGAGACAGCTTTAACGACCTTGGTATGATACTTGCAAGCAAGGCGGGATTTTTGTTTAAATCTACCGAGCAAATAAAAAAAGATTATCCCGAGCTTTTGGCGTTTGAGGAATACGACGAATTGCTTGACGCTATAAAATCGGCTTTATAAAATGGTCTTGGGCGCAATCCGCCTTTGGATTGCGCCCAAGTAGTATTTAATGTAAAAACTGTCGGCTTATTCACGGCTATTGCCGCGACATCAGTTCATTTATATTATATTTTAAATTTTTAAATTAAATTACTTTTTTATGTTAATAAATTTTTAAGGTGATAAAATGATTAAAAATCGCATTTTAAAACTTCAACAAATTTTAAAAGACGACGAAGCATTCTGGATATCAAGCGGATCTAATCGCTTTTATCTAACAGGTTTTAATTCAAGTGCAGGCAGTGTTTTGGTAACAAAAACAAAAGCAATGTTTTTTATTGACTTTAGATATTTTGAAAAAGCAAAAGCCACTGTAAGCGGTTGCGATGTTGTTCTTTATGATAAAGGCGATAAGGGCATATATGCATTTTGCAAAGATGAAAAAATTAAAACCATTTTTATCGAAGCCTCCCAAATCAGTCTTACTCAGTATAAATATATTTCTGAACTGTTTGAAGATATCGAAATATCAAACGATAACATTTTAGATACAAATCTTAATAAAATGCGTGCTATCAAATCTGCCCACGAGCTGCAATTTATAGAACAGGCGCAATCAATTACCGACCAAACGCTTAATTATATTTTGCCGCGTATTTCCGCAGGCAGAACCGAACGCGAAATAATGCTTGATATGGAGTTTTTTATGCGCTCTTTGGGTGCTGAAGGTGTATCGTTTGATTTTATTGTAGTGTCGGGCAAGAACTCATCCTTACCACACGGAGTACCCACCGATAAAAAAATTGAAAAAGGCGATTTTGTTACAATGGATTTTGGCGGTATTGTGGGCGGATACTGTAGCGATATGACCCGTACTGTAGCAATCGGCACCATTACTGATGAACAAAGGCAAGTGTACGATACCACACTTAAAGCTCAGCTTGAAGCAATTAAAAGCATAAAGCGCGGCGCCGTATGCGGTGACATCGACAAAATTGCGCGTGATATAATCTACAATGCAGGATACAAAGGTTGCTTTGGTCACGCTTTAGGACACAGCGTAGGCATTGAGGTTCACGAATCCCCCAATTTAAGCCCAAACAACAAAGCGGTTTTAGAGGTTGGAAACATCGTAACAGTGGAGCCCGGCATTTACCTTGAAAATAAATTTGGTGTTAGAATTGAAGATATGGTATATGTAACCGAGGACGGTTGTATAAACCTGACAAAAAGCAAAAAAGAGCTTATAATATTGTGATATCATTTTAACCTAAAACAAACAACCCCCTCGTTTTTTACGAACGAGGGGGTTAAATTGTTATTTTTGAACATAATCTGTATAGATATCGTATATGTCCATAAAAACTTCTTCGCCGTTATACACGGTATAAAAACTTGAAAAATCTTCGCCCAAGCAACAAGAGCCGTTTTCATATATTGTAAATATAGCAAGCGTAGATTGGTCTTCGTTATAAAAACACATATAGATATATGAAGAACCCATTTCTCCTCTCTTGTCAAGATTAAGCTCAAGATTGGCAAAAACATCCCACATTTTTTGAGCCGTCTCTTTATCATCGATTGAAGTTTCGTACTGAGTACTACCTATAGACTCAACAACAGTAACGCCTGCAGGCTCAAAATTGTCGTACACATCATTGCTTTCTCCACAACCTACAAAGGTAAGCAGTAAGCATACGCTTATAACAATTGCTACAAATTCTTTAAAAATCTTCATATTATACCTTTCTACATCAAAAAATACTGCCCGATTATGCGAAGTCGCGTACCCTTTTTAAAGCCATATTTTCGCACTGCCTGTATCTTTTGAACTTTGTTCATATTTTTAATTTTGCAATACACTTCAAGTGTTTGACGTTGCGCTTGACTGAGCGTATGGCCAAAATGTTTTAACAAGCTTTCTGCTTGCAAGTACGTAGCGTTGTAATTTTCTCGAACCTTATCAAGCGTTGCAAGCTTACGCTTTACAAGTGCTATACCATAAGCCGCCTTTGCGCCCACCTGATTATCGGAATGTTGGCGATAAAGCATTGTAGGCTCGTTAATGCAAATAAGTTTTCCAAAAAGTATTGCTACCAACGCTAACCACCAATCGTGCATAATACAATTTCGCGGTATTTTTCCGCATTTTTGCCTGAGCGCGCGATTTATCATAACAGTACAGCCTGTAACATAATTTTGAACCAACAATTTGGGTAACGTTATATCGCTTTGATAAAGTTTTTGAAATTCAAAAAACGACGGAGATATTTCGCAAAGCTGATTATCAACGACTTTTAAATCGGTATGTACTAAAACAGGAGTTTTACCGTCATCTTCTGCCAATTGCATAGCGGCAAGAGTTTTTTCTATCTTGGTAGGCAACCATACATCGTCCTGATCACAAAACATAATATAATCCGCTTCACAAGTGTCCAGCAATTCGGCAAAATTCAATTTTGCGCTACCCGTAGGGTCACCACACATACAGGAAATTTTATCGGGATATTCATTACAATAATAATTTATAATATCTACCGATTTGTCGGTTGAGCCGTCATCGCGAATAATAATTTTAAAATCTTTAAAGCTTTGTGATAATATTGATTCTATTTGCGCCTTCAGATACTTTTCACCGTTGTAAACAGCAAGAAGAATTGTAACCAATATATTACACCTCTTAAATCATAAATTACTCGTTGTTTTGATTGTTAGAACTACCGTTTGGAACACGACCCTGTTCGTTGTCTTGTTGTGTATCATCACTGATTTCGGGTTCAACAAGTTCTTCTTCGTACTCGTTAACATATATAGTAACCAATATTTCAGCGTTAACAGTTTCTTTATATTCGGGTGTTTGTCGCAAAACTACACCGGATGCCGATTCGGAATCGTAAATTTTTTCTACTATAATATTTTCGTATAAAAATCCTTGTTTAAGCAACTCCATTTTAGCGCTCATTTCATCAAGACCTACTACATTTGCGATAGTAACCTCTTTAGAGCCAAGACTTATAACAAGTTGTATCTCGGTACCGTTTTCAACAGATGTTCCTACCTCTACCGATTGAGAGCAAATTGCGCCGCGTTCATATTTATCGGAATATTCTTTATCCTTTATTACAAACTTAAAGCGCTCATAATTTTCAATATCTTCCAGCTGATAATAATATTTTCCGACAAGGTCGGGAACCTCGTATAGTATTACCGATTCTACCGCATTAGGATCTACATCGCCTATTACATCGACATCAGGCATTGAAGCTATTTCGGAGTTGTTAAATAAGGGTTCGTTTGTACCGAATATTTCATCCTTAAACACAACGCACAAAACGATTGCAACAACCAAAAATAACGCTACTGTAATACCTGCCGATATTGCGGCATACTTTACACCGCCACCCTTTTTCTTGGAGGAATCTGATTTTTCGGCAGTTTTTTCTGTTTTACTTGCCGCGCGCACATTTGCTGCGCGACGAAGATTTTCCTGAGTTTCTCCGTAAACGAGTTCATTTTTAAAAACATCAATATTTTTGGTTCGGTTTTGAATTTTTATCTGCATACCGTTGGCAATTGCTACCAGCACTTGACGAGGTAATTCGTCAGCAAAATGAGCAGGAATTGACAAAGTATCCTGAGTGAGTCTTATTTCCGCAGAGGGAGGCACTGTACCTATGATTACACGAAACAGCGTTGCGCTGAGTCCGTAAACGTCTGATGCCTCGCTAATTTTTTCGTCTGTACCGCCATACTGCTCGGCTGCGGCATATCCACTATATAGCTCCGCAGGGCTATCCGACGATGCCATACGTAGTCTTGGAATATATATTTTTGAAAAACGCAGCTTACCGTCACGACCTACCAGTATTGTTTCGGGTGAAATGCCACCGTGTATAATACCAAGCTCGTGAAGACCCTTAAGCGTATCTATAAGCGGCAAAAACAAAGGGCGAGCCTGCTCCCACCTAAGACTTCCACCGTTTTTTTCAAGAAAGCTATTAAGCGTAATACTTGATATTATAGGTGTTACCGCATAAACTGTACCGTTTTCTTCAAAAACGGTAAGCACAGGTATTATAGATTGCAATTCGGTTGCAATAAGTTTTTTGTTTATTTCAATAAAATCCATAAGTCCTTCATTAAAATAAAATTCATTACCGCTTATTACCGATACTGTTTTATCGGGATTTCGAACAGATATGTTTTTTGGAAAATATTCTTTTATATGTACAGCATTATCAGCTGCCATATCCCACGCGATATAGGTTATTCCTTCTGCATTAACACTAAGAGCTTTACCTATAACATATCTTTCCGAAAGCAAAAATTTGACAGGTAAATGTGTGTTGTCATTTTTTTCTGACACATCACATCCACATATGCTACAAATTTTTTCACCGCCGTTGTCGTTCATACAACCGGGACAAAGTCTGTCGATATTTATCATAGCGACCTCCATAATTTTGATGTCATTAAATAATTATATCATATCTAATATAAAATTACAAGTTTTTAGCATTCGTGTCTATTGCAAGCATTTTTTTAAACACACATGTGTGATGCTCGGTGATGACACGATCTTCGTGAAGGGAACCAAAATACCAATGACGGTAATCGCAAGAGCGACCGATTTCCTCTAAGTAACCATTTAATTTATTAATGCTATCACTATTCCCTTTACGCAAAAGCATCGCGCTTTTTACAAGTGAAGGTGGTTCGTGAGTGATTATATAATCCACTCGGCATCCCGCTTCATCAAGAACGCGCGCTCCATCTGCCATTTCGGCAGGGGTAGGTTCCTCCTCGCGCCACCAAAAGCCTTGCGCTACTCGCATATCCTTATCAGCACTTTCTCCACCACCGAAGGTGAAATATTTATTGCCGTCTATAGTAAAAATTTGTCCTCGCATAAGATGCAAAAGATTACCCTTTATTCTATGCACCTTACCGCCCTTCCATACGGTTTCTCTCGAGCGATTTATCTTATCAAGATTATCGTGCGTACCTTCTACAAAGGCGGTTATAAACTTGCGCTTTGCAAACCATTTTATAACCTCTTTTTCTTGTTTTGAGCCATCAAATATATACCCAAAATCTCCACACACAATAAGAATATCACCCCGTCGAAGTTTGCGAAATTCTTTACTGTAGAGTCTTTCAAGGTCTCCATGCATATCACCTGTTATATAAACCACTTTTTCACCACCACTTTTTTTAATATTTGCACTTTATTTTTATGTATTTATAATGTATAATATTAGTATATCATACTTTTGGGGAGATTTCTATGCTTAAAAGAGCTTTTTCTTTTATTTTAATAATTTGTTTACTTTTAACACCTGCCCTTACAGTGAGTGCATACGAACCCACAGGCATTCAAATTACGGCAAATGCTGCGATGCTTGTGTCGCTTGATACCGATGAAGTGTTGTATGAAAAAAACGCCGACCAAAAGGTATACCCTGCTTCTATTACTAAAATTATGACGACGCTTTTGATATTAGAAAGCAGCCGATACAACCCTGATGCCAAAATCGCTATGACCGAAGAAGCGCTCGATCTTATAAGTGGCACAGGAAGCAGCGTTTCATTACTTAAAGCAGGAGAAGAAATCACACAGCTTGACCTTGTATATATGGTGTTGATGTCATCTTACGGCGATTGTTCACTGTTGGCGGCTATGTATTATGGCGATAGTGTAGATAATTTTGTTAATATGATGAACACTCGCGCCACAGAATTAGGCCTTAGCGGAACACACTACGAAAACCCAATAGGCCTACATCACGAAGAAAACTATACTACCGCACGTGACACATATACGCTTACTAAATACGCATTGCAAAACGAAACCTTTAAAACGGTTTGCGAAAGCACAAGACACACGGTAACCACCAGTCTTTCGGGAAACCGCGTGCTCTCTACAACAAATCTTTTGCAAGATAACACCACCAGCTATTACTACACTTATGCAAAGGGTGTTAAAACTGGATACACTGATGAGGCCGGTCGTTGCCTTGTAAGTACGGCAAGTTACAACGGCTACAACTATGCTTGCATTTTGTTTGGTTGCCCACCAAATGAGAAAAAACACTTTACAGAAAGCGCCGAGCTTTATCGATGGGCATTCAAAAACTTTGAATTTAAAAAGGTTGCCGACACCGCTAATCCCGTAGCAGAAATAGGTGTTGATTTATCGCTCGACACCGATTTTGTTTCGCTTTATGTAGAAGAGGGATTTACCTCGGTATTACCCAAAGATGCCGACGATTCGACAATCAGTATTGTAACCAATCCTGTGTCGGAAAAGGTTGACGCCCCCATTAAAAAAGGTCAGAAACTTGGTACTGCAGATATAATTTATGCCGAACAAAAAATAGGAACTGTCAACCTTATAGCCAACGAGGATATACAAAAAAGTGCGCTTTTAACAGCATTGCGCGCAGTTAAAAACTTCTTTACATCATCATATATGAAGGTAGTATACATTTTAATTGTTCTCGCTATTGTTGTTTTTATAATTGCGGTCATAAAATTAAACACCAAAAAATCAAAACAGCGTAAGATAAAATACGTTCCATATAACGATAAAAAACAATAATAATATAAATCCCGAGATTGCAAACCCTCTTTACAAAGGGAACGCAAACTCGGGATTTGTTTTTTTAAATTGCTGTTTCTAATGCAATTTTAAGCATACGCTCATCAAAACATTTTTTCATTTGAAGAGCATCTTCAATATCATAATTAACAACACTGCTGCCCTGATATGCGACTACGCGGTTTCCCTTGCCTTGATTAAGAAGCTGTACTGCCTCGTAACCCATTTGTGTAGCGCGAAGCCTGTCACGAAGGGTTGGATTACCACCACGCTGAACGTGTCCTAAAACTGTAGCTCGTGAGTCAATATCTGTTGCCGCCATAATTTGCTTTGCAATGTCCTCTACACCGCCAACGCCTTCGGCAACAATTACAATAAAGTGCTTTTTACCGTTTCGTTGAGCTGTTTTGATTTTACGGATTATACTTTCCATACTAACGGGTACTTCAGGCACCATTATCGCAGTAGCACCCACAGCAATACCTGTTTGAACTGCAATATATCCTGCGTGTCGACCCATAACCTCAATAACACTGCAGCGTTCGTGCGATTGTGCTGTGTCACGAATTCTGTCTATCATTTCTATAGCGGTGTTCATAGCGGTATCAAAACCTATCGTATATTCGGTACAACCAATATCGTTATCGATTGTTCCTGGTACACCAATACATGGCACGCCGTGGCGTGAAAGCTGAAGCGCACCCTTGAAAGAACCATCGCCGCCGATTACAACCAAACCCTCAATTCCGTGTTTTTTACAGTTTTCAACTGCTTCCAAAACACCTTCCTCGGTTCTAAATTTTGGACAACGTGCAGTATAAAGCACAGTACCTCCACGGTTGATAATATCACAAACAGAACGTGAATCCATATCAAAAATATCATTTTCTATAAGACCGGCATATCCACGTCTTATACCCTTAACTGTCATACCAAGCGAAATGGCAGTTCTTACTACGGCGCGTACCGCAGCATTCATACCGGGCGCGTCGCCGCCGCTTGTTAAAACACCTATTGTTTTCATTTTTTATCATCTCCAAAACACATGCCAAATATTATACACTAAAAATACAAAAACTGCAACATTTTTTTATTTGAGAACCAACTTTACGTTTTCGGCAGATAAAACACGTGACAAATCATCGGTTAAAGCCTTTGACGGTTGTATTTTTAACCTTTCGGGAACCATAATACGCTTTTTTGTATCCTCACAATAAATTATAACGTCGCTTTCTCCTTTATATTTTGCCAAAATTTCACACACTTCATTAAATTGTTGTGAATTTATACTTGAAATTTTTAGATATAACGTCTCGATTTGTTCTGCATTTTGCGCACTTTCGGGAACGATTTCTACCGATTCGCAAACAATTTCGGGCTCGCGATCCTCGCGTTCGCTCACCTTTCCGTTTATTATAACAACGCTTCCAGCTGTCATAATAGAGCGATAAGAAGCCAAAATTGCAGAAAACACAATAATATCGACTGTTCCTGATATATCCTCCACCGTAGTATATGCTATGGTGTTTTTATTTTTAAGCTGTTTTAATTTAATCTCGCCAAGTACACCCACAACACTTATGCGTCTTCCATCGGGTATTTTTTTAGAATTAATATCGGCAATTGGTATAAATCGCGAATTGCGAACAAACGACCGATAACTGTTCATTGGATGTCCTGACAAATACATACCCGTGGCGGCTTTTTCCATAGATAACAATTCCGCGCGAGGCATTTCATCAATATGCGCAAGCTCAAAACTTGATTTCTCGGTAGTATCGCCAAATAAATCCAACTGGTTTTCAGAGGTAAATCGCTCGGTTTCCTCAATTACGGATATAACCTTATCGATATTGTATAACATTTTTCGGCGGTTATCCTCTAATGTGTCCATAGCGCCGCTTTTAATAAGACCTTCCAGCGCGCGACGATTAAAGTTTCGGCTATAATTTCGCGAACAAAAATCGTACATAGAGGTGTATTTACCATTTTTTCTTTCATTTATAAGCTGATTTATAAGATTAGAACCAAGATTTTTTACAGCAAGCAAACCAAAGCGTATATTTTTACCGCAAGATGTAAAGTTTTCGTAACTTTCGTTTACCGATGGCGGTAAAATTTTTATTCCCATACGCTTACATTCTGTAGTGTATTGCGATATTTTTCCAACGTTATCCAAAACACTTGTGAGCAATGCCGCAAAATACTCTGTAGGGTAATGACATTTAAGATATGCCGTTCTATATGACACCACAGCATAAGCCGCGGCGTGTGATTTATTGAAGGCGTATGAGCTAAAAGCAGAAATCTCATCAAAAAGCTTCTCAGCTACAGCTTCACTCACTCCGCGATTTAAAGCGCCATCACAAACAACATTGCCGTTTTGATCTTTTTCGCCATATATAAATGCGTTACGCTCACGAGCCAATACGTCGTGTTTTTTCTTGGACATTGCGCGCCTTACTATATCGGCGCGACCTAAAGAATATCCCGCAAGGGAACGGAATATTTGCATTACCTGTTCCTGATACACGATACATCCATAGGTTACATTTAAAATAGGTTCTAACAAAGGTGTATCATACTTTACATCCTTGGGATTATGTCTATTGTGAATATAACGCGGTATTGAATCCATAGGACCGGGACGATAAAGAGAAATAATCGATATTAAATCCTCAAGTGTCTGAGGCCTGAATTTACGCATTATGTTCTTCATACCGTCAGATTCAAACTGAAACACACCGTCGGTAAATCCTTCGCTCATCATTTTAAAGGTATCGGCATCGTCAAGCGGTATTTTTTCGACATCAAAATTGGGATGTATTTTTCTTATTTCTTTTTGTGTGTCCTCAATTACCGTAAGATTTCTCAGCCCCAAAAAATCCATTTTAAGAAGGCCAAGCTCATCAAGAGCGGTCATTGTATACTGTGTTACAACCGACTCGTCATTAGTGGCAAGGGGCACATAATCGCTTACCGGTCGGTCGGATATAACAACACCTGCCGCATGGGTGGATGCGTGCCTTGGCATACCCTCAAGCTTGATTGCCATATCAATAAGCTCTTTTATAAGAGTATCACTATCATATAAGCTTTTAAGCTCTTTAGAGCTGTCAAGCGCCTTTGTAAGAGTCATTCCGGGTGAATACGGTATAAGCTTTGCAGTTTTATCACACGTTGCGTATGGAATATCCATAGCTCGTCCCACATCGCGCACAGCAGCGCGCGCCGCCATAGTACCAAATGTTACTATCTGAGCCACGTGATCTGCACCGTATTTTTCTATAACATAATCTATAACCTTTTGTCGATTAACATAGCAAAAGTCGACGTCAAAGTCGGGCATAGATACACGCTCGGGATTTAAAAATCGTTCAAAAAGTAAATTGTATTTTATTGGGTCTATACCGGTAATACCTATGCAGTATGCCGCAAGGCTTCCCGCACCGGAACCACGTCCAGGACCTACGGGAATATTGTGAGTTTTGGCATAGTTAATAAAATCCCATACAATAAGATAATAATCCACATATCCCATCGTGTTTATAATCGACAGCTCGTACTCCAAACGGTCGGTTACAGACTTTTCAGGATTAGCACCGTAAATTTTATATAATCCATCATAGCATTTACGACGAAAATATTCAAAGTGGTCTTCACCGCCTGTATCAAAAAACGGCAATTTAATTTTACCAAACTCAAATTCAACATTGCATCTGTCGGCAATTTTTTGCGTATTTGTGATTGCATCAGGCATATTGGGAAATGCTTCTTGCATTTCTTTTTCAGATTTAAGATAAAATTCTTCTGTGGGGAACTCAAAATTCGTTTTATCACCGATTTTACTACCTGTTTGTACGCATAGCAAAACCTTGTGCATAAAGCTATCATCTTTGTCGCAATAATGAACGTCATTTGTCGCAACAATTGGAATACCCGTATCATATGATATTTTTTGAATGTATGCATTTACGCTTTGTTGTTCAGCAATTCCGTGATTTTGCACCTCAAGATAATAGTTATTCTCACCAAAAACATTTTTATACCAAAGGGCCGTATCGCGTGCTTTTTCATAATTGCCATCCATAATTGCGCGTGGTATTTCACCTGCAAGGCAAGCAGAAAGTGCAATAAGTCCTTCGTGATGTTTTTCTAACAATTCGCGATCAACTCGCGGTCTTGTATAAAAGCCTTCGGTAAAGCCTGCTGACACAAGCTTTATAAGATTTTGATATCCTGAATTATTCTCGCACAGCAGAACCAAATGACTATAATTTCCATCGGGTTGCTTTTGCTTGTCAAAACGGCTGTTAGGCGCAACATATACCTCACATCCGATTATGGGCTTTATGCCTTTTTTCTTTGCCGCCTTGTAAAAATCAATAACGCCATACATAACACCGTGGTCGGTGATTGCTACAGCCGTTTGTCCACGCGCAGCAACGGCATCAAAAAGCTTGTTTATGCGGCAACAGCCGTCAAGCAAACTGTATTCTGTGTGCAAATGCAAATGTGTAAAGGCCATGCCGCTCACTCCCTTTAATAATTTATTTTGAAACTATGTTTTCGTATATTTCTATTATTTTTTTTAGTCTATGATTAAGCCCCGAAACTGTGATAGGTTCGGGCGAGTTATTGCATAAATCTTTAAGAGAACTTTCGGGATACTGCATACGTAATTTTGCAACCGAAATCAGTTCCTCGGGCAATGAAGATAACATTTCGCGGGCTATTAAATACTCTATTGCTGTTCGCTGTTTAAATGAAGCCGCAATTGTTTTATTTATATTAGCTCCATCGCAATTAAACACACGATTAGTTTTGTTGTTTGCCTCTTTAAGTATTGTAGTTTCTATCAAATCAAAGCTTCGTGATGACGCGCCCATAAGAGCGAGTAAATTTATTATCATCTCACTGCGCTTTATATATACAACAAAGCCCTTGCCGCGTGTGGATATATTGGCCAAAACCTCGTGTCGTGCTAAAATATCACACAATTCGCGCGCCAGCGCCTCGCTTTTTACAGGAAAATCCACCCTGTAGCTTTTTTGCGGATCACTCATTTGGCCACAGCTTAAAAAGGCGCCCCTTACGAACGCGGCTTCACAGCAAGACCGATTAAAAAACTCGTGACTTATTTTACCGTCACACATTCCAAAGTCCACAGATGCTAAAATTTTGAGTCGGTCAATTTCGTCTACCACTTCCGCGCGATAAGTAACCTTTTTGCTGTCGCCCTTAGTTATTTCAACATTAGCGTCATAAATTTTTTTAATCATCATAGCATATAGCTTTGTTACCGATTGATTTTCGCTTTGCATTGATATTTTTTGCGTTTTAAAAGCTCTTCCAAATAACAAAAGGCCATACGTAAGTGCCTGTATACAGCAATGTGATACCTTGATTTCACTTAACTCTGTTTTTATATCAGAACAAAAAGACATTTCTTTAATCCTCTATGTTTATATCACGGTGATAACAAACGGAATCATAATTTCGTTGCTTTAATGCTTCACATACTTCTATAGCAAATGTAACCGAACGGTGATGTCCGCCCGTACAACCAAATGATACCGTCATTTTTTCAACACCGTATTTTTCTTTTATAGGTATAACAAGCAAAAGAATATCGATAACCTTTTTAAGATAATCTTTTGCCTGCTTATTGCTTAAAACATATTCACGCACAGGCTTGTCCTGTCCTGTTTTATGTTTTAAATGCTCTATGTAAAATGGATTGGGCAGACAGCGCACATCAAAAACAAAATCACTCTGCGCGTCTGCCCCGTTTTTAAATCCAAACGATCTGCACTCTATTTTCATTTAACTACTTTCTTCCTACAAATATAACCTCAGGCTCTAAATCTACACCATCGGACTTTTTTACCGTATCGTTAATTTTTTTAATTAAATCAAGCACATCATTACATGTTGCATTCCCCGTATTTATAACAAATCCTGCGTGTTTTTCGCTAACCTGCGCACCGCCTACCGATACGCCTTTTAGGTTGTTTTGTTCTATAAGCGCGCCTGCAAAATAGCCTTCGGGGCGTTTAAATGTACTGCCCGCGCTTGGAAACTCAAGCGGTTGCTTGTCACGGCGACGAGAGAAAAAATCGTCCATTGCCGCCTTTATTTCCGCTTGATTGCCGTAACTTAATTTCATTGTTACGCTTGTAATTATCAAGTTGGTGTTTTTAAAAACGCTGGTTCGATAACCCAAATGCATATCAGCAAGTGAAAATTTTATTTCATTGCCTTTATGGTCTAAAGCGGTTGCCGATATTACAACCTGTGACATTTCGCCACCGTATGCGCCTGCATTCATATAAAGCGCGCCACCTACGGTACCAGGTATTCCATACGCAAACTCTAAACCCGACAATGATGCCTTTTGCGCAGCCAAACACAGCGTGCGCAAGCTAACACCCGCACCACACACAATAGTGTCAGAGCTTATGCTTACCTCATTTATACCGTCAAGACTAATCACAAGCCCTTCGATACCCTTATCCGACACTAAAATATTAGAACCCTTACCCAGTATAAAGTACGGTATGTCAAATTCTGTCGCAAGGGATATAATGTGTTTTAACTCACAAACACTTTTTGCTTTCACCAGTAGGTCGGCATTACCACCTATTTTAAAGGTGGTGTGATGACTCATTGGCTCATTTAAAACATATTCAATTTTATACTCATCTAATCTATCACATAGATTATTTAGTTGCATAAAATCACCTATTTTTCGTATAAATTACAAAGATATGCCGCGCCTATAATTCCTGCATCGTTACCAAGATCGGCAGTTTTTATAACGGTTTTAGTTTTCATATGACGGGCATAGTTTTCGCCTTCGACATATTCGTTAATTGGGTCGGTAAGATATTCACCCTCTTTAGAAATACCGCCGCCTATACATATAACATCGGGCTGAAAAATATCAAGCACATTTGCAATACCAACTGCTACATAACGGATGTATTCATCAACAACCATTGCACCCACACGGTCACCAAGACGCTTTGCCTTAAAGGCAGTTCTGCCGCCGGCATTGTTGATATCTCCGTCGCATATTTCCCACATTCTGCTGCTTTTATAACGCAACATAGCCTGTTTTGTCTGGCGAACAAGAGCCGTAGCAGAAGCGTATGTTTCCCAACATCCAAAACGACCGCACGTACAAGCCTGACCGCCCATTTGTATAACGGTGTGACCAAGCTCGCCACCGGCACCGTTTGAACCTGAATATATCTTACCATCAATAATAATACCGCCGCCAACACCTGTACCAAGTGTGATTGCAATAAAGTTTTTAGTACCTTTGCCGGCTCCCGCAATATATTCACCGTAAGCTGCCGCATTAGCATCATTTTCAACATAAAACTTTTTGCCGGTTTTTTCATAAAGCATTTGACCGAGCGGCAAATCGTAAAACTCAAGATTGTTTGAATATGGCACATTACCTGTTTCGTGCTCAATAGAGCCGGGGCATCCTATACCAAAACCATCAATATCATCAATTGTTATTTCGGCATTTTTAATTGCATCAAAAGCTGTGGCAATTAGGTCATCAACTATTTCTTCCGCAGGACGAGGCAGATTAGTTTTTCTGCTTGCGGTAGCTACTATTCTATATTTTTCATCAACAACACCTGCAACTATATTGGTGCCGCCGAGATCAATTCCCAGTTTATACATATAATTCTCCTTAATTTTATAAAATCAAAATGGATTTACTGTTATTTCCTCGGTGGAGGTGTTAAAATCGTCGGTCATACCAAGACGGTTAAGCAAATCCTCTGCCGCGTTATAGCCAAGCTTTTTCTGACGGCTATTCATTGCGGCAACCTCGATAATTACCGCCAAATTACGACCTGGTTTAACAGGGATTGTGAGTGACGGGATATTAAGCCCTAATATTTCGGTCTTTTGGGTCTCAAGTCCCATACGATCATATGCCTTATTCACATCCCACGGCTCCATATTTATAACAAGGTCGATTTTCTCGGTCAGTTTTACTGCACCAACACCAAAAATACGACTTGCGTTAATTATTCCTATGCCGCGAAGCTCAATAAAATGACGGATGTTATCGGGTGCCGTACCTACAAGTGACTTGCTTGACACACGACGAATTTCTACCGCATCATCGGCAATAAGACGGTGACCGCGTTTTACAAGCTCAATAGCCGTTTCGCTTTTACCAACACCGCTTTCACCAAGCAGCAAAATGCCCTCACCATAAACCTCGACCAAAACACCGTGTCGTGTAATTCGGGGAGCAAGCTGTAAATTTAAAAAAGCAATTAAAGCCGCTTCAAAATCGGACGTTGACTCGCGTGTAACAAGTAACGGCACATTATATTTTTTTGCCATATCGCAATACACATTATCATCTGCCAGATTTCGCGCGATTATAACCGCAACGGGCTTTCTTTCAAAAAAATCGCCAACACATTTCTGACGTTTTTCATCAGAAAAGCTTTTTAAAAAGCCAATCTCGTTCATACCGAGTATTTGTATTCTTTTACTGTCAAAATACTCGTAATATCCCGCCAGATGAAGTCCGGGACGGTTAGTTTCGGTAGATGATACCAAAATCTCACCTTCGGGTAAGTTTAACACCTCTAAAGAAAATTCTTTAATAATGCGGGAAAGTTCTATTGTGCAATCGGTTTTCATAACCTTAACACCTCTTAATGTTTATTATTGAAATAATCGCTTATTTTATTGCCGATTTCCCAACGTAATTTTGCAAGTATACGATGGTCGTCGCAATATTCGCGAACATTTTTACTGATTTTTTTGATTTGCTCTTCTACATAATCTCTGCCAAAAATTTCTTCGGCTATTTCAAACATATGATAATCCTCTATAGCAGAACGTACAATTTCCAAACGCAAAGAGCCGACTGGTCCGTCAACACCTATACGGTCGCCGTTATAAAGCATAGAGCCATCGCCAAAGCAGTAGTACGAAAGTTCGGGCACGGTGCTTGTAACATCCCAAGGACTGCCATTATTCCAATGGGTTGCCTGCCAATAAAGGAAACCGTTTATTCCATAAAGATATTGTTGCCAAAAAAGCGCTCTATGATAAAAGCCTTCCATATCGATAAATAAATTTGCATACGGCAGTGATGGCTCCCAACAGCAATACCACCACGTGCGCTCACCCTTTTCACGTTTAGAAGCCATATAGTCTTTAAGCCAAGCTTCTCTAAAAAGACTACTTTTAGGGCACCAAACTATATTATATTTTTCCATAAGATCTACTGCGCGCACACCGTCGCCGTCGCGTGGGTCCATATAATAAGGCACTACCAACTTATATTGGGGGAAAACTTTTTCAAGCTTTTGGCAAACTACACGAATACGCTCGTAATCGGCCATACGTTGTGGCTCATCCACAACATAAAACATTGCCTTTTTAAGCCATTCGGGATTAGTTTTAAGTTTGTTATAATACTCAATTACCTTTTCGTCATCATCGCTATATTCGGGCTGAAAATTTGAATGATATGGCACGTGAAAGGTTGTAACACGCGGGTCGCTCATATATGCATCGGCGCGTGGGTCCAATATATCGTATGGCAAAAATCTGCCACAAATATGATAACGATTGAGCAACATATCGTAATATTTTTTGAACACGCCTTCACGGTCGGCGGTTTTGTGCTGTAAAAACAGCCATCGTGTATCAATACCCATTGTAGTATCCATATACTTTTTGGGATTAATAGCAAAATTCCATACCCTTACCCATAGGTTATATGAGTTATAAAGCTCTCCATTTTCATAAAGATTAACCTTAAAATCGTAGTTGCCGGGTTTTGTATCAAGCGCAGCAGAAACGGTTATAAGATAAGTAACGTTTTTCCATTCTTCAAGATCAAAGCAGCCATCATCGGCATATACGGGGTCGGGATACAAAGCGCCCTCACAGCTTACGTAATCTTCACGTAATAATTCCACTTCTACTCCGCAACCCAAGTCACCCGTAATCTCAATCTTCAAGTTCTTGCGTTCACCCTCTTGCGAAAGCACCGAAAACTGACAACCGTCTGTTGCATTTTGAGCAACACCAACGGTGTAGCTTGTGATGGGCCAGTTTGGATAATAAGCCTTGGGCATCACCTTTTTTTCCATTGAGTTAAATGTTACATATAGATTCTTTTCCATAACACTACCGCCTGTATTTTATTCCTTATTGTTAAGCGAATACACATCAGCGACCTCGCTTATTGTTATGTATGCGTAAGGGTCAATCTCGTGTACAATATCCTTCATTTGAGCCACTTGAAAACGGTTTACAATAAAGTAAATCATCGCTTTATCTCTGTTTGAATAACCGCCCTTTGCCTTTAGCCTTGTTGGACCACTTTCAAAGTGATACGACAGCGCATCGCAAATTTCGGTTGGGCGCTCGGTAATAATAATAGCCGATTTAGCTCTGTCAAGACCATCAACTATAAAGTCAATCGTTTTAAGTCCTGCATAGTACGTAACAATAGAATAAAGAGGTAATATCCAGCTTTTCATTACAAGACCGCATATTACATAAAGTAATACGTTATATGCCATAACAAAGGTGCCTACGCTAATACCTATTTTTTTGGCAAAAATAACCGCCATTACCTCAACGCCATCCATTGCTCCACCGTAACGAATTGCGGTACCGCTGCCTATACCCGAAATAACGCCGCCAAACAACGCGCAAAGCAGCAAATCAGTTCCCGCAAGGGGTGAGGCAACACTTACGTCAATGGGCAAAACATCGGTTATAAGCCATGCTACAACCGAATAAATCGCAACGGTATATATAGCATAGACCGTAAAAACCTTGCCCCGCTTTTTCATACCGTAAACAAATAACGGAACGTTAAGTATAATAAGAAAAATCGAAAGTGACAGCGGTGTTATTTGTGAAAGAAGTATTGATGTACCCGATATGCCACTGTCGTACAAATTTACGGGAGAAATGAAGATAGTAACACCAATTGCATTTATAATGCCCGCAACGGTTAACATTAAAAAGTTTTTTACTTTTAATTTTTTAAAAAAAGTCATCGCCATTTTCCTTAAAAATTGTTATTAAAAATATTATATCATAATAACAATTATGTTACAAATTTTATTTGTTGTTAGCATAATATTCGCTCAGCTTATTGCCTATTTCACGGCGCACATCGTCAAGCATCCAGTGAACATCGGTATAGCGGTAAACACTGCTGGTAACCTTACTAATTTCGCCCACTATATATTCGCGGCCAAATGCTTTTTCGGCAAGTGAGAACATATAATGGTCTTCTATACCGTAACGCAAAATTTCCATACGTATTGAGCCTACGGGACCGTCTATACCAACCCTATCGCCGTTATAAAGCAATGAGCCGTCGCCAAAGCAGTACTCTGATAATTCGGGCACGGGGGTTGTTACATCCCAAGGGGAACCGTGCTTCCACCAGTTAACCGACCAATAAAGCATACCGTTTATGCCGTAAAGATATTGCTGCCAAGCAATTGTGCGGTGGTAAAAATTATCCATATCAATAAAAACATTGCTGTAAGGAAGACCGGGCTCCCAGCAATAATACCACCATATACGGTCGCCTAATTCTTCACGACTTAACATAAATTTGCCCATATAGTCATCTTTAAACATACTGATTTTAGGGCACCATACCTTGCAATGACGAGAAAGCAAATCAATAGCTTTTTTACCCTCACCGTCACGCGGATTCATATAAAACGGCACTACCTGCGCGTGATTTGGATGATACTTTTCAATAAATTCATACGCTTTTTCTATGCGGTCATAATCTGCCATACATTGTGGCTCATCAACAACGTAGTAATACCCCTTGCGCAGCCATTCGGGATTGGTTTTTAACTTGTTGTAATATGCTGTAACCGTTTCAGGCTTTGCATCGTACGGTATACGGAATGATGTAACCGCAGGATTGCTCATATATTCATCGGCGCGGTCATCGAGTATATCATATGGCAAAAATCCCGCGCATATGTGATAGCGCTCTAACATAAAATCGTAGTATTTTTTGTAAAGTGCATTTATATCTTGTGGCTTGCAAATTTTTTCAAGAAAACTTTTTTCCATACCAAAGGCGGTTTCCATAAGCTCGCTGTGATTAATTTCAAAATTCCAAACGGTTACCCATATATGATATTCGCCGTAAGTTTCACCGTCTTCACGCAATATAACCTTAACATCGTAACCGCCTGGTTTTGTGTCGGGGTTGGTTACAATGTTTATAAGATATGTAACGCTTTTATACTCTTCTAAATCAAAGTTGTTATCATTTGGTACAACCGGATCGGGATATAGCGCGCCATCGCAATCAACGTAATGTTCGCGTAAAATTTCTACCTTAAAGTTTGCCTTAGGATCATTTACAATTTCTACGCTTAAATTTTTACGCTTTTCGGTCTTTGACATAATAGACATTTGACAGCCTTCGGTAGCGTTGCGCGCAACATATATGCTATAGCCTTCTCTTTTGCCAAAGTTGTTATGCACCTTAGGTCGCATTAACATTTGAGGAGTGACAAACCAAACTTCTAAATTCTTTTCCATAATATTTATCCTAAATTCTTTAATTTTATTCCCATTTATCTATAGGCAGATCTATACCGCCGTCATCATCTTGCGGTGGGGTCAACGTAACGTCCCAACCGTTAAGATAACGCACCATTAACACGTAATCCTTGTTATTGAGCTTTTCGTCACCGTTTACATCGGCAGTATCAACGTTTATATTGATATTATCACCCTTTATATACCGCATAATCGCAACACAATCTTTACCGTTAAGCTCGCCGTCATCATTTACGTCGCCTGCAATTAACGAATTAGCGGCGGTTTTAGTTGCTTTGTCATTTGTTTGTGCGTTAATAATAAATGAAAACGTACTAACTGATGCTATTGATATAGCAAGCACCAAAACCGTTAAAAAAGATAATAACCTTTTCATTCTATTTCCCCCTCGAGTATGGTTTGTTGTAACAATAATATTATAATATTTCCAAACCACACTATTATGTATTATTTTATCATATATAAAAATAAAATGCAATGATATATAAAAAACAGTGAGGCAAATGCGTGATGTCCTTAACGGAGTTATTGCGCAAACCGAGTAGGATAACAAAAAGCACGGTATATTCATAAAGGTTGTTTTTAGCAAGAATCGTTTAAATATCCCATAAAATAATCTGATTGATAAGTTTAAGAAAAAAGTCACAGAAACGATAAAGTTTTTGCGACTTTTTTCTTATTTAGAGTGTATTTTTGGCCTTTACCACCACTTGACAGTTCCGCTCAAAATAAGTATAATTATAATGTATAACTTTATAAACAATAGATGTGTTTTTGCTTTTAACTACATTTACACGAAAGAAACTCGATTTCAGACAACAAACGATATATTCAAACGCTTTGCAAAGAGACAATATCAAAAACGCGATTTAACTTAATAGCCAGAGAGTTTGGTTAGTGCCTTAAGAATCTGTCGGCAAGCCGCAGAAAGGAAATCAAAACTATGGATAACGAAAGAACAATAAATGATTTTTACTTAATGCCTTGGGAACAATACCAAGAAGCAGTTGAGTATTTATCAACTAATATTTCTGAGTTTATAAAGCAAAATGAGATTTCATTTGATTTTATTGTTCCAATTTTAAGAGGGGGTGGAGTTTTGTCGATTTCGCTTTCTCACAGTTTGAATATTTTTAGAATCTTTCCTGTGCAGTATAAATATATGCATTTGGGCGGTAGTGATGATGAATACAAGCCATACGAATGGTTGTTTTCTTTAAACCAACTTGAGGATAAATTCCAGGAATATAACATATTAGTTACGGAAGGAAATCATTGTACAGGACAAACTTCTCAAATGTGCATTAATAAAATTAAAGAGTTGCTTCCAAATTCGAAAATTTATTATGCCTCTGTTGGTCGCGACTATTCATACACACAAAAAATGAACTATACTATATATGAGTGGTGGGGAGTTTTAACTAACGAATCAGAAAGTCTTGCGCAAAAACAATGCGATGAACTGTCTGTGATAAATAAATTTATCGTTTATCCTTGGGAAAATGTATACGAAGAACTTGAAGAAGTAAATGCAAGTATGATATATCACAATAATCAAACGGAGTAAAGCTATGATAGAGTATATGCCTTGGTCACAAGAGGTGGCCGATAAATGTTTACGAGACTATGAAAAGGGAACCTTTTCAATTTTGGATATAGAACTTGGCGGACAATGCAATTATCATTGCATATACTGTGATTCTCCGTGTCGTGAAAAGGTTTGTAATGTATCTTATGATAAGTTGGAAAGCGCTTTCACAACTGGTAATATTAAGTGGGTTTTTATATGTGGGTTGGGAGAGCCTACCGCTATAGGTAATAAAAAAATTTTGTTACACATTTTGCAACTTTGTGAGAAATACAAAGCCAAATGCAGTATTTTTACAAACTTGTCCAATTTAAGTTCCGAATTGATTGAGTATATAGATAAGAGAATTCTATATCTTCTCTTTAAATATGATAGCAGAGACATCGTCAAAAATATGAATTTATATGGTGTTTCGCATGTTAATAAGCAGTTGTTTAATATTGATCGCATAAAAAAACATGTCATCATAGAAAATGGATGCACAAATTTAGCTGCTTCTATCGTTCCTACAAAAGTCAACAAGAATGACATATTGGATATTGTTCAGGACTGTTTGTCGAACAGCATATATCCTTTAATTGCAGAATTAGAAAATTCCGGAGATGCACAAGATTATTATTCTCAACTTGCTTTATCCGATGAAGAATTGATGCACATAAAAGAGCAGGTAAATATGCTTGTTGGGGAAGCATATAGAGTCCCAGTATGCCCTGCAGTTATTTCTGGAGTGCATGTCCGACATGATGGTCGTGTAACCGTTGACGAATATACAGGATTATCGTGTCATTGGTTTTGGTTGCAAGAACCTAAAACAAAGGTTGTTGGCGATTTTAATGAAATGACAATAGATGAAATTGTGACACGAATCGATAATATCAGAACCAACAGATTTGCAGAAGTGCAGGCTTTACAAAAAGATGCCAAAAACAAAGTTTTTGGTGGATGTGGTGGAGATGTTAATGCTTTATTTCATCAATACATAACTTCGGCATTAAGGAGGAAATGATTTAATGATATATTTAGATTATAATGCAACAACTCCTCTAAGCGAAAGTGTTAAGCAATCAATAAGAGAGAGTTTGGATTTGTTTGTTAATCCAAGTAGTATGTACAAAGAAAGCGAGATTGCTAAACAAAAGATTCACGTAGCACGAAAAAGCCTTGGTTTATTGATCAACGCAAACGAAAACCAAATAATATTTACTGGGTGCGCTACTGAAAGCAATAATGCGGTAGTTAGCTCTTGTGTAGATGGAACTCAAAATTCCAAAAAGCATATCATAGTGTCTTCTGTAGAACATTCTGCCGTTTTTGAAACTGCAAAACACTATCAAAAGTATAGAAATGTGGATGTTACATTTGTTCCGGTAGACAAAAAAGGAATAATTCATTTAAAAGACATAGGAACTGCCGTTACCGAAAACACGGTATTGGTTTCAGTGATGATGGTAAACAATGAAATTGGCAACATTTACCCTATAAAAGAAATCGTTAGGATTGTTAAAGAAAAAAATCCTGCAACATTGGTTCACACTGACGCTACTCAGGCGATAGGAAAAATGGATGTGGATGCACAAGATCTTGGCGTGGATTTTCTTACACTATCAGGTCACAAATTTTACGCTCCTAAGGGAATAGGCGCATTGTATGTCAAGCATCCGGATGTTTTTACTCCTTTTATGATAGGGGGACATCAAGAAAAAGGCCATCGCGCAGGAACCGAGAATCTGTTGTCAATTGTTGCGATAGGACAAGCTGCAGAAGATATTGCACAATTCCACAACTATAGCGCAATACAAGCAAAGCGAGATCAATTTGAGAAAAATGTTTTAAAGTTTATTCCAGGAAGCAAAATACTCGGTGACACAGACAGTCGTATATGCAATACTTCTTGTGTTTTAATTGATGGTTATAGCGGAATTGATATCTGCGAAATGGTAAACGAAATCGGCGATATTTGTATATCATCTGGTTCTGCATGTAATTCGGTGATATTAGAGCCATCACACGTAATGAAAGCAATGGGAATTAATAAAATTCCGATAAGAGTTAGTATAGGAAAAGACACAACTGATAAAGAGCTAACAAAATGCTTACAAGCTTTGATTAAAACAACGAAATTATTAAAAAGAAAGTAAGGAGTTCATCATGAAAAAAGGAAGAGTTATTATTAATCGTAATATTTGCGATAACGCAAAAGAATGTGGTGGTATTGAAGTATGCCCTACCGGAGCAATGTATTGGGATGAAGAAAACCAAATGATAGGATACAATGCAGCCGAATGCATTGATTGTGGTTTATGCGCCGATAATTGTCCTGTCGAAGCAATTCTCTGGGGAATTGATGATGAAGACTATGAACGCAAAAATAAAGAAGTCGAAGAAGAAACAAGAACATTGGAAGAATTAAACGTTGAAAGATACGGTGCAGCGCCTATCGAAGAATTCATAGAAAACTCCGTGCTTGACGAGTTCAAAAATAAAACAACATCGCCGTATATTTTGTTTGAGTTCTTTAAAGATGAGTCTATCCAATGCTTGTTACATTCTATTCGTGTGGAAGAAATAAAAGCGCTTTTTGGTAATGGTGATAATGTTACATACACCAAAGTATGCTTGTCGGATGAAGATATCTGCAATATTTGTAATATTAGCGAATTCCCTGCATTAGTAGTATTAAAAGATGGCAACATTAGTGGAGTAATAGAAGGATACTATGATGACGAGCAGAAAGAAGAATTCTTTAAGAAATTGGTTGATTTGAAATAACTTACATAGAAAAGGATGCAAAAATGATGTGGGAGAAGATTAGAGAGATAGAACAAAATGAGTACACTAAATACACACAAGTTTTTGATGTCGATTCTGATATTGAAGCGATGTGCCAAGATGTAAATTCTCTCAAAGAATTTATTGCATTAAAATATACTCAGTGTGTCGTTTGGGATAAAACTCTCAATTCTCCTAATATTGAGGACGACAGAGAAATACGCGAGCAAGCAATGCGCAAAGGAACTCACGATGGTCCATATGCGCTATATGTTACACTTCCCCAACGTGTATTTTTGAAACGCCTGGACGAATTAAATAATGCTGTCTTTTCAAGGTTTTGGGATGATTCTGATTGTGATGAGAAGATTTTCTATTATTTTGCTCTGCTGAATTTTAAGACTCATCGATATGATAATGCTTTGAGGTTGTTGAATAAATCGATAAAGCAAGAAAAATCACTCGAATCATCTGAGCAAATCTCGGTTTTGCGTTTACACAAACGGTGTTTAAAAGCATATTGTCTTGAATATTTGGGATTATCTGCCGACATCCAAAAAAGGCGTGAACAATTGGGTAAGGCGATAGAGTTTTTGATTGGTTATAATGTCTTGTCAACAGCAAACGAAGATAACAATGACATTATTATTAAAATCATAGAATGCGCAGAGCAATATGAGGATTTGTATCCCATAATAAAAACACTTAGCAATTCTGAAACTTACTGTGTATTTAATATTTTAGAGCAATACTATTCTGATGGGTTGATAGACGATAATGTTTACAACAAATATTTAATTCAAATCGCCCATATACTGTCACATTGCTTAAGTGAGATTCGCGTATGCATTTTAAGTGATGCGGCATATAAAACGCAACTACGAAATAAGGATTTATATCAAAAGCAAGATCAAAAACAGGCAATTTTATTAAGAATTGCGGAAAAATTGATGTCAATTTTGGGTGATGACTATATAACTTGTTATGCCACTTTAAAAGCTGAGAATGGAGAATATTTCTCTTCTCTTGATGTATTAAATACTGGAAGAGAGAAACTTCTTGGCAAGTGGAAAGAAGAGTTTGAAAATGTTGTTTCCGATGAAGAGAAAGACAACAGAATAAAAAAAATCGAACGACAAATTGCCCAAATAGATTTCTATTGCTGGTATTTCTCCATATTTTCTCGCAAGCAGATTGCTGATAAAAGTAAAGAAAGATTTTTTGAGTATTCACGACTTTCTGGAGATTCAATAGCCAATACATATTATAATGTTGTGAACATGAAAGAGATTCTTCTAAAAGCTTTTGAAAGTTTAAGAAGAAATGGCAGAGTTAGCGAAAAAGATAAAAAGAAATTAGCAGAAGTGTACGAAGAATTCATGTCGATTGATATGCACTATTCTATTCATACTGCAATTTCTGACGAATGGGATTTTTTAAAAGAGTCTTATTTAATTTTGCAGTTGTGTTGTGATATTAATACTGATCAAAATAGTGCTAATAATATTGAACTGAGTTTTTATAATTTGTATTCGAAACTCTCTGAAATCTATAATTCTCCTTGTGATTTTAATCCAAACGAACAATGTAAAGATAGAAATAAAGAAGCTCAGTTCCATATTTTTACACTATCATGTGGTGGACAACTTGTATGTCGCGGAGATTACGATGAACTTCTAAACGCCGCCGAACGTAATAAAATCTATTTTTCAACATATACAAACAAATTTAATTTCAAAGATTTTGCGACTAATGACGGAACAAGAAAAACACTTTTTAATCATCTCCCCAAAGACACGTCCAATATTGTTATTACTGTTGACGATAATAATTACGAAGAAGATTTAAACTTCATAGAATTAATTGTAAGATTTGATAGTCATGAAACAAGAGTTGATCGTCACAACATATTTGTAGATATTTCGGGATTGACGCCCGATAAACAGACTATCTTTCGAGACAAATTAAAGGAAATAGAAAATGAATGTTCTGATTTTTCCATCTTTTGCGTGATTTCCAATCTTAAATCTGCAATGCTTTTTGGATGCATGTTCTCTATGCTGGAAAAGCATTTGCAGCGTTTGAGTACCCCGTTAAATTCATATGTTATTTCGCCGGTTGATGAAGATATTGCTTTTGATGCCCAGTCATGCGAGACACTGATTTTCTTAGAAAAATCGGACTTTGGGATCACTGAAAACATCCAATGGAGAGATATCTCGGATTGGGGATATAGCTTTGGTTCCTGCTTCCCGAACAAAACTCAAATAAGCAAAAGCGGTAAGGTTCTACTTTTGGATAGAATACGAGCGTGCGCCGATTCAATTGGATATATTTTCTATTTCGAATCAAGTGAAAATAGCAGTGTTAGTTGCCACGCATTTGATGTGCAATCCAACAAGGCATTTGATAATAGAGCATATATTTTTTCTGATACTATAAAAGTGGAAAGTAACAAACAGAAAAATAAAACTCAACTCTATAATACAGAGCATGATATCATATTTGCTTTGTCTAATCTTTACAAGAATTCGAGAGGCGAACATCATTTAAGAAGAACCGAAAATTTTCATAAAGAATGCGATAAGTCCGGCGAATGTTTCAATCTGTTTACATTTGCAAACGAATCTTCTCAGCATTATAGGGCTTTACGCGAATACTTGTATTCTTACATGGGAGTTCTTCTTGAAAAAAGTGTTTTTTTGCTACTGAGGGATGGTAGTGTTTATAACCCTCAGCGATGGGTATTATTCACATTGCCACAAGAAATGAGCACAACTCCTAAACTACAACGATTGTTGTGTCAAAAGTTGTGCGATATTAATGACTACATTAAAGATGAGAGAGATGCAAATATAGGTTTGAATCGTTCGAATGTTTTGTCTGATTCGGAAAGTCAACTTTCCAAACTGGAAAGACAGATCGCCCCTTGGTCTAAAGATAAAAAGTATTACTTCATTAGTTACAAATCGAAAAATCGTACTGCCGAACTTTGTGTCCCAGTGTATAGCGATGTCGTATACCTTCAAAAGGAATTTAAAGATAAATTAGAGGTAGCTATTGATGTTAAAAACTTTACTGATGAATTTAATATGGAAATTGAAGGATATATTCAAAGTGAGGATTGTGTTGGTGCATTTGTCTATTTAAGCTTTGACTATATGTGTCCAATGCGACAAACCGAAGTTGGAAAAGAGTTACTTCCGGTGGAACAAGATAAGTGCTTTAAGGAAATTGAATTACTTGTTGAGCGAAGGAGAGATAACCCTGATTTCAAGGTTTTCCCGATATTTATTCCGTCTGTTTCTCAGCGAGAAAATGGTTGCGGTGAAATACTTCTGGATCTTATTAATGGTGCATTTAATATATACAGGAATGCTATATCAGACGATAAAGACGTGGAAGGCAACGAACGTAGATTGGATTTCTATCTAGAATTGCTTGGACAAAGAGGAGCTAGTAAGTTGAGAACCATCAAATTGATCGAAACATTTTACTGTGATCGAAAAAATGATTTTTCTCACTTTAAAAGAAACAACATAAAAAACGCGGTACGCAACTATGGAATATGGAATGATGAATAAAATGTTTTATTATTTAACGCAAGGCATAGGCAGGGGACAAACACCTTTAACAAGTTTCGACAGCGCATTATTGAGTTCAGGAATTGCTAATTACAATTTGGTCAAAATTAGCAGTATTTTGCCGGCAGGAAGTTCAGAATGTGATACTGTATCTTTGAAGGAAGGTTCGATTTTGCATACTGCTTATGCGTCGTTGACATCAAATCAAGAAGGTGCAACAATCTCTGCTGCAGTGGGAGTGGCAATTCCTCAAGATGAAGACAAAGTAGGCGTTATTATGGAGTATTCTTCTTGTTGCTCCAAACAAGAAGCAATATGCCAGGTTAACTTAATGTTGCAGGAAGCTATGGAAAATCGCAAATGTGCGATCAAGGAAATAAAGGTGGTAGCCAGTGAAACTGTTGTTTCGCAAAGCGGCTACATTACCGTTTTCGCCTCTCTGTCGATATGGTGAATACAGTTTTATGCTTTAAAGTTTTTATCTTCCCTAGCTCGTAGTAGTGTGAAAACTAGAACGGTTTAACTCACTCAATTTAATTGCAATTTGATGCATAATAAAAATACCCACCGAATGCGGCGGTTCAACAGTGAACTTTGCCATAACATCCGGTGGGTATTTTTTCGTTTTGACTTTGTAGCCGTTTGTTTTATCCGAAACGGCCTTCGGTTCGATGAAACTATTTCTGTTTGATTGTACGGGGTTAATCGTTTACTTCAATAATTTTCAATGCCTCTTCCGCAGTTAATTCACCGCGCAGATATTTATCTCTTGCCTCGGTTGCCGCATCGTTCCAAACATAAAAATCATCATAGGTTATGCCTTTGGGTGACATATAAATCTTACCGTCATTACGCTCATAACGGCGGTACATTTTTCGCTTTGCTCTGTCGAATGCTTCAACAACCTTGTCGGTCAAAACCATCTTTTTATGCTTCAGGCTAGGCGCAAGCTCCTTGCAGGTCTTACTATCTTTAAGAATGCGGTCGCAGTACTTGGTTGCCTTATTGGTTTTAGGGACAAAGTATTTACCGCAACATTCGCAGCGAACGACCTGAGGTTTGCCAGACAGAAACTGCATCAATAGAAAAATATAATAATCCGGTAGATTACGAAAGAAATACCGTGCTGTAAGTTCTCCTTCAAAAGTCAGTTCTTGTCTCAACATGATTTGCGAAAGGAAATAATGCTCACCGTCTTCATCAATGGTGTTGCCGGTATAAATATTATAAAAAGTATCATTAACAAACAAATTGAAATCAACGATTGCTCGAAGCAGTGTCGGGAGTATAGCTTTTGTGATCTCGATGCTTACAATCGAATCATCAAAGATAGGAACGGTGTCCTCAATCATAGTCTCCGTGAGCAGAGAAGCAACCAAAGAATTTTCTTTTAACTCGTTGATCAGGATATCGATTACCGAAGTGAGGCGCTCATAATTGCTGCGAGCCTCTTTTGATAACTTGCGTTTACCTTCGACGCTGATGCTATCTGCAATTTCGTGAATAATATCTACGGCTTTTGAGTATGGCCCGAAGTTCAATTCCGAGAACTCTATGATCTCATCCTTGATCGTGGTAACAGGCAATTCCTGTTCTCCCGATTCTGTGATGAGATTTCTTTTTATACAGCCGTCGTTTTCTAAAGTTACATATAACCCGATTTGTGGGTCCAGCATCTGCATATATCTACCACCTTTTTTGTGTAAAAGCGAACTTTGTGTATTTTTCTTCAAAACACCTTCTCACCCCGAAGGTGTTATTTTCATTTTACAATTATATCACAGACGGGCAAAAAAAGAAAGCCTGTCCTTAAAACTGAATGATCTGCCGATAAGATATGCGGCGGTGGCTTTGCTATGACAGCGATCCGCGGATCGTGCTGTAGGAGAAAGGCGCAAACGATGCGCCCTCGCAAGAGGACACGGCGAGCGAAGAACAACCACCGTAAGCGAAACGCGGTCAAGAAAAGAGCGTAGGAACAACGTCGGGTGAACAGACAAAAAATCTGTGGAGAGCGAGAAAATCCTATGAACTTTCTCTCACAGGCAAACAGTCGCCATCCGCAGTTGTAAGCGCAGTTCTTGTATGAGAGGTGTGCCTATAGTAGAGATAACTCGATTTTATGTCTCTATGCAATATGAATACTGCCCCACTTTTTTGTGGAAAGCAGTTTCTTTTCCTCAAAAATGTTTGAAAGGATGTGATTTATATGAGCGAAAAGAAAAATAAGCTCGCCGTTATAGACGGTGAAACCCTAATGGATACAAGACTGGAGCCGACCAAGTTTTGTATCGACACTCTGCTGCCGCAAGGAATAACGATCCTCGGCGGTGCACCTAAAATCGGTAAATCGTGGTGGGTGCTGGATATATGTATCCGCATCGCCAAAGGAGAAAGCGTGTGGGATATGCCGACCACCAAAGGTACAACGCTGTATCTTTGCTTGGAAGATACGCTCAGGCGTGTGCAAGAACGACTGTGTTTAATCACAGATGATGTCCCTTCCAACGCTTTCTTTGCAACGGCGGCGCATACGCTTGCCGAAGGTCTCTGCGATGAAATCCGTGTGTTCGTGAAAGAGCATCCCGATACCGTTCTCGTTGCAATCGATACTTTTCAGATCGTGC
>JAFSBZ010000025.1 GCA_017437005.1 Clostridia bacterium | reverse complement strand
CAATACCGACGTAGTGAATGATATCTACAAAATGTATGATTACGTCAACTTCCTGTGTGCTTGGAATACTTATTTCGTCAATAGCTATACAGACGAAAACGGTGTAACTCAACCGGGATATTTTCTGTATGCAAGCGATGCAGAAAACTTTATCTATAAAGACGGCGCGCAGTACAATTACGGCTATAAGGAGGGATACTTTGATTCTATCGTAGCCGAAATTGAAGCAGTGGATAAAACTGCATTTGCGGATCTTGTTGCCAATGTACGTAAAGCGGAAGCTCTTGCAAAAAAGGC
This sequence comes from Clostridia bacterium, assembly GCA_017437005.1. Taxonomy (GTDB): domain Bacteria; phylum Bacillota; class Clostridia; order Oscillospirales; family Acutalibacteraceae; genus UBA737. The sequence goes on along the minus strand of JAFSBZ010000025.1, from coordinate 50,626 downwards.
TCTCGGTGAGCTTGAAAACAAAAACTACACTTCCGAATACAAATACGTTGAAAAGTTTGGCAAAGAGGATTTGGTATTTACGCTGAACAAAGGGGAAGAGCTTACTGCTGAAATGCAGCAGATTTATATGGAATTTTCCAATTGGCTCGGAAGCTGGGAAATGTAATTTATGATAAGGAGTATAAAAGCATGAGAATAGCAGTTTCTTACGAGAACGGACAGATCTTTCAACATTTCGGTCACACGGAGCAGTTCAAGGTCTATGAAATTGAGGACAATACAATCATATCCTATAAAGTAATCGATACCAACGGACAGGGTCACGGTGCTTTAGCAGGTCTGTTAAAAACACTCGGAGCAGACGTTCTTATCTGCGGTGGTATCGGCGGTGGCGCACAGATGGCTCTTGCGGAGGCGGGCATCAAGCTCTACGGCGGTGTCAGCGGTTCTTGCGATGCAGCAGTCGAGGCGTTTCTTGCGCACAATCTCGGCTATAACCCCAACGTCAAGTGCGATCACCATGACAACGAGCACAGTGATGGGGGGCATAATTGTGGAGATCACGGTTGCTATACGCACAACTGCGGCGGTCATAGTGGCCATTAAATAAACAAGTCGTCAGGACAATGCACAATTGCTACTTTCGGTAGTTCATTGTATTAACGAGTGTGTTATTACACAAAGAAAGCGACAAGTTTCTGTCGAAACCTGTCGTTTTCAGTTATATTCGCCTCACGGCGAGTTATATTGCTACGCAGTGATATTCGTCTAAAGCCGAGTGATATTGGGCTTCGCCCAGTTTTATGGCGAATATAATATCACTGAAACCGTAAGGTTTCAATATCACTTTCACAAAGTGAAAATATCACTGTGCCATAGCACAATATCACTAAATACGTAAGAGTTCGAACACATGGGTCAAAAACCACCCTATCCATTTCCCACGAAAAACTATTATAGAAACAACTCAATAATTTATATTTGAGCTAATTTATAAATTTTTGTTGCAAACTTTAACGATTTAATGTATAATAGTACAAATATTTGTTTTTAGGAGGAAATAAAAATGAAAAAAATTCTTTCAATCTTATTGGTTTTAGCACTTGCTTTTTCACTTGTAGCTTGTGGCAATACCGACACTTCATCAACCCCTGCAGCCCAAAAAACATCTATGACAATGGGTACAGGTAGCCCAACAGGTACATATTACGCTTACGGCGGTGTTCTTGGTCAGTATGTTCAAAACAATACCAACATTACCGTTAAGCCGGTATCGACCGGTGGCTCTAAAGACAACATTCAAAGCATTGATTCAGGCGACTATCAGTTAGGTACTGTTCAGTCCGACGTTATGGACTATGCTTGGAACGGCACACGTACTTTTGAAGAAGACGGCAAAATTGATACCTTCCGTACAGTTGCAGGTCTTTATGCCGAAGCTGTTCAGCTTATCACAACCAATCCCGACATCAAATCGGTTGCTGACCTTAAAGACAAAAAGGTTTCTATAGGTGCTCCCGGTTCAGGCGTATACTTTAACGCAATGGACACCCTTACCGCCGCAGGCCTTACCGAAAAGGACATTAAGCCTCAGTATCAAAACTTTGACGAAAGTGCTGACGCTCTTAAAGACGGTAAAATTGATGCAGCATTTATTGTAGCCGGCGCTCCAACACCTGCTATTACCGAGCTTTGTATGACAAATGCTAACACACGTATCGTTCCTATTGACGGTGACGTAGCAGAAAAGCTTATGAAGGACAACACCTTCTATTCTGTATACAAAATTCCTGCAGATACCTACGCAAATCAGACCGAAGAAATCCTTACCGTTACAGTTAAGGCTACATTGATTGTAAGCGCTGATGCAAGCGAAGACGATGTTTATAACCTTACTGCAGCTATCTTTAACAACATCGATGCTATTTCAAAAGAACACGCAAAGGGCGCAGAGCTTACCCTTGAAAATGCAACCGATGGCCTTACCGTTCCCTTCCACGCAGGCGCTGCTAAGTACTTTAAAGAAAAAGGAATTGACGTTACTACTAAATAAGCAGTAACTCAAAACCAAAGATTTAAAAGCTATCGTAGCTGCGGCTTAACGGTCGCAGCTATATGTTTTTATGAAAGGAAGTTTAAACTTGTTTTTTTCTAAAAAGAAAAATACCGAAGCTGTAGAAAATATGGATTTAGATGCGGTAATGAAAAAGTTTGACCGCGAATCTAATACGCGCGTATGGGAAGGCGTTCCAAAAATTATTATTAACTGCGTTCTCGCCATATTTTCTCTCTTTTGTATATATGTAACATTTTTTGCAACCTGGCTTGATACAGTAAGACTTTCAAGCTTTATGGGTTGTATAGTATTTGTTGGTTTTTTGGTATTCCCTGCAAAAAAGGGTAAACAAAAAACCAACTCTATGCCTTGGTATGACATTATTTTGCTAATTGTAGGGTCAGGCTCGTTCTTTTACCACACGGCAAATGCCATGACCATTATAAATCAAGGCAGCAGATACGAATTACACCAAATAATCATTGGTATTATAGGCGTGCTTTGTTTGTTAGAGCTTTGCCGCAGATGTGTTGGTATACCGATTATTATTGTTGCGTTAGGTTTTATCGTTTACGCGCTTGGTTGGGGTCTTACTAATCCTGATATGTGGCGCAGAGTGTCAGGCTTTGTAGGTAAGGTCTTTTACACCACCACATCGGGTGTTTTGTCTACCCCTGTTAACACCTGCGCAAAATTTATTGCAATATTTATTATATTTGGCGCATTTCTTGAAAGAACCGGTATTGCCGACTTCTTTATAAAAATTTCTAACTCTATCGTTGGTAGATTTTCGGGCGGACCTGCAAAGGTTGCCGTTGTGGCAAGCGCGCTCGAGGGTATGGTTTCGGGCTCTTCGGTGGCAAACACCGTAGGTTCGGGCTCGGTAACAATACCACTTATGAAAAAAACCGGCTACAAGCCCGAATTTGCAGCAGCAGCCGAAGCATCAGCCTCTACGGGTGGTCAGATTATGCCGCCTATTATGGGCGCCGCTGCATTTTTGATGGCAGAAAACATCGGTGTACCTTATAGCAATCTTGTTGTTCGCGCAATTTTGCCCGCAGCACTTTACTTTTTGGGTGTATTTATCACCGTTCATCTTGAAGCCAAAAAAGAAGGTCTTCGCGGTCTTACTAAAGACGAGCTACCAAGATTTTTACCGCTTTTGAAAAAATCATATCTTTTGTTACCGCTTATAATTCTTATAGCGCTTGTAGGCTCGGGCTCGCGCTCAATTGCCTTTGCCGCCGCAATCGCAATTATTGCCGCAATTGTTGTAGGTATTTTTAACAAAGAGGATCGCATTACCCCAAAACGTATTTGGGAAGCATTAGCGGCAGGCGGTCAGGGTATGATTACCGTAGCAGTTGCCTGCGGTGTTGCAGGTATTATTGCTGGAACAATTACTATGACCGGTCTTGCAAACGTGCTTATTAACGGAATTGTAGCACTTGCGGGCGAGCATGTTATAATCGCACTCTTCCTTACAATGCTTTGTTGTATTGTTTTGGGTATGGGTGTTCCAACCACTGCAAACTACTGTATTATGGCGGCAACCTGCGCGCCCATACTTATAAAAATGGGTGTACCCGATCTTGCGGCGCATTTCTTTGTTTTCTATTTTGGTATTGTTGCCGACCTTACACCACCCGTAGCACTGGCAGCCTATGCCGGCGCGGCAATTGCAGGCGCAAACCCAATGAAAACCGCATTTACGGCTACAAAGCTTGCTGTTGGCGCATTTATAATTCCTTATATCTTTGCTCTTAGCCCAAATATGCTGTTTATAGATGCTACCGTACTTGATGTTATTCTTATTTGCATTACATCGGTTGTAGGTATGTTTGCAGTATCGGCTTCACTCGAAGGATATTTTCTACACAATATGAAGTGGTATGAACGAATAGCCAGCCTTGCAGGAGGACTACTGCTTATATACCCCGGACTTCAAACCGACCTTATAGGTCTTGGTATTTTGGCTGTAGTTGTTCTTATACAATTTTTAACAAAGAAGAAAGCAAATACTGTTTTGCAAGCATAAATTAATAAGAGTGCTTCCGTAGAGGCACCCTCCGTAAGGAAGGTGCCTCAGTTATATTCGCCTTACGGCGAGTGATATTGCTTCGCAGTGATATGATGCTTCGCATTGTGATATTGTCCTTCGGACAGTTTTGGAGGCGAATATAATATCACTAAAACCAAAGGTTTTAATATCACTTTGCCAATAGGCAAAATATAACTGTGAGACCTGTCTCACAATACCACTTATTATTCTTACTTTTGAGATAGGTTAATTTTAAAAGTATATAACCTCGTTACGCACCTTTTGAAAGTGCGTAACCCACTATGACACTTTCAAACCGAAAGTGTCAATTTTTATATAAAAAGAAAGTAGGGAGAACACTTCTTTACGAAGTGTTCTCCCTACGGCAGCACTCTTATTTTGTTAATTTTAAAAATTTTCCTTTTTTTCTGCCAAACAAATCCGTTGCCTCATTATGTTTGATAACAAAGATTTTATTAGTTTTGTAAAGCAATGCAAAGCTAAAATTTTTGCCAAATTGATTTGTAAGCTCTGCTTTTACCTTTTTATAAAGCGTATCCATTATTTTAAGACTGTCAGGTATATCCTTTTGCGCGCCGCAAGAAAGCAAGTCGCACACAATTTTTTCGCGCAGTATTTCTTTGTCGCATTTATTTTTATAAAAATCATACAGCTTTTGAACATAAAGCGAAAGGCACAGTTTATTACCGCTGCACGCGTTACCAAAATCAAAAAATAAATCAAAGGGCTGTATGCCGATATCGTTTATCAAGTAATCAAGAGTAAACAAAAATCTACCGCTGTTGTAAAGCCTGTCTAATGCGTCCTCGCAATTTTTAAGCTTAACAATTTCATCGGACGAAAGCCACGGCGTTTCAGTTACCTCATACGGCGGTTTATCACTATATTCACAAGGGTATTTATCGGGATTTTCACGCATATCGGCACCATAAAGCAGTTTTAAAAATCCCATTTGCAGCATATGCGCGCGCAAATTATAACCAATATTAAAGCTGTTTCTAAAACTGCTTAAATCTTCGCCTGTAAGCCCTGCAATTAAATCTATATGAATGTGCATATTTTGAAAGCTTAAAAGTGTTTTTATGTTTTTAATAAGCTTTTGCGTGTTGGTTTTGCGGTTAATAAGCTTTAAAGTTTCTTCGTTAAAAGACTGCATACCTATTTCAAGCTGAACAGAACGATAAGGCATACATGACAATATAGTAAGTGTATCCTCACGTAAAATATCACCCGCAATTTCAAAATGAAAACATACCCCGTTTGGAATTTTTGCGCCATAATTTTCTTTTATAAAAAGCAAAATTTCATTTGCTCTTGACGGGTTGGAATTAAAGGTTCGGTCAACAAACTTTACGGTTTTGGCGCCCGAATTTGCAAGCAGCAAAATGTTTTCTTTTACAACATCCATATCAAAATATCGCAATTTTGAGCATCTTCCCGAAAGGCAAAACGCGCATCGATAAGGACAACCGCGGCTGGTTTCGATATAACAAATTCTACCTCGCAAATTATCAAAAAACTCTTGTACATAAGGTGTAGGCGGCGTAATATTATACTCAATTTCAAAATTCGACAAAATTGTGTTATCTACTCGGTATGTTAGTCCGTCAACATCGGCAAAAGAATGTGACAGACATATTGCATCCATAAGCTTTGGTAGGTTAAATTCCCCCTCGCCCGACAGCACAAAATCTACAAAACTATATTTTTGTAAAACGTCTTTTGCGCGGTAGGCAACCTCGGGTCCGCCAAGAATAATTTTTGCGCCAAATTTTTGCTTAATTTTTTCGCAAACGTAAAGGGTTTGCTCTATATTCCATATATAACAAGAAAAGGCGTAGACATCGGCTTTGTTGATGCTTTTAACAAAATCGTCAAGATTTGCATTTATTGTGCTTTCAACAACGGTTGCATTTACCTTGCTTTTACAAAATTCTCGTACACCGGCAAGCAAGCACCAAGGCGAAAGTGATGCGTGAATGTATTTAGAATTAAGACAGGCTATTACAAGCTTCATTTTGCCACCCCCTAAAATTACATTAAATTTATTATATTCTATTTTTAGCTTTTGCACAACAAAAACATAGCATTTTGCATTGACAAAATACGTGTACATATATTATAATAACCAATACAGTATAATGCTTTTACATAACTGACGGGTTTTGCGAGTTTACGCATAGGAAATGTAAAAGATTTTTAATGCCGACCGTCTGGGCAAGTCAGTTATTAAAGGCTGATTTGCTCTTTTTTTACGGCAATAACGGAGGAATAGTATATGACACACGAAAATTGGAACGGATTTAAAGCAGGCGTATGGCAAACGCAAATTAACGTGCGCGACTTTATTCAAGCTAACTATACCGAATATACCGGTGACGATTCTTTCTTGTCGGGTGCTACCGAACGAACAAATGCACTTATGAAAAAGGTTCAGGCGCTTTTTGCGCTTGAGCGTCAGTTTGGCGGTGTGCTTGATATTGATACGGCGACTGTTTCCTCGCTTACAACCTTTTCTCCGGGGTATATAGATAAAGAAAACGAAATTATTGTTGGTATGCAAACCAACCGCCCACTAAAACGTGGCGTTAGTCCTTTTGGTGGTATACGTATGGCACGTCAGGCATGTGAAGCCTACGGCTACAAGCTATCCGAAACTATTGAGGACGAGTTTAAGTTTAGAACTACCCATAACGAAGGTGTTTTTCGTGCTTATACCGACGAAATGCGTTTAGCTCGCCGTTGCCATGTAATTACGGGGCTACCTGATGCTTACGGCCGCGGTCGTATTATAGGCGACTATCGCCGCGTTGCACTTTACGGTATAGACAGACTTATCGAAGAGAAGAAAAAGGATAAAGCGGCAATGGCCGAAAAGCCATTTATTGCCGAAAACATAAAAATCAGTAGCGAGCTTTTTAAACAAATAAACTTCCTTGGCAAGCTTAAAGATATGGCTGCTATGTACGGCTATGATATAAGTGGCCCCGCACGCGACACACGCGAGGCAATACAGTGGACATACTTTGCGTATCTTGCCGCTATTAAAGAACAAAACGGTGCCGCTATGTCCTTGGGCCGTGTGGCAACATTTTTTGATATTTATATAGAGCGTGACATTAAAAACGGTGTTTTGACCGAAGAGGGCGCACAAGAGCTGTTTGACGATTTTGTAATCAAGCTCCGTATAGCCCGTCACCTTCGCACACCCGAATACAACGAGCTTTTCGGCGGCGACCCAATGTGGATTACCGAGGCTGTTGGCGGTATGGGTGAAGACGGAAGAACGCTTGTTAGTAAGAGCAGCTTCCGTGTGCTTAACACACTTTATACCTTAGGTTCTTCACCAGAGCCTAATCTTACGGTTTTGTGGTCAAAGCAGTTACCCACAGGCTTTAAAAAGTTTTGCGCAAAGGTTTCAAAGGATACCGATTCTATCCAGTACGAAAATGACGATATTATGCGTCCGATTTACGGCGACGATTACGCTATTGCTTGCTGTGTATCGGCAATGAAGCTTGGTAAACAAATGCAGTTCTTTGGCGCGCGTTGCAACTTGGCAAAGCTACTCAATATTGCTCTCAATGGCGGTTACGATGCTATGAGCGGCATACACATTGGTCCACAAATGGAACCTATGACCGATGAAAAATTAGATTTTGACAAGGTTATGGAGCGTTATGATATTTACATTCAGTGGCTTTCACAGTTGTATGTAAAAACTATGAACGTTATCCACTATATGCACGATGAATACTGCTACGAAAAGGTGCAGATGGCGCTTCACGATACCGAGGTTGAGCGCCTTATGGCATTTGGTATTGCAGGTCTTTCGGTTGTTGCCGACTCACTTAGCGCTATTAAATACGGCTGTGTTAAGCCGATAAGAAACGAAGAAGGCTTTATTGTTGATTACAATACAAGCGGCGATTTTCCAAAATTCGGCAACGACGACGACCGTGTTGACTCACTCGCTCAGGATATGACCCACCGCTTTATTGAAGCACTTCGCAAAAACGAGACCTACCGCAATGCTGTGCATACATTGTCTGTTCTTACCATTACTTCAAACGTTATGTACGGTAAAAACACAGGCTCTACCCCCGACGGAAGAAAAGCGGGCGAACCGTTTGCCCCCGGTGCAAACCCAATGCACAACCGTGAAGAAAACGGCGCGCTTGCATCACTCAATTCAGTTGCAAAAATCAGCTATGACGATTGCCGCGACGGTGTATCTAACACATTCTCTATCACACCTGAAGCACTTGGTAAAACCGATGAAGAACGTGTTGATAACCTTGTCACAATTCTTGACGGATATTTTGCTAAACGCGCGCATCACATAAACGTAAACGTGCTTAATCGCGAAACACTGATGGACGCATACGAAAATCCCGACAAGTACCCCAACCTCACCATTCGTGTTTCGGGCTATGCCGTTAACTTTAACAAGCTTTCCCGCGAGCATCAGCGTGAGGTTATAAGCCGCACCTTCCACACAGTATTATGATAAAAGGTAATATACATTCACTACAATCACTTGGCACAGTAGATGGTCCGGGTATTCGATTTGTGGTGTTTATGCAAGGGTGTAGCCTGCGTTGCGGTTGCTGTCATAACCCTGACACTTGGGAGCTTGACGGTGGCACCGAATATACACCCGATCAGATACTCCAAAAGGTGTTGCGCTGTAAGGATTATTTTGGAGAAGCGGGCGGCATTACCATTTCGGGCGGTGAGCCACTTCTGCAAAGTGAATTTTGCTGTGAGCTTTTTTCTCTTTGCCATAAGAATGATATTAACACCTGTCTTGATACGTCGGGTAGTATTTTAAATGACGAGGTTAAAAAACTGCTCACCGTCACCGACAGGGTATTACTTGATATTAAATATACAAATGCCGCCGATTACCTCGAGCACGTAGGCTGTAGCATAGAAAAACCGCTTGAGTTTTTGGCATATCTGCAAACGCAAAAAATCCCCGTGACGATAAGACAGGTAATTATACCTACCCTTACCGACAACGAGGAAAACGTTGTGTTTTTAAAGCAGCTTGCCAAAAAGTATTCTGTTATTGATAAAATCGAGCTTTTGCCATTTAGAAAAATTTGTCAAACAAAGTATGACAATATGGGACTTGCGTTTAAATTTGGGCATTTACCCGAGCCTACCAAAGAGATAATGCAAGAGTTAAACAATTTGATTTAAAAAAGCAAGGGCACAATGTCCTTGCTTTTTGCTTTTATTTATTTTCTTTTTTTAGTCTTTCTTTTGCCTGCTCTACCGTTTCGCCATCGCGGGTTAGGTACTGGTCAACAAATTTATCTTCGATTTTTGTATAACCCTTAACCACAGTATCCTCCACTTTTTTATAGCCATCTACTACTGCATCGGCAATTTTTTGACCCGCTTTAACTAATTTTGATTTTGCCATAAGATTTACTCCTAAAATAAACATTAATATATATACTGCCGTACCTGTAAGGCAGTTCATTAAAAATATGTCGCTTGATGTCATACCTTCAAACGATACAAGCATTGATCGTTGTAGTGTAAAAATTGACACCGCCGCATCTGCGAGCGCTATATTTCTTAAAATCCTTACGGTTGCGCTATTATTTTTTCTTGCTTTTACAAAATTTATAATAGCAAACGTAATCTTTGTAAATGCAAAAGCCGCAATTGTTATCATAACAATCTCACCGTGACGGTCGCCCTTTTCTTCGGATGCGGAAATATAGGTAATACCTGCAAGAGTTATACCCATAAAAAGCAGTAATGCTCCTGTAAAACGCATTATAAATACATCGCTTACGTTGTTGTCACTCTTCTTTTCGGTAAGAACAACCGCAAAGCGCATAACACCAAGCACTATAAAATATGCCGCCAGCGCCAAAAACCAATACGATTGATTTAGCATACCAAGTACTGCATTGTAAATACCAAATGCAAAATTTAAACCAAAGTTTAAGCTTGCAAGTTGAAAAATGTTTGGCTTTTTCATTTTATGCCTTTAATTATTGGAATAAGCGAAAGCAATGCCACAATGCCTACAAGTCCTATAAGTGTGCCGATTACAAACTTTTCCCACACAAGACAAAAGCACATACCAACACCAAGCACTATTGCGCCAACAACACCAATCGCAATGCACAAAACACTTTTACCACTAAGCTTTATTGGTTCTTTGTTTTCCATTTTGCGCCATACAAACAGAGTAATTAGTCCAAGAACAATACCTACTGCACCAAAAACAATACCCTCTTTAAAGCTGTCCCATTCGGGAAGAAGTGCCATGCACATACCAAGCGCAAACAACACACCGCTTATTGTGCCCAAAATCATTGCTACAAAACTACTTTTTTTCATAAAAATTCTCCTTTCATTAAAACAACACTTGTTTGTTTATTGCAAATATAGTATAATGCAAGCAGCGATAAAAATACAACCATCAAAATTCCAACAGGTGTCGGAATAATAAAATTTAAGGGGATTTTTATGAATGTAGCAAATAACAAAAGACGAAAAGAATCGGTAGAAAAGATAAAAAAGGCATTTATAGAGCTGCTTCAAACAAGCGCCCTTGATAAGATTACTGTGTCTGATATATGCAAGCTTACAGGGCTTAACCGCAGCACCTTTTATTCTAATTTTTTAGATATATATGACCTTGCCGACAAAACACGCGAAAGCCTTGAACGTGAGTTTTCAAACCTTTTTGCAGATTATGATTATTTTAATGAGCGAACAGGCGCCGAAAAGATGTTTGCGCATATAAAGGATAATCAACTTTTTTATAAAACGTATTTTAAACTGTGCTACGACAGCAAGCATCTTGTATCGATATATGACCCCAAAAGAGCCGAAAAAGAGCATATAAACAAAAACATTAAATACCATATCGAATTTTTTAGAAACGGGCTTAACGCCATAATAAAACTTTGGCTTGACGGCGGTTGCAAGGAAACCCCCGCCGAAATGGCCGAAGTGTTAAAGCAAGAATACAGCGGAAGATAAAATAAAGTCACGAGGCAATTTTACCTCGTGACTTTTGTTATTCTTTTGTTTCGTCGGTATCAACATATATTTCTTCGCAAGCTTTTTGGGTGTCGATCAACAAATTTATCGCTTTTTCGACACCGTCAAGCAATGTTAAGTACAACAGCTTATAATCAGGCATAAACTTACCCTCCTCTTATAACAAAATAATATTTGTTACAATGGCCATTGTACAAAACAAAAAAGTGCGACCGCCGAAGCAATCGCACATAAAACGCAAGCTCCGTCGGTCGCCAAACCCAAACATAAAAATATTCGCATATCTCTACATCTACGAAACTTGAGTTTTTACAAATTCAAGATGTAAAGAAAAATGGGCATAATATCCCCTATTGCGAATATTGAATTTTTAAATTTGGATTTGGCAAAATTATGATAACATAAATAAATTTTACCGTCAAGACCTTCGACAAAACATTTCAAAAGAAAATAAAATATTACAAAAATCAATCCTCCACAATATGCAGAGGATTGATTTTGAATTAATTATGCATTCGTAAACCTTTTGGATAATGATTTTTAGCCACGCCGTTTGATACCTTTACGCCACCTACTGTAACACCGCAAACGGTAATTGCCGCCCAGCCATTAGCACAGTCAACCCTTATTTCCTCGCCGCGAAGATATTTTTTTATATCTTCACCGTTTGGGTCAAGGTCAATTTTGCGTTTAAAGCTATCTCCGTATGCCATAAATAATTGGTGATGCGGTAAAACATAGTTTTTCTTTATTTCGCCTATTGTTACACCGCACATAAACGCGCTGCCTTTTTTAATTTCAATATCACCGCCATAAAAAACGGGGGTATCACCATAAAGGATAATGTCATCTTTATTGTAATTTTGCAGCGTATCGTCAAGAAAATCGGTTAAAACGGGGTTTAATTTAACGTTTTGCTTTTTAGATTGTTTATAAGCTGTCGCTTTTTCGCCCTTGTGGCGAAGAACTGCCATAAACTGACCCTCGCCACGCGAGGTGTGTGGGTAAAAGCGACGGGCAAAATGTATATTTTTACACTCACATCCGTCATAGCTGATACCGTCTTGTGATGCGTTTTTAACCTCGTCTTTTACAGGCATTATTTCAAAATCGGGATGCCGTTTTAAAAAAGCATCTATTTGCATTTCGTTTTCTTCGAGCGAAAAGGTACAGGTAGCATAAATTATTGTACCGCCTGATGCCAAACATTTTACTGCATTATCTAAAATACCGCTTTGACGCTCGGCACACATTTTTACGTTTTCGCGGCTCCACTCGTCAATTGCAATTTGCTCTTTACGGAACATACCCTCGCCCGAGCAGGGCGCATCTACCATAATAATATCAAAGGTGTCGGGGAACGTATCAGCAAGGCGAGATGTATCCATACAGGTAGTAACACAGTTTTTAAGTCCTAATCGTTCTATATTACCTGTCAGTATCTTACACCTTGCGGGGATAATCTCGTTTGAAACCAGTAAGCCCTTGTCACCTAATTTATTTTTAAGCTGTGTGCTTTTGCCACCGGGGGCGGCGCACATATCAAGAATTTTGAAATCGGTGTCAATGTCGATACACTCGGCGGGTGCCATAGCGGCAGGCTCTTGCACATAAATCATTCCCGCGTGATGAAAGGGGTGATTACCAACCTTTTCAAAATTTAGGTAATATCCGCCCTCTACATAGGGGATTTTTTCTTTTCCAAAGGGATTTATCTTTTCAAAATCATCAATTGATATTTTAGATTTATTAACACGAAATGCCTTTACGGGCGGCTCGTTTAACGCCTTTTCATAAAGCGAGTACTCGTCACCAAGCAAGGCTTTCATTCGGTTTGCAAAATCTTGTGGTAAATTTTTCATAACAGATTCGTCTTCACCCCTATTGTTTCAGGCCTCCCTTGCCTAAAGGGAGGGGGACCGCGTTAGCGGTGGAGGGATATTTGGGTGCGGCAAAACGCAACACTCTAAAAAAGTATTATTTTGTCACAATATCCCCCAGTCAGCTTTCGCTGACAGCCCCCTTTAGGCAAGGGGGCCTTTGTTTTTCGCGATTATGAATTAAAAATTTTATAATTCCATTTCGCTATGTAGCATACACATAGCTACACTTGTAATAGCCGCTGTTTCGGTGCGTAAAATACGACTACCTAAAGATATAACCTTGCCGCCAACTTCTAATGCGGCATCAATCTCTTTTTCTTCAAATCCACCCTCGGGGCCTATGATAATGCCAACATTCATACCGCTTTTAATTTGTTTTAAAGCCTCTTTTGTAGCGCTCATACCCTCGGCACATTCGTAAGGAACTAGCAGTAAATCAAGGTTTTTTGCCTTTGCAATAAATTCTTTGTAAGACAAAATATCGCAAACCTCAGGCACGCTTGTGCGTTTGCTTTGCTTGGCGGCGGCGGTGGCTATTGCCTGCCAGCGCTCTTGCTTTGACTTTTTCTTTTTATCCTCTATTTTTACAATGCTTCGCTTCATAGAAACAGGAGTTACTGTAGCAACGCCCAGCTCTACTGCCTTTTGTATAATTAGTTCCAATTTATCGCTCTTGGGCAAACCTTGGAAAAGATGGATATTTATAGGCAGGTTGGTGCTTTGGTAGTTTTCCTTAATTATTTTTACAATTACTGTATCGCTTTCAATGCTTTCTATTTCGCAAAGGTCGCTTATATCGTTACAGCTTACCAAAAACTGCTCGCCCACACTCATACGTAAAACGTTTTTTATATGGTTATAGTCATCACCCGTAATAAAATAGCAATTTTCTTTTTTGTTTTCGCTTGTTACAAAGAAATTGTACAAAACTTTACCCACCTTTGCGTAGGGGCAATTCACGAATCGCCCTACAAATTTGATATACCGTGTAACATTATATCAAAAAAATATTATCATTACAATATTGATTATTAAATCCCATTGTGCTAAAATTTAAATAAAGGCGGTGTCTAAAGTGGATATTTCAAAAATAGATAAAAATTTTAAGGTTGAAACCAAAATTGAACGCGAAGGACTTACCTTTTATGATATAGATGAAGCTCCCTTTAAAATTTATGGTGTTTTTCGTGAGGGTGAGCATTATGTTCGTATGCCTGCAGAGGTAGCCAAAACTGTTAGTAACGGTGTTTTTGGTCTACATACTCACGTGGCGGGTGGTCGAGTTCGTTTTGTAACCGACAGTCCCTACGTTGCAATAAGCATGAAGCTTAATAACGCATATAAAATGTCACACTTTGCCTTTACGGGTAGCATTGGTTGTGATATGTATAGCGGCACTAGATATATTGGCACTGTGGTTCCCCCTGCTAACGTTACCAACGAATATGAAGGCGTTATAAACGTTCCGTTTACAGACGAACGCGAATACACGATAAATATGCCGCTTTACAGCGGAATAGATAAAATGTATATCGGCATAAAAGAGGGCAGCGTTTTAAAGGTGGCTCCCGATTACGAAATAACTACGCCGATAGTTTATTATGGCTCTTCGGTAACTCAGGGCGGATGCGCAACAAGACCCGGTAACGCATATCAAAACATAATTTCTCGCGAGCTTGACTGCGATTTTACAAACCTTGGTTTTTCGGGCAGCGCGAGAGCCGAGGATGAAATTGCAAACTACATAGCAAGCCTTGATATGAGCGCGTTTGTATACGATTATGAATATAATGCGGGTACGCTTGAGCATTATAAAAACACCCACGAGCGTATGTTTAAGATAATACGTGAGAAAAACCCCGATTTGCCTATAATTATGGTATCGCGACCTAAATACCACGTAACACCAAACGAAAGAAGATTTTTTGAAGAGGTGTTAATGGTAACGTATAACAACGCGATATCGGCAGGCGATAAAAACGTTTACTATATAGACGGTACTACAATATTTCCACCCGAAATGCGCGAGTCGGCGCTTGTTGACAACGTTCATCCAACCGATATTGGCTTTTGGTGTATGGCAAAAAGCATTGGCGGAAAGCTGAAAGAAATCTTAAAGTAAAAAGGGATTTGACTATGGATTTTACAAAAATTGACAAAAATATGAAGGTTGAAACCAAGATAGAACGCGATGGACTTAGGTTTTATGATATAGACCAAGCTCCGTTTAAAATTCACGGTGTATTTCGCGAGGGCGACCGATACGTGCGTATGCCTCAAGATTTTGCCGAAAGTATTAACGATAGTATTCGCTGGCTAAACGGTCACACCTCGGGCGGTAGAATTCGTTTTGTAACCGACAGTCCTTATATTGCTGTGCAGGCGCAGATAAGCGGTAGCAGTAAATTTTCATTTTTCTCGGTTACGGGAATTATGGGTTGCGACGTTTACTCGGGCAAGCGCTACTACGGCACAATAATTCCGCCGCTTGACACCGTCGCCGAATACGAAAATGTAGTTGATATTCCCGACCCTTGCGAGCGCGAGTACACCGTAAATATGCCTATTTATTCCTGTGTGCATAAAATATACATTGGCATAAAAGAGGGCAGTACGTTAAAAGCGGCTCCCGATTATAACATTACAAAGCCTATAGTGTTTTACGGTTCGTCTATAACACAAGGCGGATGTGCGTCACGTCCGGGCAATACATACCCCGCACAAATTTCACGTGAGCTTAATACCGATTTTATAAGCTTTGGTTTGGCGGGAAGCGCCAAGGGCGAAGAAGAGGTTGCGCGATATATATCAACACTTGATATGACAGCCTTTTGCTATGATTATGACTATAACGCGAATTCATTAGCGGAATATAAAGAAACCCACGAAAAGTTCTTTAAGATAATAAGGGCGGCACAACCCGAGCTTCCTATAATTATGACAACTCGGCCTAAAAAGCACCTAACAAACGGCGAAATTGAGCGTGTAAACGTTATGATGCAAACCTATCAGAACGCAGTTGATGCAGGGGATAAAAACGTTTACTACATAAAGGGCTGTGATTTACTTGAAGACTCGGTTGCCGAAGTTTCGCTTATAGAAAACTGTCACCCAAACGATTGCGGCTTTGCAAGTATGGCGAAAGCATACAGCAAAAAACTAAAAGAAATATTAGCATAAAATTAAGCCACGGATAATCCGTGGCTTTCACTTTTATAATTTAATTTTAGCAAGGCCTGCTTCGGAGGTTTCTTTATATCGCGAGGACAGGTCAAGTCCCGTTTCTTTCATAGTGTGTATTACGTGGTCGAGCGATATTTTACGGCTGTTCCACAAAAAGCTTGAAAGATTAACAGCGTTTATAGCACGCATTGCCGCAACGGCGTTGCGTTCGATACAAGGTATTTGCACAAGGCCGCAAATTGGGTCACAGGTAAGACCAAGGTGATGCTCTATTGCAATCTCGGCGGCGTACTCAATTTTATCAATTGTAAGGTCAAAAAGCTCGGCCAGTGCAGCTGAAGCCATAGCGCAAGCCGAACCAACCTCGGCCTGACAGCCGCACTCTGCGCCCGAAATGGATGCATTAGTTTTAATTAGATTACCAATAAGTCCAGCTGTCATAAGAGCGTGATAGATTTCTTCATCAGTAAAGCCCGATTTTTGCTGATGGTAAAACAGTGTTGCCGGTAGCACACCTGCCGCACCACAGGTTGGTGCTGTAACGATTGTTTCGCCCGCCGCGTTTTGCTCGCCTACGGCAAACGCATAAGCACACACCATACGGTTTTGACGCGTTTCAGGGCTTTCGTCTATGTGCTGGCTATTAAAAAGCGTTTTTGCCTTCTTTTGCACCTCAAGTCCGCCCGGTAATATACCCTCGTCCTCAAGACCGTTTTTAATAGAGCGCTTCATAGCGTCCCATATAGTTGCGATATGTTGCTTAACCTCGGCACCCTCAAACTCCAACACGTATTGCCACAGCTTAATGGATTTATCCTTGCAGTAAGCGGCAATATCGGTGAATTTGTCATGGGGGTAAACGTTTTCTAAGCGTTCGGGGCTCATATTTTCAAACTCAATATAGCCGCCACCCACGCTAAATACTCTGGTTTGTGCAATCTCTTTGCCATCTTTAAAGGCTACAAGCACCATAGTGTTAGGGTGGGGAATATTATCGTCAGTCATATTAAATTCTATCTCGCAAGGCGTAGGCTCAAAGGTTTTTACAATTACGGTATCGGTGCCGTGTCCTTTACCCGTTTTTGCAAGCGAGCCAAAAAGTATTGCCTTAAAGCTGTCGGCATCGTTGTTTTGTTCTTTAAATATTTTGCACGCGCGCTCAGGACCTATCGTGTGCGAGCTTGACGGTCCGCGACCGATTTTATAAATTTCTTTAATAGAAGTCATACCAGACATATTTTTCACCTCAAATTTCAATTCGTATTCATTATACAATCAAATTAAAATTATATCAAGAAAAATCACACAAAAGTTTATTATAAAGTTCAAAAAAATGCTTGACCTTGAGGTGCTTTTGTGGTATAATCGTTCTACCTCTGCAAAGGTCGAAATGACCTTATCAACGCAGTTGCACAACATACTGTAGTGTGCTTTCCAACAACTCGCAATATGTGGGTTTTGGTACAGTTTGAGTCGCACTGTAATGAGGGAGGCAATCTTGCCCCTTGAGGCAAGAAAAAAATAATTCCGTAAAGCGGGAGGTGCCGTTATGAGAGTAAAAATTACACTCGCTTGCACAGAATGCAAGCAACGCAACTACAACACAATGAAAAACAAGAAAAACGACCCTGACAGACTTGAAATGAACAAGTACTGCAGATTCTGCAGAAAGCACACCTTGCACAAGGAAACCAAGTAAGGAGGGTAACGTGATGAAAACTGTCAATAGAATTTGTCAGATTCTTTCGATTATCTTCGCGGCTGTTTCTTTGGTACTCTTTTTCACCGACTTTGCTACTATCGAAACCTTAAAGGGTGATACTACAATGGTTGGTGCAGCGCTTGGTTTTGGTGCTAAAACCGAAATCGCCGGCGTAGAGTACGATATGGCAAGATCGGCAGACATTCTTTTCTGCTTCTGGCTTACAGTAATTGGTCTTGTACTCAGCGTTTTCTCGTTCAAATCGAAAAAGGTTCGCTACACAGCACCTGCAGTAGGTTTGGGCGCTGGTATTTACATGTTGGTAATTGCTCTTAGCAATCCTTTAAAATTTGTAGATGCTCGTCCAATCGCTCCTACTCTTGGTTACAGCGTTCAATACACAAGTTTTGTATTGTTTGCCGCAATCGCACTTTTGCTTTTCGCAGTAGCTGCAGCAGCGTACTTACTTATTGACGATTATATCGAGGTAACCGAGTCTAAGGGTACAAAACGCACAATCTTTAAACGCGTAATCGCATTTTTAAAGGATTACAAGAGCGAAGTTAAAAAGATAGTTTGGCCCGGTATTAAGGATGTTGCTAAAAACACAGCAATCGTTCTTGTTATGTGCCTTATTCTTTGTTTATTTATTTTCGCAATTGATAAGGGACTTGGCGAACTTTTAAAACTTATCCTTAAGTGATAAGTATTTAGGAGGTTAGCGTTTATGGCTGAAAACAGCGAAGCAAGATGGTACGTCGTTCACACATACTCAGGATATGAGAATAAAGTAGCGACTGACTTGGCGACCGTTGTTGAAAATCGCGGTATGCAGGATTTAATTCAGGATATTAAAATCCCGATGGAAACCGTTACCGAGATTAAAGATGACAAGGTTCGTGAGGTTGAAAGAAAGATTTTTCCGGGATACGTTTTAATCAAAATGATTGTTACCAACGACAGCTGGTATGTTGTAAGAAACATCCGCGGTTGTACAGGCTTTGTTGGTCCGGCTTCAAAACCGGTTCCTCTTACAGATGCCGAGGTTGCAGCATTGGGCGTTGAAAAGCACAGCGTTCAGGTAGGCTACAGCGAGGGTGACACCGTTAAGATTATAAGCGGTCCGCTTGAAGGCTACAGCGGCGTTATCAAATCAATTGATTTGGCAAACAATAACGTATGTGTTGTACTTTCAATGTTCGGTAGAGAAACACCGGTTGAGCTTGAACTTGACCAAATCTCTCTCGATGTTTAAGTGTTAATACGCAGAAATGCTTATTAACTTCCGGCATATAGATTTTTTTGCGGTCAAGGTTAACCGTCCGTAAAAATGTGAGCATCTGTATGTCACGGTGGGAGGAGCGCGTATATGAGCGTTCCGCCAAGTGTTACTTTAGCAAAGCAAAAGCTTTGACTAAACACGGTTACCACGAATAATGGAGGTGCTATTATGGCTCAGAAAATTACAGGTTATATTAAATTACAAATTCCTGCAGGTAAGGCAACACCGGCTCCACCGGTTGGTCCTGCACTCGGTCAGCATGGTGTTAACATCATGGAGTTTACCAAAGCATTCAACGAAAGAACCAAAAACGACGTAGGTATGATTATACCTGTTGTCATCACTGTTTACGCAGACCGTTCTTTCAGTTTTATTACAAAAACCCCACCAGCAGCCGTTCTTATTAAAAAAGCATGCGGTATTGAAACTGCTTCGGGTACACCTAATAAAACTAAGGTTGCTAAGATTACAAGCGAACAAGTAAGAAAGATCGCAGAAACAAAAATGCCCGACCTTAACGCAGCAAGCATTGAAGCAGCAATGAGCATGATTGCTGGTACAGCTCGCAGCATGGGCGTTGAAGTTGTAGATTAAGAGGTAAACGACTATGAAACACGGAAAGAAATACAACGACAGCGCAAAGCTTATCGAAGCTGGTAAGTTTTACGATGTTGAAGAAGCAGTTGCAGTAGCAGTAAAAACCGCTTCTGCAAAATTTGATGAAACCGTTGAACTTCACGTTCGCCTCGGTGTTGACTCACGTCACGCTGACCAGCAGGTTAGAGGCGCCGTTGTTCTTCCAAACGGTACAGGTAAAACCGTAAGAACTCTTGTTCTTGCAAAGGCTGACAAGGCCGAAGCTGCTCTTGCAGCAGGTGCTGACTACGTTGGTGCTGAAGATATGGTAGAGAAAATCCAAAAAGAAAACTGGATGGATTTTGACGTAGTTATCGCTACTCCTGATATGATGGGTATGGTTGGTCGTCTTGGTAAGGTTCTTGGTCCTCGTGGTCTTATGCCTTCACCAAAGGCTGGTACTGTAACACCTGACGTTGCTAAGGCAGTTACCGAAGCAAAGGCTGGTAAAATTGAGTACCGTCTTGACAAAACCAACATCATTCACTGCCCAATCGGCAAAGTATCTTTTGGTCCAGAAAAGCTTCAGGAAAACCTTGACGCGCTTATGGGTGCTATCATCAAGGCTAAGCCTGCCGCTACCAAGGGTCAGTACGTAAAATCTTGCACAGTGGCTACAACAATGGGTCCTGGCGTTAAGATTAACGTTGCTAAGTTTGGAGCATAATAAAAAAATTAAAGCTGTCCTACGGGACAGCTTATTTTTTTTAGTTGAAAATTGAAAATTAAATTGTGCCTTCGGCACGGATATAGTAAAAGCAAGACTTAAATGAGTCTTGCTTTTTTGTTTTATTGTGTATTATGAATTGTGCATTAGTTTTTAAGGCTTTGCATCGGCGCGGGGATTCGACCGCCGCGGTTAATAAATTTTGCGGGGCTTGCACTTAAGTTCACGTCCATAATTGGTCCTTCGCCTAAAAGACCGCCAAAATTGAGCTCTTCGCCCGCCTTTTTACCAATGGCGGGAATAACACGAACGGCGGTGGTTTTTGAGTTTACCATACCGATCGCGGCTTCATCGGCAATTATTGCCGAGATAACCTCTGGCGGTGTATCGCCGGGAATTACCACCATATCAAGACCAACCGAACAAACGGCAGTCATTGCCTCAAGCTTTTCTATTTTAAGGTCTCCGCTGCGTGCTGCAGCAATCATACCTTCGTCTTCAGACACAGGAATAAACGCGCCCGAAAGCCCACCTACCGAGTTACAAGCCATAACGCCACCTTTTTTAACAGCATCGTTAAGCATAGCAAGCGCCGCGGTAGTACCGTGAGTACCGCAAACCCCAAGACCAATTTCTTCAAGTATTTTTGCAACCGAGTCGCCAACCGCTGGGGTTGGTGCTAAAGATAAGTCAACAATACCAAAAGGCACTCCCAATCGACGAGCGGCTTCACTGCCTACAAGCTGACCTACGCGGGTAATTTTAAATGCAGTACGCTTTATAGTTTCGGCAACGGCGCCCAAGTCACCGTCGCACTTTTTAAGCGCGGCATAAACAACACCGGGGCCTGAAACACCAACGTGAATAACACAGTCGGGCTCGCCTACACCGTGGAATGCGCCCGCCATAAAGGGATTATCCTCCGGCGCATTGCAAAATACAACCAGCTTTGCAGGACCTATACAATCTCTATCTGCTGTAAGCTCGGCGCTCTCCTTGACAATTTCTCCCATTAACTTTACGGCATCCATATTGATACCCGCTTTGGTAGAGCCGATATTAACCGATGAACAAATGTTTGTCGTTTCGTTAAGTGCGCGTGGAATAGACTTAATAAGCTCAACATCGCCTGCGGCAAAGCCTTTTTGCACAAGCGCGGAATAACCGCCTATAAAGTTTACGCCGACAGTATCTGCCGCGCGCTGAAGCGCGTGAGCATATTTTACGGGATCGCCGCCCGAAACGGCTACAAGCATAGAAATAGGTGTTACCGATATGCGCTTGTTGATAATCGGGATACCATATTCAGCCTCTATATCTTCGCCTGTTTTTACAAGATTGCCGGCAAGACGTACAATTTTGTTATAAACCTTTTCGCAAGAAACATCAATGTCGCTATCGGCGCAATCAAGCAATGAAATACCCATTGTGATTGTACGGATATCAAGATTTTCTTGCCTTATCATATTTATAGTTTCTAAAATATCGTTAAGATTAATCATTTATATTTCACCCTAAATTCTGTGCATAGAATTAAAAATGTCCTCGTGCATAACGTGAATTTCCAAATTCATACTTTCACCCAAAGCCTGCATTTTTTCGGAAAACTCTTTAAAATTACAGTTAAGCCCTGAAATATCGGTTAGCATAACCATTACAAACATATCTTGTAAAACAGACTGTGTAATATCAATAATATTTACATTAAACTCGGCACAGGCCGTGCTCACCTTTGCTGTGATACCTACAGTATCCTTTCCCATTACTGAAATAACTGTTTTTTTCATGACATATCCCCCACAAACTTAATTATAGTTATTATACTGCACATGCTTTACATAAGCAAGCAAAAACTGTATAAATACCTTTAAATATTAAATTTAGATTAATATTCATGGTTTTAGTTGTATATGTCGATTTTGTGTGATACAATTTAATAAATCGACAAAGGGGATGAAAAAACTGCATTTTTGGGGTGAATTATTAAACCTTTTAGACACGCAAATGACAGAACCTACAATTTACGGTTGGTTTCATTTGCTCTTTATATCAATAACGATAGCTGCAACAATTGTTATGTGCCAATATTTTAAAAATCCAAGCGAAAAAACAACAAGAAAAATTTTGTTTGTTTTTGCCGCCATTTCTATTGTTCTTGAGGTATATAAACAAATTAACTACACGTTTACATATGACGGAAATAAAATTATTACCGATTACCAGTGGTACGCTTTTCCGTTTCAGTTTTGCTCTACGCCTATGTATGTGGCGCTTTTGGCATCGTTTGTAAAACAAACCAAACTGCACAATGCTCTTTGCGCATATCTTGCAACCTTTTCGGTTTTTGCAGGATTATGTGTTTATACTTATCCTGAGCAGGTTTTTATAGGCACTATTGGCATAAATATTCAAACTATGGTTTGTCACGGTGCAATGATTGTAGTAGGAATATGGTTGCTGTATTGCAATTACATAAAATCAGAGCACAAAACCATATTATATGCAACTCCTGTTTTTGCGGTTATGATTATTCTGGCAATGATTATGAACGAAGTTGCAAACCAAAGTGGACTATTGACTCGCGAAAGCTTTAATATGTTTTACATAAGTCCCTATTGTGAACCCAGCCTGCCGGTTTACTCCATCGTCCAAAAGGTAGTTCCCTATCCATTTTGCCTTTTAATATATTTACTTGCCTTTTCGATTGCGGCTTATATAATATTGTTAATATCAATTTTTCTAAAAAAGCATCCCGACAAAAACAAAGTTTTAGAAAAAGAAGCAGTATTAACAAAATAAAAAATTCCCCCGTCCGTATTAAAACGGTCGGGGGAATAAATTTTAGAAAAACTTAAATTACTTAAGCTCAACCTTTGCGCCAACTTCTTCAAGCTTAGCCTTGATTGATTCAGCGTCGTCTTTGCTTGCAGCTTCCTTAAGAGTCTTAGGAGCGCCATCAACAAGTGCCTTTGCTTCTGCAAGGCCAAGACCTGTGATTTCACGAACTGCCTTAATAACCTTAATCTTTTCAGCGCCTGCTTCTGCGAGAATAACGTCAAATTCAGTCTTCTCTTCAGCTGCTGCTGCACCGCCTGCTGCAGGTGCTGCTACTGCTACTGCAGCTGCTGCAGATACGCCAAACTCCTCTTCTACTGCTTTAACGAGCTCAGAAAGCTCAAGAACGGTAAGAGTTTTTAACTCTTCAATCATAGCTGTAATCTTTTCAGATGCCATTTTAGTTTCCTCCAATTAATGTTTTTAGTTTAGTTTGTTTTTAATTTATTCTGCTGATTCCTCAGCTGCTGGCTCACCGTCTTTGTCAACGATAGCCTGTACAGCACGTGCAAATGCTGCGATAGGTGCCTGGAAGGCACTGAGAACTGTTGCAAGAAGAACTTCTCTGGAAGGAAGTTTTGCAAGTTCTGTGATGGTTTCAACACTTACAACTTTGCCATCAAGGAAGCCTGATTTAACTGTGAAGTTATCGTGGCTGTCGGCAAATTTGCAAAGTATTCTTGCTGCTGCGGTGTAATCCTCGTTTGCGAGTGCGATAGCGGTTGTGCCTTCACATACGCTTGCGATGTCACCAAGGTCTGTACCCTCAACTGCGCGCTTTAAGATAGAGTTTTTAACTACAAAGTACTGCACACCAGCTTCACGAAGCTCTTTACGAAGAGCGGTATCGTCAGCAACTGTGATACCCTTATAGTCAACAACAACACCTGTTATAGCGGCGCCGAGTTTTTCGGAGAGTTCAGCAACAGCCTGCTTTTTTGCTTCTAAAACCTTTGCGTTTGGCAATGTGTTCACCTCCGAGTGAAAATAAAAAATGTCCACCCAAGGACACAAGGGTAGACATGAAAAAGTCAAAATAACATTTCACGCTCACCTCGGTAGGCGTTAAACTTACGGCAAATGCCACCTACTGTCTTTGGATTGCTCAAACATTATACATAATCGTATATCATTTGTCAAGTAAAATTTTAATTTTTTTGTAAAACTGCTTCAGGATAATAATGCTCAAGTATTTCTTTATAGGTTTTACCCTGTTTTGCCATATGATCAGCGCCTGTTTGACTCATACCCACACCGTGACCGTAGCCTTTTACGGTAAAAATAAATCCAGCATCGTCGAGCTTAATTTCAAAACAACTGGAGCGCAGTCCCAACAGCTTTGCAATTTCATTGCCCGTTGTCTGTTTACCGCAAAAGCTCAGTTTTGTTACGTATCCGCTGTTGTTGACGGTTATGTTGGTAAAATAATCGTTTTTATCTCCCGATACCTCAGCTATTGACTTTAGTTTTTCTGCTACCTCGTCTGCCGTTAATTTTACCTCGCTTAAATAGCCGCTTGCAAGCGTATCGCCCACGCTGTCGACGGGCTTTAAATACGGCAAATCACTTTCCCATACATCCGCGCAGCTGTTAGTAACACCCGATGATATTGCGTGATATGCCGCAAAAATGGGCTTATTGTTATAGGTTAAAATTTCACCCTGTACGGCATCTATACATTTATCAATTTTTTCTATATATTCAGTTGCCTTTGCACCCCAACGAGCAGTGGCCTCCTCACGTGTTATAAAGCACTGTGCTGTGTCCGGATCGGAAGATATGTCATAATCTTTACTGTCCGATTGCTCTTTTTTGTAGTTTGCAAATGTGTATGCTGCCACGGCTTGCGCCTTTAATGCCTCCTCGTCATAAAGCGCGGGCATTTCGGCAGCAACAACACCAAAAATGTAATCGCCTATACTATACTCAACAACTTCGCCTTCCTTTAAAACCTTTATGCTTTCTTTTGTTGATGTTTTATCGTTTTTTTCATAGGGTATATCGCTTTGAGCGTTTGCGGTTGGTAAATACACTGTATCTTTACTTTTGTCAAGCGCCGACAACGGTACTGCCAGCATAGAAAATATTAGTATAATCGCAATCAAAAATGTTCCTTTCATATTACACCTGCTTTAATTTTATTGACTTTTTACGGTTGTCTATATAAAATATATATGTTATGTTTATGCAGTAAATTCTTTGAGGTGACAAATATGAAGCATCGCCAGATAATAAATCTTTTTTGTATAGCATTGCCCGTATGCGTATTATTACGTGCAATACAAATTCATTTTACAATAGACGGTACCACCGGCTTTATAAAACAGCAGTACAACGATATTGCAACGCTGATAACCCTTGTTATATTTGCTACGGTTGCCACTATGTGTGTGCTGGCATTTTTTACCGAAAATATTGCCCTTAAAAATTCCGAGAGTCAGCCCGCAGTTGCCATTACCGGTATACTTACAAGCGGTATGTACTTGTTTGAAATGTTTGCCTGTTTTTCAGAAATCAATGGCATTTCCGGAATATTGCTGATGTTTTTAGGTTTACTCTCTGCGCTAAGTTATTTAGCTTATGGAATTAATAAAATCTATCCTTATAATTTTCCGGCAATTACTTTGATAATACCAACCATTTACTACGTTGTAAAACTGATAAAATTATTTATTTCTACATCGTCTTTATCTCTTGTTACGGAAAATATTTTTTTACTTTTTGCAAACAGCGCTTTGCTATGGTTTGCTTTTGCTTTTGCAAGTTTTGAAAACGAAATTAATAATTCGAGCAAAAGGCCAAAAACCATCTTTGCCTGTGGTATAACGGCATCTTTACTATGTGTTGTAACTGCATTACCAAAACTGCTTTTGGTTTCTGACCAAAATGTGCAGCTGTCGATTGCTGACATTTCTTCTTTGCTGCTTATGCTGTCACAGGCGGTATTTATGCTTTCGCACATAATATGTAATTTTTGTCCAAAAGAGCCCGTCAAAAAAGTCACCTCAAAGCATTCATGACACCACGTTACCTAATATGGTTTGAGATTGACAAAAGATAGTTTTTGATATATAATCGTTTATAGTGTAAAGTTTTGTCTATACTTTTAAATGGCATATAAAATTTACTATAAACAATTAATTTTTAGCATTTTCTTTAATTTCAAAAGACGGGAGTTGCCGTATTTGGATAAGTTTGTTATAAACGGTGGTAAGGCACTGTCCGGCACTGTACGTATAAGCGGCGCAAAAAATGCCGCAGTTGCTATATTGCCCGCAGTACTTCTTGCAGATAGTCCTTGCATTGTTGAAAATTTACCCGATATATCTGATGTTGCGACACTTATTAACGCATTACGACGTTTAGGCGCAACTGTTGATGTTATAAATAAATCTACTGTAAAAATCGACCCTCGCCCTGCAAATTCTTTTGTTGTTGACAAAGAAATGGCCGAGGGCATGCGTGCTTCTTGCTATTTTCTTGGCGCGTTGCTTGGACGATGCAATCACGCTCGCGTTGCACCTCCGGGAGGTTGCAACTTTGGCGAAAGACCTATAGATCAGCATATTATGGGCTTTCGTGCGCTGGGCGCTCAGGTAAAGGATTCACCCGATTTGGTTGAAGCTCATGCCGATGAACTGCGCGGCTGCTCGGTACGTCTTAAAATGGTATCGGTTGGAGCAACCATAAATATTATGCTTGCCGCTGTAAAGGCGCATGGATTTACTGTAATTAACAATGCCGCGTGTGAGCCGCATATAGTTGACCTTGCAATTTTTCTTAACTCTATGGGTGCAAACATTACGGGCGCAGGCACCAGTACCATTAAAATAAGCGGTGTCGAAACCTTACATGGCACAACATATCGCATTATTCCCGATCAGATTGAGGCAGGAACATATATGGTTGCCGCTGCCGCGACAAACGGCAACGTTCTTATTGACAACGTAACACCCCGTCATCTTAAATCTATTATCGACACCTTGGTCGATGCGGGAGCCGATGTTTCTGTGTTTGATGAATCGGTTCGCGTTAAAATGACCGAACGTCCCCGATGCTGCAATGTTTTGGCATTACCACACCCTAAATTTCCCACCGATATGCAGCCGCAAATTACAACGCTTTTATCGGTAGCAACAGGTGTAAGCACAGTAACCGACGGTGTGTGGGATGACCGCTTCAGATATGTTGAGCAGCTTGCAAAAATGGGCGCGAATGTTCAGGTTAACGGTAAAACAGCCATTATAACCGGTGTGGACAGGTTGGGTCCTGCAAAGGTTAAGGCGGTGGATTTAAGAGCAGGTGCCGCAATGATTATTGCGGGTCTTATGGCAAACGGCACTACCGAGGTTGAAAACACGATTTATATTGATCGTGGTTACGAAAACGTTGCCGAAAAGCTACAAATGCTTGGCGCTGATATAAAGCGCGTTCCCGTAACAGAATAATTAAAATAACATCACGAACAAATGGCGGCTTGTTTAAGCCGCCATACTTAATATTAATTTACAAAAGGAGATGGATTTATGGCACGTCTTTGCACATTAGCAAGCGGATCTAAGGGCAATAGCACATACATTTCAACAACCGACGGCGACATAATTGTTGACGCGGGAATTTCTGCCAAAGCATTACTTACCGCAGTTAGTCAAATTGGCGATATTTCAAAATTGCGCGCCATAGCCATTACCCACACTCATTCTGACCATATAAACGGGTTAAAGCCTTTTTTAAACAAGGTAAAGATTCCCGTTATTGCATCGACAGATACGTTGGAAGCTCTTGCTACAAGTAATCTTTTACCTGCAGGAATTAAGACAATTATTGCCGATAACGGCGCTATATCTATTGGCGATTTAAACATTGACTTTTTTAAAACAAGCCATGACGCTAAAGGCTCGGGCGGTTATGTTATAACCATTCCCGACGGCAGACGCGCGGCAATATGTACCGACCTTGGTATTATGACCGATGAAATCAGATCAAAGCTTTTGGGTTGCGAGGTTGTTCTTATGGAGTCAAACCACGATGTCGAAATGCTTCGTCGAGGTCCGTACCCTGCAAGCTTAAAGTTGCGCATACTGTCAGACGAAGGTCATCTTTCTAACAGTGCTTGTGCCACAGAGCTTCCCTCACTTTTAAAAAGCGGCACCAACCGTATAATCTTGGGTCATTTAAGCGCCGAAAATAATACTCCGCTATTGGCACGACAATCAGCGCAAGCAACACTTATGCAAATTGGAGCAAAAGACGGCATAGATTATATTTTGGAGACAGCCAAACCAACAACTATAGGGGTGACTGCGTTTTGATTAAAATTACACTTATAACACTTGGAAAATTAAAGAAAAAATATCTTCGCGATGCCACCGACGAATACGCTAAGCGTTTATCAAGATACTGCAAGCTTGATATTATAGAACTTGCACCGATTAATCTTTCCGAAAAACCATCACAAAGCGAAATTGATGTAGCACTTTCAAAGGAAGCAGAATTAATAGAAAAACGCATTCCCGAAAATTGCATTGTTACATCGCTTTGCGTAGAGGGTAAAAGCCTTTCCAGCGAAAAATTGGCGGATTTTGTTCAACAGAACATAAATAACGGAAAGAATATGTGCTTTATAATAGGCAGTTCGTATGGACTTTCGGACTCTATAAAGCAAAAATCCGATTTAAGATTGTCGCTATCGGCAATGACCTTTCCACACCAACTTTTTAGGGTAATGTGTTTAGAGCAAATTTACCGCGCGTTTAAAATAAACGAAGGCTCTACATACCACAAATAGTAGCATTGTCCTTGACTTTTATAAAGTATTTATGTATAATAACTTTTGCTGACGAATCAGTAAAAGTTATTATATTTACTAAATATTTGCGGGTATGGCGGAATAGGCAGACGCGCTAGATTCAGGTTCTAGTCGAGGTTCCTCGGTGCAGGTTCAACTCCTGTTACCCGCACCAAAAGCAACGAGATAGTCAAATTGCTTATCTCGTTGCTTTTTATAATTTACTACATTTTATTATCTTAAATAATTATTGAATTAAATAAAACTATATGATACAATTTATTTAAACGTAAAAAGCAATCATTTTATAGGAGCAATAGTATGAAAAAACTAATCAGTATTATTTTTTGTTTTGCCATAGTATTATCTTTAGTTTCTTGCAAAAAAGTTGAAGATAATTTAAGTGTTGTTTCAACAAATACCGATAAAATTGTTTCGACACAAAGTGATACAAAAGAAAATTCATCTGAAGAAACATCGACCGAAAATACCGACACTTCCGACGAAAGCGTTGTTTCCTCGACATCTTCCAAAGAAGAAATCTCTTCAAAAACGGAAGAAAAGCCCAGTTATACAGAAAGCACAGGTAACTCTTCCCCTGCTGAAAGTCAGACTCCCTCTGTATCGGAGGATATCGATGATTCTACCGAAGAAAAAATTGAAGAACAGTTACCGGGCGGAATAATTGACGACGATACAATTGAAGGATCAGATCTTGTTTTGGGTGAAGATTACGGCGCGTTTGCGTATACAGGTAATTTTTTGACCTATACGCTTGACGGCAATATGATGTATACTATCTTTAAAAATCCAAACTCTATCACCGCGTATGATGCTGAAAATTTAGATATAGTTTATAGTCGCGCTCTTCCCGGAAGACCCGCAGAAGTACAGGTTGATGGCAACAATTTGTTAATTTCTTACCCTGATCTTAAATGCATAAGAGTATACAATAAAAACGATTTTAGTGAAATAAAATCCGTATCACTGCCTAATGTGGTTTCCTCTTTTTGTATTGACGGTGATGTTGTGTATTATGCG
Organism: Clostridia bacterium; assembly: GCA_017437005.1. Taxonomy (GTDB): domain Bacteria; phylum Bacillota; class Clostridia; order Oscillospirales; family Acutalibacteraceae; genus UBA737. The sequence goes on along the minus strand of JAFSBZ010000025.1, from coordinate 20,450 downwards.
GAAGACGATCAACACTGTAAGGTTTTTTGCACAAATCTGCAAACAAATGAAACAAAGGCTATTCTTACCGACGGAAATTTTCCAAGAACATTTTCAGAGCCAAAGCTTTTGCTAAACAAAAAATTAGGCCTGCTTTATATTGGCGAATCCGGTTCTACCGGTAGCGCGCTTTATTATTATAATACGTCCGACCTTAGTATGCACTCGGTATACAAAAAGGACAATTACGGTTTATCAAACTGGTATAGAACAATGTACTTTGTAAACGATAATGTTTTTTGGGGCGGTTTTCGTTTTGGTGCGGACAGCGCAGAAAATTTAATCGGCGAATATAGCGGTTACTCATTCTACCATGCAGATGAAAATTTTGTTGTAACACCAAAAGGTATTTTTGATACAAACACTTATATGCTTTTAAGCGATCTTGAAGATATGAGTTATGTTTTTGTTACCAAAAATATGGCTCTGGTAGCTGTTTTCCACATTAATCCTGCCAATATTGTGGTTATAGTTCCTTACGATATTTCTTTATAATAGAGCGATTATTGCTTTATAAAAAAATACCAAGTCAATTGACTTGGTATTTTTTGTTACAGAAAATTGTCTTCTTACTTATACAGCTTGTTTTTTGTTTTTAACGGCTTTTATAATATACGCCGCTGCAAAACCAAAGCCCGCATAAGTTACTGCCGCTAATATATACATAATATCAAAGCCTGTTATAACACTTTGAGCAATTAAAAAGATTGCTGCATTTATTACAGGCAAGTACCACCGTACCTTTTTGCCTCCACTTAAAACACCAATTATAATTGATACAATCGGATTAAGTGTAAAAAGCATCAAAAGCAGTATGCCCATCGCATCCATTCCGCCGATATAAAATACCACTAGCAATGGCAATGCAATCATTGAAATTACCGATAAAATCATAGATATTATTATATTCTTTTTCATATTTTTCTCTCCTTGTTTTTTAAATTAAAGTGTCAGACTTGGTGCTGTATATATGCGAGCCGCAAGCTCTTGATCGAGCAAGTAAAGACTTTTGGGGTCATCTCCAAATAATTTGTATTTGTTTACAAGCTTGTCAGCATTTTCTTCTTCCTCAAGCTGTTCCTTTACAAACCAGTCCAAAAACTGCATTGTGCGAAAATCCTTTACGCTGTAAGCCGCATCATATATTGTGTGAATAAGATTTGTTACATAACGCTCGTGTTCGGCACCCGTAAGCAATGGATCAATGTGATTTTTAAACTCCTTGTCGGGTTGATCTATTGCCTTAAGTACAACCTTTACGCCATTGCTTTGTAAATATTTTAAGAAAAGCATCGCGTGGTCGCGTTCTTCTTGCGCCTGAATGGTGTACCAGTTGCCAAAACCGTCGAGGTCATTATCGATATAGTAGTTTGCTATATCAAGATAAAGATATGCACTGTAAAATTCCTTGTTTATTTGATCGTTTAATAGTTCAATTACCTTTTTGTCTAACATAATATCACCAATCCTTAGTATAAAAATAAGAGGAGTCTTGTCGACTCCTCTTTAAATTTAAAATTATTTAAAATAACGGTTGAGAAGTCCTTCAAATGCCTTGCCGTGACGAGCTTCGTCACGAAACCATATAAAAACCGCTTGAAATAAAAGGGTTTAAGATTTTGAATTTAAAAATACCACTTGAAATCCCACCATCCTTGAGTTATAATTAAGGCAGAAAAGAGGGATTATTATGGCAAAATATACAGGTGTTACCCAAAATACAGACGGCTCGTGGACTTATAGAATTAAAATTAAGTTGCCCGACGGTAGCGTAAAAGATACACGCATTAAAAAGGATAGTCGAGGCAATCCGTTCTTAACTGCAAGACAGGCTTTTGAGGCTAAAAAGGAACACGAAACAAGAATAAGAGCAAATCCAGAAGAAAGCGCAAGTAAACCCAAAAAGGTTACCCTAACCGACGTTTATGAGCATTATCTAAAAACCACCGCAAAGGAAAAAGCCCCTGCTACACTACGCAAACAGGATAGTATGTGGCGCAATTATGTGAAAGTGGCATTTGGCGATAGAGATATAAATTCCATTACTCAAGATGATTTAGACACTTTTTTACTAAATGTGTACGAAAATCACTCATACGCATATACTGAGGGTTTTTTGAAATTTCTCTATTTGCTTTTCGGTCGCGCCGACAAAATGCAAGTAGTCAATAGCGATTGGTACGAAGAAACGTTTATTAACCCAAACAAGCGATTGACTATGCCGAAAAAACGTCAAGAAGATAACAAAGAGGATGAACACGTTGACTCCTATACTTCCGACGAAATCGAAATAATTCGCAGTTTCTTTGAAAGCGGCGACAGAAACCTATATATTGCCTTTTGTTTAGGTTTGTATGCAGGATTGAGAATTAGTGAGTGTTTCGGTCTGCGGTGGCAAGATATAGATTGGAACACAAAAACGATACACGTTAGACGGCAACTAAATTATGTTGACGGAATTTTGCGACTTACCGCTGTAAAAACCCTAAAAGGTGTTCGCGAGGTTATTATGCCTACCATTCTATATGATGAGTTGTCAATCAGGCGATTATTAGAGAAAAAGCAAAAGGAAGAACTAGGCGAAGCGTATCGGAATACGGAAAAGGTGTACGATGAGATTGAAAAAAAGTGGATTACAGGAAGCGATTTTGTAAATCGAAAAACGAATGGTGAGCTTTTAACGGTCAATTCTATGAAGTATTGGGCGAAAAAAATCACCCCTGCATTACAGAAAAATGCCGAAAAAAAGGCAAAATTTAAAACGTTTGGTTTGCCTGACGATATTGCTCGTGTAGATAAACGTGAATTTAGGTATCACATGTTAAGACATACCTATGCATCGAACTGCGCCGCCGCCAACGTCAGCATGTATAAATTGATGGCTATGCTCGGCCACAAGAAAATTGATACAACAATGAAATATTATGTTGATACCTCAAATGAAACCTTATACGAGCGTACTCTAAAAACGCTTGACGAATTATTTCCTGTTGAATAAATTAGTCTGAAACGCCCTACTTTTTGTAGGGTGTTTTTTTAGCGTTTTTTCGGGGGAAGCTCACGGCAGGGGTGAAATCCCGTTAGTGCGAAGTAGATATGCCGTTCGGCATATCATACTGAGTACTATCTGCCGAACCGCTTTTTTAAACTTCTATACTGAAGTAAAGGCGGTGATTATTATGGCAAAAATGAAAGCCACAGTTAGAAACGGTCGGACAAATTCAGCAGGACGCGTCTTCAACCCAAACCACAACACAAGGGCAGAAACCCGAAATCTCGAGGGACACATAGACCACGACCGAACGGCGCTTAATGTCAATTTCAAAATTTATGCAAACGGCAACGTCGAGAAATGCGACAGTTTTGATGCAAAGGAATTTGAGCTATCGCAGTATGAGATTTTGTTCGGCGACGGTCAAACAGCCAAAAACGAACGCTATATAAAAGACGGACACCCCGAACGCTGTAAAACCGTAAAAGAGGTTTATCAGCACCCCAAGACTTGCCCTATGGAAACAATTTTCCAACTCGGCAACAGGCAGACGGAAATGTCCCCCGAAGAACGAAAGCAAATTATGGTTGCTTCAACATTCGAGCTTATAGAACAGTTGAGGCAGAAATACGGTGAAAACATACGCTTTCTTGATATATCTCTACACAACGACGAATCTGCAGGGTCAGAACATATCCACGCTCGTTATGTTCTGTCATCCGTGGATAAGCATGGGTTTACTATTGTGAATCAGGCTCGAGCGTTCGCGCAAATGGGTATTGACCGCCCTGACACAAGCAAAAAAGAGGGCAAATACAACAACCCCTTAATGACCTTTTCCGAAATGTTGAGAAGCACGTTTTACGACCTTTGCGAGAAAAACGGCAATATTGAGATAGATCGCGAGGTCAAAAATCCGTCCCAAAAGCATAGGGACATTTTAGAGTATAAGTGCGAACAACTACAAAAATCGGTTGCCGAGCTGACAGCCGAGCGCAACACCCTGCGAGACCAAAACAACATTACAAAGACAATTCAGGCAAGTTTTGACGAGGTTGAAATCGACATCGAAGCCGAAGCCGTGCCCGAGCGCACCCACAGGGGTCAGGTTGTCGAGCCTAAAAAGGTCAAAATTAAGCAAACGGATTTTGATTGGCTGAAGGAACGTGCGAAGCTCACAATCGGCATAAAAACGGCTTTTGACAAACTGCAGCGCTACGGCAAACAGCTTTGGCAAGAGGTCAGCAGGGACAAAATTGTGTCCGACCTAACCGAAAGAGCTGAAACAGCCGAAAGACGAGCAAGAGAGAAAGAAGCGATTGCAAAACAGCTTACCGACAACCTCGATCGAGCCTACCAAGACCTACACGAACAAGAGGCATTTATGAGGCGTATCGGGGTATGGCAGAGATTTTGCAATTTTATAAAAGAGAAATTCAGGGAACGTCAGGAAGCCGAACACTCCGACCGCACCCGATAAAAGAGGTATGATTATGGAAAATTTAGACTTAAATAGAGTTATTGACCTAAACGAAAGCATTGAAAGTACGGAAGCAAGGCTTGAAACTGTAAAAGCAGAGTTAAGCATAGAGGAAGCCATGCGCGAAGCCTTTTCAAAAGACCTTACGCCGACAATCTTGCGCCGTAAGGTACGCTATAAAAGGGTAAACGGCGTAAGGGTTGAGTTTGCAGAGGTAACTGTTTACGAAACCGAGCTTAACGACTTGGTTGAAGCTGTTAGCTGTCCTGCAAGGGTAAAGCAAAATTATGAAAAATTGCAAACACTCGGCGCACAGCTTAAGCGCGAAACCTCGCAAACCGCAATTTATAAACGCTGTATTGAGGCAGAGGCGGAAATTAAACGCCTGAAAACTGAAAATATGCTTTTACAGGCGAAAGTTACGGAACGCGACAGAGAAATCGCGGAAATCTATACGCAAGGCGCAGAGCCTTATATTGACTATGAGGAACAAACTTACGATTTAGAAATCTAACCAATTAGGACTTGCCGAAAACGGCAGGTCTTTTTTTGTCGGCATACGCCGTAAAAGAGCCGTCAGGTATAGACCGCCGTAGGTGTCCTCGCAGTAATCAAGGCTATTTTCGACCGTTTCAAATCCGTCGTAATGCGTTTCAAGATATATCGCGCTGTCGCTGTCCCTTTCGCAGAAATCAATCATTTTCTTGTGCGAGATACGACCGTCGCGCTCGGTGATCGTCGGCTGTTCAAGGCTACGGCTACCACACCACCGCTTGAAAGTGAGGCGGTCGTCCTCGTCGTCCTTGCCTTTTGTTAGGTATACCGCAAGAGCCGTCAAGCCGTCAGCTTCAAAGCGCAGACGGTCGGCTGAAACAGTCCCCTGTCCCCAAAGAGCCGAAAGCTCGTCCCTGCTCAAGCCGTCGCTGATTACAAGGTGAGCGTGTAGGCGTTGGTGTTTCTCGCCATATTCAAGGATATATATGTATTTAGGCTCAATCCCTGCCTTTGCATACTTGCGCTTTACTCGGCGCAGGTAGTTCTGCACCGCCCGTTGACAGTCGGCAACCGTTTCGGGTAGGCTGTCCTCGTCAAAGGTTAGGGTTACAAAAAGGTCTTTCGGGGTAAAATTCGTATGCAGAAGCCTACGCAGACGGTCGGTGGCGTGTCGGCGATTAAGTCGCTGTTGCACCTCACTTGTCGGCTTCTTGCGTTTGCTTCGCCCTCTCGTTTGGGTGTAAACAGGGTAAATTGCTACCTCTATGTAGTCCCCACAGATATATTTTCGTTCTCGGTATATTCTTTGCATAATGCTTCCTTTCTGCTGTGTGGTCGTTGAGTTAATACCTTTTACAAGCTCGGCAAACAGAACGGCGTTCTGTAGGCAAAAGGCATAAATCAGTATAGAATAATATTAAATTGTAAAAACATTATATGGGAAATCACCACTACCGATAGGGGCAAAAAGCCTGTTGATTTTGAAAAAATTGCAAAAAAATAAGGGCTATGACTTTTTGTGTCATAGTCCTTATAAATATGTTTTGTATTATAGACCTAATAGTTGTTTCTTTTTAGCCTCAAATTCTTCTTGCGTAATAATGCCTTGATCGAGTAACGCTTTGTATTTTACGATTTCGTCTGCAGATGATTGTTGTGTCGGCGTGGTTTGATAATGTGCTGTTGATTGGTTAATGTCATTTATAAATTCTAATGCGGTAATAACCTTTTGCGCACTATCTTGTGCCATTTTATACATAAATCCGTTTGTTTTTGTTTCGCTTGAAATTAAGGTTATGTATACAACATCAGTATGCGCATTTTTTAGCGACACTCTTAGTTTCATTGAATTACAAATATTTTTTGCTTTTTTACTGCCAGTAACACCGCCGACGATTGCACCAACTCCACCAAATAACAGACCACCAGCAACAGCTCTGCCTAAACCACCTTTAGTTACTGTTGTGCCGTCTTCTAACAATTCAAAACTTAACAAGTTGCTAAATTCAAATAAATCACCTGATAATTTGAATAACTTGTTGTCCTCATCAATTTCTATATAACCACCATATGTCTTAGTTGCATTGTAACTCTTAACCAATGCCTGACGAGTGAGTATATATTCTTTAATTGTTTGTTGGTTGTATGATGTAGCATTGCTTAACGAGGATATACCTGCACTTTGTAAGCACACCGCACATATAGCACCGTCCGATATTTTTGCCTTTGGTGATAATAGACCGAGTTGTTTTCCACAAACGGCACAAGGTATTTTTGCCATTTTCAAATTCCCCCTATTTTTAAAATTATTTTATCATAAATATATAATGATTACAAGGTGTAAGTGTTCATATTGCTACATTTATTATTTTTAGTCCGTTTTTTCGGGCATAGTTGACGGTGTAAAAAGTTCCGCCCTTTTCTTCGGTTAGGTAAGATATGCACACGCTACTGTGGTCTACTAAATGCCGATTACGTTTCTGCATACAACCGTTAAAGTAGTTTTCAGAGGTATATGTTACCTTGTCGGCAAGTCCTTTTATATATTCATACATACGCACGTCGTCAGCGTTCCACCCTTTTGTTTGTGCAAAGCACGGCAAAACAAGTATAAGTTTGATTTGTGGATATTGGCTTTTTAGGTCTAAAACTGCCTGTGCGCTTATGGTGTCAAAACCCAACGCACCGCCACAACCGAAATAACAATATCCGTCATTTATAAGTTGTATAAGTATTGTTTTTAATCGGTCGGCAATTATATTGCGTTCTGCGTGAGGTATTTTTCTATGCCCTGTAAAACAAACGGTTTTATTCCTCATAAATATCCCCAAAACAAAAAAAGGTGTATCCCCATTGAGAGAATACACCATAAAAAATATATTCCCCTAAATGTTGCTACACACTCACACTACCTTCAATCGCTTGGAGAATAGGGTAAAAAGAGGAAATATACTTTTTTACAAAAGTATTATTCCCCATTCAAAACGATGTGAAGGCACAATATTCTATTTAAATGTGAGTTTGTAGCATAAACAGTATACCACAATATGCTACATTTAGCAATGCTTTTAAGATTTTTTTGAAAATTTGTTTATTTATATACTAAAAATCCCACTCACAGTCCCACAGGGAATATTTTTAATATCTTTCTAAAATTAGAAATCCCACCGAAAATCCCACCAAATATAGAAAAACAGACACGGAACAAAATCCGTGCCTGTTGCCTTAAATTCTCTAAAACCCTTTATTTATGCGGTTTTTGCTTATTTAAAATAACGAGTGAGTAAGCCCTCAAATGCCTTGCCGTGTCGAGCTTCATCACGAGCCATTTCGTGAACGGTGTCGTGAATAGCATCAAGGCCAAGCTCTTTAGCCAATTTAGCAAGTTCAAATTTACCCTTTGTTGCGCCATTTTCAGCATCTACACGCATTTCAAGATTTTTCTTGGTAGAGTCGGTAAGAACCTCACCGAGTAATTCTGCAAACTTTGCAGCGTGCTCTGCCTCTTCAAGTGCTGCCTTTTCCCAATAAAGACCAATTTCCGGATAACCTTCACGGTGAGCAACACGTGACATTGCAAGGTACATACCTACTTCAGAGCATTCGCCGTTAAAGTTTTCGCGAAGACCGTCAATGATTCTTTGGTCTACACCCTGCGCAATACCTACAACGTGCTCGGCAGCCCAGGTCTTTTCACCCGACTGTTCCTCAAACTTGCTTGCAGGCGCCTTACAAATTGGGCAAGCATCGGGAGCTGAGTCACCTTCATGAACATAACCACAAATTAAACATACATACTTTTTCATTTTAAAATCCTCCAAAATAATTTTTAAATTTATATTATTGCTTATTGCAATTTTTACATAAACCGTATACCACGCAAACGCTGGTTTCAGGTATAAAGCCATCGAACTGAGCGATGCTTTTTATTTTTTTATCTTCAACCCTTGAATCTATTATAGCACCGCAACATTTACAGTGCAGATGCAGGTGGAAAGACTTGTCGCCATCAAAATGCTCGTAGCCGTCACCTACTGTAACGCTTAGTATCTCGCCGCTTTCGACAAGACTTGCAAGGTTACGGTAAACCGTACCAAGACTAATATTAGGTATTGTTTTGCGAACAGCCTCGTAAACCTGCGCGGCTGTGGGGTGGTCACAGCGTCCTCTTAACTCGTTTAAAATTGCCTCGCGCTGTTTTGAATAGTTTGCCATAACTCACCTCTTTCTCAAAAGTAGTAATCATTACTACTTTTTACATTTTTAATTATACATATCTTTTTTCATTTGTCAAGTATTTTTTCTTGACTTTTTTAAAAAAATTTTTTAAAATAGACTTGTTCAATTTTTTAACAATCTTTTATGATATGGAGTTTTATATGAATCCTACAGGTATTTCAAATTCGGTAATCAAGCGATTGCCAAGATATTATAGATTTTTAGGCGAGCTTAAAAAAGAAGGTATGACACGAATATCATCTCGCGAGTTGTCTGACCGTATGCACCTGACCGCAAGTCAGATAAGGCAGGATCTTAACTGCTTTGGTGAGTTTGGTCAGCAAGGATACGGATATAATATCGAGCTGCTGCAAAACGAAATTGCAAAAATTTTGGGCCTTGACAAACCGCAAAACGCTATTTTAATAGGCGCAGGCAACCTTGGTAAAGCCATTGCGCATTACATTAATTTTGAAGCAAAGGGATTTCATCTTATTGGTATTTTTGATGCAAAGGAATCTCTTGTAGGCCAAATGGTGCGCAACGTACCGATAAGACATATTTCTACTTTGGATGAATTTTGCCGCGAAAATATGCCCCGCGCAGCGATACTTTGCATACCAAAAGAAGCATCAAAGGAAATTTGCAATATGCTTATAAAGCTTGGCGTAAAAGGTTTTTTAAACTTCAGCCACTATGATATATCGCTTGACCACCCCGATGCCGAGGTTGAAAATATACATTTTGGCGATAGCTTGATGACTTTGTCTTATAAATTAAGTAATTAATAAAAATCGGTTTGAGGTATCTCAAGCCGATTTTTTGTTGTAATTATACGTTATATCGGTTACCTCGTTTGTTAAAAACAATAACGCCGTTATGTTTGGAATAGCCATAAGTCCATTTAATATTTCGGCCAAAACCCACACCATATCCGCGCGAAAAACAGCGGCAGGTATTTGTGCTAAAACAAAAAGCGCCAAAAAAATCTTTTTTGATTCTTCTCCAAATATAAAGGAAATAAATTTTGTGCCGTATAATCCCCATCCAATCATCGACGAAAAGGCAAAAAAGCAAACCACGGGACAAAAAATCAAAATAACGTTTTTGCCGTAAACCGAACAAAGTGCATCAAGTGTCAAGTTTGCCGCACCATCTACACCGTAGGTGATATCACCAGCGCAAAGAAGCGTAAGCGCTGTAAGAGTGCACACTACAACGGTGTCGATAAACACCTCCATAATACCCATAAGACCAAGAGATATTTCATCACCGTCACTACACGCGTATGCCGTAGGCGCGGTACCCAGCCCTGCCTCGTTAGAAAAAACACCGCGCGACATACCAAATCGCACCCCAACAAAAGCCGAGCCAATAGTTCCCCCCGTAATACCCTTTGGACTAAATGCGCCAACAAAAATTTGCAATAGCGCCGATGGGATTTTATTGTAATTTACAATAATTGCGCCTAAGGTCATACATATATATAACACAGTCATAATAGGTATTACCTTTTCACAAAATTTGCCTATAGTATTGTCATTTTTTAAAACAAAAACGCAACACATGGCACAAAATATACCTAAAAACAGTTTGATTAAAAAGTCGGTTCGCGGAGAGATATTAAAAAATGCCCGTGCCAGCGCGCTTACACTTGTTGACATTGTGTTTATTTGTGTCATATTGCCGACACCAAATGACGCGGCAATCCCACAAATGCAAAAAACAATCCCCAACGGTGACAAAAAACGCGGCAAGGCATTTTTTATATAGTACATTGCCCCACCCGAAAAGCTTCCGTCACGATTTTGCTCGCGATAACGTACGGCAAGAACTATTTCGGCAAATTTTATAATCATACAAAAAAGTGATGAAACCCACATCCAAAAAACCGCACCCGGACCACCCAAGGCTATGGCTCCCGCAACACCAACTATGTTGCCTGTACCCATTGTTGCAGAAAGCGCCGTGCTTGCCGATTGTAACGGAGTCATACGTGTTGCGGTTTTGGAAGGCTGACCTTTAAAAAATGAATTAAACGAGGATTTAAAAAATCTTATTTGAAAAAAGCCCGTTCGTAGTGATAAGATAACCCCTGTTAAAAAAATCAACAGTAACGTCGGGGTTCCCCACACTATAGAATTAATTTTGTTTAATACTTCTATTGCTTTTTTCACCTCCAAAAAAAATAAATTTAAAAAATTTAAAATTTACTATTGATTTTATGAAAGTTTTGTGTTATCATACTATGGCGGTTTTAAGTACCGTAACATTTTAATATGTTTTGCGCTGATAGCTCAGCTGGATAGAGCGTCTGGCTACGGACCAGAAGGTCGGGAGTTCGAATCTTCTTCAGCGCGCCAAAAAGAAAAGTCGCATTTGTGCGGCTTTTTCTTTTTGTTCTTTTCATTCTTCACTGTTCTCTTTTCACTTTTCTCTTAAAAAACTGAGACTTTTCCAGTAAAAAGATTAGAGAGAAAAGATGAAACATTTTTATTCTACAAAGCACCGACTAAGTCGGTGCTTTTATTTTTTTACCAACCCACACACTGCCAGATACACAGTTACAATAAATACCGATATATTAACCGTGCCGCTGACCCACAAATACACTCCAAAAACAAAAGCTATAAAAGCAAATCCGACCGTTACAAGCCGTACAATACTTTCTGCTTTGTAAACATCGGTAAATTTTGATATAATAATCGTTAGTATTGTGCCACCGTCAAGGCCAGATACGGGCAGTAAATTAAATATTGCAATCACAAGGTTAAGTATTGCAAAGTTGAGCGATTGTTCGTTTTTAAATATAACATAATTCGTATACAGCGTACCAAATACAACCAAGTTTGCCGCAGGTCCGCAGGCGCTTATTGCGATTTCCCCATATCGTTTGACCGAAAAGGGCCTTACAATTTGTACACTTGTAGGTATAAGACGTATAGCCCGAGGCTGACAATCAGCCGCCCACATTGCAAGCAAATGCGCACTTTCGTGTATGAAAATTGCAAAAAAGGTTGGTATTACAAGTCCTGTACGGTCAATTGCCAGCATAAAACAAAACACCGCGCAAAACAAAAATGATATATATATTTCTGTTCCTAAAAATTTAAATTTCACTTGTTATTTCCTCGTCAAAATCAGCCGTTATTTCGGTTTCTTCCATAATATTTTCGCTATACCATTTTTCAAGCTTTACATAACTGCCGCTAAAAAAGTATTTAATTACCAAAACGGCAATTAAAATTACCGTCACACATACGGCTTGAGTAATGCAAATAGATATATACATATTTTTAGCTTTAATTTCGGTTCTTTCGGGTTGGTTTTCCATTTTACACCCCTTGTAACGATTTAAAAATTATGATACAATATATTTATATTTTTATAGAGGTTTAATTTATGCCATTTTTACCAATTACAAAAAAGGAAATGCTTGAGCGCGGATGGGATGCCGCTGATATAATTATAGTTACGGGTGATGCTTATGTGGATCACCCTTCTTTTGGTACGGCTATTGTGTCGCGTGTGCTTGAAGCGGCAGGCTTTAGGGTGTGTATTATTTCGCAACCTAAGAGCGATGAAGATTACAAGCGCTTTGGCGCGCCGCGGCTTGCTTTTTTTGTAAACAGCGGTAATATTGACTCTATGGTAGCGCACTACACCGCCGCTAAAAGAAAAAGAAGTGACGATGCGTACACCCCCGGCGGTAAGGCAGGCGCACGACCCGACCGCGCGGTAATTGTATACTCAAAAGCCATTCGCCGTATTTTTGGCGATACCCCTATTTGCATTGGCGGAATAGAAGCATCTCTTCGCCGTTTTGCGCATTACGATTATTGGGATGATAAGGTTCGCCCATCTATTCTTATAGATTCTACCGCTGACCTGCTTATGTACGGTATGGGTGAGCGCCACGTAGTAGAAATTGCAAGGCGATTGGCGAACGGCGAAAAAATTAATGATTTAAATGATATTTTAGGCACTTGTTATGCCGTAAATACCCGTGATTATACCGTACAAAGCGCAAAGGAATGTCCAAGCTTTGAGGCGGTAAGCGAAAATAGTGACCAAGGCAGAAAAAAGTACGCCGAAAGCACATATATTCAACAAACCGAACACGATGCCGTTCGCGGCAAAACGGTAATACAGCGTCACGGCAAAAAAATTGTGGTGCAAAATCCACCAATGCCGCCGCTTTCTACAAAAGATATGGATACGGTGTATTCACTGCCCTTTATGCGCGATTATCACCCAAGCTACGAGGCCTTGGGCGGTGTACCCGGTATAGAAGAGGTTAAATTTTCTGTAATTCATAACCGCGGCTGTTATGGTGCGTGTAATTTTTGTGCGCTTGCCTACCATCAAGGCAGGCAAATCAGTTGCCGCAGTCACGAATCGGTTATTGATGAGGTTAAAAAAATTACTGAAATGCCCGATTTTAAGGGTTATATACACGATATAGGCGGCCCAACCGCCAATTTTAGAGCACCCAGTTGTCGCGGTCAGCTTGAACGTGGACTTTGTAAAGATAAAAAGTGCTTGGCGCCTACTATGTGTAAAGCCGTAGAGGTTGACCATAGCGATTATCTTGACCTTTTACGAAAACTGCGAAAACTGCCCAAAATCAAAAAAATATTTATTCGCTCGGGCATTCGCTTTGATTATCTTGTTGCGGATAACGATGAAGAATTTTTCCGCGAGCTTGTTGAGCATCACGTAAGCGGTCAATTAAAAGTTGCCCCCGAGCATTGCTCAAGCCGTGTGCTTGACTGTATGGGCAAGCCGCATATAAACGTTTACGAGCGCTTTAAAAAGCGGTTTTATGAGCTTACTGAAAAGGCAGGCAAAAAGCAATTTTTGGTGCCGTATCTTATGTCTTCTCACCCCGGAAGCACAATAAACGATGCGATAGAGCTGTCGCTATTTCTTAAAAAAGAGGGCCTACACCCTGAACAAGTACAGGACTTTTACCCTACACCAGGTACCGTTTCTACATGTATGTTCTACACAGGGATTAACCCTATGAATATGAAACCCGTTTACGTACCGCGCACACCCGAAGAAAAGGCACAGCAACGTGCGCTGTTGCAGTATTACAAGCCCGAAAACCGACAATTTGTTTTGTCGGCACTTAAAAAAGCGGGTAGAACCGACCTTATAGGTCACGGCAAAAACTGTCTTATAGCGCCAGACAAGTTAGCAATAGGAAGCAAGGGGACTCAAGCAAGACCCCAACAAAAGAAAAAGAAGACGATTAGAAACATTCACAAAAAGAAGAAGTGATTTAATGAAAACCTTAATAGGTATGAGCGGCGGTGTTGATTCGGCCGTTACAGCGGCGCTTGTTTCAAAAAGTGAAAACGCCGCAGGCATTACCTTAAAGCTGTATGACGGGGATAACCCCCAATTAATACAAAAATTTGACCGCGAGGCGCAGGATGCCGCCGATGTGTGTAAAAAATTGAATATTGACCACACCGTACTTGATTTAAAAACGGATTTTTACAACTATGTTATAAAACATTTTATAGACGAGTATATCGCAGGTCGCACACCAAACCCCTGTATACAGTGTAACATTCATATAAAATTTGGGGCAATGCTACAGTACGCGCAACAAAACGGATTTGACAGTATTGCCACAGGTCATTACGCTCGCGTTGAAAAACAAGGCGACAAATATTTGCTTAAAAAAGCGCTTGATAGCACAAAGGACCAATCTTACGTGTTGTACGGCCTAACACAAGAGCAGTTATCAAAAACGGTGTTGCCCTTAGGCGATTATACAAAAGCGCAAGCCCGCGAAATAGCCGAAAATATGAAGCTTTGCGTAGCGAGAAAATCCGACAGTCAAGACATTTGCTTTGTTCCCGACGGTGATTATGCCGCGTTTATAGAACGAAGCACCGGCGTAAATTTAAAAAGCGGTAATTATCTTGATTTATCAGGCAATATTCTCGGCAAGCACAAGGGTATTATCCACTACACAATCGGTCAGCGAAAAGGTCTTGGTATTGCACTTGGTAAACACGCCTTTGTACTTAATAAAAATGCCAATACTAACGAAGTAATACTTGGTGATGAAGAGCACCTGTTTTATAAACAGGTCGAAGTAAGCGGTGTAAATATAATTGCTGCTGATAATCTTGACGGTATTTGCGCGGCAGGAAAATTGCGTTACCGCCACCAAGAGCAACCCTGTAAAATACATCAAACAGCCAAAAACACCGTTATACTTGAATTTGACATACCACAACGCGCGCCATCACCCGGTCAGGCGGCAGTGTTTTATGACGGCGACGTAGTTTTGGGCGGCGGCATTATTGTGAAAGGAATAAAGTAATATGACACCACAAATAGAAAAATTATTTAAAAATTTGCAAAAAAATAAAATGCAACCACTTTTTGCCCAAACAAAAGCGGATGCACTAAATATTGTAAAAGAGATGCTGTTTGACGGTTGTGTTATAACCTGGGGCGGCTCGATGTCGGTAATAGAATGTGGCATTGATGAGTTGTTGCGCGATAAAAAATATTGCTTTATGGATAGAGGCCGCGCAGGCATTACGAACGAAGAACAACAGGAATGCTTTAAGGCAAGTATTGGCGCCGACTTTTTCTTTTGCTCGGCAAATGCTGTTACCGAAAACGGTGAAATTTTAAACGTAGACGGGCTTGCAAACCGTATATCCTCTATCGCGTTTGGTCCTAAAAAGGTTGTAATGATAGTGGGTGTTAATAAAATAGTACCCGATTTAAAGCAAGCATTTTTACGCGTTAAAAAAATCGCCGCGCCAAAAAACTGCGTGCGACTAAACAAAAACACACCCTGCGCAAAATTAGGTCATTGCGTATCGCTACTTAATAACGATAACCCCGATTTTGCCGACGGATGTAATTGCGACGACCGCATTTGTTGCGATTATATGATAAGCGCAATGCAACGCCAAAAGGATAGAATAACGGTAATTTTGGTGAACGAAGAATTAGGGTATTAAAATTTATCCTCGGTAGATTAAATCTACCGAGGAATTTTTTTATTCCGATAATCCTTCCCAAACTTCCATTTGTTCTAAAAGTTCTGCTTCAAGAGTGTCGATTTGCTCTTGTAGCTCTGATAACTTTTGGTAATCGGCAAGGTTTTCGGGTAGTTGCTGTTCGTGTTTTAGCTGGTCGAGTCTTGTTTCTAACTCGTTGATTTTTTCTTCTGCCTTTTTAAGCGCTTTTTCGCGTTTTTGTTTTTCTTTAAGCGGTGTGGTGTAACTTTTCTTTTCCTTTTTTTCTTGCTTGATTTCTTGCGTTGGCGCGGTTTGTTGCTTTTCTTGACGAAGCATATATTCGTCATACCCAAAATCCCAAACCGTCGCGCCGTCGTTTTCAAAGGTTATAAGCCTATCGGCTAACTTTTTTACAAAATAACGGTCGTGCGATACAAATATCAGCGTACCGCTATAAGACGCGAGTATATCCTCAAGCGTTTCCTTGGAAATAATGTCCATATGATTTGTAGGCTCGTCAAGAATGAGTAGATTGGGCGATTTGCGGAACAATTTACAAAGCGCAAGCCTTACACGTTCGCCGCCTGAGAGCATATCAATGGTTTTAAAAACATCTTCACCACTAAACAAAAATGCTCCTAATGCGCTACGCGCTTCAAAATCGTTCATAGAAGGAAACGTCGAGAGCATATTGTCAAGTATCGTTTCGCTTCCCTGTATTTGAGCCAATTGCTGATCAAAATATCCGGCATTTACAAGCGCTCCTGTGCTAAAGCTTCCCGAAAGAGCAGGAATTTTACCAACCAAGGTTTTAACAAGCGTGGATTTTCCCTTACCGTTTCCGCCTATAATACCTACTCGGTCGCCGCGATAAACATTAAACGAAAGTGTAGCAAGCGGATTGTCAAAACCAATTGTGAGATTGCTTACTGTAAGCACCTCTTTAGCGCTTTGAACGGCGGGCTCAAGCGTTGCTTTAAAGGTGCGGTTATCATAGGAATCAGGAGCATCAATTTTCTCCATACGTTCTATGGATTTTAACTTGCTTTGTGCCATAGCCGCCTTGGTGGCTTTATAACGAAAACGGTCGGCAGTAGCCTGTATACGCGCAATTTCTTTTTGTTGGGCTTCAAAATCCTTTGCCTGTTGGTCGCGCTGAAGCTTCTTTTGTTTTACAAATTGCGAATAATTGCCTATATAACGGGTAGTTTTACCGTGCTCTATTTCGTAAATTTCGTTCACGGTATTATCCAAAAACATACGGTCGTGAGATACGATAAGCACGGCTTTTTTATAATTTTTTATATAATCCTCAAGCCAAGAAACCGCCTCAATATCAAGATGGTTGGTCGGTTCGTCTAAAAGCAGTAAATCAGGCTTAGATAAAAGCAGTTTTAAAAAGGCAATTTTTGTGCGTTGTCCTCCCGAAAATTCACTTAAAGGACGGTGCTTTTGGCTGTCGGTAAAGCCAAATTTTTTAATTGCCGCTTCATACTCTTTTTCAAAATAAAATCCGCCCTCGCGGGTAAAGGTGTCAAGTAAATCGGTATAGCGCTTTATGTTATCCTCTGTAGCCGATGCCGCCATTTTTTGTTCGGCATCATCAAGCTCGGCTTTTAATTTTAAAATATATTCATACGCGCTACGAATTTCCTCAACCAAAGAAACCGAATCATCGCGAAAGGTCATTTGGTTAAGCGCACCAATTTGCGGATTACCGCTTATAGCCATAAATCCGCCGTCACTCTCTACGTTAGCAAGACTAAGCTCACCGCAAAGAAGCCTTAACAGTGTTGTTTTTCCGCAACCGTTTCGTCCAACAAGACCTATGCGGCTGTTTGTGGTTATGTTTAAGTTTATATCGCTTAAAATCGGTTCTCCCGAAAGGTCCACCTGACCCTTGTGAATTTCTATTTGCAAAATATATCACCAACGCTATTTTATCATTAAAAATTAATAATTGCAATATTGATAAAGGCAAAAAAGTGTGATAAAATGTATGCAGTAATTATTTTTTGTTGGGGACTAATATGAAAAACTTTTTTAACAAGCATAAAAAACTGATAATTTGTGTTCTAGCGGCTTTGCTGACTGCCGTATTGGCAGTTATATTGGCGGTTGTATTTGCCGATAGAATAAAAGATGTTGATTTTACAGAGAGCGGTTATTTATCGCACATAAGCGGCAGTTCAACCGTTGAGGACGTTTTTTCTTCCGCCGAGGAAATTCCCGTTGTAAGCGAGCCCGAAGAGGCTACACCCTCACTTGTTATAACCTCGCCCGCTAAAACAGATACAACTGTAAAAGAGTCGCTAAGCGTATTTACCGGTACAAGTGACCCCACTAAGCCGCTACTACTAAACGGTGAAGAGGTCACTCGACTTGAGACAGGAGAGTTTTCTTTTGACGTAGAGCTTAATCCCGGAAACAATAAATTTGTATTTGAACACGACGGACAAACATATACATATAACATCCGTTACACATTTACCGTAATTAAGGCATACGCGCCATACGAAAAGCAAAGCTACGAGGCCGGCTCAACCTTTGTTGCCGTTGTATTTGCGCGCGTTGATTCAAGCTCGGTTACTGCAAAATTTAATGGACAGACCATAACCCTTACCCCCGACCCATACAACGAGGGCGATCAGTTTACAAACTTTACAGGTAGCTTTACCTTACCAACCGGTAACGATAAAAATTTAAATCTTGGCGGCGTTAAATTTACCGGTACATGCCAAGGTCTTACAAGTAGCTTTACTTCGCCCGCTATTACTTGTTTGCGTGATAAATCGCTTGACAAACCGCAAATTGTTGAAATAGTGGCAAGTCAGGCCGAAACCTTTAACGGCGACACAACTGATGACTGGTCGCGCCCAACCAACAGCTATTTGCCCGCGGGAACATTAGACTACAAAGTAGGCGGAATAATATATGATGCCGAAAGCGGAAATTCATATTACAATTTACGTTGTGGTAAGCGTGTATACATAACCAAAAAGAACGCTCCCGACCCCGATAGAGTAACCGTTTCTAAATCGTATCAAGGCGAACTACCCGAGTACAACGATATTTCCCTTGCGAACCATACAAAAGACGGAAAACACACTTATCTTACCTTTGATACAGCGTGGCGCGCTCCTTTTGCGGTAACGCTGGCGCCGCAAAACTATGCTAACCCCGCTTATCAGGACTATAGCATTTCGAGCGCAACATTTACTTACATTGATATTAAATTTTTCTACACAAAAGAGCTTGGCGGCAAATTTGTGTTTGAAAATCATCCGCTATTTTCTTCAGCCGAGATTTTGTCAAGCAACGACGGATATATTTTAAGATTACATCTTAATAAGACAGGTGAGTTTTTTGGTTGGAACGCTACCTACAATGCCGAAGGTCAGTTGGTATTCCAATTTTTAAATCCACCAAAAATCAAAGCGCAAAACGACTTGACCGGAATAAAAATTGTAATAGATGCAGGTCACGGTGGCCGCGACCCCGGCGCAACCGGCGCTTATGGTGGCAAACATGAAAGCGAACGCAATTTATCACTTGCTTATAAATTAAAGGCCGAGCTTGAAAATTACGGCGCTACTGTTATAATGAGTCGAACAGGCGACACCACTATGTCGGCGGATGCGCGATGCGAATTTTTAAGGAAACAGGCGCCTGATTATTGCATATCTATTCATCATGACGGAAATAACTCTGCATCGGCTCACGGCGGAAGTATTTATAGTTCTACTCCGTTTTCAAACGATGCTATGAACTTTGTATACAATCGCACAGCGGCAGGTAATTTTTATAGAAAAATCAAAAAGGGATGGCATTATTTTTACTTAGCGCGAGTTACATCTTGCCCTGTTGTGCTTACCGAAAACGGATTTATGACAAATATTGAAGATTGCAAAAACATTGCAAACGAAGCAATTAATGTTCAAAAAGCAAAGGCTCTAACCGCCGGTGTGCTTGATTATTTTAACAGGTATATAGCACCGCCAGAGCCCGTTCCTTCCGAACCGGAGGATGACACTACCAGCGGTCCTAACGCGCCTATACCTCCTGTTGATCCGAGCGAACCGCCCGAATCACCCGAACTACCCACCCCAAGCGAACCAACGGTTGAATAAACATTTTAATTTTAATATTGACTTTTAAAGCCTGTTTATATATAATAAATAGGCTTTAAAATCTCAATAACGAGATGTGGCTCAGTTTGGTAGTTTTAAGTGCGACCGCTGCCTGTGGCAGATTAAGGGAGCGCTTAAAAGGCGCCGCGGTCAAAGTTTATAGGCGCTACAAGCCGTAATAAACTTTGGGCACCGCAAGTGTAAGCGGAGTAGCAGCGCGGAGAAATTTATTTTTCTTTTCTTAATTATCTGTTAAAATTTAATAACGAGATGTGGCTCAGTTTGGTAGAGCGCTGCGTTCGGGATACCATACCGAACGGTTCGGGCAGAACCTACCAAATTGCTCAAACACCTTACAAACAGCCACTTTATCGGTGGCACAGTATTTGAAAAATAGCGGTAAACACCGCTACGACCACATAAAAACCCACAGTTACGAAAAAAATCGTGATTTTGTGGTGAAAATTTAATAGAGATCGAGGCGTGGCTCAGTTTGGTAGAGCGCTGCGTTCGGGACGCAGAGGCCGCAGGTTCAAATCCTGTCGCCTCGACCAAAAATCCGTGTTTCCCCTATGGGAGACACGGATTTTCTTTTG
>JAFSBZ010000004.1 GCA_017437005.1 Clostridia bacterium | reverse complement strand
TGATACGGCTGAAGCATAACCCATTTCATACTTCGTAGTACCAACATCAGACAAATACGAAACTATGGTGTCTGCACTATGGTTAACACTTGGATATCCTGCAAGTTCAACACATATTGTGCCTAACGAGAAAGAACTCGCTATCTGCATAACCGCTGAAAACAGTAACATATGTTGCATTGCAGGCAAAGTTATATACCATAATTCTTGCCAACGGTTACGAATACCGTCAATCGCACCTGCTTCATACATTTCTCCATTAATGTTTTGTAGTCCTGAAATGTTTGCAAGGAATGACACACCCATACTCATCCAAAGTTGAATAACTATAATTATTGGTACAATATATGCTTCGCTTTTTAACCAGTTTATAGGCTCCGTGATGAAGCCTAATGATAAAAGCAAACTATTAGCATAACCGTAACTATCATTTGAAAAAGCGACCTGCCAAATATAATAAACATTTCCAACAAGTGCCGGACAATAGAACATAAAAGAAAGTAATGTTCTGACAAACGGACTGAATTCATTTATAAACCAAGCTAAAACAAAAGACATTAAAAATCCAATCGGTCCTGTTACCAAAGCAAAAACTAATGTGTTTTTAGCAACCGTCAATAAAATTTCATCATCAAATATCATTCTGATATAATTATCAAACCCGTTAAATTTTGGAGAAGATACCATATCAAAATTGAAAAAACTCAATACGATAGATGAAATAACCGGCAACACCATAAATATAAAGAACATAACTGCAAACGGAGCAAGCAATACATAATATGGTAATTGAGTTTTGAAACTATCTTTAAAACTACATTTAGTTTTTTGTATACTCTTTATACTCATCCCTCATACTCCTTGATTTTACGTTTAATCTCATTGCTTGCTATAGTTCCCCACTTGTCAAGCATATCCTTTGCACGCTCGCCTTTATCTGTAACATTCCAAAACGCTTGGTCTACCGAGCGAGATACGAAATAACTTCCTGGTACTTCGGGTATTTCTTCTATATAACTTCTCTGCTTAAGCAATATTTCAATGTCGCCTTCGTTCCAAGACATATTCTCGAAAGCCTCAAGATTTGCAGTTGTTACTCTTGCAATCGTACCTAAAATAGACTCAACATTGTTATTATATTCAAGTTGAGTGTCAGCACGAGTCCACCATTTAAGGAACTCCCAAGCCTCTTCTTTATTTTCAGAGGTCTTAATAATTGCACATCCTGTACCCGAACCTGCAACAGTATGGTCTACTGTACCGTCTTCTTTTTTTATACCGGGAACTAATGCTATTCCCCAACGACCTTCAATTTCGGGAGCTGCATCAGCTAAGGTAGTATATGTTGTATAAGTTTCAATACCTAACGGCACAGTACCAATTCTAAAACGGTTATAAAAACTTGTCGTTGTTGGCAATTTGTATTTTGTATACATATCGGTCCAAAAGCTAAAGCTTTCTAACGCAATGTCACTATTGAGATTGCATTCATTTTTTTCCTCATTATAAAAATTGCCTCCAAACTGCTGCAATATTGAAGCATACATATTAAGTCCGCCTACACCCAAATTTACAGTAGATGCTGTTGTAATTTGGGTGTATGGAAGCCAAGCATTCATATTATTTCTTTGCAAAACGGCGGTTGCTGCTAAAAACTCATCCCAAGTTTCAGGTACTTTTATACCTAAAGAATCGAGTATGTCCTTACGATAAAACATTATGTAAAAGGCTTGAGTATCGGGTAAAGCATACACACCGTCTTTATACTGATATGGAATTGAAGACGATTCTCCGAATCGCTTTATAACCTC
>JAFSBZ010000024.1 GCA_017437005.1 Clostridia bacterium | reverse complement strand
TGCCTTCCCCTTGAGGGGAAGGTGCTGAGTATACGAGGCGGATGAGGTGGAAAACTATTTAATTACTGAAAATTACACCTCATCAGTCACTACGTGACAGCTTCCCCTCAAGGGGAAGCCTTGCCCGATAAACTATAATTTACTATTTAAACTCAATTTGGTTATGTATTTTGCCTTGAAAAAGGCTGAAAATCCCCTTTTGTTTAGTCCTTTTGTAGATTTTTGTATTTTTTACATGTTTTTCGCCAACTACACTTGCTTTTTGCTTTTATTGTGCTATTATATAATGTATAAGGGGAAATTTTTAAATATTACCTTAATTCTTTTAAAAGGGGAATAAAAAAATGAAAAGAATTTTATCAATTGTTTTAACCCTCGCACTTTTATTAACGGCCCTTCCGTTAGCACTTAGTGTTAGCGCCGCAACAACATGGAACTTAGTTACCAATGTTAGCCAGCTTGAAGCCGGTAGCCAAGTTGTTATTGTTGCTAAAGATTCTAATGTTGCATTGAGCACAACTCAAAACACCAACAACCGTGGTCAAGTAACTATCACAAAGGATACCGAATCGACTGTTACAATTAACAGCAGCGTACAAATTCTCACTTTAGAAGCAGGTAAAATAGCTGGTACATATGCGTTTAATACTGGTAGTGGATATTTATATGCTGCTGGTGGAAGTGGTAAAAACAACTACTTAAAAACTAAGACAACACTAGATGAAACTGGCAGTTGGTCAATCACCATTACCGATAAGGGCGTTGCAACTATTAAAGCACCCGATAGTGTTGCTCGCAACTGGATGCGTCATAATAGCAGCAATTCATTATTTTCTTGTTATGCAAGCGGACAGGCAGACATTTGTTTATATGTAAGAACTGAAAGCGATGAACCTGAATGCGAACACACCGGTGAAAAATCTTACGGCAAAAGTGATAACGAACACTGGTTAATTTGTAGTGATTGTAATCAAGAAATTGCCGATTCTCGCACAGAACACGATAACACAGAATCCGAAAAAAATGATGCAACCTGCACAAGTACTGGTTCAGTAACTTATACTTGTAACGACTGTGGAAATGTGGTTAATGCAACTTTACCCACTATTGCACACAATTATGTAGATGATGGTGCTTGTTCAATGTGCGGTGCGATAGCCGTTTTTGAATTTGGTGAAAATGGTGATGCTTCACATAACGATGGTTCTTCAATTACCGAATATACCGAAACCGTTAATGGATATACATTGACATTAACCGGTTTAACCAAGGTGTACGGCAATGCGCGCGATGTTTTAGGTAATAGTTGCCTTAAGCTTGGCACAGGTAGTGCTATAGGTTCCTTTACATTTGCAGTCCCCACCAATGTTACAACAGTTATTATTAAAGCTACAAGATACAAAAGTTATGATGCGGCAACTGTAAATGTTAATGGCACAAACTACCCACTTACAAAAACCTCTGACAGCGGCGAATATGACGAAATTACCGTTGACACATCAACAACTAAGACAGTAACATTCGCTACAACAACAGATAACGATAAACGTGCTATGGTTAACTCTATTGCGTTCAAACTTGGTGAAGTTACTGCTTGCACCCACGAAAATACAACAACAACTAATACCGCAACCTACTTTAAGGATGGTATGGTAACCGTTGTTTGTGACGATTGTAGCGAAACCGTTTCTGAAACGGAAGCTTCTGCAAGTGACGTTGCTCTTGATGAAGAAAACTGCAAAGTAGAATTTGAAAACGGCAACTTAACTATTACTTTAGCCTATAGCGAAGATTTACTCAAAGATATCTACAAGGAAAATGGCGTAGTAATTTACTTCAATTACTCTATTAACGGATACACTAAAACCGACCTTGAAATTCCTCAAGGTAATGTCGCAAAAGTAACCCTTGAAGGCTTTAACGTTGACAGACTTAATGCTGAGTTAACATATTACCTCACAGCTGCATACGACGGAGTTGATACAACTAAGCTTGCAGATGATACCACACGCACCTTAACAGTTGCTAATGATGTTGAATTAGACAGCAAGACCAGTGCTTTCGTTAATGCTCTTAACGCTGACGGTGCAAACACTGTAGTAAGCACAAAAATTGATGCTACAACTCACTTTGCTGAAAACACAATT
>JAFSBZ010000023.1 GCA_017437005.1 Clostridia bacterium | reverse complement strand
TGAAAACATTATGGAGATATGCTGTTGCAGGAAACATAAAGAAAACACGAATTGACGAAAACGGCATTATGAGATATGGAACTGCGGCGTTTAAAGGAAATACGAAAGTGTATCTTTGCGGTCGCCTATGGGATGAAAGATTACCAGACGAAAACAAAATAGGAATTTCTGTTTTAGGCCTTAGTCGTGGCGGAAGATATTATGTGGATTTTGTTCCAATCGAATTAATCGAGAATTTAAGAATTACAAGAGTATATACACCAAAGGTGTTGGATATGATGTCTGATTTTGAGTTTTGCGAAGGTTGGTGGGGTAACACACAAGAAGAAAGAGACGATGCCTCCGCATTCTTGAAGCGATTAAATGAAAAGTATGGAATAGAGTAAAGGTGAGGAAAATGAATCTTCAAAAAAGAGATTGTAATGTAAAAATAAAATTAACACCGACAGGAACACAATATTTAGTAATTGACCTTGACTTTTCAGGACATAAAATATCGTTTGGCGCAAGTTCTGCTGTCGGTGGACAATTCGGTGATTTTGTAAGTGCGTTGTATGCACTTTATTTTGAAAAAGATGATTGCCATAACGAATGGCGTCCACGAGAAAGCATTACCGCAGAAGATGACCGTCATATTATCGGCATTACCACAACTGTCGATTGGGATAATGAGGGCGAAGTTATGACTATCGAAATGACGAAATATTGTGAAGGTGATAGCACAAATCAAATAGTCATGAGAATAACAACTGATTATGGTGATACATATAGTCAATTTAAAATGAATGATAAAGACTTGTGCTATGCTGTTGCAAAAGCGTGCACAGATGTTTTGAAGCAATACGGAATTTACGGGTATAAATATACAACCGAATTGGATACATTTGATTTTCATAAACTACTATTCATTAAAGCACAAGCATTAGACTGTTTAGAGGCCAGAGAACTTTTAAAAGTCGACGAATTCTCAAAAAAGACAGATTTCAACAAAGAAATGGAACTTTTGCTTTTCGATATGTAATTTCCCTCTTTTGCCGATAGCCCAACAGGCTGCCATCAAAGAAAGCAAATAATTGCTGACTTTATAAAGCAAAATTGTCCGCCCGAATTTCTTCGGGCGGATTTTTTTACACAAAGTCCTTTTCATTGGACATAAGTTATGATATACTAAATATATAGATAAATATTGCATTTTGTAATTAAATACATATTTAAGGACGTTTTATAATGATTTATTTAAAAAAATTAAAATTAGCATCGGAACAGGTAGAAATGAGTGCGATCTTAAGCGAAAAAAGAACTTGTTTTGGGACAATGTATCCTTTTAAAATTTTTCCCGAAAAAAAGCTTGAATATTTAGAATTTGAGCCTGTAACCATTTTTTATGGAGGAAACGGTTCCGGCAAAACAACTCTACTAAACATTATATCAGAAAAGATAAACGCCATACGACATTCCGAATACAACAAAAGTGCTTTTTTTGAAAAGTATACAAATCTTTGCAAAATATACGGAGACGATATTCCGCAAAGCAGTCAAATACTTTCAAGCGATGATGTTTTTGACTATGTAATGAATATGCGATATTTAAACAGCAACGTAGATTTTCATCGCGAAGAGCTGTTTAGAGGTTATGGCATACATCACATGAGAGCTGCTCTTGAAGAAGAAAGCTATACTAATCTTCATGGTCTTGAGGATTATGATCGTTGGAAAGAAGTTCAAGATGCGCTCAACCCTAAAAAAAGCCAGTCTAAATTTGTTAAAGAACGCCTTGCTAAAAATGTTGATATGTTCTCTAATGGCGAAACGGCAATGCGATATTTTACAGAACATATTGATAAAGATGCGATATATCTTTTAGACGAGCCTGAAAATAGTCTTTCAATTAAATTTCAAATTGATTTAGCAAAATATATAAGCGATTCCGCAAGATATTTTGGCTGTCAGTTTATAATATCTACCCACTCCCCTATATTGTTGTCAATAGAACAAGCAAAAATATATGATCTCGACAGTTATCCCGTAACAACAAAAATATGGTCAGAACTTGAAAATGTAAGAGCATATTACGAATTTTTCAAACAACACGAAGCTGAGTTTTAAACTTTAATTTTGTACTTGTTTGTTTATTAAAAGATCAACTATTATATAAAAAATCTTAATAAATATAATGACAAAATTACCTTTTTGTGTTATTATTGATATAAATATCAAGCAAAGGTGATACTTATGAATAATTATAACTTAATTTTAGAATACGCTAAAAGCAATTACAAAAAAATGTTTCGTGAACCAGACGGACTGCTAAAACACAAGTTTATAGTTCCGGGCGCGGCTTACAGTAACAGCCTTTGGGACTGGGACAGTTGGCTTACCAATATTGCGCTTCGTGATTTTGTAACCGAAGATGTTTCGGAGTATGAAAAAGGCTGTATTCTAAACTTCCTTGACCATATGGAAGATGACGGTAAAATGCCAATATATATAATGCCTACATTAAAGTTTTATCATTGTGATAATATTGCCGTTACTAACATCCACAAGCCCTGTCTTGCACAACATGCGGCATTTATTGTAGAGGTTAATAATAACGATATAGAATGGCTTCGTCCATATTTTGATAAAATACTCAAATTTATCGATTACTACTATAATAATCAACGCCACGAATCGGGACTTTATTTTTGGATAAATGACTGTGCAATCGGTGTAGATAACGACCCATCTACCTATTATCGTCCCGAAAATAGCTCGGCATCAATTTATCTTAACTGCTTAATGTATAAAGAGTTAGAGGCGGTGTGCTATTTAGGCGAACTTTTAGGCGCAGATGTCAGCTTTTATAAAAATGAAGCCGAAAATCTAAGAAAAGCAGTTCAAGATCTTTGTTACGATGAAAAAGACGGTATGTATTACAGTTGCGACCTTAATCTACTACCTATTAATCCTGATAATATCATGCACTCTGGTGCGCCTCGTCATTGGAACACACTCATTCAGCGCATTGGTTGCTGGTCAGGCTTTATGGCCATGTGGGCAGGAATTGCAACACCCGAACAGGCTGAACGTATGGTAAAAGAAAACCTGCTTGACGAAAAAGCATTCTGGGCGCCTTACGGTGTACGCACACTTTCTAAATATGAAAAGATGTACTCTATCAAAAAGACAGGTAACCCATCCTGCTGGTTAGGACCTATCTGGGGCATTTCAAACTACATAGTATTTGACGGACTTGTTAAATATGGATTTATTGACGAGGCAAAAGAACTTGCTACCAAAACACTTAAACTTTTTGGCGAAGATATTGCAAAAAACGGCGAACTTCACGAATACTACGACCCCGAAAGCGGTGAAGGTGTAAACAACCCCGGTTTCCAAAACTGGAACTTATTTGCAATTAAAATGGGTCAATGGCTTAACAAAAATGAAAATTGATAGTTAAAAATGGAGAATTATATCTTATGAAAGATACAGCGGCAATTATTTTGTGTGCGGGCAAGGGTTCGCGTATGAACGACAACTCAAAAAGTAAGGTTTGCTTTGACTGTGCTGGTGTTCCGGTTATACGTAGAATAATCGACAATATGACAGCTGCCGGTGTTAGCCGATTTGTTGTTGTTATTGGTCATCAGGCATATAGCGTTATGGACTGTCTTGACGGAGTAGAAGGTGTTATATACGCCTATCAGAAAGAACAAAAGGGTACGGGCCATGCGGCTCTTTGTGGCCTTAAAGCTCTTTTTTCTATGGGATATGACGGTCCGGTTATAGTTTCAATGGGTGATAAAATCATATCTACAAACGTTATAAAAGGCATTCTTGATAAAGCAGAAACTGCCGATGCTGTGTGGGGTGTTCAACCTCTGGATGCTAACTTTAACGGCGGTCGTGTGGTTGTACGAGACGGCAAGCCCTATGGTGTAATCGAATTTACCGATGCTGCTTTAATGGCGCTTGGTAATACAACACCCGATAAATACGAAAGTTTACTTGACGGTATCGGTCTTAATCCTAAAAAAGCAAAAAAGGTGCTTGACAGTGCGCTCACGAAGACTCCGTCACCCACAAAAACCCTTTGCGGTGTAGAGTTTGGTGCTGATGATGTTCTTTCTGCCCCGTATGCCAATGCAGCTCTTTATTGCTTCAATACCAATAAGGTTATTGATGCTATCAATACACTCGGCTGCGACAACGCACAAGAAGAAATTTATCTTACCGACACACTCGAATATTTTGCCGCAAAAGACCAAGCGGTTTTATACGAAATTAACGATAAAAACGATATGCTTACATATAGCACTAAGCAAGAGCTTTGTGGAGTAAGCGAACATTTTATGCGTACAGCCTCTCAATATATTGCCGATATAAACATTGGTAATATGGATGAAACATTATCAAAACTTTACACCAACAACCTTAATGTACAAAAGCAAAGATATATTGATTTATTAAATAAATTCATTGAAAAATATGGCGATAAAAAGGTTGTTATTACACGCTCACCCGGTCGTATAAATCTGATGGGTAGGCACATCGACCATCGTGGCGGCGGCATTAACGTTATGGCAACCGATAAGGACCAGGTGTTTGTATCAGCGCGACGCGATGATGATATAGTTAATATTTCAAATTTAGATACCACCTACCCCGATCGTAGTTTTTCAATTAGTAAAACATTGGCTTTGGGCTCTAATGAATCTTGGCTTGAATATCTTGGTAGTGATAAAGTCGTAAGTGCTCTTATTGAAAGTAAGGGTGACTGGTCAAACTACGTTAAATCAGCCGTGATACACGCTCAATTTAAAACCGATTATGCTCTTTGCGGTATGGATATGGTATCTACAGGTAACATTCCTGTAGCGGCCGGTCTTTCATCCTCTTCTGCCATTGTTGTTGCGGTTATGGAGGCTCTTGTTGCACTTAACTGTCTTAACCTTACCGAACATGAATTTATTGACCTTTGCGGTCAGGGCGAATGGTTTGTTGGCTCTCGTGGCGGTGCAGGCGACCACGCAGCTATGAAGTGCGGACAAAAAGATGCTATAGTACACTTGGGCTTTAAGCCATTTACGGTCGGTGAAAGACAAAAATTCTCTGACAAATATGCAGTTTTGGTTGCTAACTCTATGCTTATGGCTAAAAAATCTGAGGGCAGTAAGGATACATTTAATTCAAAGGTTGCCTGTTATGAGTTTGCACTTATGCTTCTTAAAAAGAATTATCCTAACTACGAACTTAAAGAATTCCGAGATTTAGCAAAAATAAGACCATATTCAGCTGTTTATAAAATGATAGCGACACTGCCTGAGACTATTACTCGCGGTGGAATTAAAGCACTTTTACCTGAATATAAGCAACGTATAAATGAAATATTTTTAAACCATAAGGATCCAAATGTTTATGAGCTACGTAATGTAACACTTTATGGTGTTTCGGAATGTGAACGTGCGGAAAAATTTATGGATATACTAAAATCTGAAGATTATATTTCTTTAGGAAAAATGATGAAAACCAGTCACAACGGTGACCGTATAGGTGTTGAAGGCATTAGCGATAAATATTTAGATCAACTCATTTCTAACAATACACCTTTCGAAAACGAATGTGGCTCTTATTCATGCTCGACACCTGAAATTGACAATCTTTGCGACATTCTTAACGCAACCGACGGTGTTTTGGGTAGTGAAATTGTTGGTGCAGGCCTTGGCGGATGCGTGATTGCTTTAATTGAAAAATCTAAGTCAAACAGCATAATAGACGTTGTAAACCGCGATTATTACGATAAATACGGTTTTACACACGCAGCAAACGTTTATAGTGCATCAAACGGTTCATCGGTTATATTTTAAAACACTAAAAGCAGACAGTAACTTCTGTCTGCTTTTTCATTGACATAAAAATCAAAGAATGATAAAATATAATAGTATATTATAAACATAAGGATGATACTGATGTCAAAAATATATGATTCGATTGATACACTTATCGGCAACACTCCCCTTTTAGAGCTTACCAATATTGAAAAGAAATATAATTTAAAAGCAAAATTACTTGCAAAGCTTGAATATCTCAATCCTGCAGGCTCGGTAAAAGACCGTGTAGCTCTTGCTATGATAAATGATATGGAGCAAAACGGCTTGCTTAAAGCTGACTCGGTAATAATAGAGCCTACAAGCGGAAACACGGGTATCGGTCTTGCGTGCGTAGGTGCTGCGCGTGGCTATCGTGTAATAATTGTTATGCCCGACAGTATGTCAATAGAGCGGCAACAGCTTATGAAGGCTTATGGTGCTGAGCTTGTACTAACCGAGGGTGCTAAAGGTATGTCTGGCGCAATAGAAAAGGCAGAACAGCTAAAAACAGAAATACCAAATAGTATTATTGCAGGTCAATTTGTAAACCCTGCCAATCCTAAGGCACATTTTGACACAACAGGTCCCGAAATATATCGTGATACTGACGGTAAGGTTGATGTTTTTGTAGCAGGTGTTGGCACCGGCGGTACCGTAACAGGAACTGGCGAGTATCTTAAATCCAAAAATCCCGATATTAAGGTTATCGCCGTTGAGCCTGCATCTTCCCCGTTGTTGTCAAGCGGTACTGCAGCACCGCACAAAATTCAAGGTATAGGTGCTAATTTTGTGCCCGAAATATTAAATACAAGCATCTATGACGAAATTATACCCGTAACCGACGAAGCGGCTTTTGAAAGCGGTAGGCTTATCGGCAAAACCGAGGGTGTGCTTGTTGGTATTTCGTCGGGTGCGGCACTATGGGCTGCGATAGAGGTTGCCAAACGTAAAGAAAATGTAGGCAAAACGATTGTTGTACTTTTGCCAGATACGGGTGACCGTTACCTTTCAACCGAAATGTTTAAATAATAAAGTTTTAAAGGATATTTATATGAAAATCATTGATTTATTAAATCAAAATAAACCTTCTCTTTCTTTCGAGGTTTTTCCGCCAAAAAACGAAACAAGCTTTGAAAGTGTGAAAACTGCAACAGAAGAAATTGCAAAATTGCATCCTGCTTTTATGAGCGTTACCTACGGTGCGGGTGGAGGCACTAGCCAATATACACTTGATATTGCCAAAAATATTAAATCTCTTTACGGTGTGCCAACACTTGCTCACCTAACCTGCGTTTCGTCTACTCGTGACACAGTAAAACAAAAGATTAATGAAATCAAATCGGCAGATATACAAAATATTATGGCGCTTCGCGGCGATATCCCCGATTCCTTAAAGGATTCTGACCGTACAACCTGGGATTACAAATACGCGATTGACCTGATATACGAATTAAAATCAGCAAACCAAAATTTTTGTATTGGTGCTGCTTGCTATCCTGAAATTCATCCCGAAAGCGCAACACAAAAGGACGATATTAAACGACTTAAAGAAAAGGTTGACGCAGGTGTTGATTTTTTAACAACACAGATGTTTTTTGATAACAATCTTCTTTATAACTTTTTATACAAAATACGCGAAGCCGGAATTACCCTCCCCGTAATACCGGGCGTTATGCCTATTACAAACGCTAATCAGGTTGAACGTTCTATTAAACTTTCGGGCTCATTTATGCCACAGCGTTTTAAAAGTTTAGTAGATAAATTTGGTTATAATCCCGATGCGATGAAACAAGCAGGTATCGCCTACGCTACCGATCAAATTATCGACCTATACGCAAACGGTATCACAAACGTTCACGTTTACTCAATGAACAAACCCGACGTAGCAGCAAAAATTCAAGATAATTTGTCTGATATAATAAAAAAATGAACGAAACGACTTTAACCAAAACATACTCGGCTCCGCCTATTGATAAAAAAGAAATATTGCGGTATGCCGGTGGAATTGCTGACGATAATACAATCAAACTTTTAAACGAATGTATAAACGAGGCACTTAACCACATTACCTACAAGGTGTGCTACCACAAATTACCAGTTAAATTGAATGGTGATTTATGCGACTTTGGAGTATTTAATGTACAATCAAAAAATCTTGCTACAAATCTTTCAGGTTGTAACAGCGTAATAATTTTTGGTGCCACCGTTGGAATAGATATTGACCGTCTTATTACAAAATATTCTCACATATCGCCTGCAAAGGCCTTAATGCTTCAAGCCTTTGGCACAGAGCGTATTGAGTCACTGTGTGATGATTTTTGTAAAGATATACAAAACACGCTTAAAATACAACTTAAACCACGTTTTAGTGCAGGATACGGTGATTTACCGTTAGATACACAAAAACAAATATTTTCACTGCTTAACCTACCAAAAAACATAGGACTTACATTAAACGACAGTCTACTTATGTCACCGACTAAATCGGTCACTGCTTTTATCGGAATTAAAGAGGTATAATATGAATTTTAAAGAATATCTACAAAACAATATTGTTTATCTTGACGGCGGTATGGGTACCCTTTTGCAAGCAAATGGACTACAACCCGGTGAATTGCCTGAATTGTGGAATCTTACCCACCCCGAAATAATAACAAAAATTCATACCGATTATTTTAATGCAGGCAGTAATGTTGTATGCACAAACACATTTGGCGCAAATAGCCTTAAATTTGACGAAGCACAGCTTGAACAAATAGTTAAAGCCGCAATTACCAATGCAAAAAATGCAATTACAAACAGTAAAGCACCCCAACATAAATTCATTGCAATTGATATCGGCCCTACAGGAAAACTGCTTAAACCACTTGGCGACCTTGATTTTGAAGATGCGGTATCTGTTTTTGCTAAAACAGTAAAGCTTGGTGCAAAATACGGCGTTGACCTTGTTATAATTGAAACAATGAATGACTCTTATGAAACAAAGGCGGCGCTTCTTGCGGTTAAAGAAAACTGTGATTTGCCCGTTATTGTTTCTAACGCTTATGATCAAGAAGGCAAGCTTATGACAGGCGCTACTCCTGCCGCAATGGTTGCTCTAATTGAAGGTATGGGCGCCGATGCCTTAGGTGCTAACTGCTCTTTAGGCCCTCGTCAATTACGAATTGTTGCCGAAGAGTTGCTTAAATACGCGTCTATTCCCGTAATTTTAAAGCCTAATGCGGGACTACCAAAATCTGTTGATGGAAAAACTGTTTTTGATATTACCCCACAAGAATTTGCGGACGAGCTTACCAATATTGTTAAAATGGGTGTTCGCGTATGTGGCGGTTGTTGTGGTACTACGCCCGAATACATAAAGGCATTAACCGACAAAACAGCCAACATTCAACCCACACCGCTTACCAAGAAAAACTTAACCGTTATGTCATCATACTCACACGCGGTAAAGTTTGGTGAATCCCCTATTCTAATTGGAGAACGAATAAACCCTACAGGTAAAAAACGTTTTAAACAGGCTCTGCTTGAAAACGATATTGATTATATCCTCGCAGAAGGTGTAAATCAGCAAGAAAAAGGCGTTCATATACTTGACGTTAACGTAGGACTTCCCGATATTGACGAGGTTGCTATGCTAGAATCTGCAGTATGTGAACTGCAAGCCATAATCGACCTGCCTTTGCAAATTGATACTGCCGATATTTGTGCTATGGAAGCCGCACTTCGACGTTATAACGGTAAAGCTATGATAAATTCGGTTAACGGCAAGGCTGAAAGTATGGCGGCTATATTCCCACTCGTTAAAAAATACGGTGGCGTTGTAGTAGCGCTCACCCTTGACGAAAACGGTATTCCCTCTACTGCTGAAAAAAGAGTTGAAATTGCTAAAAAGATACTTGCCAACGCCACAAAGTATGGTATTGATAAAAAGGACATTATTTTTGATACCCTTGCTATGACCATTAGTGCCGATACATCCGCCGCAAGTGCTACTCTTGATGCACTGTATACCATAAAAACCGAGCTTGGTTGTCATACATCACTTGGCGTTTCAAATGTATCTTTTGGGCTACCCAATCGCGACGCAGTTAACAGCACATTCTTTTCTATGGCACTCCAAAACGGACTGTCAGCCGCAATTATGAATCCGTATTCTTCTGATATGATAAAAACCTATTACACATATAATGCGCTCAAGGGACTTGACCCTAACTGTACCGATTATATCGCCCATGCTGATGAATTTACCGCTACTGCTCCCTCACCAGCCGCAACTGAACCAAGCGGTGATAGTCAATATGCATCCGAGCTTCAATACGCCATTATAAAGGGCTTTAAGGATAAGGCGAGCGAAATAACCAAAGAACTTATAAAAGTTAATGAACCACTTAGCATTGTCAACCTCGAAATCATACCCGCACTTAATACCGTAGGCGTTGGTTTTGAAAACAAAACTGTTTACTTACCACAACTGCTTATGAGCGCCGAAGCCGCAAAAAGCGCCTTTGAAGTTATAAAATCTACTATGCCGTCAGGCGATACTAAATCTAAAAAGCCAACCTTTGTAATCGCTACTGTTCACGGCGATATTCACGATATTGGTAAAAATATTGTAAAACTTCTACTTGAAAACTATGGCTTTAATGTAGTTGACCTTGGTAAAGACGTACCTGCCGAAGCGATTGTTGAAAAGGTTATAGAGCTTAATGCCAAAATAGTGGGACTTAGCGCGCTAATGACCACCACCGTACCTGCTATGCAAAGAACTATTGAGCTAATAAAACAAAAAGCTCCGTGGTGCAAAACAATAGTAGGCGGCGCCGTATTAACACAAGAATATGCCGACAAAATCGGTGCAGACAAATACGCCCGCGACGCTATGGAAGCAGTAAGATATGCAGAAGAGGTATTTAATATTTGATTATACAAAAACAGCCTTTGCGAAATGCAAAGGCTGTTTTGTTATTTGGTTAACAGTTTATTTAAAATTTTAAAATCACTGTCGGTATCTATTATCTCTTCAAAATATTTACCATTTTTATAATATGCTTTTATTCCATATGCTTCTATACCATAATTTGAAGCATCGCATCTTATAAGCCTATATGTATCATCAATTATTTCTATTGCGCAACAATTTGAAATACCTATTCCTACCATATCGATATTTAAAAGTGCATCTTTCATATGCTGAAGTCGATTAGTGCTTTCGTTTGCAACGTTACAATGTGGTGTAAAAAAAGCATCAACAAAACCCAAACCATCAACCGTTATCATTGATGCATTCGGATCATTTGATAGAATTTTAAGCGAATCGGAACTACAACTTTTAAACCAGCAGTTTGCACCAGCAGAAACGCCACAAAGCACTTTCCCCATTTCCCAGGCATTTTTTAAAACACTATCAAACTTTGTAGATTTCCAAAGCTCAATCATACTTTTAGTGTCTCCGCCGCCCTGATAAATTATATCTGCCCAATCAACAAGACATTCTATGTGTTCATGGTTTTTACCTAACTCAGATCGCTTAATAGTTTCGCATTTACAACCAAACATATCACCGTAAATTGATTTCATTGTAGTAAAATAGAGTTCTTCATATTCTGGTTTGTTTTGCGCGTGACCAAGAAACAAAAAGTTAGGTTTTTCTTTACCCGTAAGTTTAATAATTTCGGTATCGATTTCACGTAATTCATAAGGCATTTTTATGCCGCTAAAGGTAGTCCTTCCGTTTTCACCACCACCAATAGCAACTATTTTTTTAGTCATTTTCTCTCACCAAATATCCCACCACCGCGTGCGGTCCCCCTCCTGACAGGAGCGGTCTCCCTCTGTCACTTTGTGACATCTCCCTCACACCGTGAGGGAGTCTACCCTTTAGGCAAGGGAGGCAATCACACGTAGTAACATACTTTATTTATTATTCTCGATATACTTTTCTAATATTTCACTTGCTGTGCGCACACATCTTTCGCAAGGGCGCTCGTGATAATATTTTTCGGTTCGTGGTTCGGGTGTGCCGCCAACCTCGGCAGTTTTAAGTATTTCACGGCATATAATTGAACCGTTTTTATCTTTAAAAGCATTACACAAAGCACGTGTATCTTCGTAATGCTTCATCTTAATCTCGCCCGTTTCGGGTGTTTCATAACCATATAGATAACCAAACGCCATAAGCATACCGCTTACTGCGCCGCATACTTCACGCTGACGGCCAAAGCCACCACCAAAGGGGGCTGCAATTTTTAAAGCGGTTGCCTCATCAAAACCTAAATCGTCGGCAAATGCACCAAACACTGCCTGTGCACAATTATAACCATCTGTAAATAACTTTACTGCTTTTTCACTATTTTTCATATTAATCAACCTTTTTTAATTATTTCTAACGCTTCTTTAATATTTTTTACACCAATAAGCTCTATTCCCTCTGGCTTATTGGTTATTTGTTTAATTGAACTGCGTGGTAAAACACATGCAGTAAATCCAAGTCTTGCCGCCTCGTTTACACGAGCTTGTACGCGAGATACACTCCGTATTTCGCCCGAAAGCCCAACCTCGCCAAATGCAATAAGTTTTTCATTAAGCGGAGTATCGCGAAGACCTGATACAAGCGCCATACAAACGGCTAAATCACAAGCAGGCTCGTCTAAACGCATACCGCCTACAACGTTTAAGTAGGTATCAAGATTTGAAAAATATAATCCCTGACGCTTTTCAAGTATTGCGAGCAAAAGATTAAGTCGGTTATAGTCAAAACCGTTTGACATACGTCGCGGATTACCAAAGCCTGTTGTGGTAACAAGTGCTTGAACCTCTGAAAGAATAGGTCGTGTTCCCTCTATAACACAGGTAATGCACGCACCTGACACATTGCTCATTCTACCCGAAAGCAACATTGCTGAAGGGTTTTCAACCTCACAAAGTCCCGTATCACGCATTTCAAACACGCCAATTTCATTGGTAGAACCAAAACGATTCTTTATTGCACGTAATATACGGTAAGACTGGTTTCGTTCACCCTCAAAGTAAAGCACGGTATCAACAATATGCTCTAACACCTTTGGTCCTGCAATATCGCCACCCTTATTTACATGACCAACAATAAAAATGGGAATTTCAAGTGATTTACCTGTACGAAGTAGCATATTTGTAGATTCCCTAACCTGTACAATACTGCCTGCAGATGATGATAGTTCGTTAATATGTAACGTTTGAATAGAGTCAATCATAACAAGGTCCGGCTTTTGCGCCATAATATATTCGCAAATAGCTTGTGTATCAGTTTCGGTCATTATGGTAACATTATTACCATCTACACCCAGACGCTTTGCACGAAGCTTTATTTGAACAGCAGATTCCTCGCCTGACACGTAAAGTATGTTAAGACTATTGCGCATACTTTCACACATTTGCAAAAGAATGGTTGACTTACCAATACCCGGGTCACCGCTAAGAAGTACAACCGAGCCTTTAACAATGCCACCGCCAAGAACACGGTCAAGCTCATTAATATTTGTAAAATAACGCTCTTCATCGGTGTAATTAATTTGTGAAAGTGTTTTTACACTTGTAATTACCTTTTTAACAGCGGACGAGCTCATAGTACCAACTGCAGCTTTTTTATCGGCAATAACCTCTTCTTCAAGAGTATTCCACTCGTTGCAGTTTGGGCATTGACCCATCCATTTTGGTGATTCGTATCCACATTCTTGACACACGTAAACAGTTTTAATTTTTCCTGCCATATTAACTCCTTAATTCGTAAAAATCCATTATACCCACAACAATAGCAAATGCTATTTGGGATTGATAATCATCATTTTTAAGCTTTTCAAGTTCTTGTTTATTACTCAAAAATCCACATTCAACAATTATTGCAGGTACTGACGCATTCTTGAGTAAATATGTACTGCTTGTTCCCTGCTTTACTACACGTGTATTTTCGGGTTGAATAAGCATTTTAATACTTGATTGTATCGAATTTGCAAGATCATACGCTTGCTTATAATTTTTTGTATAAAAAACCTGCGCTCCATTTGCCGCCGATGTTGTAAATTTGTTAAGATGAACACTTACAAATATTGCTTCGGGATGTTGTTTCATAATCTGCAAACGATTTGAAAGGTCACTTTTTTTACGTTTAGCAATTGAAGCCGATTCATCATCTTCGGTACCGG
Source organism: Clostridia bacterium (assembly GCA_017437005.1). Taxonomy (GTDB): domain Bacteria; phylum Bacillota; class Clostridia; order Oscillospirales; family Acutalibacteraceae; genus UBA737. Next base: position 87,870 of record JAFSBZ010000023.1, on the reverse strand, counting down.
TATCGGTATCTCGTGTCATTATTACGTTATATCCGTTAAAGCGAAGAATTGAGCAAAGTTTTTGTGCAATAAACAAATTAATATCTTTTTCTACCGTTCCATCAGCCGCCGATGCTCCACCATCAAACCCACCGTGTGAGGCATTAGCTAATACTATATTTTCCACTCAATTTTGATATTTCTGCTGCCGTTTTCCTCTAATTTGCCGATAAAAATTTTGTTTACAAACTGATTGGCAATCTCAAAGGTCAGCACATCTATATGCTTATATTTATCGAGTATAAATTTTGTGTCTGTAGGATTATTGCTACCACTTATTTCATTAAGCTGTGCAGTTAAAATATTTATGCGATTTTGATATTCTATGGTTTCCTGCTTGTACCTTTCACGATAGTTTGAAAACTCGTCCGCTGTGATTATGCCATCCAACTTGTCAGTATACATTTGAGCCATTCGGGAATCATTGCGCTTAACCTTATCCTCAAGTTCTTTGATTTCTGTGACCATAGACTTTTGAACTTTGTTGTCTTTTTTAGGCGCTTTAATTTTTCCGATTGCATTTTCGTCATAATAGTTGTCCAAAAGCTTGTTAATCTCTTGGAGAACTATCTGCTCTAATTCGTCAAGACGCATACTGTGTTCATTGTCGCAAACTCCATTTGAAGATTTTCGAGTTCTGCAACATAAATAATTGTACCGTCCGTCACGAAGCTTGTAGCTCATCTTCCACATTGTGTTACCGCATTCACCGCAAAAAACTTTTTTAGCCAGCGAGTAACAGCTACCACTCGGTATCTTTTGCCCCTTGCCACGTTGCAGTCTTATATTATGAGCCTTATAAAAGGTTTCCTTTGATATAATCGGTTCGTGCATATCTTCTATTATATCCCACTGCTCCTGTGGCTTTGTGCGGCGTTTTTTGGTCTTATAATTAACAATCTCCTGTCGCCCTTGAACAAGCGCACCTGTGTAGGTATATCGGCGAAGAATAGCGTATACAGCCGAGTCGGTCCAAACAGTTGTCGGCGAATGGCTTTTCTCATAATTACCGTTATAGTATTTAGAGCCTAACTGCTTTTTTCTTATGCAGGGCGGTGGTATTTTATCCTCATTAAGCGCTTTTGCAATAGCAATATATCCACTGCCCATTATGTACATATCAAAAATTCTTTGCACCACAGGTGCGGCAATTTCATCAATTATCAGATGATTTTTGTTTTCGGGGTCAACCAAATAGCCATACGGCGCAAATGAGCCCACAAACTCACCATTTTTTCTTTTTGCACTTAATGTGGATTTAATGTTTTCTGACAGGTCTTCAAGATACCATTCATTAACAAGACCATTTATCTGCCTTGCTTTTTTGTTGCCCTTAACGTTGGTATCGGCATTATCAACCACACCAACAAAGCGTATTCCCCATTCAAGAAATTTACCGTGGATATACTTTTCGATCATTTCCATATCACGCGAAAATCTTGACTGAGTTTTACAAACCACTATCGAGCATTTGCCCTCTTCGCAGTCTTTGAGCACTTGATTCCAAGCAGGTCGTTTGCTATCGGCACCGCTGTAATCTTCATCGCAATAAATATCGTTAATCTGCCACCCTCTTTCAATGCAATATTTAATAAGCATTGTTTTTTGGTTTTGGATACTTTCGCTTTCATCGGACTTATCCTTTTTATCCCTGTCCTGATCCGAGAGCCTGACATAAATATCCGCAATTTCAGTTAACATTGTTCGATGCCCCCTCTTTTTGAATTCAGAGCATCGCCAAGCAATGTTGTATCTTCATTATATTCCAAACCGGCTATAATTTCAAGTTCGGTAACGCAAAGATTTCTAATTATTTCATTAACCTTTGCTTTCATTTCTATATTGTTACTGCCGGAGAAAATATTAATGACATTATACTCTGTTTTTCTATCGGTCATTTTCATTTCCTCCTTAAAATATAGTCATAATATTTTTATTCTAAACTACGAAAATATATGTCCTTTTCTGTACCACCTCCAAATCAAAAACAACTACCTCTCACACAAATTTCCAACAAAAATCAAAGCAACTTTTTCTGCACCGCGGCGATTTGACAATCGCCGCAAAACAAAACCCTTGTTTCGTAAAACTGCACCCCCCAACGTAGATGTGTTAGTTTTTTGTAAATTTTCTGTTAATATAAATTCCCAAACCCGCATAAACACAGGGTTTTAGAGCTATTTGCTATATGTCAGTTTTTTAAAATCTTTTTGTTATGTACTTCATATAAATTTTTTTACTAAACTGACATATGGCAAGAACATAAAAAAGCCGTAAAACAATCAATTAAGACTGTTTTACGGCTTAATTATTTGTTCGGTCAAACAACCGTGTGATTTTCCCTTTATATTTTTTCTCAGAAAATAAAAAAGGCAGAATTTTCCCATAAGAGAAAACTCCGACCTATTGCATCAAACCTTGCCTCTAAAATGAGGACTTCAATCAAACCTGTTTCCATATTTATTATACAAATTAATAAATTTATTGTCAATAAAAATTCTTAAAATTTTCCGAACAAAAATATTTTTGCAAAAACCACCTCTAACGTTTGACAAACTATTGTTGCCCTATTATACTTAACATAGTCCTTTTTAATGTGGGGTGTGCTAAGGGGTTGGCGCACTCCTCTTTTCATTTTTACACTGCGGCGACTTAACAGTCGCCGCAACATCTTTTGACACCCAAAAACTTGGTAAAAATTTTTAAAAACTGCACGGGCAAAATATTATAAAATATAATATCCTTAAAAACTATGCGAGGTAATATTTCTTGTATTAATAACTTCAATTTTATAAAATATTAAATAACATCTCATTATTTGTCAAGCAGTCTGAGCCAACAAGAATTTCTATTACACCTTTTTCCACAATATATTTGCCATTACTTAAATAATAACCTAAATCTTCAAAACCTATTTCAAACTCCACCGTTTTGCTTTGACCCGACGGAATAAAAACTTTTTTAAACGCTTTCAATTCCCTTAAAGGTCGCATCATTGTAGCGACTGGATCGTGAATATATAACTGTACAGTTTCTTTAGCGTCGTAGTTACCCACATTTCTGACATTAACAGATATTTTGACTTTTTGTCCGTTTTTTAAATCAGTTATAGAAATCTGCTTGCTCGAAAGACTCGGTTTACTGTATTCAAATTCTGTATATGATAAACCATATCCAAAAGGATAATATGGTGCGGCTACACTGTCAATGTAACAGGCGCCTGTGTGTTCACCATAATAACTGTTAACCGGTCGACCGCTTGAAGTAACGTTATAATAAAGTGGTATATGTGTAGCAAGTCGTGGTATTGTCACGGGCAATTTACCACTAGGTACGATGTCGCCAAATAATATGTCGCAAGCAGCCGCTGCCGTCTTGCTGCCACAATGCCAAGCATAAAGAACAGCGTCCAAATCCTCGGCAATCCCCTGCATAGCAATAGGCCGCCCACAAAAGAAAACACCTATCACTTTTTTACCCGAAGCCTTTGCTTTTTTTATAAGCTCTTTTTGTGCTGCTGATATAGTTATGTCTGAAACGCATCTTGATTCACCCGTGTTAGACCATTCTTCGCCCAGGGCCAGCACAATAACATCCGCCCACTCTATAGTAGAAGCCGTTGTGTTCCAACCGAATTCACCAAAAGGCGAAGTTCTTAACTCACCGGTTACTGCGCTACTTAATTCCTCAAAAAAGGTTTGTGTTTCCTCTGCTTTACCGTCTATAGTCCAACTGCCAAGCAACGACCTTCGCTCATGCACAAAAGGTCCCAAAACTGCAATTTTTTGCGATTTTTCAATAGGCAAGGTTTGGTTGTCATTTTTAAGTAAAACCATAGATTCGCAAGCCATTTCATATGCTGTTTTAAGATGTTCGCTACGTTCAATTGTAGTATGTTGACAATAAGGATTATCAAAAAGCCCTTTTTGAAATTTTATTCTTAATATATGCCTTATCGCATCATCAACCGCACCTATATCAACAATGCCATCCTCTACAAGTTTTATCAAATTGTCCATATAACAACTGTCGTGCATATCCATATCTAAACCTGCGTTCAAAGCCATTTTGCAACAATCCGCTTCGCTTTCAGCAACGCCCTGACGTGCAAGCTGACACACAGCATCATAATCAGAAACGACAAAACCTTCAAATCCAAGATGATTTCTTAAAATATCGGTTAAATAATATTTACTTGATGTAATAGGCTGTCCATTAATATCGTTAAATGCTGACATAACTGTTTTTACACCCGCTTTAATTGCAGAACGAAAAGCAGGTAAATAGTTGTTAAAAAGACTATAATCAGAAATTTCAGTGCGATGATAATCTCTACCACCCTCGCTAGCACCATAGCCAACATAGTGTTTTGCACAAGCTAACAGTTTATCCTTTCGAGATACATCATCTCCTTGAACACCCTTCACTACCGCTTCTGCAAATTTAGCGCCTACATATGGATCCTCCCCCGGTCCTTCGATAATTCTGCCCCACCTAGGGTCATGACACAAGTCTATCATAGGAGTAAATGTCCAGTGCACACTTTCGTTAGAAGCCTCTTTCGCAATAAAACTATATGCTTTTTCTATAAGTTCTGGATTAAAAGATGCCGCCATTGCAAGTGGAATTGGAAATACCGTTCTATGACCATGTATTACATCGCGACCAAATATCATAGGAATACCGCAAGGACTCTCTTCAACGGCAATACGTTGAAGTTCGTTATAAAAATCAACATCTATTGTTCCCTGCTCAGTGTTACCTGCAGTTGCACCTACAGACATTAAAATAGAACCCACCTTACCCTCTCTTACTTTATTTTTAAATTCCTCTAAATTGTCAAGTTTGGGTGTTTCAAGCTGATTAAGTTGTCCTATTTTTTCCGTTAAAGACATTTTCGCAAGTAGTTTTTCAACATTTTGTTCGTAATAGTCTTTGTTTGTGATTTTCATAAATTACCTCATTTTTTGCTTATAATTATATCACAAACCTGCCTCACGCAATTGGGCGCAAAGCAGGTTGTGTTTGTGTTTACAATTTTCTTTGTTCTTCTAATGTAATTCGTGTAGTATTCAAATGGTAACGGGCACGGAACTCCGCATATTTATCGAGCAACTCTTCCTTTGTTCCTACGAATCCACATTTCATACAATGATACTTACCGTCTTCATAAAGGTCTACTGGCACATCTATATAGGTATTGAAACATAATGGACATTTGTAAATTACGCCTGTGTTTTGCTTAATCGCAGCCATGTTTTGACCTCCTTTGTATCATTTGTTATATTGTAGTCTACCTTTAGAGTAAAGAACGGACCAAACAAGTTACCCTCTTTTACGCTAACTGTATCCGCTTGTGATTCGGGGCAAAGCTTTACTTCGGTTGTTATATCAGGTATCACAGCCGACACATAACCGCCACCCTGCTTTTTAAACTCGGTATTACGATATGTATAGTCTATTACCTTTTCGCCATCGCAATAAAGCGTTATATCTTTCATATCTTCGGCATACTCAGTGAAACCATATGACGCTTTAACATATTCCTGAACTTTAAAATCATCAGAGTCATCACTCATTTCAATTACTCTACGCGTAATAAGTATGTCACCGCCATTTTCAAAATCGTATATCGTTTGTAATTTCACCGTAAAGCCATCTGAAAATTCAACATCAACTGGTTTTAATATAAGTTGACAATTAGTTTTTGTGCGGCTAATAGATTCTACCGTTGTATTATAATCACACATATCAAGATTTTCATTACCATGTGTCATAATAAGTGTGGTACGTGAACCGTCTTGGGAATGAGTCTTATACCCAGTACGGTACTGCGACTGTATAATGTAAGGATATGTATTATAGTGATATCTACCATTCTTTGCATCAGGACCTGTAACAGCAGCATACTCACCTGCATATGCACGTAAATCTCCAATAGAACCACCTTGGAAAGTATCAATAAGCACGCGATAACTTGGATCAAAAATCCAATAATACTGCTTGCCCGAACCCATAAGTATATCCTTTGCAAAGCCAACGGTAGCTTTACCAATAGGCGTTGACTTTTTATACTCTGAAGCAAACTCGCTAAAGGTAACAGCCTCTATTTCGCCTTTATCACGAAGCTCCGCAATATACTCCAGTGTTTCAAGATATAATTTTTGTGTGATTTCATCAGGGTCAATAATGTTGAAGTTTCGACTAAGCCAACCGGGTGATACGTGCATCTGATAGTATGACATACCATCGTTAAAATCTTGTTGAATACGATATTGGTCAAATAATTTAAAATCATAGTCGTGATTATAAACATCGTTTGCAAGACCGCGCTGTGCGTTTGCAGGATGACTTGCAAAAAAGTCATTGCGATTCTCATATCCCAAAACCAAATCACGACTAAGATGAGGAACGGCTACTACACCTGACCAATCATCTTCATTCTTTGCAGGTCTGATTGAATGTGTTTTAGACGGATACCACGGTCCCCACGACATACCCTCAGAGAAGAGATACCACGAATTATTACAACCGTGGAATACTTTTACACCTTCTTCAAAGCAGCCTGCAACGCATGCTTCTACCTCGGGGCAATAATCCTTTACAACTTCAATTAGATCGGCGTCCATAACATAGTTACCAACAGATTTAGGAGCATGACCAAATGCGTCGATGTAAGCATCTATAGCATTTTTTACAACACGTTTCTTATCCTCTTTACGAATAAGCCAAACCTGACCGCCACCCGCTTTACCGTCCGAAGTGAGCCAAACGGCAATCTCGTCACCGTATGTATCACGATCATATTTACATTTTTCTATCATCTCTGGATCTTTTAAAAAATCCATTCCCAAGAATATGGTAGATTTAAAACCTAAATCATGGCCCACTTTTCTTTGCAGCTCATACATCTGCATTTTGAGTTCGCCGCTATGTGGGCGCAAAAATAAATTAAAATACATAATGGTTACCTTTCTAAAGTCAACTGTTTTTTACCGAAACAAATTGCAAAGCAGGAATAGTAATATCCCCAACCGCAATATCTTTTTCAGTATAGTTTACATACACATTTATGCCATTAGAATAACTTGTAACAGATACTTCACCTGTATTGGTATATCCAATAATGTATGCCTCGGAAATCGTATTGTAAAGTTTATCTATATCAGCAATATCGCTTAAAATTTTGTCCTTCCAATTACTCCAGTCGGTATAGTATAGAAAGTCATATTCTGTGTTCATAACGTCACGATCAAATTTATACGAAACGGTGTACTTAGGTGTGCTGCCTGTTGATACCGCCTCTAACAACGCCAACTCATAGTCGTTATATGAATTAAGTGAATCGGTCGTATAATTTACACATCCGTGCAAAACTGACTGAACGAATGGTACATATTTGCTGAAAGAATATTCCTTATCACCGGTAAGCGTAAGATTTTCTGATATACTAATATAATTTAAAACCGGAATAATCGGATTGTTTCCAATAATATTACGCTTTTCACTTAATGTAACAACGGTCTCCTTTAGTGAATTTAAAGTATCTGCACGATTATGGGGTGCTTTTTCGGAATAATCGGTATTAAGGCTATCAAGTGAATCGCCTAGACAAATACCTAAACGGTCATCTAATTTGTTATATGATGCAGCGTATTTTGCAAACATTTTAGGTGAAACAATTTCTGCTGTAGATGCCTTAGCAGATGTAAAGCCTGTAGATTTTGAAACTATGGGTCTTTCAGCGTTATCGTTGCCCGGCGCACGAGCACTATGTTTACCAGCGTTATAGCCGCTAAATAATCCCGATGCACCTGTATAATTGTAAGCAAGACTTACATCAAGATAAGTGTTTATATTATTTTTCTTCGTAAAGTTCAAAAAGGAATTACGTTCTTTTTTTGAACCAATAAAATCATATTTGCCGGGTGATTGACAAAATAGGCCCTTACTATTAAAACCAGAAAGTTTTATAGCCGGATTGAGACCTTTTTCCGTAAAAGCACTTACTATTTGCTCGGCTTCATTCCACTCAGTAAGCATTATTTGTTTATTAACCGTAAATAATCCAAACCACTGATATGAGTATGGAACGTTACCAACTATCTCTATAAGTGCGCTCTCGTTGGATTTTACCTTATTGGGCATTTTGTTTTGATTTATCAAAAGTTCACGGTACTGCGATGCAATGTCTATAGCATCAGCATCAGCCTCCGTAACACGATATCTAACCGTAAAATTATCTTTAAACTGACTGCTACAATAAACAGTTGATGATTGTTGAGCAGTAACCGATGCATCGCCATATTCAAGCAATTTAAGGCTTAATGTTAGCTGACTGGCTCCATTAGTAAAACGCTCGTTTAGTACTGCTACCTCAGCACCGTTTTCAACTATACCTAAAAGTCCGTTTTTTCCGTCGCGCATTACTGCATAAACAGGTAGCGGAAACATTGTTTCCTTAACAGTAGAAACGGTATTAAGATAATCATTGCCGTAATATGTATAATTGTTATTTCTTTCTGATTTAACAGAAAATTTCTGTATAGCACCACTACCCGCTGGTAACAAATATTCACCACTTTCAGAATTAACTGCATATGTGGCAGCACCATTAAAAGTTATTGTAGTAAGTGGATGTTCGGGATGATAATAAATTTTATCACCCGGAACGTTGATCATAATATCCTCACCGTCAAGCCAATACTCAACAGTAATCATAAAATTCTCATTATAAATTTCAGCTGCTTCGCCGGTAATTTCACATTGTTTCTTATACTGCTGCGTGGTAAGACCCGCTTGTTGTAAATATGAGATTATTTTAGTTTGGATAACATATGAACCCGGAGATTCAAGGTAATAAATATCCTCTTTCTCCATACCACTAAACTCTTTTATAAGCGTAGAATCTGCAGTTCCCTTTTTATATAATACGTATCTCTCTAATAAATAATCTTTTGTATCCTTATCAAGTTTTGAAAGAATTTCTCCCTCGAAAAATTTTTGTGTGAATGCTTTAGGTAATAAACCGCCATCCCCAGCTTCGCCCAGTAGATACGTAACAAATAACTTATTGCCATCTTCACTAATGGATACAGTATATTGATTATTATCAACAGCATCAGCCATTGAATAAAGGTTTGTATCTGTTTCACCGTTATAACGATACGTTATTGTAATTGGTGACTTTGCCGCCTGCTCTTCACCAAATATTAAAACATCATCCTCGTTTGCCTGATTAGACCATAAAACCGTGTTTGTTGTATCGTCTTTTACAGTAACTACACCGCCGTTTGATACATACATTGAGCGACTATTATTAGTAAATACCTTTAAAGGCTCATCAGATATTTGCTCGGTTAAATCATCCATCACATCCGGCAGCATAAAAGCCTCACTTGTTCCAAGGTTGCTTCTTGTCATCGAATAGGTTGCAAAAAGCAGAGCGAATGCTGCAATAACCGCAACAATAGAAATAACGGGAGTTAATTGTTTTTTAGTTATTTTCATTAACCGCTCTTCCTTTCCTTAAGAATAACGCAAGCCAATTTCTTTAATTGCCTGTACAATAAAGTCAACAATATTTTGTATAAGTCCTGAGCAAAGAATAATCAAAAACATCATTAGTACAATTCCTGCAACGCTTACAATTAGCATAATTGCAGTGCGGCCAAGAGAGAATTGATGTGTAGAAATGGTGCCCGCTATAAGTAAGAACAAACAATAAACTAATACTATTATTTGTAAACTGGTATAAAGTGCCGCCATCTCAAGTGTTAAAAATTGACCTAATAATAAAATAGGTAGTGAAAAAATCACATATGGAGTCAAGCAATAGCAAGAATATATGTAAATATCCTTAATATTTCCCTTACCGTCAAAAAGTGTGGTAAGACACCAGCTTGATACTATCCATAGCATAAAGGTAATCACTAAAGAAAGTGTACTTATTAGGGTATTGGTTTGTGATAGGTTTTGAGTACAGAACAAATAAGGAACTAATCGTTCACATAATATTCTGATTACAAAAGCACTTCCAAGCATTATAGAAGCTCCTGCTACCGTTCCCTTACCTTCCCATTTTAAGTCCCAAAATCCGTCAAACGGATGGGTCATAATATAGCAACCGTTTGTTAAGGTTTTACATACAATATTACGAGAATTTTTAACCGCACGAATAATCGCACGCAATCCTAAAATCAGACCTACAACCAAAAGTATTGCGCCAACAAATATAAAAATAATATATTTTTCTGCAAGCTGAGCCTGGTAATTTTTATAAGCTTTAGAGTAATAATCCTTATTATTGGCAAGCTTAAAGAGTTCCATAGACTCCTTGTATTCGCCTCGGTTATATAATGCTTTTCCTATACCAAGTGTTGCAATATCATAACCTGAAAATTTTTCTTCTAAGGCGCGCCAACACTCTTCTTCTTTATGAAAATCCCCGTTTTCGTGCGCCTCGTAAGCCGCAAGAATCTGATTTGTAAAATCGGTTGTTCTAAAAATTGTAATTTCTTTAGAACCCTGATCTAAAATAGCAAGCTTGTTTCCTAAATAAACGATAGAAACAGGTTGCTCAAACGAACCAATTCCTGCACCGATACCGCCAAAAATATAGAGCAAATTGCCGTCATAATCATAGGTGAACACTTTGCCTCGCTTACGGTCAAGAAAACTACAAATACCATTATCGCCTACAGCCACATCTATAAATCGTGACGCACCGGCATCCTCGCCATACGTTAGAAAATCAATATCGCCAACGGTTGGATAATACCCATTATTTTTTAAAATATTGTTTCCAAGTGGATTAAGTAGACGTACAGGAGAGTTTTCTGCATTTCTCCCCCTTACTGCGCCTAAAATATCACCATCACTAACAGTTTCTGTAATAGCATAAACCATGCCATCATTATTACAAATAAGGTTGGTAAACTCCGTTGGTATCATTTGAAGACTGTCATTCTTCATCTTTTTGGTGCCAAAATTTCTAATAAAGATGTCCCAAAGGCTTGGGTCAACGTCAAGAGCACCAAGATAACCTATAAATTCGCCTTCTTTTGAAAACTGAACAATACCTTGTGTTTGATTACGGGATATACAATAAACTCTACCGCCTCTATCGGTACTAAGTCTGGTAGGTTCAAACGCAATCTCACTGCTCCACTCATTTGAAGTTGGAGTTTCAATAATTTGTAATGTTTCAGCTGTAAGTGCATCTAATACAACAATATTAGCAGCACCTGTGTTCGCAACATACAACTTACCATCTGCAACCCAACAGCCCTCACAAGCCATAAAGCCCCTATCAGAACCATCATAAATATAATTCGTATATGATTTAATCAATTCTAAATCACTATTAAACATCCATATACAATTATTTGCACTGTCAGCAACATAAATATTACCTTGTTCATCAGATGCCATATCGGCAACTGTAGGAGTTGCGTTTCCGAATTGGCTTAAATTAACTACAATATCCGTTTCATATGGTATTGGCGTTGATACAGTATTTCCCCAATAGTCATATACATACGAACTATTGGTTCCATCCAGCTCGTCTACTGCGCAAACAGGCATAACAGCGAAAAGCGACACTAATACCAATATTAAACTTAAAATTTTAAATATCTTTTTCATAGCATCATTCCTTTATGCCTGAACTACCCATTGTTTCCAAAATGTTTGATTGAGATAAAATGAATGTTATAAGTGGAGGTATTATTAGCAGTAATGCAACCGCGGAGGACACACCACTTCGTGCTATTGTGCCGCCCGAAATTATGTTTTGAAGTGCATATGGCAACGTCTTTAATTCGTCATCATAGATGTAAAGTCCACCCATATTGCTCCACAAAGCCTGGAACGAAAGAATAATAAGCGTTAACCACGCGGGCTTGCACATCGGCATTACTATTTGAAAAAATATTCTTAGTTCGCTTGCGCCATCCACACGAGCGGCTTCAAGAATAGTGGTATGTACCATCTGTTCGATAAACTGCTTCATTAAGAACAATCCCAACGAAGATGCACATGCAGGCAAAATAAGTGCCCAATGCGAATTAACTACTCCTAACTTTGACATAATAATGTATGTCGGTATCGATGTAACGGTTCCATTAAACATAAGTGATAGAACTATTACTTTATTAAGCAACTTTGAACCGGGAAATACTTCTTTTGCAAGAACATATGCCGCGAGCGAAGCAAAAATCACTTGTCCTATAACTCCTAAAAGAGTTATAAAAACAGAGTTTATCAGATATCTTCCCATTGGCACCCAAGATTCTCTAAGAATACTCGAGATACCTGCAAAGTTATTAAGTGTGGGATTTTTTACGAATAAGCTTGGCGGAAAAACAAATAATTCTTCCAAAGGCTTAAATGCGCTACTAACTGTAAATACCATAGGAAGCGCAACAACTGCCGCAAATAATGTAAGTACCAAAAAGTTAACAATGCCACCAAAATTAGAACGGGCATATCTTGACTGATTAGCAAAAACCTTCATTACTTTCATATCAGTCACCCACCTTTTTAAGCAGCTTGTTAACAAGCGAGTTAGCACCAATCATAAGTAGGAATAAAAATGTAGATATAGCACATGCGTATCCCATTTCATAACGGGTATTACCATAATCCTGCATATGATTCACAAGTGTGTGAACCGCATAATCGGTGCTTGGGTTTCCACACAAATTTATACATACATCACCTACTGAAAATGCAGATGTAATACTAAGTACAGCACCAAAAAGAAGTTGAGGTTTCATAGAAGGTAAAGTAACATGCCATAGTTCTTGCCACCGATTATGAACACCATCGATTGCCGCCGATTCATATAGACTACGGTCAACACCTTGCAGCGCCGCAACAAAAGACAAGAATCCTGTACCCAAACTCATCCAAAGGCTTACAATAATTACGCAAATCATCATATATTGTGTATCTGTAAGCCACTGAATAGGTTCGTTAATAATATTCAGATTCATCATCCAAGCATTAAGATATCCGTATGCGTCACCACTAAACATCAGAGTCCAAATCATATATGCATTTCCCGAAATAGAAGGAGCATAAAAAAGCACAACCAAAACAGTTCTGAGCGCCGGTGACAATTCATTTATAGACCATGCCACTATTAGTGATATTAAATAACCAATAGGCCCTATAAAAAGTGCCATTGTCAATGTATTAGCAAATGCCTTTGTAAATAAATCATCATAGAAAAACATTTGAATATAGTTTTTTAGTCCAACAAATTGCGGAGTTTCAAAAACATTATAAAATGTAAAAGACAAACCCATTGCCATCAATACTGGTATTACAGTAAATACAACAAATAAGATAAAGAAAGGTGCAAGGAATAAATAACAATGCTTCTTTTTTTGCATTTGCTTTAGAATTGATACTTTATTCTTTTGTGCTGTCATTATTCCTCACCTCATTCAAGTCCATATTCTTCTCGCTTTAATGTAAGTTCTTTATCTATAATAACCTTATATTCTCCTAAGGTTTCACGCAAATCAGCATCGTTATAAACGATTTTTCTAAATGCGTTATTTATGTGCCTTGACATCAAATATCCACCGGGAACCTCAGGTGTACCATCGACCCAATTCCACTGCTGCTTAAGGGCTGATTTTTGTTCATCAGTCCAGTCCAGTGTTTCAAAAGCAGATTTAGATGCCACCATTACACGTGCAGAAGCACCAAGTTTAGTTTCTAATCCAATAGCATAATCCGATTGAGTTTGACCGCTAACCCACCACTTAAGGAACTTCCACGATGAATCAATATCGTCTGTGTTTGAAAAAATCATAGCTGCAGTTCCCGCGGCACTTACCGAATGGTCAACTGTGCCATCCGCATTTTTAGTGCCCGGTACCATCGTCATACCCCAACTACCGCTAATTTCAGGAGCAAAAACAACCAAACTGTTATAACTACTGTAGTCGGCAATTGCTATGGGCATTTCACCGCTTCTAAAACGGTTTATAAAGTTATAAGAAAGCGGCAAATTAAAGTTGGTATAAAATTTGGTCCACGTTTTAAATGCATTTACACTTTCTTCGGAATTCATATACGATACTGAACCCTTTTCGTTATAATACGACCCACCATGCTGATATAAGAATACATCATATGTAGGACAACCAAAGGTCATATTATTTTTTTGCAATGTTGTAATACAGTCATAAGCTTCATCCCAAGTGGTAGGAACCTCTAACTCAAGTTCCTCTAAAATATCCTTTCTGTAAAACAACATTGGAAAGCTTTGTGTTTCAGGTAGCGCATACACACCTCCGTTAAAACGATACGGTACTATTGCCGATTCATAAAAATCCCTTGTACATTCATCAAATCCATCAAGTTTAGATAAATCTACCGTTGCCTTACGTATCGCATAGCTTATAACATTAGGAGCTCCATTAAAGAGTGTAACGTCAGGTCCGATTCCTGCAACCGTAGCCGCCATAACCGAATCGCCCGAAACGAGTTTTAGATTTACGCCAATTTCCTCTTTAGCGGTAAATTCGTGACATAAATTCTCTATAAGTTGTATTTGATCGCGACCTGTTACAGCCCATACATCAACCGATTTTTCTATTTCTGTATTGCTAATATCGTTATAGCTTTCAGAGTACGATTTTATTATTCGGGTTGCAGAATGACCAAATTGCTTAAAAAAGTTTGCCGTAGTATCGGTACTACCATCACCAAAAGCCTGTAATTCCAACCAGTCAATTTCAAGTGGTTGATTGGTGCACTCAAGTTGCCACGTGCCAATTGCACTTATATTAGAACTCAATGTGCTTATTTGTGACGGAATACTATCTGCATCCTGTAAAAATTCATCAAACTGTCTAATAAGTTTACGGAACACAGCAGCATCTGATTCGCCACCGTCACCCAAAGCAGATAGATAATCGGCAACCGCATTAAGAGTTTCACGCTGGGTTTTGATACTCTCTATCACATCAGGCAATTTTTCATCAAGATTATAGTCGCGATAAAGGTCAGGATTTGTTCCCGTAATCATAATTATTCTTCTATAAATGCGATTGCACTCTGTTATAGAACTTTCCACAATAGGAACAACTTGACTTAAGGAACCTAACGAACATTCAAGCGATACAGTATGTGTACCTGACTTAAGATACATATAAATCGGTTCACCATCTTTATCGCTTAAAGTGAATTTCTGCCAAGAAGTTGAATACGGAATGGTAATTTCACTTGCGTTTTCGTTTATTTCTTTACCATCTATCAACAAACGTCTACAGGATACTGCGCCTGCCGAATAATCTTGACGCACACGCAAATTAAGACAATACCATCCGTCAGTGTTCACTTCCATTTTCCAAGTAACACTCTCACCTATTGTCTTCCACGAATTTCCACCTAAAGTATTATAGGTAGCTCTATCAAGGCATACAGGTATTGTTGCGGCTGAAGTACGGTCAATTTGTTCAAGTATTGATGACTTACTGCGATATGTAGGATTTTCAGCCTGAACAAGTACTGTTTTAGCATCGGTTTTTCGTGGATTTCCTTTAATTTCAAAATAACCTAATTTGCCCTCGAAATATAATTTGTTTATATTTAGGCTTTGATTACTTGCAGTAAACTCTATGCTATGAGTTCCTTTTTGCAAATAAAAATATAGTTCCCCTGCTTCATAACTTCTATCACTACGAGCAGTACTTATGTAATTTTTATCTTCGGTAAGTTCAGATTGCTTTGATTTATTAAATTCGCCTTCATTTATCCATCTTTTTGAAAAATATATTTGCTCACATTCGCTAAATGGATATTCACCGTCAAGTTTTAATGAACCGTAATAATCCGATAGTGTAGAACTTCCACCAGTAATCTCTGCGCAAAAACTGTATAGCCCCTCTACTTCAACATCAAATTGATATACAAGTGTATCGCCAATTAAACATTGTGCCTGTTCGTTTGCAACTGTAATCAATATATTTTCAGTGCTTTTGTTATCATTAAATTGATTTATATAAGTTGAATATCCTATTACATTTGATTCAGTAGAGTTATCGACCCGTGTTAAGTAGGCGGATAAATCAACCATAGCGACTTTGCTTTCTTTACAAGCCGAAAACGTGCCCAAAATCAAAACCAAACTGAGCATAAGGCTGACAAGTTTTCTAAAATATTTAATTTTCATTTTTATCAACCTTTCCTATGTTTATCCAACAATACCCGAACGCTCAACACCCTCGATAAGATGTTTTTGTCCAAATAGGAACACAATTATAATTGGAATAATAAATAGCAAGAACGCCGCATTATTTATGAGTGACTGTCCTACTACGTCTACCGTACCTGAACCCTGAGTTGCAACCTTTACCATTCCGTAAACCTGTTTTACTACAACCTGTAAATATTCGCTAGTAGGTTCAAATACCGATACGTAGAAACCGTCCGTCCATTGCCAAACAAGTGAAAACAAGAATATAGTTATTAGCATAGTACCGGAACTTGGCAATACCACCATAAAAAATGTTTTAAATGGTCCCGCACCATCAATAGCGGCAGCTTCGTCAAGTTCTTTTGGGAAACCCGAAAAATACTGCCTCATCATAAATATAAGTAATCCGCTTTTAAGACCCAAACCAGTAATGCAAAGTAATGCTGTAGGAACTGGAGTGTTTAAGAGATTAAGCCCTGTATTTATTCCAAGTATATTTAAATCCTGAAACTGAAAATACAACGGCATACTCAAAATTTGCGGAGGAATAATCAATGTTATAATAGATATCACAAACAGCAAACCACGTCCTGGAAAACGGAAACGTGCTAATCCGTACGCAATAACCGTTACTGCCACTAATTGTAATACCGAATAGATAAATACAGTAACGGTAGATTTAATTAAATTAACTCCGTAATTCATAAATTCGGATGCTTGTTTGTAATTATCTAATGTAAAATGCTTTGTAAAAAGAAAAACGGTATCATCGTTAAGGTCAGCAGCGGTCATAAATGAATACATTAGACGCGCAAATACAGGATATAGAATTACATATGCTAAGCAACTTAACAAAATATATGTAATAAGACTTTGACCTATATGAATAAGTTTGTTCTTTGAAATTTTGCGCCTTTTTAATCTTTGCATCATTTACACCTCCTACCGTTCTTCATAGGTAAACACGAATCTCTTTAAAATGAAATATAATACCAACACAATAATTCCTATTATTGCGAAATATACCCAAGCCGCTGCCATTGAATCGCCAAAACGTAGCTTTACAAAACCAATGTCATAAATGTAACTCATAATTTTACTGCCCATGTCAGTAAATCTATCAATTACTGTAAAAAGTACGACAACTAACAATTGTGGACTTACCATGGGAAGTGTAATCTTCCAAAAGTTTTCCCAAGCAGTAGCACCCTCAATAGCCGATGCTTCATAAAGCGACGGTGAAATAGATTGTAATGCCGCCAAAAAAATAAGTATTTGAATACCTGAATGGCTAAGTACCACCGAGATGTTTTCTTGTGCGTAAAGTATATAGTTTGAAATTTCGGCGGATATGTCAGAACTTAGCAGTAAGTTTGTCACAAGTTCTTGTCCACCAGAAAGTGCTCCTTTAGACATTGCTGATGCAGATGTAGGATCAATAATGGACTCTATAAGTACATCAACCATTATTTCAGCCATAACACCCGAGCTTAAAATAACCGGTAAAAAGAATATAATTCTAAAAAACGTTCTGCCCACGAATTCTTTTTTTAGTAGCATCGCAATAACAAAAGAAACTATCACTATAAGCGGGGTATTTATGACTGTGTTTTTTAAAGCATCTACTAAATACTCGAGATAGTTTACGTCCTCAAGCATATATTTGTAATTTTCAAACCCATTAACCACAATATCATAGCCATTAGCTGTATTTATATTGCCAAGGCTAATTTTAAAAGAATCAATCAGAGGCAATGCAAGAAAAAATACGATACCGATTATAAACGGAAGTGTAAACAATAATCCCGTTTTCATTTCACGTAGTTGCATACTCGTGTATCTGTTTTTAAGTCCTTTCATCACATTCACCTCAATTTGTTGTGTGACAGGCAAAAGCCTGTCACACAAATATTTTTTAAAAGCTTTTAATCTAAATTAAAATCGTTAGCACTTTTCTTATATATTTTACCTACGCGTTCAAGATAAGCTTGAACTGTAATCTCGCCATAAAGGCACTTCTTTTCTTGAGTGTTTATATCGTCGCCGTAATAATCTACCAAAACATTACGATAGTCTAAAATGCCATCTGCAGCTTCCAAGCGTTTAGCATATTCTTTAATTACTGCAGCATCATTGCTGTCTAAATCATCAGTCTTGTTTTCAAGTGACCAATTTTTACCCTCGTTGTTTGCTTCCTCTGCCTGCTTCCAAGCCGCAAATATAAGTTGAACATCATCGGGATTATTTACTGTTCTTGGAATTGAATAGCATTCAAACTCGGTAAGGTCAACAAGTCCCTTTGAACCGTCTTTATTAGGCAGCATTACAACGCCGTAATCAAACTTAGCGTTCTTTGCGATATAGTCGAGGTTATAACCGTCAACAATCATCATACCTACTCTACCCTTGGCAAACTGTGTCTGACCATATAAATAGTTGCCGCCGTCAAGAGGCATCGTAAGGCTGGCTGCCTTTAATTTTTGAACAAAGCTAAGAGCATCACGAGTGTTCTGATTATCAAGACAATATGTAAATACCAAATTGTCACGCTTGTACCAGGTACTGCCGTTGGCAAGGATAAATGCCTGTAAAATTCCCTCTTCGTTCATTTCTCCTGCAATACCTTGCTTGCCAGAAGCCTTAACCTTACCAAGTATTTCATAAAGTTTATCCCAAGTAAGCTGTCCCTTGTTTGAAAGAGTTAGCAAATCATCGTCGCCTGTTATTATGCTACGGTTGTATACAAGAAGATTACGGAAAGCATATGTATCAATAGCACCGTAAAGTTTTCCATCTACAGTAGTACATTTTTCCTGTAGTTTTGGAATAAAACAACTACTATCCTGATAGTTGATGTTTTCAGAGCTCTTAAGTTCAAGCAAAAGATTTTCTTTTACAGAAGGATAAAAATTTGTGTAATTATATACAACAACGTCCGCAATTGGATTACCTGCAAGAATTGACGAGTTAAGGGTTGTATAATCATTGTTAAGATTTAAATTTTTAAACTTACAATTATACTTTTTCTCAAGTTCTTTTACCCAATCCGCATCAACATTTACGGTATCACTCCAAGAAGGAGCTGCAAAGATAAAGGTTCTACCCTTCATATCTCTTACAGGAAGTTTAACATCCGCATTTGTAACACCGCTGTCGTTGTTACCAGTTTGATTATTGTTTCCTGTTTGATTATTACTACCAGTTTGGTTGTTACTACCGGTTTGGTTGTTATTGACGGTTTGATTATTGTTGCCTGTTTGATTGTTGTCAGTAGAACTATCAGAGGTTATATCACTTTCTGCTCCCTCTTCTGACGAGTTATCATCAAGCTCTACATTTCCCAAAAGTGCATCTTCGGATGATAAATCAGACAAACTACCATCTCCCGAGCCTGTCTTACGACAACCCGTAAAGCCTGTGCATAAAGCAAGAACTAAACAAAGACAAATAATTCTTTTAATCCAGTTTTTCATAAATTAACTTTTCCTTTCTTGTTTGTATTATTTATACGCTCTGACCCAGTCAACCTGAGCACTTATAGGTAAATCTGACTTGGTGAAGTTTCGTTTGCCAACCCAACTATTATCAAGATAACAGGAGACATCAATTATCATATATGCTTCTGTCATTGCCTCGCCTTCGACTCCATCTGATTGTAAGCCAAATGTTGCGCGAAGCAGTTTATCGTCTACATAATAATAAAGTGAATCCTCAAACCACACACACGTAAAGGTATGAAAATCTGTCATTTTATCCTCAACCTCGTAATACTCGCCCTCCATTGTGTGTGCATAATTATCTGTATAATCGTAATAGTGCTCGGTAATGCAGAAGCGGTTACCGTTGCCCCAAGCGGCAGATGTTTCAAGTATATCAATTTCAGAAAGTCCAATTTTAGGATTATCGGATTTAAAATTTGTATACTTTGTACTGTATTTGCCCAGTGGCAACAACCAAAATGCTGTATTTAAACCGCCAAACTTAGCACAGGATATACGAGCCGAAAAACAACCGTATTTTTGTGTAAATGAATCTCTTGTATCAAGACAACATTCACTATAAAGATATTTTTGCTTGTTTATTGGGTCATAAATAACATCATCAGTTATAAGCATATTAAGCTTGCCGTCTTTTACTGTATAACAGTTTGGTGCTATCTGAGCACGATCAATAACCTCATAATTATCTGCATCTGCAGGTGGGTCATATGTCATATGACTACGGTGAGATTTCCACACATCAGTATTGAGAGTTTCGCCTTCAAACTCATCGTTAAAGGTTCGTTCCCAACTTTTAAGCGGAATAATCAGTTCGTACTTAACGGCTGCATAACTTGCAGTAACCTTAAGCTCCTTCTTTGTGTTTCTAACACATTCGGGGATAATTAAAATCGTACCGTCAACAGTCACACGTTCATCATCTGCAACAAGTGTTAGTTTTTCAAAATCTACTTCGCCGTTGTTTGCGGTTATTTCGAGCGGTAATTTAAGGTCGTAACCGGGAACACCTGGATGCCAGTTATAAAAAATCTTAAGACTCACATCCTCTTCTACCGCAACAGACGTATATCCTATTCCGTTATTGGAATACTCTGTTTTATTAAAAAAGCTACCCATTTAAAACCCCTCAAATCACTTGAACTTATACGCTCTTACCCAATCAACTGTACCGGCAATAGGCAGATCTGATTTAGTGAAATCTCGCTTGCCAACCCATGCATTATCAAGATAAAGTGCTACGTCAATTATCATATATGCACGTGAAACCGACTTTCCTCCGGCGCTTTTCGCCTGTAAACCTGTAGTGCTACGGATAAGATCGCTATCAACATAATAATAAAGGGCATCAGCCGTCCACACGCAAGAATAAGTATGAAAATTGGTTATTGTATCGTTTACTTTATAATATTTTGATTGTTGTTTATGGTCGTAGTTGTCGTTATAATTGTAAAAATGCTCAGAAATACAGAAGGTTTTTCGATCTTTACTGCCAAAAGCAACACTTGCTTCAAGAATATCAATCTCGGCAAGACCCCAGTTAGGATCCTCGGTCATAAAGTTTGTGTACTGTGTTGAATAACTTCCGTTAGGCAGCAACCAGAATGCAGTATTTATGCCACCAAATTTTGCACAGGCAATATTTGCTTGAAAAAGTCCGTAGGTTTGCATAAAATTACCGCGTGTATCAAGACAGCACTCACTGTAAAGATATTTGATTTTATTTGTAGTATCATAGCATGGCTGATCCTTGATAAGCATATTAAGCTTTCCGTCTTTTACTTCAAAGCAATCCTTTACAGATTTAGCACGGTCTATAACCTGATAGCTTGCAGCATCGGAAGGTGGTGTTGTAGTAAGCGATGAATGCTCACTCCATTTAGTACGGTCAAGTGTTGTGCCGTTAAAATCATCATTAAAGGTTTGTGTGTATTTAAAGCAAGGAATATTAATATCACATTTAACACCGGACGAATGTTTTGCTGTAACCGTTATTGTATTACCCGCAGAGCGAACACTGTAAGGAATGGTAACAACATTACCTGCAAAGCTGACACCATTGACACTTGATGTAAAAGTAATCTGACTTGCATTTACAGGAGCATTATCTACTAAAACAGTGATAGGATATGAAACGTTAGTGTCAGGAAGACCCGGATGCCACTCGTATGTAGCGGTTATAGTATGCCCGTTTTCTGTATTTGTTGTTGTGCTGGTGGTAGGCGTATCATCACCCGTGTTTTCAATAACAGTGTTACCGTCGCTGTTGTTACCGCTTGCAATGTCATTTGGATTACTGCTTGTTACAGGACCGATAACACTATTGTTACTGCTTGTGGTATTATCTTTATCAGTATCGCTATTAACAGCACTTTCGGTATCCTCACTTGTTGTATCATCGGAAAAAATACCTTCAGAACTAATGTCCGTGTCATCATCAATATTTATGACAGGATTACTTGCGGTTGAATTTACGCTATCGTTACTCGGTGTTTTTTTGCAACAACACAACGAAAACACCATCATCACACATAACGCAATTAGTATAAGTCTTTTAATTGTAGTTTTCATAGCCGGCCTCCCACAAATTTACTACTTAAATTATAATATTTTTATATTTCTAAACTTGGTATATCTTTCATATGAAAAATACCAAAATTCATTTATTTTATCTTGTTTGCGTTTCGGAATCTAATTGGTGAGACACCAAATTCTTTTTTAAATATTTTAGAAAAATGCTGTATATCATAAAACCCTACCGAAAGAGCAATTTTTTCTATACTCTGGTCGGTTTCAATAAGCATTTTTTGAGCAACGCTTAACCGATAATTTTTAACATATGCAGAAAAAGTCATTCCCTTTTCCCGACTGAATACAGTAGAAAGATAATTTGGATTAGTATAAATTGCCTCTGCGACAGATTTTAGACTTATTTTCTGCGTATAGTTTTGATGAATATACTTCATAGCGTTTGCAACAATTGGTGAAGCATCATTACTGCCCTGTACAAACATTACAGGCACCGAAACATCTTGCCAAATATCAGGGTGCTCAATCATAACAGGACTTCCAAACCAGTGATGACCTTTAGTTGTATAAATCGCAAGCCCAACATTACCTGTCATATTGCTTTTTATCTTTGTGCGAACATATATCCACTTTTTAGTATACAGCTCAATGTCAAACGGCTTAATTCCGCTATCCGCCCAAAATAAAACCTTGTAGCAAAGTTTTGTTTCAGTGGTATAAAGCTTGCCAATTTTCGAGCCGTCTTGTTCTGTAATAAGCTCATAATTTATTTTTTCATTTGTATCTCCGTTATTTGATACAAAATATCGATCGGCGCGCATTGTACGTAAAATAAACGATCCATCCTCGGCAGGATTGTTACACCAAATTTCGATATCTTTTATGTATACTTCCCTATCTTTGTCTAATGGTCGGTCGTTGTCTGTATTACTGGTTATTGCAACCGCATCAATATATCGCGGCATCTTGGGATGATTGCGCACTATTTCAACAACAAGCTGACTAAGCAATAGCTGAAGCTTATTAAAATATCCTACCGAGCGCTGTCCCGCTTCGGTACACATATTTTCAAGCAATCTCCGCTCAACCGATGCCACTTCGGGCGTTAGAGTATGTGGCATTTCTATAGTAAGCCTTTGCATCAATACAGGTATGGTATAGTTAACTACGTCGGCAGAGTCATAATCATCCGGTTGATTTGGTCGAAGCAATTTAAATGAAATCACTAATATACGCGTGTTATCTTCTACTGCAGTAAATTCAAGAAAACCTTGACCGCTCCACTGCACAAACATACCTGTTGTCAGATTTATTTGTTCGTTTTTATTTACAGTTTCATAGTTTTCAAAAGTTGCTTTAACTGTGCCGCTTTTAACATAACAAAATGTATGATTGTTTGTTGAGATTGTTGTGCTTTGCCCTTTGCTTAATGTAAAAAACATAAAGTTACTTATAGGGGTAAGTATGTAAGGAAACTTTTGCAATGTCCAGTAGCTTAAATTGTTTGTGTTTAACATTTATTTTCATTCCATTCATATAATAAATAATTTTAAAGTCACTATATTTATTATACTAAAATTTACATAATGGTCTATATCCTAAAAATTGGAATTAGGGCATAACTCTAAAAGGATGTTTTTCACAGCAATTAGAGTTATGCCCACGACTATTTCAATTAATTATTTTGCTTTAATTCTGCTTTTTGCAAAAGCGGCTATAACACCGTTAATGCAAGCAAAAGTCAAAAGCATAACAAGCACCATTGCGGATTCGCCTGTTACAGGTGATGTTCCGCCTGCTGTATTATCATTGGTTGTTCCATCGGTTGAACCTGTACCAGTATTTGTTCCCGAACCTGTGTTTGTGTCGTTAGAGCCTGTATTAGTGGAACCAGTACCGGTGTTGGTGTTGGTATCATTACCTGTATCGGTGCTACCGTCATCCTCACCGTTACCGTCATCACCGGTATCTACTACTGCAAACGGATCAATAGGCTTGCCCTCTGTAACTCTTGCACATGCAACCTCAAGAACGTCGCCTGTATTGAGCCACTGCTCATCCTGATATGCCTTGCTCCAGTTAAATGAACCGTAACCTGTACGAATTTGCATCTTAAATACATATTCGTTATCAAGTGCACCGTTAGGAACAAAGTCGCAAATACGAATACGAACCTCTTCCCATGTGTTTGCTTCTTTTGTTGTATAGGTTTTTACAATTGAAGTCTTTGCATCGTTATCAGTATCATCGAAAAGAATGTAGTAGAATGACATGCCTGCACGACTGCCGCGTACCCACATACTAAAGTAACCATCTTCAAGTGTGGTTAAGTCAATTGTGTTTGCAGTTCCGTCTTCACCGAACCAAACAGACAAGCCTTTTGTAGCCATTTTGTCATCCTTGATGCCTTCGCCTGCTACTATCTTTATACCGTTTTGTGTGGTTGCAAAATCATCAAATGTTTCTTTTGTAACCTTACCAAAACCGCCGTTACCTGAATAAGAATCCATTGTAAAATCAATTTGTCCTATAATTTCAGAGTCAGGATTATAGCTACCGTCATCCTCAGGCTGTGTAGGCTCGGTATCAAGGTCAGCATACTCGCTGTAATCAGGAACATCAGAATCCCAAACTTTTACGCCTGCAATCTTAAATTCTTCGCCGAACTGGAATGTACCCGCTACATCCCTACCAGTAAATGATACAACATCAACATTTTTAAGGAATTCAGGGTAAGTATTAAGTAACTCTTCAGAGACAATTTCTTTTACAGGAATTGTTACCTGCTGCCATTTACCTGCCTCGGTTACTTTAAATTCTACATAATCGGAATATTTGCCGCTTGTTTTGTCCTTAAGTGCAACTTTAAGAGTACGATCTGCAACTTCGCTCTTAATCCAGAAATTAAGATTTCCAAAATAATATGCCGAAGAAATGTCAACACCCTCAAGTGTACCAATTGGTGTCACACTTATAAAATTAAATAAACCTGCAGTAACGTCCTCTGCTATAAACCAACAGCCGCGTGTAAAGCGTGGGTCATTTTCAATATCATATAGTTTCCATTTAACAGTGTCAAAACCGCCATTGCCACCTTTACCGCTACCGGCAATTGCGCTTGACGATGATTTAACGCTTGTATCAAACAAAACTGTTGAAACTGCTGGCTTCTTAGGATCAGCGTAACAACCTAATTGGTCGATAAAGTAATCGGCTGAGCCTGCAGATTTTGTAAATTCAATCTGAGAAACTGTTTTTGTAGTATCAACAGCTACCCCACTCTTAACAAAATCTGTAAATGGGATCTTATAGATTGCCTCTCCTGCTTTAAGAGTAATCTTAGCCTCATATTTAACGCTGTCTTGTAAAAGAACAACACAGAAGCTTGAAAGCTCGTTACCCGCATTATAAGCCCAAAATGCAAGACCGTCACCTGTAAGGGCAATATTCTTGCCGCTTGCGGTCTTCATACCGGACCAACCGGATTCACTCCAAGAAACATGAGCGCCGTTGCCGTCTGCACCATAGCCGCGCTCAGAAGAAATTTTTAATGTTGCTTTGTTGGTTGACTGCCAGCCGAGTGTGTTTTCACCGTTAAAGTCATCAATAACGGTAAAGTCTGCAGGCATTTCAAGTGTGCTTGGTATATAATTTGAATAGCAAGAAAGCTCATCTATATAATAGTTAGCAGAACCTGCCGACTTGGTGAACTCAATTTGTCTTACAATCGCTGTCTTATCAACCGATACATCATTTTTTACAAAATCAGTCCAAGGAATCTGATATACGCCTTCGCCTGCTTTAAGCGTGATTTTTGCTTCATATTTTACATCGCCCTGTAAAAGAACAATCGCAAAGTTTGTAAGCTCGTTACCTGCATTATAAGCCCAGAAAGCTAAACCGTCACCCGAAAGGGAAATGCTCTGATTTGAGCTTGTCTTAAAGCCACACCAGCCTGATGCGCTCCAAGTAACGTGCATACTCTTACCGGTTTTACCATAACCACGGTCAGCCGAAAGCTCTGCAGTGGATTTATTTGCTTCCCAATTAAGAGCGCTTACACTATCAAAGTTGTCGATTGCCGTATAATTGTCAGGCATAGCTATTGTGCTTGCAACAAACTCACTCTGCACAGCATCACCGGTATAGCAACCAATCTGGTCAATGTAGTAATCAGCAGAAGCAGCAGATTTTGTAAAGTCAATCTGTCTTACGGTTTGAGTTGTATCAACCGATACTCCGTTCTTTACAAAATCGGTCCAAGGAATCTGATAGATTGCCTCGCCTGCTTTAAGCGTAATCTTTGCTTCATATTTTGTGTCACCTTGCAAAAGCACAACACAGAAGCTTGAAAGATCGCTACCAGCATTGTAAGCCCAGAATGCAAGACCTGTTTTCTCAAGAGTAATTGTTACATTTGATTTGGTTTTGAATCCATTCCATCCTGATGCGCTCCAAGAAACATGAGCACTCTTTCCCTCAGTGCCATAGCCGTATGCATCAGAGAACTCTAATGTTGAGCCATGTGCTTCCCAACCGAGTGTATTTTCACCGTCAAAGTTTTCTATAACAGTGAAGTCGGTAGGCATTGTTGCAGTACTGCCTGTAAAAGCACTTGCTGGAATCACTACCATCGCAAGTAAAACACTTATAGTCAGGATAACTGCCAAGAGTTTTTTGCTTAATTTCATAAATTTCACTCCTTATAAAATGTGCATTTTATTAATGCTATGTTAATTATATAATTTGAATTTTATTTTTTCTTGGTATAACTTTCATTTTTCAAGGCTAAAATTTCATTTTTTAGCGAAAATAAATACAAGATACACAAAATTTAATCGCGTTTTTGTGCAATATTAATAATATATATCTGAAAAGCGAAACGGCAACCTCACAAAAGCAGGGTTGCCGTTTCTATAAAAGAGATTGAGATGTCTATTAAAAGACTGGCCTGTTCCACCCAACAAGTGAATCATCATCGAGAGAACTTTCGTTTTCTGACGAATTTGCGTCATCCCGGCTGCTATCGTTATCTGATTCATTATCATCACTAACATTTTCATTACTCTGATTGTTGTCAGAGGGTGTTGTTTCACCAAAAACAATTTCATCAACACCACTTGATGAATCATCAACCTTATATTGCTTTAAAGGCACAACTCTAATTTGATCCTAAAACCATCCTTTTAGAGTTTTGCCTTTTTCTAATTTAAAAATATCAATTATACACAAAAAAACAGGGTTGTATTATAAAACCACCCTGATTTTTTTAACTTGCATATTTGATTAAATATTATAAATTATTTTATTGCATCATAACGTCTTATAACTAAATCTATAACCGCTTGCGATTTCACTTTCATATTAAGTTTACTGATAACCTTTTTAACCATCTGCTCTGTGACTTTTGGCAAATATTTCTTATAAGCAGGATACTTTTCCATTAGTTCATTGAAGAGCGTGATTAAAAGGTCATTTGTAGATTTGCTTGTTGGATAACCGCGGGCAATAAGAGCCATATTGTTATCAAAGTTTGGAGCAAGTCCTAAAAGTTTACCACTTTTAACATCACGCATTAAACCGAAGTTTCCTGTGTGTCTATCAGGGTTAGCGGTTATTGTATCAAGGAAAATCATTTTAATATAGTCAGGAATTGCTTTAGGACAAAGTTCCTTTAAGTTCTCAACTACCTTAATATAATCTTCCTCATCACCCATAAATGATGAAGCCGGTTCAAATATGACATTGGCTGAATCGGTGAAATCAAGCGATTTAACGCATTTATCACCCTTTTCGTAATGTGCCATATTCATCTTGAGTGCCTTACCTAACTCATATACAAAGAGTTCTGAGAACTGTTCTTTTGGGTTGGCAGATTTATAAATCCACCATTTTCCGTCTTTTAGTTTCCAACACTTTTCAAAACTACCGATATTGGTAAGCTCAGGAGTTTTGGTATCCTTACGCTTTGCAGCAGAATTAAAACTCGAATAAAGTCCTCTAAGTGCTAAATTGGAGAAATAGTCTTTGGTAAATCGGATATCTGCATATTTCAAATCGCTGCCAATTTCACGCACCCAATAGGTGTCGGTAATGGTTGCTGCGTTAACGTGAAGTACCGTTGAAACATCGTCTTTTTCGACAAGTCTTAAAGCCTTTTTAAGCAGACGGGAGTTTGCTCTATGCGAGTCAATTGCTCGTGTTTCAAGCCAAGATTTTGCATTGCTAACTCGTTTTAAATATAACGGCAACAAAGCATTATTCAAAACTTTAAGCTCATTATCTTTCCAAACAGCTACAACTGTATCACGGCTTAAAATCTCAAAATCCTTCATAAACTATTCTCCTTTCCTTTATACTGCTTCTGGCATATTCTCAAAATAACATCTTTCAATATTCATATACATTCTATCTTTAGTATCGACAACATTGTTTCTAAAGCAATTTACATTTTCAGAAAAAATAACATTATATATTGACTTTGTAGAAAAATTGAAATTGATATTAAAAGACTCCTCGGTCATATCATATTCATCCATATAAATCTTTAGGCAAATCTTTATACTTTCATTTGGTCTAAGAAGACATTGAGCATATTCAGATGTATTTTTATAAACATATTCTCTAATTTCTTCTTTTTCTTGTGATACACCAGAAGCATTGGTAATAATATCATAAATTTTTAGGTCATCAATATATATTTCCTTCAAAATATTATTTGAAATATTTTTTACTTCGAAAACCACATTGAATAGCTTTGCATTTTTTCTGTTAATGTTAGAACACTCCATAAAGAAAAAATACTTATATTTTTGATTAACCACATCAAATTCGTCATTATAATTATCGTCGTTCACAATAAAATACTCACGTTCACTATCTAAAATAATTGGTTTAATATCAACTGTGGCAGCCTTTTCTTTAATTTGAAATTCTTGCAGTTCTTCTTGCATATTAAGTAATCTATCATTGATTACATTGGCATTATAGTTTTGAACAAGTGCCACAGCCGCCAACGAAACCGTTCCAAAATACGCCATATATCCATACCAAAAATCAGGGTTATCAAAAATATTAATTCTGAAAATCAAAAAAAATATTTCAATCGCTATAAAAGGTAATACCAAGAAAAACAAAGACAATAAAATAATAGATGCCTTTTTCATTATGACAATCCTTTCCGTGTATAAATTACCAAATAGAACAATTATAACTCTTCCGTTTTGAAGGTAGTGTAGCCTTCATAGTAGTAGCTGTGGTCGATGCCTTTCATATAGACCTCTCGGCTATTGATATCATCGGTAAGTGCAGCTTTTAGAATATGCTTAATTTCAATATCCTTAATAGGACTGCGCTCCATAGCCAACAAATAATCTTCTTTATCAACCCTACTCCAGTCAACCACCTTTTGAAGTTCGGTTTTGAAAATCAAGTCTAACCAAATACGAGTGCTGCGGCCATTACCCTCTCTGAAGGGGTGGGCAATGTTCATTTCTACATACTTTTCTACTATCTCGTCAAAAGTAGATTGCGGCATTTTATCAATATTATCAAGAGCCGCCTGCAAGTACATCAACGGTGCAAAACGGAAGTTGCCTTTTGAAATATTTACATTTCTGATTTCGCCTGCAAAATCGTAAATCTCGTCAAAGAGGTATTTATGAATTTCTTTAAGAGCAGAAAACTTTCCTGCCTCTAACTTATCTAATATTCCACTTTCAAAAAGCTCAAGCGCCTTTTTCTTGCTGATACGTTCTTCCTCACGAGCAAGGTCAGCTGAATTGGTAATGCCTAATTTATTTTCGAGAGCCATATTATTTGCCCCCCCTTACTTCATTGGGTACGAACTCCATAATATCATCCACTCCGCAGTTTAAGGCGGCACAAATTTTGCCTAAAGTCTCAACCGTAACGTTTTCACCCTTACTCATCTTAGTAATGGTATAATTGCTGATTTCTGCAACTTTGGCAAGGTCTTTTTTACGCATATCGTGGTCAATTAAAAGCTTCCATAGTTTTTTGTAACTAACAGCCATAAATACACCTCATTAAAGGAATAAAATTCTACACACACAGTATACCACAAGAAGAACATCTTTGCAACGCTAAAATATAGCGAAAGCTACATTTTATTTTGGTATATTGGTTTGTGTTCCCAAATTAACTGTAAAAAATCAAACGGATGAGCGCTAAACTCATCCGTTTTTAACATTTACTTGGCGCTGCTTTTTAAGGTTGTTTTTACTAATCTATAGTATTTTTTAATGCCGCGTGACCTGCATCAATTATAACTGTTCTTGTGTTATCTGGTGATGTGCTAACACCGATTATCTCGGTTTTAACATAACTAAATGCGGCTATTAAACAAATAACTAACAGCATTATGAGTTGAGGTGTTGCCCGCTTTATAATATTCAAGAAAAAACACTCCTTAGTTATTATATAACCATTACAATTTTATTGCAAGATAAACCTATCTCTTAATTCTATGCAATTTAAATTAAATTTATAATGATATTTAAACACATTTAAAGAGTAAAATTACGTACAGCAAGTAAAAAACTCTGCTTTTAAAAGCAGAATTTTAAAGAATTTATTTTATTTACCTCGTTTTTGATAATCATAATCTATCTCCGTGCTCCAGCTTGCGCTCAGCGGTTCACTTGCTCTAACACTACAAACCGCTTTAGCAACTGACTCATAAAGAATATGAGTGCCCTCACTATCACATTTATAATTAACCGCACGGTCAGCACCTATACCATAACGGGATGCGGTTTCAACCGCATCGATGTTAGCGCCAATGAAAAGGAATTCCCAACCGTATTTTTCCTTTTGTCGCTCAATCATCTTTTTAACCTGTTTGCTTGTGTAGCGGTGGCTTGCGTTCTCCTGACCGTCGGTTGTGATTACAAACATTGTATGTTCAGGTGCACTCTCTCCGAAATACTTATGGAGTTTACCTATATGGTGAATCGCACCGCCGATAGCATCAATCAGTGCGGTACATCCGCCAACCACATAATCTCTCTCGGTCATCGGATGAATTTCACCGAGTTTTTCTCGGTCATGAACAACTTCGCTTTCGCCGTTGAAAAGAATTGTAGATACATAACAACCGCCATCTTGTTTCTTCTGCTTTTCAATCATTGAGTTGAATCCACCGATTGTATCGCTCTCAAGCCCTGCCATAGAACCGCTACGGTCTAAAATAAATACGAGTTCAGTAATGTTGTTTTTCATGAGTAAAAACCTCTCTTTCATTTGATGCAACCATTGTACACCAATAAAAGAGAGGTTAGGTCGCTTCATATGCGACAAATATCAATTACTTGTTTTTCTTCTTTTTTATATGCTTAACTGCTCTAACACCGGCATCAATATAATCAACGAAAGATGTCGTGTTATTATCGGAATCATCTTCTTCCGGCAAATCTAATATATTCCTCAATATTTCTTCAGACATATTAAAGACTTCTGCCATTTCTTCGACTTCTCCGGAAGACGGGCTTTCTATATACCAACCTTCTTCCCAACTCTGAACAATTGATTCAGTTACGTATATTTTTTGAGCCAGTTGTTTCCTCGAAATGTTGTTGCTTTCTCGTATTTCTTTTAGTCTTTCACCGTTCATGATTACTTACATCTTTCTTTCCATTCGGTTTCCTTAAACCCAACAAGCACAAAATCATCACCGATGAGTAACGGTCTCTTAACAAGCATACCGTCGGTTGCGAGAAGTTTGAGCATCTCTTCCTCACTCATTTCGGGCAATTTGTTTTTAAAGTCTAATGATTTATATAAAAGACCGCTTGTGTTAAAGAATTTCTTAATCGGCAATCCGCTTTTGTTATACCACTCGGTCAACTCTTCAAACGTGGGATTGTCGAGTTTAATATCTCTAAGCTCATATTCGATTTTGTTATCATCCAACCACTTTTTTGCCCTTTGGCAAGTGGTGCATTTCGGGTAGCAGATAAATTTCAACATAATGTCATTCTCCAATCAATTAATGCTCATAAACATAAAACTGTGGCTCATAATCAGAACCTATAATATAAGATGCATTTAATTCGGTAACTTTACCTTTAGCCCAAGATGTGTTTTTTCTAATCCATGTGGTAGGTTTATCTTCGCTTTCCCATATTGTTGCCATATACAAATGAGCTTTTACGCCCAAAGCATCTATATACTCTTTTAACTTATCATAATCGGCATAAATTGTGTCTGCTGAATTTTTGTTTTTAAATTTAATCTCAATCACAGCAAGACACTCTTTTATATCATCGCCGTAATAGCCATTGTGGTCTTCTTTATCAAAATCAACAGTCGCTATAACCATATCAGGACGTTTTTTAGTCCCTTTAAATTCACCATCTGTAAATTCAGTAAATATTCTAATATTGTTTTCGGCAAAAACGGTGGATAATTCATTTCTCAAATGATGATATAATGCATTTTTTAAAGTATCTTCCTTTAAAAGCCAACCATCAGTATAATCTTCTTTAATTTTTTCTTCCCAAATATATTTTATTCTTCTATGTATTGTTTCAAAAATTTCATTATTCATTTTTTATCCTCATTCGACAACTTCAATTAAAAAACTTACGGGACGGAAGCCGTCATTGCAAGAAATCATTGCAGATTTCGGATTCTTCATCCATCCGTCATAGAAATTCTCGCCACCGTGAGCAAGAGTCATAACAAACGGCGAAACGCTCTCCCACGCACTGTCGCAAAACCCGTCAGGCTTTTGCCAACCTTCGCATATAAACACCTGTCCTTCTTGTAAGTCGCAAGCGTGTTCTATCGGGTTTTCAAACTTTTCAATCAAATCATCATACCGTGCTTTTCGCATTACGGTGATCTTAATTTTCTTCATATACTTTTCCTCTGTTTTTTAATATAAACGTTCCATAAATTACCGCAATAACCGAGATAACGGCGGACGTAATAATTTGCTGAGTGTTCGTAATATCTACAGCAAAGGCACTAAGCGAATTGATAAAGGCATGGGCAATAATCGGCGCCCACAAGCTCTTCGTTTTATAGAACAAAGTCACAAACAAATAACCTATTGCAATAGCCGATACAACCTGACAAATATTAGGAATTAGCTCTGCACCGCTACCGTTTATAAGGTTCACAAAATGTCCGATGCCAAAGGTAATGCTCGAAACGATAATTGCAGATTTTAAATTATTTTCCGCCATTGCCTTAAATAAGAAACCGCGGAAAATAATCTCCTCCAATAATCCCACAAGAATCATACTGAGAATATAAAAAGCGGTTATGTACCACTTGTAATTTACAGTAACGCCAAACCACAGATTGCAGGATGCAATGACGATAAGTGGAATATAGTATAGTAGTCTTTTAGCGCTAATCTCTGCTCTACAAAGACCAAACTCACGAAACAAGTCATTCTTTTTCATCCAAAGAAGAGCGACCGCCGTCATAATACCAAGAAAAATAACTGTTATGCTTTTCTCCATATTAACGAGTCTTGACAACTCATCGGTACAGCTTGCGCCGATTACATAACCAATAATCCAAGTAAGAGCAAACCTGATTTTGCTTTTTTCGTATATATTTTTCATTCACCCATACGTCCTTTATACATAAAACATTCTTCCTCGTGCGAGTAAATAACGCCGATTGCCTGCAGATAGGAATAAATTATGGTACTGCCCACAAATTTCATTCCGCGCTTTATAAGGTCTGCTGACAAAGCATCCGATAAAGGCGATGTAGTTTTGTCCACTTCTATAATCTGCTGTTCGCCTGTAAAAGCATTCAGATACTTGCGGAAACTGCCGTGTTCTTTTTGAATTTCCAAAAAGATTTTAGCATTATTTACCGCAGCCCGAATTTTCAGCTTGTTGCGAATGATATCTTTATTGTTTTGAAGCTCGACAATTTTATCATCGTCATAAGCCGCAATCTTTTCGGCATTAAAGCCATCAAATGCTTTGCGGAAAGCCTCACGCTTGTTAAGCACACATTCCCAAGAAAGCCCTGCCTGAAAAGATTCTAAAATCAGCATTTCAAATAAATACTGCTCATTTAAATTTAGCACGCCCCACTCTTCGTCGTGGTATTTTATGTATG
Source organism: Clostridia bacterium (assembly GCA_017437005.1). Taxonomy (GTDB): domain Bacteria; phylum Bacillota; class Clostridia; order Oscillospirales; family Acutalibacteraceae; genus UBA737. Next base: position 53,475 of record JAFSBZ010000023.1, on the reverse strand, counting down.
CGGTGTTTTTAAGATTGCACCATTTACAGCGTTTAAGTTCACTCATTTTTACGCTCCAAAACTATTTTTTGCGTCTTTTACTGGTCAGTTCGAAACTAACATCAATTAAAAAAGATAACGTTTCTTCGCTGACAGATCCGTCAAGCAAAGCAGATATCCAACAAGTTTTTGACATATGATAGGCAGGAAAAATTCCTTTTTCCTGTAAAAACGACCCCATCATAATCGGGTCGATTTTAAGATTGATAACGTCAACCTTTTCTTCTCCCGAAAGCCCAAAAACATTTGGCGAAACATTTAGAATTATACCATACCACTTGCGAGTATCGCCGTGGCGCAGAACTGCGGAGTTATACTTATCGTTAAAGGGATAATCGGGTTCGGTGCCGTATCTTTCTTTACACAGCTTGAAAACAAATTCACGGTTCATATTAAGCACCCAGTAGACTTTGGTCAAAGGCAAATAGCGCCTCGTTGATTTCAAAGATATTGTAATTGCCCTTGCTAATAAAGTATTCGATTATAATATCGAATTTATTGCTGTGAGAAAGTGCAAATCTCGCCTTTTTAAGCATGTCTTCGGTTTCGGAAAGTGTGAGTTCAAGCGAGATTGCAAAAGCGATTGCAGTAGGTTTGCTCGGCTTATAATGTACATCACTGCGGATTTTCGAGAACAGTTTGCGGTCTATATTCGCTTTCTTATAACACTCTGCATCAGTCATACCTTTTTCATCAATCTTGCGGAGAAGCATCTGCGAAAAACTCTCGTCAATCTGCTTGAGTTTGGCATCAAGATCGTCATCAGACAACATTGCTTTACATTCGCATAGGTCAGCCTCAAAGAGACCAATAGATGCTTGCATCGGTACATTCATCCGCATACTTTCACGACGGTAATCAGTATGCTCGTCCACATAATTATCGTCTATGTATTCGGCGATATCCGAGAACAGCTTCTCGCTGATTTTGTACGCCGCCTTATCAAATATGACGATATAGACCTTCATCTCGTTTTCAAGAAGAAAGTCGCTGATAACATCAATAGCAACCTTTAACGCTTGGTCTTTCGGATATCCATACACACCCGAAGAGATAAGCGGAAAAGCCACAGTTTCACAGTTATGTACCTTCGCAAGTGCCAAAGATTCACGATAGCAAGATTCAAGCAAAGCCTTTTCTCCGTGTTTGCCATCCTCATAAATAGGACCAACAGTATGTATCACATACTTTGCAGGCAGATTATATCCGCCCGTAATCTTTGCCTTACCGGTCTTGCAACCACCAAGAGTCTTGCACTCAGCAAGCAACTCCGGCCCTGCCACATAATGAATCGCACCGTCAACACCGCCACCGCCCAAAAGCGACTCATTGGCAGCATTAACAATGGCATCCACCGTCATTTTAGTTATATCATTTCTTACAATTTCTAATGGCATAATTTTTTATCATCATATTCTTATAGTTTAATTACTATCAAAATCATTCTTGATTTCCCAATAATATTTCTATAGCTGTTTTATACTTATTTTGTCGCTTTAAATCCCAATCGGTAATAACGTCGTGACGTGCTAAGGTGCTATTGTGTCTCAGGTCGGCAAGTTTTACATTTTTTGCAATTGGATTTTCCTTTATTTTACGAACGTAATCCATATATGGCGTATTATCATTATGTGTCAACAAACGAAGAGCATCAATAATTTCATCACAAAAGCCTTCGTTAATTAAATCTTCAAATGTCGTGTCGGTGTCTTCAACAACATCGTGTAAAAGAGCAACACAAACTTCAGCTTCGGTTGACATTTGAGATGCTAATTCATACGGATGATATACATACGGTATACAACTTTTATCAAACTGATCTTTATGAGCCTTAAAAGAAATTTTAAGAGCTTTTTTTGTAAGTGGTGTATAAATCATTTCTCATTCCCCTTTTTATCTTTATTTTGGTAACATATTCATTGTTATTTTAGAATCCGGAAAATTTTCTTTACAAAAATTTCGCATTTGTTCTCTGCCAAAAATATTATTGCTATGAATATTAATATTTGGCACAAAAATGTTATTTGCTTTCATATAGTTTAGAATATCTATACCTGTTTCGCCGCCCGAAAGACTATAATCTAACGTGATAAAGTCGAACTGTATAATATCTAAAAAAATCTTAGCGTGTTTTAAAAGTCTACAGCACTCATAATCCCTCGACGGAAATTCGCGCGTATCATCTACAAAAAGCTTAAATTTTCTCATTCGCATACCTCAATTAAAAAACTCACAGGACGGAAACCATCATTACAAGAAATCATTGCAGATTTCGGGTTCTTCATCCATCCATCATAGAAATTCTCACCACCGTGAGCAAGTGTCATAACAAACGGCGAGACACTATCCCACGCGCTGTCACAAAACCCCTCAGGCTTTTGCCATCCTTCGCAAATAAACACCTGACCTTCTTGCAAGTCACAAGCGTGCTCAATAGGATTTTCATACTTTTTAATTAAATCGTCATACCTTGCTTTTCGCATAACGGTTATTTTTATTTTTTTCATTCAACGCACCCCTAATCGTCCTAAACATTATAAAGCTCAACACCTATCAAACCATATAAAAAATAGTCAACAATGCGATTAACTGCATCGCACCCAAGTTTTATATTGTGGGGCATAAAAACATCTCAACATCATCAATTACTTTGCTACATCCGTTTGGTAGGATCTGTTTTGCCATTTTGGAATTCAGCCATTGATAACCCACTATCTCATTGTGGTCGATATTAAGCTCGCCGTTGTATTCGGCAAGAAACAATGCAACTGTTTTGTTTTTTTCGCCCGAACTTGTGTGGAAGACATAATTTATTTCTTTCTTAAAGCCGTCAATAAGCTTTACTTTAATGCCGGTTTCTTCAAACAGTTCTCGAAGCGCGCAGTCTTTTTCGCTTTCAAATGCTTCTAAATGTCCTTTAGGCACACTGTAAGTACCCGAAAGATTTTGCAAAAGACAAAGGTATTCCCTTTTACCGTTTACAGTTCTAAAAACAATAACACCGCACGATCTTTGATAAATTGCCTCGATATATGTTTTATAATACTTTTCTTGAAAATGTATATTTTCAGCAATTTGCGCCTGATTAAAAATAACACCATCAGGAGCGGCTATAAGCTTGTCCTCAACATCATTCTCTCGGTGAACAATACCAATTATTCTTGCGTTATATTCGTTCACAGGCTTGTCAACACCCAGTAAATAAACGTCAAGTTCTTCACCATCACCACCAAAAACCCCGGGAATATAACCATAGTTTATAGGGTAAGTAAGACTATAATTTTCCTTATAATGTACGTAACCTATCGGCCTGTCAATTTTAATGTTAACTTTTTTTCCAAGATAAGATTTAACAAGAGCCTTGCGAAGTGTATGAGTAATAAAATCATGTTTACCCTTAAGATACATTTCTCTACCATTATCTTTAGGAGCTTTCGCCGCAAGCGAAAGTTTCAAGGTTTCATACTGTTTTGCGATATTTGGGTTTTTATTTAAATAGTCACGGAAATTTATATAGTTAATCCAATCCATACTATCCTTTTTTACAATATGAATAAAGTGTGTTTGTAAGTCGCCTGTGCCCTCATATAAACTACCGCAAGCAAACAACAACTGCTCACCAAGGTCTGAATTAGGTCGGTAATAAAATCCCGCATTTTTTAACTGCTCTTTTTTGTCAAGAACTGCATTAAAATCATCTACAGCGATTGCTATATCAACAATCGGCTTTGCCTTGATTGTTTTTATTGCTGTGCTGCCTACGTGATCAATATTGCAAATAACATCGCCCAATATATTTTTAAGAATATTAATTGTATTTTTTGCTTCAATTTCCCATTCCCTTTGATGTTCAATTAAAGCAACTGTACCACGTTTTAACCCTATCACTTAAACACCACCTTGATTTATTTATATTTTATCATAAATGCGCACACTTTGTAAACATTGTTTTATAAATAATACTTGAAAGTTTTAGAATTTCAATTTATAATATACTTGACAATAAAAGGAGTAAGGACTTATGGAAAAAAACGCATCAGGTGCAGGAGTTGCACGCGGTGGACTATTCAGCACAGCAGAAATTAAAATTTTGATATGTTATATACTAAGCTCTATCAACGAGCCGGTGCCTGTAGATATGTTGGCTAATGTTTTACATTACGAAGGTCTTGCAAACGCGTTTGAGGTTAGCGATGCCGTCGTTTCACTTTCGTCAAGCGGACAAATTACACCAACCGATAGTACCGAACAAATATATCAAATAACCGATAGTGGCAGAACTACAGCCTCAACACTTAAGGCCTCTCTTTCATCTGTAATAAAGGAGAGAGCATACTTGGCTGTAATGAAAATGTTTGCCAAGTTTAAAAATTCAAAGGATAATGTTTTTGAAATTACACATGAAAAGGGCGCTACATATTTAAGTTGTTCAGCAATAGACGGTGGCAAGCCGTTTATTACAATAAAATTGCTTATAACCGATGAAGAACAAGGACGATTTATAAGCGAAAGATTTTTAGAAAATCCGTCGGCAATTTATTCAAAAATAATTGAAATGTTAACACAATAAAAAAATACGGCATTTTGCCGTATTTTTTTATATATATTTTTTACTTTTATTTGAGTTTACACCAACAATACCGCCTGATAGTGACGAAAGTATAATTATAACAAAATGAAATAGTGTATTAATAGAAAGCTTGCCACCTAATATTAATGATAATAAAGTTATGATTATAAACACTACCGTTCCAACTATTAAACCAATAAGATACCCTTTATCACCGATTTTTTTTGCTGTAATTTTGCTTGCTATAAAACAGCCAAACGCTATACTTATTGATGCAAACGGCGCAGCATAAGCGCGATCTATATTTAAAAATAAAATTATTGCAGCAAAAAACAGCATTGAAACAAGCGTTGTTAGTACTCCAACGGCACCACCTAAAGTATATGCCGATTTTTTGCTTGTAGTATTTTTTTGAAATATTCCGTCAGACATAAAAATCCCTCCGCTTAAATCTTATTCAAGCGAAGGGATAATTTATTACTTAATTATTTGCTGGGTGTGTCATCATGAACGGTAAGATTTTGTTGCATAGCCCAACGTGCAATGGTCATTTTGCTGTGGTCACTCTTTGATTCAATAACAATAGCATCTTCTTTTAAAGAAATAACTCGTCCATAGATACCACCGATTGTTATAATCTCATCGCCAACCTGTAGGTTGTCACGCATTTGCTTTTCAGCCTTTTCCTTCTTTTTCTGAGGACGAATAATAAGAAAATACATAGCCGCAACCATAATTATAAGTGGAAGAGCTGTCATAAGCAGACCGCCTGCGCCGCCTTGTGCTGCTGCATTACCTGTAGTTGCAGCACCTTCTAATGTTAACCAATTAAAATTCATAAATTTTAAACCTCCAAAAATATTAACAAAAAGTATTATACCTAATATGCAACGTAATTGCAAGGATAATTTTGTAAATTAAAAATTAAATACGATTTCCAAGTATTTTTTCTTTTTCTGCCTTAAATTCAGCAAATCTGCCTTCATCTAATGCATTTCTAATATCTGTCATAAGATTATTATAAAACCATAAATTATGCATAACAAGTAGTCTTTGCGAAAGCATTTCGGAACTTTTAAGCAAATGACGAATATATGCCTTGCTATAGCGCTGACAAACGGGACAACCGCAATTTTCATCAATAGGAGTCATATCGTACTCGTACTTTTTATTGTTGATATTTATAATGCCCTTTGATGTAAACAAATGACCATGGCGTGCATTGCGACTTGGCATTACGCAGTCAAAAAGGTCAACACCGCGCTCTACGGCATTAAGAATATTAACAGGCGTTCCTACACCCATTAAATAACGTATTTTATTTTGCGGCATATGTGGGGTTACATTCTCAATAACGTCATACATAACCTCGGCAGGCTCTCCAACAGCCAAGCCGCCTATAGCATAACCATCTAAATCAAGGTCGGCAATTTCTTTCATATGGTTAATACGTAAATCATTATAGGTACAACCCTGATTTATACCAAAAAGCATTTGCTCACGATTAATTGTATTTTCAAGTGAGTTAAGCTGTTGCATTTTGTCTTTACAGCGTTTTAGCCACCGTGTTGTTCGTTCACAAGATGCTTTAGAATAACTGTACTCAGCAGGGTTTTCGACACACTCGTCAAAAGCCATTGCTATTGTAGAACCAAGATTTGACTGAATTTGCATACTCTCTTCCGGTCCCATAAAAATACGTTTACCATCAACATGGCTTGCAAAGGTCACGCCCTCTTCTTCAATTTTGCGAAGTGATGCAAGTGAAAAAACCTGAAAACCGCCACTATCGGTAAGTATTGGTCCATCCCAAGTAGTAAATTTGTGAAGTCCACCGCAATCACGTATAACCTCGTCACCTGGGCGAACGTGTAAATGATATGTGTTACTTAACATTACCTGACAACCAATATTTTTCAGGTCTTCTGCAGATAATGCACCTTTTATTGCACCCGCAGTTGCAACGTTCATAAAAGCAGGTGTTTGTACAGTGCCACGATTGGTTACAAACTCGCCTCGACGACCGCCGTTTTTATCACTTATTAATTTATACATATAATCTCCTTAAGAAATAAACATTGCATCACCGAAGCTAAAGAAACGATATTTTTCTTCTACGGCGATTTTATAAGCATTCATTGTATTTTCATATCCGGCAAATGCAGAAACAAGCATTATAAGGGTACTTTCAGGCAAATGAAAATTAGTAACAAGCGCATCCATATATTTAAAAGTATAACCGGGATAAATAAAAATGCCTGTATCATCACTACACTCACACATTTTACCGTGCTTCCCTGCTACACTTTCAACAGTACGACAACTGGTAGTACCAACACATATTACTCTACCGCCGTTTTCTTTCGTTTGGTTTATTGTATCAGCGGTTTCCTTTGACATATAGTAATGCTCTGTATGCATTTTGTGGTCACGAATATCATCCACCTTAACAGGTCTAAAAGTACCAAGGCCAACGTGTAATGTAACGTAAACAACCTTTACACCCTTTGCTTTTATTTTTTCAAGTAGTTCAGGTGTGAAATGCAAACCCGCCGTAGGTGCCGCCGCAGAACCTAACTCTTTTGAATAAACCGTTTGATAGCGTTCCTTATCACTTAGCTTTTCCTTTATATATGGCGGTAGTGGCATTTGACCCACCTTGTCAAGTGTTGCAAAAAATTCGCCATTACATTTAAATTCAATAACACGATTGCCGTCAGGTAAAACATCCTTAACTATTGCAGAAAGCTCGTCACTAAAAATAAATTCGCGATCTATTTTTGCTTTTTTGCCGGGACCTGCCAAACACTCCCAAGTGTAAAGGTCGTACTGCTTAAGTAACACAAATTCAACAACTGCGCCTGTGTCGGCTGCTGTGCCGTATAAACGTGCCGGCAAAACACGCGTATTATTTAAAACCAAGCAATCGCCTTCACGTAAAAAGTCGGGTAGATTACTAAACGTATCGTGTTTTACATCACCTGTACTTTTGTCAAGGTGAAGCATTCTTGAAGAATCACGCGGAAAAATTGGAGTCTGGGCAATAAGCTCTTCGGGTAAATCGTAATAAAAATCGCTTTTTTTCATATAATTTTACCAATAACTTTCTTATTTTGTATATATAATTTGATTTGACAAATTTGCACTATAATGGTATTATTAATTGAATAATATTATATTGCAAAACTTTGTTAATTTCAATAGTCAGTTTTGCTTTATCAGGAGGATCCCAAAATGAAAAATTACAACGTAGGTATTATCGGCGCTACCGGTATGGTAGGTCAACGCTTTGCACTATTGCTTGCAAACCACCCTTGGTTTAAAGTTACTTGCCTTGCCGCAAGTCCAAGAAGCGCAGGCAAAACATACACTGAGGCTGTTGGCAACCGTTGGGCTATGACTTCACCAATGCCTGAAAATTTAAAGGATATGATGGTCTACGACGCAGTAGCCGATATTGACACAATTGTTTCAAGGGTTGATTTTGTTTTCTGTGCAGTAGATATGAAAAAGGATGAAATCAAGGCATTTGAGGAAATGTACGCTAAGCACGAATGTCCCGTTGTATCTAATAACTCAGCTCATCGCTTTACCGCTGATGTTCCTATGGTTATCCCTGAGCTTAACCCCGAGCATCTTGATGTTATTGAGGCACAGCGTAAGCGCCTTGGTACCAAGCGCGGTTTTGTAGCTGTAAAATCCAACTGCTCACTTCAAAGCTATGTACCCGCCCTTTTCCCACTTGATAAAGAGTTTGGTGTAGAAAAATGTCTTGTTTGTACCTATCAGGCAATTTCGGGTGCAGGCAAAACATTTGAGCGTTGGCCCGAAATGGTAGACAACGTTATTCCATACATTGGCGGCGAAGAAGAAAAAAGTGAAAAAGAACCTCTTAAGATTTGGGGTAAGGTGCAAGACGGTGAAATCAAGCTTGCTGATTCACCAAAATTTACAGCCCAATGCTTGCGTGTTCCTGTATCAGACGGTCATATGGCTGCTGTGTTTGTAACATTTAAGAATAAGCCTTCTAAAGAAGAAATCCTTAAGGTATGGGAAAACTTTTCGGGCGTTCCTCAAGAATTAGAACTTCCCCATGCACCAAAGAAATTCCTTAATTACTTTACCGAAGACAATATGCCACAAACCAAAATACACCGCGACCTCGAAGGCGGTATGGCTGTGTCTGTTGGTCGTTTGCGTGAAGATAGCCAGTACGACTATAAGTTTGTTTGCCTCTCACATAACACTTTACGTGGCGCGGCAGGTGGCGCAGTGCTTTTGGCAGAATTACTTGCGGCAAAGGGTTATATGGACTAATTTTTTAAAAATATATTTAATGAGGTGTTTTTATGAAAAAAAGAATTTTCACAGGCGCGGCAACTGCATTGGTTACCCCTATGAACGCTGATGGCAGCGTAAATTTCGGACGTTTAAAAACACTTGTTAATGAGCAAATCGAAAACCACATTGACGCACTTGTTATTTGCGGTACTACGGGCGAAAAATCCACACTACGCTATGACGAGCATTTGCGCGTTATTGAAGAATCGGTTAAAGCCGCAAACGGCCGCGTACCTATTATTGCAGGTACAGGTAGTAATGATACTGTATATTCGGTAGAGCTTTGTGACGATGCCGCAAGCGTAGGTGCTGATGCATTCTTAATGGTTACTCCCTATTACAACAAAACCTCTCAAGCAGGTCTTGTAGCGCATTACAACTATATTGCCGATAGGGTTAGTAAGCCTATAATTCTATATAATGTTCCGTCAAGAACAGGTGTTAACATAAAGGCTGAAACATATAAAGAGCTTTCTAAACACCAAAACATTGTGGCTACAAAAGAAGCAAGCGGCGACCTATCACTCATTGCTGAAATTAAGTATCTTTGCGGTGATGATTTAGATATATACTCGGGTAACGACGACCAAACAGTACCGATTATGTCGCTGGGAGGTATCGGTATTATATCTGTACTTTCAAATATAGCGCCAAAGGTAATGCACGATATTTGCGAGCTATATCTTAACGGATATACACAACCTGCAAGCGAGCTTCATATAAAGCATATTGGTCTTATGAATGCTATGTTTTGCGACGTGAATCCAATACCTGTGAAGGAAGCAATGAATATGTTAGGTTTAAATGTTGGTCCTTGCAGAATGCCACTTTATCCCACGAGTGATGTAAACAAGTCTCTACTCAAAGAAAAGCTTGTTGAATGTGGATTTAAACTATAAATTATATTTTGGAACGGTGCGCTGGCACGTTGCATACAATATTCTTCATATTTATAAATTTCAGGATGTGAAAAAATAAATGATAAATATTTTACTTTCAGGCGCTTGCGGTAAAATGGGTAATTCCGTTGCGCGCTGTGCCTTAGAAGATAATGATTTAAAAATAACTGCGGGTGTTGACCGAGCAGAAATGCTTTGCGACTTCCCTGTTTATAAATCTTTTGATGACGTTAAATCAGTTCCCGATGTTATAATTGATTTTTCTCATATTTCTGTACTTGACAGCTTGCTTTCGTTTGCAATAAAAAATAACGTTCCCGTTATCCTTGCAACAACGGGATATAGCACGGAACAAATTGCAGCCATTAAGGATGCATCTTCTAAAATTCCTGTATTCTTTACTGCTAATATGTCACTTGGTGTAAATTTGCTTTGCAGTCTTGCTAAAAGCGCGGCAAAAATTTTAGGCGCTAATTTTGATGTAGAAATTATTGAAAAGCATCACAATCAAAAGCTTGATGCACCGTCAGGTACCGCTCTGATGCTTGCAAATGCCGTAAACGAGGTTTTTGACGATAAGTACACATATGAATATGACCGTCATTCAAAACGACAAAAACGCTCAAAAAACGAAATCGGCATACACGCTATTCGCGGCGGTACAATCGTTGGTGAGCACGATGTTATATTCGCAGGTCACGACGAGGTAATTACCCTATCTCACGCGGCACAAAGTAAAGAAGTGTTTGCTGCAGGCGCTGTAAAGGCAGCAAAATTTATTGTTGGCAAAAAGCCCGGTATGTACGATATGGGTAGTATCTTAAATATCAACTAAATTTAGAAAGGCTACTTGTTACTTAGCAGGTAGCCTTTTTATAATATTACAAAATCAAAGCACTCACCATATATCTATGATGAGTGCTTTATTAATTTGCTTAATTATGCATTGTGAATTAAATTACATTTTAGCAAGGTTTGCTTTGAGGTTGTCAAGCTGTTCACGAAGCTGTGCTGGTAATTTGTCACCAAACTTCTTGTAGTGCTCTTCAATCTCTTCTGCTTCCTTGGTCCAAACATCTTTATCAACCTTAAGGATTGATTTAAGAGTTTCAATATCCATATCAAGATCGGTAAGGTCAATATCTTCAGGCTGTGGAATATAACCGATAGCGGTTTCGGTAGCAGTTGCCTTGCCTTCGCAACGGTCAATAATCCAGTTAAGAACGCGCATATTGTCGCCAAAACCTGGCCATACAAAGTTGCCTTCATCATCGGTACGGAACCAGTTAACATTAAAGATCTTAGGAGCCTTGTCGCCAAGCTTTTCGCCCATTTCGAGCCAGTGTGCAAAATAGTCACCCATATGGTAACCACAGAATGGAAGCATTGCCATTGGGTCACGACGAACAACGCCTACTGCGCCTGCAGCTGCAGCTGTTGTTTCAGATGCCATTGCAGAACCTACAAATACACCGTTTACCCAATCCTTTGATTGATATACAAGTGGAGCGCACTTAGCACGACGGCCACCAAATACAATTGCAGAAATCGGCACACCCTCGCCCTTGTTAAATTCGTCAGAAATGCATGGGCAGTTTTCAGCAGGAGCTGTAAAACGTGAGTTTGGATGAGCAGCGTATGTTGATTTGTCTGCCTTAACAAACATTGAAGGATTCCAAGGATTACCCTTCCACTCAAGAGCGTTTTCAGGTGGGTTCTTGTCAAGACCTTCCCACCAAACCGTGTTATCATCAAGGTTAAGAGCAACGTTTGTGAAGATTGTGTTCTTCTTGGTTGACTCAAGTGCGTTAAAGTTAGAGTGAACGTTGGTACCGGGTGCTACACCAAAGAATCCATTTTCTGGGTTAATAGCATAAAGACGACCGTCAGGGCCTATCTTCATCCAAGAAATATCGTCACCTACTGTCCAAATCTTGTAGCCTTTTTTACGTAAATATTCGGGTGGAATAAGCATAGCAAGGTTGGTCTTACCGCAAGCTGATGGGAACGCAGCAGCAATGTAACGAACCTCACCCTTAGGATTCTGGAGGCCCAAAATAAGCATATGCTCAGCCATCCAGCCTTCTTTCCAGCCTTGGTAAGAAGCAATACGAAGCGCAAAGCACTTTTTACCTAAAAGTACGTTACCGCCGTAACCTGAGTTTACAGAGATAATTGTGTTATCCTGTGGGAAGTGGCAGATATATCTCTTTTCAGGGTCAACATCACAACGTGAATGTAAGCCACGTACCCAGTCATTGCTGTCGCCTAATACTTCAAGTACCTTTGGGCTAACACGGGTCATAATAACCATATTAAGAACAACGTAGATAGAATCGGTAACTTCGATACCAATCTTAGCAATTGGTGAACCGATTGGTCCCATTGAATAAGGGATAACATACATTGTTTTACCCTTGTAGCTTCCGCGAGCAATGTCGTAAAGCTTTTTATACATTTCGGCAGGGTCACACCAGTTGTTAGTAGGACCTGCCTCTTCCTTAGTGGTTGTGCAGATAAATGTTCTATCCTCTACACGAGCAACGTCGTTAGGATTTGTACGGTGCAAATAGCAACCGGGAAGCTTATCCTGATTTAGCTTATGCAATTCACCAATTTCACAAGCCTCAGCACGAAATGCCTCGATTTGCTCTTCACTGCCGTCAACCCAAACAACTTGGTCAGGTGTGAGTAATTCTTTCATCTCATCAAGCCATTTTAATACAGTTTTGTTAGTGGTCATTTCTGATTCTCCTTACAAAATAATTCAAATTTTTCCAAATACATTATACTTATATTCTTTTCAAAAATCAACACAAATATTTAAAAATTTAAAAATAATTCATAATACTTGACACTTTGCGTTTTTTTGTGTAAAATCGTACTGTTATTTTACTTAAGAAAAGTGGTATTATTTTATGAAAAACGTTCCATTTACCAAGGAAAACATTGAAAATTGGTCGCAAATCTACCCTACTCCTTTTTACGTTTATGATGAAGCGGGTATTCGTAAATGTGTTACCGATTTATACAAAGCATTTTCCTGGAACAAAGGCTTTAAAGAATATTTTGCGGTAAAGGCAACACCTACTCCCGCAATTTTGCGACTTTTAAACGAGCTTGGCTGCGGTACCGACTGCGCCTCAATACCCGAGCTTATATTATCACAAAAAAGCGGTATAAATGGCAAAAATATTATTTTTACTTCAAACGAAACAACTGTAGATGAATATAAAGCCGCGCTCGCTTGCGGTGCTATTATAAACCTTGACGATATTACACATATCGATTTTTTAGAAAAAATCGCACCATTACCTGATACAATTTGCTGTCGTTACAACCCAGGTAAATTTAATATTACAAATGATATTATGGGTCATTTGCACGACACAAAATTTGGTATGACACATGAACAAATACTTGAATCCTTTGCAATTTTAAAACAAAAAGGTGTAAAGCATTTTGGTATTCACTCAATGCTTGCAAGCTGCTCACTTGTTGAGGAATACTACCCTCGTCTTGCCAAAAAGTTATTTAAGTTTGCCCTGGAAATTAAAGAAAAGCTTGATATTAACGTTGAGTTTATTGACCTTTCGGGCGGTATTGGCATACCATACAAGCCAACCGAAGAGCCTGTTGATATATTCGCTATAGGCGAAGGCGTGCGCAAAGTATACGATGAATACATTACCCCTGCAGGTTTTGAAATTGCACTCTTTACCGAAATGGGACGTTACATAACAGGACCTTATGGATATCTTGTTACAAAAGCACTTCATTACAAGCATATATATAAGGAATATATCGGCGTAGATGCAAGCTGCTGCGACCTTATGCGTCCTGCAATGTATGGCGCATATCATCATATAACTGTTATGGGTAAGGAAAATGAAAAAACTGTTGGCAAGTTTGATGTTGTAGGCTCACTTTGTGAAAACAACGATAAATTTGCTGTCGAACGAGAATTACCCAAGGTTGACATAGGCGACTATCTTACCATTCACGATGCGGGCGCTCACGGTCACTCAATGGGCTATAATTATAATGGCAAGCTTCGTTGCGCCGAGCTTATGCTAAAGCCGGACGGTAGTGTTAAACTTATTCGCCGCGCTCAAAGTATTGAAGATTACTTTGCAACACTTGATATTGACCCACAGTTTAACTAAAATATTTCTCTTGTAAAAGAGCTTTAAATTTGATATACTATGTTTGTATAGAATTTGAAAATAAGGGGACAAATAAAAATGTCAGTTGGTTTTAGAAAAAGTCTTTTTGGCTTTAACTGTGATGATGTAATTGCTTACGTTGAAGAATCACACAAAAAATTCTCTGCAAAAGAAAACGAATTAAATCAAAAAATCGACAACCTTGACAGCACTATTGCTACAGTTAATGCTCAGCTTGAAGATGTAAAGTCAGCAAAAGCAGCAGTAGAAGCTCAACTTAAAGAATATACCGATAAATATGACGAGATTGAGCGCCTTTCGCAAAATATTGGTAAGCTTTATCTTGTAGCGCAAGCAAACGCAAAATCGGTTATGCAAAATTCTGCCGAAAATCGTGATATCACAAATCGCGAGGTTGAGAAAAATCTTCACTCAATTGATAACGCGCATGAGCAACTTGCCGCACTAAAAGCTGAGATTATGCAAACATCTAACGATTTTGTAACAAAAGTTGATGCGCTTGTTTCTTCACTTTCCACAGCTCGCACCAAAATTACCGATAATAATACAAATAATCGCGATCTTGCCGAGCAGTTTGAAAATCTTTTGGCAGATGTAAACAGTTAATGAGAGAATACTACATAAACACTTCAGAACTAAAATCATACTGCAAAAAACTTTCTGTTGGTGATAAGGTTTATTTAAGCGGAGCGGTATATACCGCTCGTGATGCCGCGCATAAACGTATTTTTGAGTATATGAATGACGGTAAACCCCTACCCTTTGATATTGAAAATTCGGTTATATATTACGCAGGACCAACACCTACGCCGCAAGGTATGGCGATTGGTAGTTGCGGCCCGACAACGTCTTCACGTATGGACACATATGCTCCCGAGCTTTATAATATAGGTCTTACGGCTACCGTTGGTAAGGGCGAACGAAATCAAGCGGTTATTGATGCTATTATCAATAATAATGCTGTTTACCTATGCGCCATTGGTGGTGCGGGGGCACTCGCAGCACAAAGTATTACCTCTTGTGAAGTAATTGCCTTTGACGATTTAGGCTGTGAATCTATAAAAAAACTAATGTTTAACAACTTTCCGCTTATAGTAGGCATCGACTCAAAGGGCGGTAGTATTTTTAAGAGATAAATTTAAGGCAAGATGTATTTTGCATCTTGCTTTTTTTATTATTTTGTGTATAATATAATTAAAGTGTTCTATTTGGAACACAATTTACAAAATGGAGGTGTGATCTATTAACTGTTTTTTGTTTAGCGGACTTACACAAGATGAAATCGCATCAGTCAATTCATTGCTTGGTAATGCGCAGAAAATATCAAAAGGCGACGAGCTTTACCATAGCGGTATGATTGGAATTATCACAAACGGTACAGCTACTGTAAAACGTCTTAACGACATTGGTGACAGTATTACAATACGTACCATGTCGGGCGGTGAGCTTTTTGGCGCGGCAAGTATGTTTGGTTGTTGGAAAGAAGGTATGAGCAGTATTGTTGCTAAAGAAGATTGTTATGTTTTGTATATTACCGAGCAAACATTTACTTTCCTTTTAAAGCAATACCCACAGATATCGCTTAACTATATTGAATATTTAAGTGATAGAATACGCTTTTTAAACCGAAAGCTTGATGCGTTTACTGCAAAATCTACCGAAGAACGACTTTATGAATTTTTACTTTCACAGTCAAGCAGTGACGGTATTGTAACATTAGGTTTCGGTATGGCAGAGCTTGCCCGACGGTTAAATGTTGGTCGAACAAGCATATACCGTGATATTGAATCTTTAGAGTCCAAAGGACTTATAAACCGTGATGGTCACAGCTTTAAAATTAATAAATAAGGTGATTAAAATGAAAAAACTATTAGCTCTATTACTCTCACTGGCTCTCATGTTCTCACTTGCTGCTTGCGGCAATACCGATACAATCTCTTCGGCTCCTGACACATCAAGCCAAGAAGCATATACGCCTGTTGATATGTCGGTAGCATATATGACGGGTCCTACAGGTATTGGTATGGCAAAGCTTAATGCTGATAGTGATGCGGGCATTACTGCAAACAATTACACATTTACTGTAGCAGCCGCCGCTACTGATATAACAGGTAAATTCTTAAAGGGTGAAATTAACATCGCTTCTGTTCCCACAAACGTAGCAGCAACCCTTTACAATAAATCCGAAGGCAAAGTAAGAATGCTCGCTGTTAACACAAATGGTGTGCTTTCTATTCTTGAAAAAGGCGATACCATCAAATCAATCGCCGACCTTAAAGGAAAAACAATATACTCAACCGGTAAGGGTCAGAACCCTGAGTATATACTCAACTATATTCTTAACGAAAACGGCATTAATCCTGCAACCGACGTTACTATAAACTTTGTGTCAAGCGACGATTTAAAAGCAAAGCTTATAAGCGGCGAGGCTGAAATCGCAATGGCTCCCGAACCACTTGCAACTGCAGTTATGGTTCAAAACCAAGCGCTTAACCGAGTTCTAAGCATAAACGACGAATGGTCAAAGGTTTCTGATACAACGCTTATGATGGGTTGTGTTATCGCACTTGACAGTTATGTTAAGGCTAATCCAAAGGCTGTTGAAAAATTCCTCGAAGAATATGAAGCATCAATCAAATTTGCTACCGAAAGCATTGACGAGGTTGCCGCTTACTGTGAGACATACGGTATTGCACCAAAGGCTGCAATTGCTAAAAAATCTATTCCTATTTGCAACCTTTGCTTTGTTACGGGCAAAGATATGAAAACCAACGTAAACGGTTACTTTAAAGTACTGTTTGATGCAGATCCTACATCTATCGGAGGTAAATTACCCGCTGATGATTTATACTACAACGCAGACTAAACAAACTTTTTTTAAAAAAATAATAAAAGTAATACTAATAGCGACCTTCTGGATACTTGTCTGGGAGGCCGCTTCCCGACTTGTAAGTCGAAACAATGAGTTGTTACTGCTTATTTTACCAAGTCCATTCACCGTGCTTAAAACATGGATAAAAATTGCTTTTACACCCAACTTCATTATATCGGAGCTACTAACACTTTCACGCATATTTATTGGTTTTATTATTGGTAGCTTTTTGGGATTTGTAATCGGAATAATAACACATATTTCCGCTATTGTTTACTCGCTGCTATCCCCTATTCTTAAAATAATACGTGCAATACCTGTTGTAGCAATAATTATTTTAATGTACCTTTTTTTTGAAAGCTCTACCCTACCTGTACTTATTGTTTGCCTTATGGTTTTACCTCTTATATGGCAAACTGTACACGACGGACTAAAAAACACCGATAAGACTCTTTTAGAAATGTCAAGGGTGTTTGATCTATCAAACCGCAAAACACTTGTAAGCATAAAATTACCAAGCATTACAGCAAACCTAATTACGTCTTGTGTTAATGCTTTAGGACTTGCGTGGAAATCGGGTGTAGCAGCCGAGGTTATATGCTTACCCAATATTTCACTTGGTACAATGCTTTGGCAAGGAAAAGGCAGTGTAAACTTTGATGAGGTTTATGCCGTTACACTAACAGTCGTTGTACTTAGTCTTATAATTGAATATTTTTTAAAATTCCTCTGCAACAAATATCTCGCAAGAAATGGAGGAGTTTTAAATGATTGAGCTTAAAAATATTTCTTTTTCTTACGGTGAACAATTAATACTTAACAATTTTAATTTAACGGTAAACGGTGGCGAATGTGTCCAACTTTATGGTGTGTCAGGCAGCGGTAAAACTACAGTATCAAGACTTATTTTAGGACTTGAAAATGCTGATAGCGGCAATGTCATTGTACCGCAAAAAATTTCAACAGTTTTTCAGGAAGATAGATTGCTTGAAAATATTGACGTTCAAAAAAACATACGTTTGGTCCTTTCAAAAGAGCAGTATTCTTTTGCCGATAGCTTGCTTAAAGAATTTGGGTTATATGATATTCGCAAAAAGAAAATTTCAACATTAAGCGGTGGAATGAAACGCCGAGTAGCACTTGTTCGTGCTATTGCCTACAGTGGTGACGCTCTTATACTTGACGAACCGTTTAATGGGCTTGATATTGAAAACAAACAAATTGCGGCAAATATTATAAAGCGCGAATTTATCGACAAAAACAAACCCGTTTTGCTGATTACTCACATTAAAGAAGATGCGGAATTGCTTGATGCAAAGATTGTAAATATATAGTAAAATCTCGGTAGTTTATTCTACCGAGATTTTACTATATATCAAACACAATCACACCTGTACCGTGACCAATTGGTTTTCCGCTCTTTATTCTATCAATATATGCACGGCGAAGTGAAGTATCAGCAGGTAAATTATCGGGGTTGCCATCGTAAAGGCAATCGAAAAGACGCCATGCCTCGCTGTAATTTTGATATTCCCCTGAGCTTACAATGGTAAAGTCATCGTAAAATTTTGCAAGATTAGAGCCATCTTTTAAAACTTCTCTATTCCAAGGGTATAATAGCCAACTGTTACAAATAAAGATAATATTTTCGTTAAATCCATCTTTAAAAAACTCGGCCGCCTGCTTATATGAGTCAAGCACCAGCGAGTGCTCAAGTTTTGTACCTGTGCGCGGTATGTGAACGCTTAAAACCTTTGTTCCTTTTGGTATATAAACGCCATCAACCGTACAATCAAACCAAGTGTTATTAAGTTCAAACTGTAAGCGGCCTAATGCAAAAATTTTCATTTCAAAAAAGCCTTTATACCACCGTGCAACAAAGGTTCCACACTTGCCGTGAACTAATCGGCACTCTTCAAGTTTATAATTCAAATCACGCATTGTATCATAAAATATATTATCATCAATACCCTTTTGAACATATTTTTTATGTAGTTCTGGCGCCATACAAATAAACAGTAACATATACGCTGTATATTCGCAAAGATTATGCAATAAAGCAAGATTTTTAGTATCTTCAAGCGCCTTTGAAAAATCAAAATTAATACTATTGTAATGATTTACAATATCTGAAAAATCGGTGGAATTTAAAAGAATATCAAGCGCTGACAACAATTCCTGCTGTGCATTGGTAGGAAAATCTAATTTTTGCATCAATTCTTTTGCATTTTCTTTAAACATATTAAAAATCCTTTAAATTACAGTTACATTTTTAAAATCTATATCCAAATCAAGCTGTTCAACCTTAAGATTTATTGGCAATCCCGACGGTGAAAATGTAAACTCGTATTTATAACCGTTTGCTTGTGAATTAATTTCACAATTGTCCTCATTGCATATTGCTTTGTTTTGTAAAGCTTTAACATCATTTATAATTTCGTATAAAATTTGTGCTATCGCGCCTTGCGGCAGCGAGTTAATATCAGCCGCGTATGTCAGGCCCTTAAAATTGGCTGTTATACCGTTTTTTGTAACATTTAAGGTTAAGTCCTTAATTTCTTGAGGTTCGCTTACAACCAAATTTAAAGCATCCTGTTCAATGGTTACATCCGCTATAAATTCACTACCGCCATATTCAATTTCGGCGTTAAATGATATATTATCAAGTACAGGTGTAACATTATTCTTTTTACCACAACCACATAGCATTAAAAATACAATTGATAGAGCAAACAGTTTTTTTAACACAAAATCACCTAATCTGAAATTGTTTTAAGCCCCTCAATAATATCACTTGGTAGTATTGCACGTGTTGACATTGTGTTTGCAAGAGTATCGGCCACAAATCCGTGCAACCAAACTGAATTTAATACAGCAGTAAGCGGGTTATAGCCTTGCGCTAATCGAGATACAATCATACCCGACAAAACATCACCGCTACCGCCCGTAGCCAGACCATCGTTACCCGTAGTGTTAAAGAAAATTTCACCGTTAGGGGTAGCAACTATACTGTTTGTACCTTTAAGCACAAGATAACAACGATTTTCCACGGAAAAATTTTTTGCGTATTTTACTCGATTAGACTGAATATTTTCGATAGTTGTACCAACCAGTCGCGCCATTTCGGCAGGATGAGGTGTGATAATTACAGGAGCATTAATTTTTCTAATAATATCTATGCTACCTGCAATAGCATTTATGCCGTCGGCGTCAATCACAACAGGAATTTGCGTTTTTTGAAGAGTAGATATAACAAGATTTTTAACCTCTTCGTTTCTTCCAAGACCACATCCAATAAGTAACGCATTACTGTTTGAAAGAGATGATAAAATAGTGCGTTCATAAACTATAGGCGCCCCGTTTTGTGCAGTTGCTACAGGAATAGTAACAGCCTCGGGTACACCTGAAGTAAAAGCCGAGTAATTTTTGTCACACACAAGCGCTTTTACTATTCCAACACCGCTTCTAAGCGCTGCGCGAGCGGCAAGAATTTCGGCTCCACACATACCGTAGCTTCCACAAAATAAGACAGCTGTACCAAAAGTACCTTTATGTGAATTTTTTGGTCTTTTAATCACTTGCGGTTTATCTATGGTTTGATAAGCATAATTATCTAAAACTAATCCAATATCAAGAACAACCGTTTCACCGCAGTAAGAGCTTGTTTGTGGTAAAAGCTGACACGGCTTATAACAAGAAAAAGAAAGTGTTAAATCAGCGCAAAAGGCCGTAACAACCTCGCCGCCATCACAAAATACACCGCTTGGAATATCAATTGCAATTTTAACACAGTCAAAGGAATTAATTTTTGTAATCAAATCGGCAATTTTCTCCGATAAAAATCTATTTAAGCCTATACCAAAAAGCGCGTCTATTACAATATCAAAATTTCCAACAAAATCATTAATAATTTTTATATCATTTACATCATTTTTAAAAGCGAGAGCCGTATCGGTAGATGGAAAACCTATTGGAGTAAGCAGGCACACATTTGCGCCAACTCGCTTCAAATTGGCGGCAATAACAAGTCCGTCACCACCGTTATTACCATTACCGCATAATACACAAACATTTTTACCAACAACATTGTATCTTCCAAGTATTTCACGCGTTGCGGCATCCCCTGCAGCTTTCATTAACTGCACATAAGAAAAAATGCCGTTAGATACGGCATTGTCTTCTGCTGATTTAATTTGGCTTGACAATAAAACCTTCATAAAATCACCTATTATAAATTTTCACAAATATGACGAGGTAAAAAGTTTTTCATACCGTCAATCATTCTTTCGTCCGGCGCAAAAACAAACGCTTGTTGCGGCTTGCCCTCTTTTTTATAAATTAATACATATGCATTCTGATCGTTTTGATTACAAGCAAAAAAACAATCCTTTGCAATATCGGGCGACAAAACACCGGTATATTTTTCAATACGTAAAACTGCGGATAAATCAAAGCTGACAACGCGTTTTCGCGAGCTTTTTGCAATTATTTTATCAATATCCATTGTAGAATTGGTGATAATATATTCATATTCTATACTAAGCATTGAATATAGTTTATATGCACCAAAAAGTATAAGAGCATCAAACACAATAAATAACGAGCCAAAATACATTGTTACTACAGTCATAAGTAATATTGCAGTAACCGCTATACCAAGATATGCGGCCCAGGTTTTTCCTGTTTTTTTGATAGCGACAATTTGTTCAACAAAGGTATCCATAATTTATCCTCCAAATACTATACTTGCAATATAAATTATTTTAGTATATAATTAATAAAAATGCAAGTATTGGTTTTAAATAAAATATGAATTCAGGTGAAAAAATGAAAATCAAACAAGGATTCTCTTTAAAAGAAATTGAAGGTCAATCGGTTATTGTTGGCGATAAAACAATAAAATCAAGCTTTAACACCGTAATTACACTTACCGATACTACTGCATTTTTATGGAATATGTTGGCAAGTGGAAATGCAACTAAAGAAGAAATGCTAAAAGGATTATTGTCAACATTTGATATCTCGGTGGTTTTAGCGTTAAACGATATCGATGTATTTATAAGAACATTAAAGGATAATGGAATTTTAGAATAATGAAACAGAAATCAACAACATTAAACTGGATTTTTAAACAAACAAAACCATTTATACCGCAAGTTTTTTTTATTTCGATTTTAAATATTGTTGCGTCATTATGTTATATATTTTTAGCTAAACTATCGCAACAGATTATTGATACTGCATCTCATAATTTGACACACACTTTTATAATAAGCAGTATTTTGCTTTTTGCGCTTATATTTATGCACATTATAATAGAAGCTGTTGTATCGGTTATATCAACTGCTGTGTCAACTAAAATGAACAACCAGCTAAAAAACTATATGTTTACATCTTTAATGAAAAAGAAGTACGTTAATGTATCACAGTATCATTCAGGCGATTTGCTTAACCGATTTTCTTCAGATGTTGATGTTGTAGTAAATGGAAGCATTATGCTAATACCGTCAATAATATCAATGTTAACTAAAATTATTGCCGGTGTTGCTGCGCTATGCATTCAAAACTATTATTTTGCATTTGCTGTTTTGGTTGTTGGTTTTGCCTTTCCGCTTTGTGGTAGATTATTAAGTCACAGATATAAGCAATTACATAAACAGGTACAGCAAACCGAAGGTCAAACACGCTCATTTTTACAAGAAAGCTTTGCTAACATTGTTGTTGTTAAAGCATTTGGCGGTGAAAAACCGTTTTTGTTAAAATTAAATGAATATTTAACCGAGAACCGAAAACTTCGAATAAAAAAAGGATTTTTTTCTGTATTTATTTCAGCATCGCTTTATCTATTCTTTAGTTTAGGATATTACGGAATATTGGTATGGGGAGCCGCGCAAATTGCAAGCGAAGTGATGACAATCGGCACTTTAATTTACCTATTACAACTAATTTCAATTTTACGCACCCCACTACAAAACATATCGGGCGTTGTTCCAAAGTATTATTCGTGTATTGCATCTGCCGAACGACTTATTGAACTTGAGAATTTAGAAAACGAAACCCAAAACGAAAGCAATGATATTGTTGATTTTAAAACAATTATTGTTAGCAATCTTACTTTTGCTTATACAAATGAAATTGTGCTGCGTGATAATAATTTTACTATCGACCGTGGTACAATAACCGCAATTACAGGACGTTCAGGTAGCGGAAAAAGCACACTGTTTAAACTTTTATTGGGCCTATTCCCTGCAACAGCAGGTAACTTAAGTTTTGATAACGATGTAACAATTAATGAAACTACACGCAGTATGTTTTCTTATGTTCCACAAGGCAATATGATAATTTCTGGTACTATACGCGATAATATTTCTCTTTGCGATAAAAGCATAAGTGATGAAGCAATTATAAACGCCGCAAAAACTGCAGTAATTTATGACTTTATTTCATCACTACCTGATGGACTTGATACCGTTATTTCAGAACGTGGACAAGGGCTTTCAGAAGGTCAGGTGCAACGTATCGCGATTGCTCGCGCGTTACTGTTTGATGCGCCGATAATATTGTTAGACGAAGCAACATCGGCTTTAGATGAAACGACCGAGACACAACTACTTAACAATATTAAAACACTTACCGATAAAACGATACTGTTTATTACGCATCGAAACACTTCACTTAACGTGTGTGACAAAATTCTTTATTTATCTAACGGAATGTTTACTACTAAATAAAATTATTCCCACCTAAATCAAAATTTAGGTGGGAATTTTTATCTTTAATTACATTAGCCAAAAGATAATTGTTACTATTAAATAAACGATTATTAAAAAACCAACAGCAATAAGCGTAGGCTTCAACATCATTTTTGTGGCCTGCCAATATGTGCGCCAAATCTCTTTAAAACTAGAGCTTGTACCTTTTTTTGCCCATTGTACACGTGGAGGAAGGTTTGACATATCGGCAATTGTTCTACCATCATCAATATATGTTATCTTTGGCTTTTTACTATTCTTTTTATTCATAAACTATTCCTGATTAAGTAAATGACACGCCGCACAGTGACCATTACCAAAATCGCGATACTCGGGTGCTATCTCACTACAAATATCCATAGCTTTAGGACAACGTGTATGAAAACGGCAACCCTTTGGCGGATTTGCAGGTGAAGGAATATCACCCTTAAGAATAATTCTATTCATTTTTACGTCAGGGTCAGGTTGAGGAATAGCCGAAAAAAGTGCTTGAGTATACGGATGCAGAGGATTCGCAAAAATATCTTCCTTTGTACCAAACTCAACCATAGAACCAAGATACATAACACCAATTTTATCGGAAATAAATTTTACTACCGATAAATCGTGTGAAATGAACAGATAAGTAAGATTCATATCCTTTTGAAGTTTTTTAAGCAGGTTAATTATTTGTGCCTGAATTGATACGTCAAGCGCAGACACAGGCTCATCACAAATAACCAACTTTGGATTTACCGACAAAGCACGCGCAATACAAATACGCTGTCTTTGACCGCCCGAAAACTCGTGAGGATATCTTTCGTAATAATAATCACGCAGACCACATTTATCCATCAAATCAAGTACATAATCTTTTATCTGTGACTTTGGTACAATGTTATGCACCTCTACAGGTTCAGACAATATACCACCAACCGTACTACGAGGTGGCAATGAAGAATATGGGTCTTGGAAAATTATCTGCATTTTTTTACGAATTTCACGCATTTCAGACGATTTAAGATTGGTTATATCCTTACCTTCAAAAATAATCTGTCCTCCGTTTGATTCGTGAAGCTTTAATATTGTACGACCAAGCGTTGTTTTACCGCAACCCGATTCACCAACTATGCCAAGTGTTTCGCCCGGCATAAGCTTGAAGGAAACGTCATCAACAGCAATAAGCTCCTGCGTAACCTTACCGGTAAACGTCTTTTTTATAGGAAAGCACTTACGGAGATTTCTAACCTCTAAAATAGCATTCGGGTCAAATTCTTGTATAATTTTTTCTTCCATACTATTTTTTCTCCTCATCGTACAAGTGGCATGCTACAAAATGGGTTGGACTTACCTGTATCATTTGTGGATACTCGCCCGAGCATTTTGCAGTGCAGCTTGAACATCTTTCCTTAAAATAACAATGTGACGGCATATTTATTGGGTTGGGCACATTACCGGGAATATTATATAATGTATCACTATCGGAATTAAGTGTTGGTTTAGACTTTTGAAGACCGATAGTATATGGATGCATTGGATTATGGAAAATTTCATCCACAGTTCCTTTTTCGATAACCTTGCCTGCATACATAACAACAACATAGTCAGCCATTTCGGCAATAATACCAAGATCGTGTGTAATCAACATTATTGAACCGTCAATCTTATCCTTAAGATCACGTAACAAATCAAGTATTTGCGCCTGAATAGTTACGTCAAGAGCAGTTGTCGGTTCATCGGCAATAATAAGACGCGGGTCACTTGCAAGTGCCATAGAAATCATAACACGTTGACGCATACCGCCTGATAATTCGTGTGGGAACGCGTTATACACACGCTCGGGCATAGCAATGCCAACAAGATTTAACATTTCTATTGATTTAGCCTTGGCTTCCTCTTTTGAAGCTTCAGGATTATGAATAAAAGTAACCTCGTCAAGCTGTTGACCAATAGTAAATACAGGATTAAGTGATGTCATAGGTTCTTGGAAAATCATTGCAATCTGATTGCCGCGTATTTTATGAATATCGGCAATTGGCATTTTTGCAATATCAAAAACCTTTTCTTCACCTGATTTATCCTTGGATTTAAAACGTATTTCACCTGAATAAATTTGACCTGTAGGTCCTTGTAAAAGTCGCATAACCGACATACTTGTAACCGATTTACCGCATCCCGACTCACCAACAACACCTACAGTAGCGTTTTGTGGTACATCAAAGGATACGCCGTTTACAGCTTTAACAACACCCTGTTCGGTAAAAAAGTAGGTATTAAGCTGGTCAATTTCAAGTATGTTTTCATCATTTTTCATTTGAGTCAAATACTCTGACTCATCCGCCTTGCGATATTTTTCAGCCTCAAGTCGTTTCATAACCTTTTTATTTTCACGGGCTATTGCGCGAATTTCTTTACCGGAGAGATAGTTTTTTTCTTTTGCCATATAAACTACCTCCTTGCTTTTGGGTCAAGCGCATCGCGAAGACCGTCGCCAATAAAGTTGAAGCCCAAAACCGCAATAACAATACAAATACCTGCAGGTACCCATACGTTAAGGTGGTTTTGCAAAATATCCTGATTGGTGGATATAATGTTTATCATTGTTCCCCACGCGGCATATGGTGCCTTAACACCAAGGTTCAAGTACGAAAGTGTTGCTTCGTAAAGAATCATACTACCAAGACTTAAGCTCATTTGAACAATAAGCTGTGGCATAACATTGGGAACCAAGTGCTTAAATATTTTACGCGAGGTTGAATAACCCATTGCCTCAGCAGCTACCATATATTCCTGCTCACGAAGAGAAAGTATTTGTCCGCGAACAAGTCGTGCAGTACCGGGCCACGAAATAAATGTAAGGTAAATCATAAGCAAATAAATGCGATATTTTGCATCTATACCCGAAGCATCAAGTATTGTACTTATAATAAGCAAAATCGGAACACCGGGAAGACATATAAGTATATCACAAAGTCGCATTATGATATTATCGATCGCGCCGCCAAAATACCCTGCAATACCACCCAAAATAACACCAAGTATTGTAATTAAAAATACCGCAATAAAGCTTACTATAAGTGAAATTCTACCGCCATACATAAGACGAACGAAAATATCGTAGCCTTCATTGTCGGTGCCTAAAATATGGTCTTTTGACGGTGGAGCCAAAAAGTTATCTTTTAATGATTTCTCGGTAGTTTGACGAATAGTGTATTCTTGACCGTCAACAGTATATGTAGTTTCGGATATAGAATATTCTGTCTTACCGCTTTCGTCAAGCTCAATTTCACCCCATTGGTTATAAACCAATGGACCAACAAAACTGAACAAGAATAGACTTACAACCATTATAAGACCAATAATACTGAGCTTTGAACGGAAAAATCTACGAACAACCATTCGAGTAGGTGACATAAGTCGCACGGTTTTTTCGTGAGGTACTTCTTCGGTTTGGGGAGTTAAATTTTTAGTATTTTCTTCCATAATATACCTCCCTACTCAAGCTTAACACGTGGGTCAACAATGCCGTACATAAGGTCGGCTAGCAATACGCCAAGCACACTCAAAACTGCAAGGAACATATTGTAACCCATTATAAACGGTATATCGCCGCGGTTCATAGCATCAAGCGCAATGTTACCGATACCGGGGAGGTCAAAAACCTGCTCCGTTATAATGGCGCCTGAAAACAACGATGGCAATAGACCTGCAAGTGATGTAACAAGTGGAATTAATGTATTGCGAAAAGCGTGTTTGTTAATAACAACCTTTTCACTAAGACCTTTTGCACGGGCAGTACGTATGTAGTCAGAGTTCATAACCTCTAACATATTAGTACGTGTCATTCTCATACGTGCGCCAATACTTAGAATTACTATTGTAAGTATTGGTATAAACATATGCTTAGCATAATCAAGCAGTAATTCAATGCCCGTGTAAGATGCAGTTGCATTTACAAGACCCGATGCCGGAAACCACCCTAACTTTAGAGCCAAAACATCTTTAAGCATTTGACCAAAGAAAAATGATGGTAACGAAATACCAATCATAACAAGTACTGTTACTACATAGTCACGGAAACCGTACTGGTGCGTAGCAGCAGTAATGCCAAGTGGTATTGCAATTAAAAATTCAAATACAGTAGCAATAAGAGCTATTGCAAATGATATTCCCATATGCTCAAAAATAACATCGGCAACAGGAAGTCCGTATACAAAGCTTGTACCAAGATCAAAACGAGCAAGGGCACCAAGCCAACTAAAATATCCCTTTAAAATACCTAAAAGGCTGTTATCACCAAGTCCATACATTTCGTACATAGCGTTTACTGTTTCTTCGCTAACGGTAGCGCCACCCTGATTGATGGCGTTGATTTTATCTTGAATAAAATCAACGGGCATCAATCGGATAAGAAAATAAATAATCATTGAAACGCCAAGCAATATAAATACGGACATTACTAATCTTTTTAAAATATATTTAAACATTAGTAGTTACTCCAAATTATTTTGCAAATTCAATTTCCCAAATTCTATCAAGCGGTGATGAATAAGGATTTAATTCCTTTGCATCAGGCAAGCTATCACTACTGATAACCTTTGAGTTATAAGCATAAAGCACACTTCTTTGGTAAACAGGAAGCTCTATAGCGAGGTCAAGGATTTGCTCCATAGCTTCTTGATAAAGCTCAGAACGTTCTTCCTGATCGTTAGTTTCGCGCGCTTCATCAATAAGCTCACTAAGTTCATCAAGAATATCTAATTCTTCGGCTGTACCGCTTGTCTTAAGGTAATTATAACCCCATGCGAGTGTACTGGTTGCAGTAGAATCCTTGTGATAAACCTGATATAGATCAGGGTCAAGAGCAGAAGACCAAGCAGCTGCCCAAACCTGTAAAGAACCTGTGTTAATTTTGGTAAGAGCCTGTGTATCACAAACAACCTCTACTTCCCAGCCTAAATCGTTAAGAAGCGCTGCAGCATCACGGAATACCTTGTATGTTGGGTGATCCTGAAGGCTTGAACCTGCAATAGTAAATTTAATTTTGAGGTCGCTATCGCCTGCAGCAACACCTGCTTCTTGCATATACTTTTCAACATTAGCAATTGCGATTTCTTTGCTCCACGTACCAAGTGGTGGGTAGTCAAAGCCATTATCCTCAGCAGCATCGCCCTTTGGATATGCCCAGCTAACCTTTGACATAGGCCAGAAAATCTGCTCTGCAGTACCCGCTCTATAATAGTCAAGCGCAAGTGATGTATTCATAGCGCACATAATAGCTTTACGAATATTTATATCATTTACCTTTGCGGAGTTAATACCAACATAACCGTAACCTAATTGGTCGGTTGTAAGTGTAACCATACCCTTCTTTGAAAGAGACTCAAGTTTTTCATAGTTGTCGGTTGTAAGTGATGGTGAAATATAGTGAACATTACCCTCTTGTAATGCTGCGATAGCGTTTTGAGAGCTTACAACCTGATAACGAATTTTTTCAATCTTGGCATTTTCAATACCCTTACCAACAGTATTGAAGTTGTCATTTGCCTTGAAGTATACAACGTTATTTATATAAAATTCACTTCCGCTTGGATTATCATTGTTTTTAGTATTTGTTGCTTTATAAGAACCTGCGCCCATAGGAATCTTAATGTTTGTGGGTGACTGAATAATATCGGTCATAAATTCAAAGCTTGCAAATTCAATGCCAAACTGGTTATTTTCGATATCAACGCCAACCTTACTTCCCTTACCATAGTAATGCTGTGGTGCTACAGTAATTGCAAAGTTCCATATAGCTTTAGGGTCGATACCATCAATTGTAATTGAAAGCACGTCATACTCGTCCGCATTTTTAACGGTACCGTCATCATTGTGTGCAGATGCAATTTTATACTCAGTGCCGTTAACTTTGATGGTTTCGCCCGCCATATCGGTATGTCCAAGTGATACAATACCTGAAATGTTTTCAACAGCAAGTTTTCCATCATCAGTTACGTTTTCGTGAAGAATAACTTCCTTTGCCTTTGCAGCAAATTCGGTAGTAAGTGTATTAGCAGTACCCCAGTAAAGAAGAATTATATCCAATTCACGTGCAATCTTGTCATTATAGATATAATCAATTGCAGCTTCTTTTGATTTTATAGAATCAGGGTATGCGGGAGTAAGCTTCTTAATCTTTGTACGGTCTATTTTACCGTCATCGCCCTCTTCATACTCTACATCGACATAACCCTCTGTATACATAAAGCAGAAAATTTCATCTTCAAACTCTTTAAATGATTTGTAAGGTTCATCAACGTAAGAATCTTTTACACCAAGAAAATCATTTTCGAGTTCTTCTTTAAAGAGCTTTAAAGCATACTCGTAATCTTCTAACAAGTTATCGCTGGTAACTTCATCAGCATTGTTTGAAATCGCCGACTGATAACCACTACTTACGGTGTATGATTTGATTGCTTTTTTCATATCATCATAGCTTACTTCATTTGTTGAAGAGCTATCCTTTTCAGCATTGAAAAGATTAATAAGTTCATTTTTACGAGCCTCGGCACGTGAAGCAGCCTGAGAAGTAATAAGGTCATCACTATCATCAGAAGCAGAACCTACAGTTTGTGTACGATACTCTGAAAGACCTAAAATATCGGTGGAATAAAGTGTATTAGAGCCTGTGTATACAGGATCGAGATACACATAATAGTTAAAGAGAACGTCCTCCATAGTAAGTGGGTGACCATCAGAGAACTTTATGCCGTTTTTAAGTACAAAATTATATGTAACAGTATCATCGTCATTAGTTACAATTTCGTAATCCTTGGTAACAACTGCTTCGTCTTCGCCATATGCCACGGTAACCTCACCGTCAACATACTTAGAACCAAGCATACCAATCTGTGTCATACCAACTATTGTACCGTCCGGTGCTGATGTGTAAAAGAAGGGATTAAATAATCCATCTAATTGCTCTGTCATAATTACAAGAGCATCAGCGCCGCCAGCACCACAGCCTGTGAGTGAAGACAGCATACCTACGCATAAAGCGAGGCACAAAATTAGTGAAATAATTCTTTTTGTCATAAATGTCGCGCTCCTTTAAATTTATATAAATTATTTTACTTTTTAAAATCAACAATTACTGAATTTTCGTTTAAAGAAATATCAACCTTTTCAGCCTTGTCGCCAACCGCTGTGCAGTCAATTTGTGCAGTTGATACCTTTGAAAAATCACCCATACCGCAAACAAGTCCTATAGTATAATCATCAACTGCAAAATAGCAGGATGAATCAATTTGTAAACGGCTATTAAAAATGCTAACACCGCCTATAGTAGCATTGTCTGATATAGTACCTGCAAATAGTCCGTAACTTGTACCAACTTTACGCGTACCTGCCTTTAAAGTAAATGTGATATTTTCAAAAACTACATCAGTAATACTTGCTGTATCTGTAAGATATCCAAAAAGCCCCGCGTTAATTTTAGAGTTATTTGTTTGTGTAACCTCAACATTTTTAATTGTGTGACCGTTACCCTTTATAACTCCACCAAAATTACCATAAACAAATGTCGTTGGCCAAATTTCATCGGTAAAGTCAAGATCGGCAAGCAACTCATAGTTGCCGTTAAGTGTAGCACTTTCCTTAAATTGATCAACATTATATATACGATACCACTCGCCCTCGGTCCAATCAACATAAAGTTTTAAAACCGAATTTGTAGCAGTAGCGTCATCTGCATTTACAACACCTGGGTGCATAAGCTCTTCACCTGTAAGTTCGTTAGTAGCTTCTGCATCAAAATATGCTTTGCTATATGTATAACCCTCTCTTTTTGGAAAGTCGTACATTTCAACGGCGCCTGTTTCTTCATTCCAAGCAGGAATTTTAAGTGCTTTTGATGAGGTTGGATTATAATTGATAGTATCAATTAACTCACCCGAGTCGAGTGAATAAAATTCTACCTCAAAAAGCGGCACCCATGCGGCATATAGAGTCAAAGCAGGTGTTTCAGCTGAATATTGTTTGTTTTTATCAATTTTTAAGGTGTCGTTTTCAAAATCCCACTTACCTGAATATTCATAAAACGTTTCACCATCATCATTGGTTTTTTCAATACGTTCTTTATACCAGCCAGCAAGAAAATGACCGTTCTTAGTGGCAGTAAAGGCATCCTTGTCACGCATTTCATCATCAGGCGAAATAAGCGCAATTTGTGACTTGCCATCTACATTAAATGAATCGACAATAACAGATGTATTGGTCGTAAAAGTTCCTCCGTTAGCGTCAAATTTGACGCTAACGGTAAATCCATCTTGATTGTTTGTTTCATAAGGAGTAGCATTTTCGCCACAAGCTGTAAGCAAAAATATAAATGCTATTACAAGTAAACTTAAAATTAAAACTTTAATTTTCTTCATTTTCTTGCGCTTCCTCCTCTGTTTCAGTTATTTGTTCATTTTTTTTATTTCTGTCTGATAATTTAATTACTATACCGTAAAAGAACTTAACTATCTTGGTCCATACCAAAGGAACAAAAATAGAAATCCATTCGGCAAAGTCCTTTATCCATTCTACAATACGAGGTGCTACAATATTGTATAAGTTTATGATAAATGCTTTACAAACATTGAAAACCCTTGTAGCAAGCTTTGCAACCCATAAAGCAGCAATTTTTATTGAGCTACCGATTTTAGTAATAATCGGTTTTAAAAATTTTGCTATTTTTTCAAAAATTGGTTTCGTAAATGCTGAAATCTTTTCAAAAATTGGTTTGCAAAAATCAACTATTTTGTTCCATACAGGCTTTAAAAGTGCAGAAACTTTATCAATTATAGGTTTAAACACTTTAGAAACCTTATCAAATATTGGTTTAGTAAATTTAGAGATTTGTTCTTTGAATTTTTTGATAATTAATATTGCAGCTGTAATAACTGCTAAAGCAATTACGATTATCAAAATCCATATACCAACATTTGATTTACTGTCTTCATTAATGGAATCATCGGTATTTTGCGCGTTAGGATCAAGCGCTTTAATTCGCTGTTCTGCCGAAACAAGATCAGCATAATTAATTACAAGAGCTTGTTGAGCAAGGGTTGCTACCTTACTGTAAGCCGAACGAGCAGCCTCAACTAATCCCTTATCGTCATAAGTAACCTTTTTAGGAATAGCCTTGATTGCATTAATTGCATCAACTGCGGTTTCGTCGGGTGCAGCAGGGCCATCAATGGTCATATCAAAATACTGATTACATATAAATGAATCATAACCAACGCCGTTTACAGGACGAACCATAGTAAGCTTGTCTTCTACCTTGCCGACATAATCAACAAATGTTGCGCCGTAGAATACATTCGAATACATTTCACCCGTTGCATTCCACATAAAGAATGGAACAATACCTAAACCGTTAATTTGTACCTCGTTACCGTCATAATCGGTATATGTGCCAAAATCACCGGTACCTGGTATATTTTCAAAGCTTCCGTAATAAGCAGGGTCAAATTCTTCCTCAAAATTTGGAACATTGTAACTACCAAACGTAACCATCTGGAGTGAATTGCAATCATAAAACGCTTTGTGACCTATTGCTGTTGTGTTAAATGGCAATTTAACCCTTACTGCGTCACTGCCGGCAAAAGCATAAGCAGTAATACGAACCGTGTCATCAGCAACAATAACGTTTTCATTATCAATACCTGCGTAGGTAATAAGCTCCATACCTTTTTCGTTCATACAGTAAAGTGAACCATCAATAACAAAAACGGTATCGCTTATTTCATAATCGTATATTGTTACTTGCTTTTCCTTACCGTTGACTTTTTGTGTTTCTACACTACTGAAAGGCTCGACTTTACACATTGCAAAAGGATTATCGGCAATTTTTTCAATATCGTCGCCAAGAACAACAGTAAATGGTGTAAGGGTTTCCTTAATAAATACATTTCTACCAATTTTTACAGCAGCGGTAAGATCAGCCGATGTAATCGCGGTATAAGCAAACGCATAGTCACCAATATTTTCAACACAATTAAGATTTTCAACTGTAACAAGAGGATCACAGTACGAGAATGCGCCCTCGCCTATTTCTTTTGTTTTTTCACAAAGCTTAAGGCTTGTAAGTAAGCGGTTAGATACAAATGCATATTTTTCGATCTTTTCGGACTTAGAAGCATCCACACTTTCCAGTCCACATTCCATAAATGCATACTCACCAATGGTTTCTACATTATCAAGATTTATTTGTTTAAGTGCATCACAACCCGCAAAGGTGTAAGGCTTAATTTCTGTAATATTATCACTTAAATTAACACTTACAAGATCTCGACAATATGAGAACGCATACTCACCAAGACTTTTTGTTGAAGAAATATCAACGCTTTCAATTTTAGGACCGTGATATGTATAACGGTACATTCCTTCGGAATTAACAGCGGCTACCGACATATTTTCATCAAGACAAGCGTAGTAAACGTCACCCGAAACTGCATAGTCGCCAATTTCTTTTGCCTTTGATAAGTCAATGAATTTAAGGCTTGATGTATTATAAAATGCCATCTTACCAAGCTCTGCGCCTTCGCCTAAGGTAACCGATTCAAGACTTGCGGCATTTGAGAATGCGTTTTCGCCGATTACTGCATTCTTACCAATAGTAAGTGAAGTAAGTGATGATGAGAATACATATCTGAAGAGTTTTTGTTCACCCTCCATATACATTTCAACCTTAAATGCCTGATCTTTATCCATGCTAAAGGCATATTTACCAATATTAACATCGTCACCAATAACAACTGTTGCAAGATCGGTACATTCGCTGAAAGCACCCTCAGGAATTTCGGTTTTATCAGGAATAGTAACCGATGTAAGTTTTGTGAATGAGAACGCGTATTTGCCAATGCTTACTTTTTTATCTAAAACAGGCATTTCGGTAATTGATGCTTCAAAGAACGCATAATCACCAATGTTTTTAAGTTCGCCAAAAGTCACTGATGAAAGACTTTTATTTGAAGCAAGAGAGTATTCACCAACAGTAGTAACCTTTTCCATAACTACCGAAGTAATTTTTTGGTTATGTGAAAAAGCGCCCTTAGAAATTTCGATAGGTTTGTCGTTACCAAGGTTGTTGTATGTAAATTCGCCCTCAATAACAGGAGATACAGCAATCAGTTTTTTACCGTCTTTTGAAAGGATATATTCCTTTTCATAAATCTTATAGTTATTATTACCCTTTTCAAGTTCAAATTCTGATACTTTGGTATCGCGGAATGCAAACACACCAATATCATTTACATCTGTACCGATGATTACCTTCTCTAAATCATCACATTCGTAGAACATACCCTCGGGTAATACCGCAGAATTAACATAAAACTCTTCAAGTGATTCGCATCCTGTAAATGCGTATGCGCCATATTTAACCTTTTTGGCATCAATAGTAACATCTTTAAGCTTTTTACAGCCTGCAAATGCATACTGACCTACTGAATACAAATTTTCGCCAAGCTTAATACTCTTTAACTTTTGATTTCCAGCAAAAGCATAGTCTGAAATAACGCAAGCCGAAGGAAGATCGATATCGCGTAAATCACAGTTTTCAAATGCATTTTGGTTAATTATTTTAAGATTATTATCTCCGCTGAAGGTAATTTTTTGAAGAGCTGTACAACCATAAAACGCACCATAATCAATTGATTCAAGTGTTGACGGTAATACAACCTCTTCAAGCGCAGTAAGGTTTGCAAAAGCATAATTTGCAATACTTTCAACACCCTCGGGTATTACAACCTTAGTTATTGTATTATCACCAATAAACCATGCTTTTGAGGTTTCAGCATCGTCAAATGCGAGCTCTTCCTCGGTTTTCAAAATATACTCAAAGTTAGAAAATGCAAATTGACCTATTTGTGTCAATGATAAATCCTCAGGTATGTCAACAAGTCCACCATTACCGTAGTAATGCGTAAGCATAGCACCTGTTGTAACATAGGGATCCTTTACCTCAACGTTAACGGTTTCGGAATAATAAGTGCTCTTATCGTCAAGAAGAACCTTAACGGTAATAGATGCGAAGCCCTCAGCCTGAGCTGTTACAACACCTGATTCGTCAACCTTTACAATAGCTTCATTACTACTTTCAAAGGATATTGTTGTATCATTCTTGAAGTATGAATCAAGCGAAAGATTAAGCGCTACAGTTTCGGACGGATACATCTCAAGCTTGTATTTACCTTCAAAGAAATTGGTACTACCCGTATCACCAAGCTTTTTATCCTCATTCTCAAGTATATAGTAAGCCTTTTGAGTATTAAATCCATCTAAGGTAAACACGTCGGCGACAGGTTTATCGTATCGACGGTAACCATCATCGCCCTTTTCAAGAACGGTTACATTGAATGTATAGCTCTTATTATTAAGTGGATCCTGCGCCTTAATAATTGCTGTACCGCTCTTTATAGCGATAAGCTTGTTATTTACAACACGAACAACGCTCTGCTTTGAAGAAGAATATTCTAACAATTCTGCCCACTCGGTATCAGGTGTAACAATAGGTTCTAAAGTATAAACCTCGTTTGGACTAAGTGTCAGTCCATCCTCAAGACCTTCAAAATAAAAATCGGTAAAGTCATCAGGAAGCGCTAATTCATACGTTGCATAGTTAAGCGCATAGTCATACGCGTTAATAACAAATGTATTTTTTGTGGTTGCGTTATTTTTAATTTTGTAGATGTAATCGGTAAGTTCGTATGTAACCTTTGTTGTGCTGTTGCGCTCCGAATAAACAGGGGTCATATACTGTTCCAGAGTCTTCATCGCAGGACCAACATTACCGTCGGCATCTGCTTCCTCAGTAACATAGCCAATCTGAGAACACATTGCATAATGGTTATCATAAATGTATACATCCGCATACAACTTGTTTTTCTTTAACGTTTTATCGTATTCATAACGATATTCAACATCTGTAACAGTAGGTGCCTCAAAGTCAGCTACAAGTGGAAATTCAAATACATTGTTTTCGTTGGTTTGAAGACCGCCTTCGCCATAATCAAGGTAACCAACAAGTCTTACTGTATAATCGCTGTTGTTTTCAAGATTATACTCTGTTGTGTCAAATTCTATCTTAACATTTGAAGGATAGATCGATGCACCACCATCACTGTAAGATTTTCTAACATCGGTTTCGGTACGTTCAAAAATAACATCGCCGGTAGTATCATCGGTAATCGTAATATCTATCTTTGCGGCATTTCGTAAAAGACCTGCCCAAACAAAACGCAAGGAATGAATTGTACCAACCTGATTAGACAAAGCCACGTAATTCTCATTTGCAGAAATTACCATATCATCAGGGTCCTGCAAAAAATAGTAAGAACCAAGATAGCTTACGTAGTCATCGCTAACACCACCTACAGGGCGGGTTGCATATGCGTCTGCTTTAACTTTATCTTCCTCGTCAATACCGTCATCAAGCTCATCGGCATTGGTGTCGTAATATGTCAAGTCAAAGAGCGGTGCTTTGGTCCAATCACCATAAAAAGCAAGATAAGGCACGTTAAGGTCAACCTTTGTTCCGCTTTTTGCATCTAACGTAATAAAGCCCTCAACATACATACCGTTTTCAAATGAATTATCTAAATACTCTTTATCTTCATCACTTAAGGTTACTTTAACAGTAACTGTGGCTTCTTTACCCTTGCCAACACGTACCTTGTCACCGCTTTTTTTGCCGCCTTCAACCGACACTATCTCAAATTCAGCACCATCTAAAAGATACGATTCTTCTGTAACGGTTGTTTCACCTGCGGCTGTTTTTGTATCGCTGACACCCTCGGTCATAACATACGCACCAAGTTTATACGATACTGCTCGTTTACCTGTATTATTGATTGTAAATGTCATCTGGTATTCGCCTGTTTTTTTGGCATCATCACCAAGTTCAAGCTTAGCCTTATCGGTTACATTACCATCTTTATCTGTAACGGTAATATAAGCAGGTGAATTTATGGAATTTGTAAGGTTAGCAAGACCTGCGCCTTGCTTTCTTACAGAATAAGGCAATCCGTTTTTACCAAGCGCAATATCAGCAGTAGACATAAGCAAGCAATTAACCATTGTGTTAACAGCCTGATTATCATCAGCAATTTCGGGATAATTTTCTACCACGTACTGACGAAGCAAAACAACAACGCCTGCATAGTTAGGACAAGCCATTGATGTACCGGAAAGACGATCATAACTGCCGCCTGTAATAGACGAAAGAATACTACCGCCGTGCGCAGTAATTTCAGGCTTTATTTTAAGATCAGGAGTAGGACCCCATGATGAGAAGTCAGAAATAAACGGACCAGATGTTTGCTTGCGGCTGATTTTAAGCGTACCGCTTCCCTTTTCGGCAAGCATTTCACCATCATCCTGCGAAATAGAGCAAACAGCAAGTGTTGCATCACCGACATTCATTTTTATGTCACCTGATACATTGTTGTAAATTATAATACCTGCGGCCTCTTGCTCTTGGGCAATCATTGCCTTTTCTTCAAATGTGTTAGAACCACGGCGAACGAGCGCAATTTTACCTTTAACATCTATGCCTGTATAGTCAGCGCTACGACCAACACCAGGTATAACTACGTATTCAAATTTCTTGGATTTTTTATCACCTAATAAAGCATCGTAAAAATTATTCTCTTCAGCAGCACCATTTGTTGTTTCAACAAAGTAAATGATTTTGCCGTCATATTCTATATATGGTGTTTCAGCGCCTGCAATTGATGCAACCGACATAACACCGTCATATGTTGAAGGTGAACCAACTGTACCGGTATCAGGATTAGAGGTTAGACCTAGGTTACCGTTCTTTTCGGAGCCGTATGCGGAATTATAGCTGTTAGAAGCCGCAACAACCATACATATACCCGAATCACGTAACTTATCGTAAATACCGTCAACTGCCTCTTCGTCACTTTCACGACTAAATCCGCAAGCAGTACCGATTGACATATTTATTACATCAACACCAAGTATAATACAATCTTCAAGCGCAGCCAAAATCCAGGCTGTACGAGCGGTATCCATAACGTCAGAGAAAATCTTCATAGACACAAGCTGCGCGTTGGGAGCTACGCCGCGAATTGTATCATCATTACCAACGATTACGCCAGATACGTGTGTACCGTGATTGTTGTGTGTTGAGTATGCGTCAGAGTCAACATCGGCATAGTCAAAGTTATAAGGAATTTTTTCGTTAATATACACATCATCAACTGTAAGACCGTCTAACTGCTCGGCAGCTACAGTATCTTTAATAACGGCTTTTACATCATCGTATGTAAGACCTATTTTTTTACTTGTAAAATTATCGGTAGAAAAAGCAGTATGATTTGAATCAATACCTGTATCTAAAACAGCTACAACCATTCCGCTGCCATCATAACCCGAATCAGAACTGTCAAATATACCTGTATCAAAAACATCTACAGCATTTTCAACAAGCTGAGTCTCGCAGGTGTTATATTCTTCACCGACAATAATGTCCATACCCTTACCTAATGACTTACAGGTGTTTTCAAAATCAGATGCTTTAATAACAAGCTCAAAGCCATTAAGAATTGTTGAATATTCCTCACCTATTTTGTAGGATATATTTTTCTTGTCAAGCTCAGCCAAAACCTCTGCCTTGCTTTTAGCAAGCTTTTGCTTTGCCGCTTTAGCGTAGTTACTCTTTAAAGCAAAATCAGATAAACTCATTGTTTTATCAGAGCCTTCATACACGTCAATAACGGCATTATCATCGGTTGTAATAATTACCGAAATCTCATCGTCAGCATTTATTGTGTCGGGTAATTTAAACACAACAGAGCTGTCAAAGTATTTAGAATAATCAAGAGCAATATTTTCTATCTTTTGGATATCGGGATTATTCTTACCGCTACCCGTTGCAAAGACATGTCCTATAGGCAATGCGCCTATAGTAATTACCAATGCTAAGGCAGTAGCAATAACACTCTTTGTTACTTTTTGCAATTTAAAACGCTTCATATTTTAAAAAACTCCCTTTACGGCATACTTATACATAATAAACATATATATTCAATTTATTTTACTCTATTTAGCAAAAAAAAGCAAGAACAATATTATAGTTTTTTAAATTTAATTTAGATTTACTTTTATATACAAATATGTTATAATGTTATAAATATAAATTCACGAGGTCACGAATATGACAAATCAAAATAAAATTAGTTTTAAACTCATATATAAAGTCCTTTTAAGCGTTTCTATTGCGGTTGCGGGTATCTCCTTAATATGCGGTTGCCTATATATTTATTTTTCGGGCAACGGCTATTCACGTGAAATTGTGTCGTACACTTTTTCAAAAATAATAATTCCGGTTTTTGTGTGCGTGATACTTACAATAGGCAGTTTTTTTATAAATGATAAAGGCAAATCAAAATTTTATAAACCTAAAAATTTCGATCAAAAAAACGAATCAAAACTTGATAGTAAAAAAGCTGTTATTATTAAACTTATAATCATTGTCGTAGCTATTTCTGCCATAATATTTGGCGCATTAATTGGTGGTTTTGCTGATGTACTCACAAAAGCAGTAAACATTTGCACCGAATGTATTGGATTAGGTTAAGGGGTTGTAATTTATGAGTAAATTTATAAATAAAATAAAATCATTAAAACCTACCCGCCGTAAAATAATTCAGCTTTATACAGCACTTCTTTTTAACGCAAATGTTAAGGGATTTGTAAAGGGAAGCATTTATCAGGGCAATACAAAAATTGCCTGTGTTCCCGGACTTAACTGTTACTCCTGTCCCGGCGCTGTGGGTGCGTGTCCGTTAGGTTCTTTACAAGGCTCCTTTAGTGCTGACAAAAGCACCATCTTTTACGTGGGTGGAATACTGCTTCTTTACTGCATAATGTTTGGTCGTTTAATTTGTGGTTGGGCTTGTCCATTCGGACTCATACAAGAGTTACTTTACAAAATAAAAACACCAAAACTTAAAAAAAGTCGCTTTACTAAAATATTATCGTATTTTAAATACGTAATACTTATATTTTTTGTTTTTGTTGTTCCAATTTGTTACGCTTTTCGCGATATGCCCTTCCCCGCTTTTTGTAAATACATATGTCCCGCAGGTACACTCGAAGGTGGGATATCACTACTGGCTAACAAAGTAAATGACAGTTATTTTTCTATGCTGGGTCCCATATTTACTTGGAAGTTTTTACTGCTCGTTAGTATTATAGTGGCAAGTATTTTTATTTTTAGAATGTTCTGCCGCTTTATATGCCCGCTTGGCGCTTTATACGGACTTTTCAATAAGATATCTGTCTTTGGTGTAACGGTCGATAATCACAAATGCACCAACTGTGGTCTGTGCGCTAACAAATGCAAGCTTGATATTAAAAGCGTTGGCGATGCTGAATGTATAAACTGCGGTGAGTGTATAAGTGTTTGCCCAACAAATGCAATACGTTGGAAATGCTTTAAGGCAAAAGATAACATTAACGATGATGCCAAACACAAAAAAATAAAACTACTTACAAGGATTATATCGGCTGTATTGCTTGTTGCATTACTTGTAGGTTCAATTGCTTTTTATTGGAATGAAAGCAGCAGTAAAATTGAATATGGAACAGCTATTGGTGATATGTGTTATGGCGCAGAATTACCAATTGTTACACCCGACGGCATTAGCGACAAAACAATAAATCCCGCTAATACAGGTAAAATTACAATAATAAACTTCTGGGGTACATGGTGTACACCATGTGTTAAAGAGTTACCATATTTTGACCGAATTGCCAATGAGTATAAAGATAATATAACCGTTGTAGCAATTCACTCAAGCGCAAGCAAAGAGACCTCTCCTGAGTATGTTAAAAATCATTATCCCGAAAGTAGCATAGTATTTGCGAATGATATTCCTGACGAAAATGACACCTTTAACGGTAAATATTATCTAAATCTTGGCGGTAGCGGTGCATATCCATATACGGTAATAATTGATGAAAACGGTGTTATACAAGAGATTTTTGTAAAAGCATTGCATTACGAAGATTTAAAAAGTGCCGTTGATAAAATTTTAAATTAGTCATAATTTAACAAAAGCCTATGTCATATACGCTTTACAGTTAGGAAAAATAAAAAGGAAGCACGATTTCGTGCTTCTTTTAATTCTATTTAGTACAATAGTAAACCGGTTGTTACTCGTTTATAATCGCAAAAACTTCTGCTTTATGATTTTTGGATTTTACTATAAAATCTTCAACACTGCAGATGGGTTCATCAAAGCATACTCCAAATAGTTTCTTTTGTTTTGCGGCCGAATGATTATCTGAGCCTGCAAATTTAGTAAGTCCATAATGTTCGCAATACATCTTTGCAAAATCATTTTCCTCGTCGGGTCTATTAGCGTTCATTATTTCAACACCGTCAATGTTTTTTGGGAAAAGTCGAATATGGTCAATATACCATGAATCACGAAAAGGATGTGCCTGAATTATAAATGCACCGTTTTCCCTCATTAACGTAAGCTTATCGCTCTGTTTCATATTCAATATTTCTGGATGAGCAAGAAACCACTCTTTATCAAGTCCGTATACCAAAAAATCGGTACCACCGTAAGAAGTTTCAACACCGCAAAAAACCTTAATTCCAATGGTTTTGCTTAACTCTAATGCTTTTTCATAATCCGAAAAATAATAATTTATATTCTCCTCATAGGATTTTTCGTTATCAAAAGTACCATTTAAATCAGGGAAATGGTTTGTAATAAAGATTCCGTCATAACCCAATTCTTTATAACACTTTAAAGTTTCCTCTACACTTGCGATTGCACAACGACTGACAGGAGAAGTATGAAGATGTGTTTCATATTTGTACATTTTATCACCTCAATATAATTATATAGTATTTTTTTTTAAAAGCAATAATTTATTGTACAAAATCCTATAAATTTTTTAAAAAGAGATAATTTTAATACTTATATTGTTTGAATTGGGTATATCACACTGGATTTAATTAGACGCAAAAAATCTCACTGCAATTGCAGTGAGATTTTTTGTTAAATTATTTTTTAGACTTTAAACCAACTACAACTGCCGCTGCAGAAATCATTGCAACTGCAAGAGCAACCGTGCTGTCACCTGTTGCAGGAGCTGTGGTGCTTGTATCGGTGTTTGTATTATTGTTTGTGGTATCCTGTGTTGTGTTGTTGCCACTGTCAGTTGTTGTTTTGTCATCAGTTGTGTTATCATCTGATGGGGTGTTTGTTGTATCGTCACCCTTGTCACCGTCATCGTTATTATCGTTATTTGTTGTACCCATTGATGTTACAGCCTCATCGTAATAACAAGCATAAAGCCATGCATCATCAGAAGCATATACCCAAGGTGAATCGCCATCATACCAATTATGAGTAGTACCAACTTCTTTAAACATTTCAATTAAATCAGCAGTCAAAGGATAATAGTATGAAGTAATTGTGCCGTTTGCATCGGCTGGTAATGCTGCAACATATTCGTTAAAAGCATTGGTATAGTCAACCTTTTTGGAAACGTCACCGTTTTCGTCATAGTAAATTGCAGCTATTTTTCCGTAGCCTACCATAGTGTAAAGTGACATAATAGAGTCGTTGATATTTGCAAACAAAACGGGACCGTTTTTATCGTTCAAATGATAATATCCATCATCGCCTAATACAGCGTCATCAATATTATCATCCTCAAAATCTACATAACCATCATCAAATGCATCTACATTTACAAAATCAGGCATTTCAAATTTTTCGGGCGCCTTTTTATTTTCATAAACTGTCCAAGGAATTTCTACAACAGTAGGATCACTCCAGTTTACAGTAATACTAACCTCAGATAAATCAGACTCTACACCGATCATAATAGACTGATTTACATCGGTACAGGTCCATTTAATTTCGTTAAGATTAACAATTTCATCTGTTGGCTCAAATTGAACCCACATATCAAGATAGCTTACAATGCCCATTTTTGCTTCTGAAG
Organism: Clostridia bacterium; assembly: GCA_017437005.1. Taxonomy (GTDB): domain Bacteria; phylum Bacillota; class Clostridia; order Oscillospirales; family Acutalibacteraceae; genus UBA737. The sequence goes on along the minus strand of JAFSBZ010000023.1, from coordinate 9,805 downwards.
TAAATGTATAATCACCTACTGCAGTAGGATAAAAGATATATACAGTATAAGGAACCGTACTATCAGTAGCGTAATTGTTTGTGCCAACAGTTAAATTAGCTTCATAGTTAATGTTATAGGTAACACCCTCTTCTGCCATAACGGTCATAGGCACCAACAAAAGCGCCATACAAATTATTGCGCTGATTATAATTTTAAATGTTTTTTTCATAATAATAACTCCTAATATTAATATTTTGCTAACCACTTAATTGTAGTTGCAGGGTATTTGCCACGTTTATTAGGTTTAGAACCTACGTGAATAACTATTTCATCGCCCTTTTGGACCTCAAGCTCGATGTATGTACCTACATCGTCTGATTTTACTTCACCGTCTTCGGTTGATTCTGTACTTCTTTGTGCAGAATTACGATTGTTGGTAGCAAGTAATATTCCCTTTTCGGTACCGCTCAGCAAATATAACTTTAAAGTACCCGACTGTTCAGAAATATATTTGTAAAAATGCCCTACTTCGTTACCCTCAGCCAAATCAAGAGATACTTCTGCGCCGAGTGAATTAATAACGGTTGGATTTGCCATACTGCCCTGCTCGTCTGCAAAAGTAATTGTAAAGCTTTTATCACTTGCGCCAGTATTACCAATTTCAAATGTAACAGCATCACTTGCCAAAGCATCTGCAACCTTAAATGTTACTTTGCCATCTTGCGCTGAATATTTTGTTCCATCACATACAACAAAAACGTTTGCATCGTTTATGGTAAGCAATCTGCCGCCTACGCGATAAATGCTGTAAAAAACAGATTTGCCTGCAGGAATACTTAATGTTTTTACAGTATGAGTATCAGCATTGGGGGTATCAATATATGGTTCAGTTGCAGTACCGCTACCATATATTTCAATACCGTCAGGATTAACATTTACATTAGGCTCGTCAACCGAAACTGTGCTTTCAGTTGATGTCGTATCATTCGACGAAGAATTATCGTTTGCCTCCGATGTTGTATCAACAACAGATTCGGGCTCACTTTCATCTTCTACAATTTCAACATTACTGTAATTGATATTAATGTCTGATGTATTACTTGAAACAAAACTATCATCAGTTGGAGTTTTGCGGCAAGCAGTAAGTGTAGAAACGATAAACAATACAGCAAAGGTTAACGTTAAAAGTCTTTTAATATTCATTTCTATGACCTACTTTTTTGTAATTTCAAGTTTATAAGATGTATCACCATCTTCAAGATAAATTTCAGCTTCACCGGTATACTCGTATCCTTCAGGACATGACATAACAGATAACTTATGTTCATCTGTTATCTCTGCGTTGAAAGTAGCTATACCGTTTTCATCGGTTACAGCCGGAACACAAGTATCTTTACAAAGCTGTACCATAACGCCTTTAACTGCATTACCATCTTCATCTGTTACGGTTACTTCAAATTTTGGTTTAGTATCTTCCTCAGATGATGTCTGTGTGTTATTTGTTTGGTTGTTAACTGGTTCGTTTTTTGTAGGACCGTTTTTATCGGTGCCGCAGGCGCAAAAACATAAAAGCATACAAACAGCCAAAACAAGAGCTATAATTTTTTTCATACATATCAGTCCTAACTTATAAATTTTTATTTAATGATCTCATTAACATTCTTAACTACGGTATGCTCATAATCATCGGCAGTGAAAAATTCAAATATTTTTTCAAACTCGCCATCTTCTGTCAAAGCTCCTACGTGATATAGTGCTATTTTACCGTAGCGATCAACAACAACTGTTGTAGGATAACCCTGTAGCGACAAAGCTTCTTCCCAAGCGGGATCACCTTTTACAACAGGTAGTGTAATATTGTTTTCACTGATAAATTTTTCAATTTTTGATTCTTTTATATCAATAGGATTTATAGCAACAACTGTTAATTTATCGTTATATTTCTTTGACGCATTTTGTAAATATGGAAACTCATTTTTACAAGGAGTACAGTTTGAAAACCAAAAATTAAGAACAATGGCTTCCTTTTCTTTTAAAATTTCAGAAAAAGAAATAGTATTGCCTTCAAAATCGGTCAAAGTGTAATCACCCATAGTATCACCCAATTTATAGGTGCTTTCTTCAAGCTTTGCATCCTTTATAAGAACGTTGTTTTCTTTATTTCCTTTTGCGCAACCGCACAGAGAAAACATTAATACTGTTGCAACGCAAATAGCAACTATTTTAACAATCAAATTTTTCATAATAATCACTCCACATAACAGCACATAAACAGCCATGCAATTTCAGCGTTTATGTCAGTCATATTATTTCCCGCATCATCCTTAAACATATAGCTTTGACTTTCGATATCCCACCAGCCAACATATTCGCCGCGTTGTTGAATAATATATTTTAAGTCTTCAGTAAGAGGATAAACGCCCTCGTTTTCGTCAACGTACTCAATATACTCAAGCAAGCATTCAGAATAGCTTTCCTTTTTGATGAAATTATCGTCTTTATCAAAGAAATATTTATTCACACCCGAACGATCAAGCATGGTCTTAAAACAAGCGATATATTCATTATCTTCCGCAAGTCTTACAAGTACAAGTGGACCATTTTTTTCACCAAGATGATAATATCCGTCATCATCATTTAATACTACCTTGTAAGTGTCGGTTGAAGCGGTAAGATCAAACTCTTTAATTTCAGCATTAGCAGGTAATGTATAATCCTGAAGCTCAACCGTTTTTTGATAAATCGTCCATGGTTCATCTTCAATAGTTTTAATGGCATCGCCGATACGCTCTATGCCAAGCACACAATTTTTTGTCTTTTTGTCGGCATCAATACCTATAACAAAAGTTGAAGTACCTGTACCGTTTGTACCAATCATACTTGATTTCACATTAATTGTAAACTTATTATCCTTAACTTCTGCGGCAGAGTTTTCCTGAACAAAATGTGGTGCGCCGTAGTAACCGATTGTAGCCCCTTTACCTTCTGGGATTGAAAACTCATAATTCCCCTCCTTAGTAGGAGAAAAAAGAAAATAGTTACGACTACCCGATGTTAGTTCAACGTAAGTACATCCGTCTTTAACATTGTATACATCAAGCTCCTTAGTGCCTGCGTATAGCTTTTCAGGTTCACCTTTTACCTTGTATGCCAAAATAACGTCAACATTGTTTTTTCTTGGTGAAAGTTTAATGTCTTTATCGTAGTGATATTCCACCTCTTCATCGGCAAAGCTGAGCACAACATCATATTTACCGTTTACAAGTGATTTTATGGCAGCGCCCTGCTCATCGCAAGACTGCATTGCAACTTGCTTACCACCCTGCATAAACTTAACAACTATGCCTGATGAATATGGATTGCCTAAAGCATCCTTAAGATTTACAGTATAATCCTTTTCACCCTTTCCACAAGCAGTAAGGGTGAAAAAAGATAGCGCAAGTACACAAATCAAAAGGATAGATATTAACCTTTTAATATTTTTCATTTCAATCATTCTTTCGTAATTAAATTAATCGTTAGCGCCGAGATAGTCGTAATAATAGCAAATCTTTAACCAAGAATTTTCTACCTCTTCAAATGTATACTTATCCATAAGCTGTTGTAAAAGCTCTGCAAGCTCCTCATCAACAACAACACAACCGTCAAGCTCGGTTCCTGATTTGTCAATCTTGCTTAAATACTTTTTAATATCTTCGGTGTGATCTTTGCCTTCACCATGGTAACGACCTGCAAAAATATCATCTAATTGATAAATTTCTGCATTGGCATCGTAATCCTCACCCCAAAGCTTTTTAAGATATTCCTTGGTCTTTTCTACGTCATTACCGTTTTGATTTAAGTAGGCGATAATTTCGCCGTCGGTTTCAGACTTGCTGAAGTCAAAACCACCCATCTCAATCATTTGTGTAATTGACTTGCTGAATACGGTTGTAAGACCTGTGAAATCCGCATATATCAAACTACCGTCGTCTTTGTCATAATACTTACCATCTTTAAGTACAGGCTTTATACCACCCGTAATAATATCATACATGGCGCTTCCCGTAGCATCGGTATCATAGGTAAAGTATCCAGGGGCGCATAAGCGGAACAATTTATGTGAAGCACCTATATAATCAACGTCATAGGCTATTGTTCCCGTAGCGTAAACATCCCAAAATGCCATATTAATGTAGTACGGCTTACCGGCTTCCATATAGTAGACCATAGAACAGTTATTAGAATCTGTATACATTCTTTCGTCATGCTCATAGGTATAAATTATTTTGCCGTTTTCATCAAATATCCAAGCATCAATACCATCTTGATAATCACTCTTTGATGTAAAGCGATATACACCTGATTGCGATGGAACAAACTTTGCGAACATACCTCTTGGAATTATAGCGCGATCATAATAGAAATTGTTGCTTGGAACGTTTTTACCAACGGTTACTGTCAAAGCACTAAAGGTTGCAAGACCTTTTATTGGGTCTTCTAACTGGGACGCACCCTTACCATATGCTTGATAATACTTGCACATCTTTAGCCACTCGTTGTTATTGTCCTCAAAACCGGCAACACGCGCTACTTGTTTGAGCATATCTGCAAGTTCCTTGTTAACGGTACAAACACCATTAATTCTTGAATTGGATGCGTAAGAAAAATACTGAACCATACCAAGTCCATCTTCTTCTTTTTTATCATAAAGACTTACACCGTCTTCATCGGCATCACCATTTGTAACAATTGTCTGAACCGATTCTTCCTCATTAAAAGGAGTGTAGCCCATAAGATCAGCTAAAAGCAACGGACCATTTTCACTGCCAACGTGGTAATAACCATCGTTTTTGTTGTAAACAACCTCTACATATGTAAAGTTATCATTTTCATCAGCAGTTGCAGCGTAGCGTGGTAAATAAGTCGGTACATCTATTTGTGAATCGTTTACAACACGCATATTGTCAATATATACTGTGTCATCGCCTTCGGCGCCATCCTCATCTTTAAGGAAGCAAAGAGCGATTTCGTAAGTGCCATCTTTATCTGCAACACATGGATAGCAGGATTTCCATTCCTCTGGAGACGAAACACCGGAAATTTGGAATATATCCTCGTCATTTACTATAACATACATTATGTCGCATCCGAGTTCCGATGAAATAAGATAGTCAAAACCAACTGCCTGACCTGCTTTAAGCTCAACGTCAGCATAAAGAATAGCATAAGAACTGTCAATGCCGATATTTGATGCATAAATACACGAACGACCCGATTTTTCGCCAATAATATATGGCCAAATAAATTCTGCGTTCTCATCTTCAGTCTCAGGGCGATATGTAACGCTTATATTACCTGAATTGATTGTTGAAGCAATATCATCGCTTGAAGGCATTTCATATGTTGGTTTAATCTGAGTTACAAGATCACCTATACCGTTCTGACATATTTTTTGTTCGTATGGGTCAGCAGTAAAGTGGTCGAATGCACAAACCCATGGACGTTTGCTGGTAATAGCGCCCGACTCTAAAACACATATAACGCCATATTGATCCACAAATACAGATGTTGGATAACCCTGTATACCAAATGTATTTGCCCAAGAAGATGGACAAGCTGCCATTTGGAATGAATAACCATACTGCTTTTGGAAACCATCAACAGCGTTGTTGTCTTCCATTGGGTTAAGAGCAATAATCTCGACATCGTCTTTATAATCCTTGTAAATTTCGTCCATCAAAGGAAACTCTTCAAGACACCAACTACAAGTAGTGTACCAAAAGTTGAGTACTACAAGCTTTTTAGTTTTCAAAACCTCTGAAAGTTTGATTTCTGTGCCATCGGGCTTCATAACGGTAAAATCGTACATTACGTCGCCAAGGCCCAATGTTGCCGTAGAAATATCAGCATCGGTTACAAGCGAAGACGTAAGAATAATATCTTTCTTGGTGCCTTCAAAGCTGTAACTGTCATCCAATTTATATCCCTTTGGTACAGATGTTAAAACGATAGCATAATCGGCACTTTCATCAAGATTAAAGGTCGCCTTGCCGTCTTCATTAGTCTTGGTGTAGTCAATCATATCACTAAGACTATCATCGGTATATATGTATACATCAAGTCCTGACATAGCCATACCACCGACGGTTTTAACATTTACTGTATAAAGTGTATTACCCTGTGGTCTATCAAACTCACTGTCGGTAACATCATCTTTTTTACCAAATGCAATAAAAACAGTTGTCGCAACAATAGCAACTACCAATACTGCAGCGATAATTATAAAAAGAATCTTTTTCGACTTAACAAACTCCCAAGTCTTTTTAAAAATTTCGCCGATTTTTTCAAAGAAACCTTTATTTTCTTCCATAATTCCTCCCGAGTGAATAAGAAAAATTTTAGGCATAATCCACCCAATCATTCATCATATTTTAACATATAAGGCATAGTTGAGTCAATAAAAATTTATAATTAAATAAACAAAAATAAAACCCGACATTTTGTCGGGTTAAATTCCTGTAAAATCAAAATCCGGAATAAAGTTTTCATCCGCGCTGGAAAGCTCCTGTATATAACAGTTTTCAAATCCTGAATCCGTTATATAATTTACAACCTTATTATATTCTCGCGCGGTTATTCTACGGTTGATATCTGAGAACGTTTTTGCTTTATACAAAGGTATATACTGACTCATAACGCTAAAAAAAGCATTAGGCATATTTTGCCTTACCCAGTCAAAAATATCAATCGCATCTTTAGTAGACCTCGGCAAAACAAGATGCCTAACAATAATACCTTTTTGTAAAATATCATCTTTAAAAATACACTCATTTTGTTGAGAATATGCTTCAAGTAATGCCGCTTTACATATATCGGGATAATGTATGGCGCGCGAATAGATGTGCGCTTTTTGAGAATCGATGTATTTAAAATCCATTAAATATATATCTATATACCCGCGTAAAAGCTTTATTGTATCAACATTTTCATATCCGCTTGAGTTATATACAACAGGAATTTGTGGCTTATACATATCAAGCGCTTCGATAATACTGTGGGTAAAGTGGGTTGGAGTAACTAAATTTATATTATGAGCACCTTGTGCTTCAAGTCGTTTAAAAACATCGGCAAGCTCATTTACAGTAACCGCCCTACCCTTATTTAAAAAACTGATTTCGCTGTTTTGACAATAAACACAATGCAACGGACAGCCGCTAAAGAAAATTGTACCCGAACCTTTTGTACCGCTTATTGACGGTTCCTCCCAAAAATGAAGCGCCGCGCGTGACAGCACAGGTGTATCGGGCATTTTGCACATACCACCAATGTTTTGCGTATTAGTACGAACCGCATTACACAGTCGTGGGCACTGGTTGCACAACATCTTCTTTACCCTCCGCATTTTTTACTTTTGGTTCTAAAATACGTCTGCGAACTATCAATTTGTCAAAAGCCTGTCTATAGCTTACACGACACACAAACTTTTTACCACAATCACCACAAACAAAATTAGCATTAAACCAGTTGTTATGATATTTCCATTTTGTAGTGCGTTTTAATTCACTTTCACATTTTTCGCAATAAAAGATTTGAGTTTCCTTTTGAATTCTTTCGTCGTTTATACGACTGATATAATATGATTTAAAGTATAACTGCCTATAAAATTCGGGATCAGATGTATCGCGAATAAGTTTTCCAAAGGCTGCTTCGTTGTAGTGTTTTTTTAGTAAAGCTGCACAAAGTAAACTATCGTCCTTGGCTGTATGTAAATCATAATTATCGGTTGTAATTCCAAGCAATTCTGCCGCGTGCGAAAGTGATATTTGCGACTTTAGCTCGTGTCCAAGAAAACGCAATTCACCTTCAATAAACTTTTGTAAATCAAGATATTTCTCAATTTTAAATTTTTGATTATCAAGCAAAAATTTTTCGTTTTCGGCAATAGTATAAAGATCAGAATTACTCCACGTAATAGTTACTGTATCATTACCTAACCAATCATTATACTGTTTGACCGCCTGCGATAAAGAAATTCCGTCAAGCATCATCTCTTTTGTAATGCCTGTAAGCTCAACAAAACGCCTTGAAACTCTTTTTGAAATTGAAGATTTTATTGTTACGTCAAAAATATCTACAATATTAAATTTTTCGTCTAATTTTACAGCGCCTATTTGCAAAATTTGATTAACAAACCTTTTGTGCTGCTTGTGATAGGCGCCGTCCCATTCCATATCAAGTATTACGTAATGCATCAGCGATTCTTAGCCTCATATTTCATACGCAATTCTTTGTTAAGTATTCGTTTTCTTATACGAATGTTGTTTGGGGTAATTTCAACAAGCTCATCGTCTTTAATAAAATCGAGTGACTGTTCAAGACTTAAAATTGAAGGCGGTGTAAGCTTTAATGCATCATCGGAGCCTGACGCACGAGTGTTTGTAAGATGCTTTGCCTTACAAACGTTGCAAACAATATCCTCGCTTTTGGGACTTTCGCCAATAACCATACCTTCATACACAGGCACACCCGCACCTATAAACAATCTACCACGGCTTTGCGTATTAAATAGTCCGTATGCAGTGCTTTCACCCGTTTCGTGAACAATAATTGAACCTGTATTTCTTTGAGCTATATCGCCCTTATATTCTTCATAACCATTAAATATATGGTTCATAATTCCGTTACCGTTAGTATCGGTCATAAACTGCGAGCGATAACCCAAAAGCCCGCGAGCAGGGATCAAAAATTCAAGATGTGACATACCGCCTTCGCGTGTGCCCATATTTTGAAGTTCGGCGTGTCGTGTACCCAAACGCTCCATAACAGCGCCAACGTATTGCTCGGGCACCTCAACCATAAGAAGCTCGATAGGTTCAAGCAGTTTGCCGTTTTCGTCATGCTTATAAATAACGTTTGGTGGCGATACTTGAAATTCATAGCCCTGACGTCTCATTGTTTCAATAAGTATTGAAAGATGTAGTTCTCCTCGGCCTGATACCTTAAAAGTATCGGCGCTGTCTGTTTCTTCAACACGAAGACTAACATTTGTTAACACTTCTTTAAACAAACGCTCACGAAGATTTCGAGAAGTAACATACTTGCCGTCTTTACCTGCAAACGGTGAATTATTAACCATAAAGTTCATAGCAAGCGTAGGCTCGTCAATCTTTACAAAAGGCAAGGGTTCAATATGTTCGGTGTCACAAGCGCTTTCACCAATTTCAAGTTCGCTGATTCCCGCAACCTGAATAATATCACCAACAGTAGCGGTTTCTACCTCGGTACGCTTGAGACCCCTATACATAAACAGTTTTGCAATTTTAACACGCGAGTTGGTACCGTCTTTGTGACATAAAGCAACTGTTTGTCCTACCTTTACAGTACCGCGCAGTACACGGCCAACACCTATTCTGCCAATATAATCATCATATTCAATATTAGTAAAAAGAATTTGTAAGGGCCCTTCACCGTCGCCTTCGGGCGCTTCAATTTCCTTTACTATTTCTTCGAAAAGAGGTTTCATATCGCTACCCGCAACATCGGGCGCATATGTAGCGTATCCGTCACGACCCGATGCAAAGACTACGGGGAACTCTATTTGATCTTCATCGGCTCCAAGCTCGATAAATAAATCAAGAACCTCGTCGACAACCTCTATCGGTCGCGCCATAGGTCTATCAATTTTATTAATAACAACAACCGCTTTTTTGCCGAGGGCTAACGCTTTTTTGAGTACAAAACGTGTTTGTGGCATACATCCTTCAAATGCATCTACAAGCAACAATACACCGTCAACCATTTGTAAAATACGCTCTACCTCACCACCAAAATCAGCGTGTCC
>JAFSBZ010000003.1 GCA_017437005.1 Clostridia bacterium | reverse complement strand
TTTGCAGTGATATTTGAACTTCGTTCAAGTGGTATTGCCTTCGGCAGTTTTTGGCGAATAAAATATCACTGAAATCGTAAGATTTCAATATCACTTCCCGAAAGGGAAATATCACTCTGTGCGTTTAGTACAGAATATCACTATATAAAAATTACTACCCAAAAAAGAGTTTTATTTTCTCTTCTTCGGGTAGTTTTGTCTTATACTGTTACAAGCAGGGAATTTGTGTGCCAAATTTCGCTTTTATTAAAGAAAACTGTCCTTAGCAATCCCGCTCATTTTCGGTGGGGATTTTTTAAATTTTAGTCTAACGGTTTCATCGTGGGGAAGGCGATTACTTCACGAATAGTATCCGAGTTGGTAAGCAACATTACTGCTCTGTCAATACCAATACCCATACCGCCTGTTGGTGGCATACCGTATTCCATAGCGGTAAGGAAATCTTCGTCAAGCATTTCTGCTTCGTCGTCACCACGTTCGCGAAGCTCTAACTGCTTTTCAAAACGTTCACGCTGAACGATTGGGTCATTAAGCTCTGAGTATGCGTTCGCAAGCTCACTATGACAAATAAAGAGTTCAAAACGCTCGGTAAGGCGAGGATCTTCAGGAGAAGCCTTGGTAAGAGGGGAAACCTCTACAGGATACATCGTAATAAATGTAGGCTGTATAAGCTTTTCTTCAACCTTTTGGTCAAAGCAAGCGTAAAGTGCGTTACCCCAAGTCTTGTCTGCGGTTTCAGCAAGTTCTACACCAATGCTTTCAGCAGCAGCAACTGCCTCGGCATCATCGGCGATTGCACCAAAATCTATACCTGCATATTCCTTAACGGCGTCAACCATTGTAAGTCTGCGCCAACCTGGTGTAAGGTCAATCTTTTCACCAAGCCATTCTACCTCATAAGTGCCGTGAATTTCTTTAGCGGCACCCGATATAATACCTTCGGCAATATCCATCATATCGTGGAAATCGGCATATGACTGATAAAGCTCAACGGTTGTAAATTCAGGGTTATGTTTTGGGTCCATACCTTCGTTACGGAAAATACGGCCAATCTCATACACACGCTCCATACCACCAACGATTAATCTCTTTAGTGGAAGCTCGGTAGCTATACGCATATACATAGGTATGTTGAGTGTATTGTGATGTGTAATAAATGGGCGAGCAGCCGCACCGCCAACAATTGTGTTAAGTACAGGTGTTTCAACCTCAATGTAATCCATATCGTCAAGATACTTACGCATAAACTTTATGAACTGTGAACGAATTTTAAAATTACGCTTTACGTTTGGATTCATAATAAGGTCAACGTATCTTTGACGGAAACGAAGATCGTTATTTGTAAGGCCGTGGAATTTTTCGGGCAAGGGGAGAAGTGACTTTGCCAAAATCTCAATATGATTTGCATGGATAGAGATTTCTTCGGTCTGGGTTTTAAATACAATACCCTTAACGCCAACAATATCACCAATGTCCCACTTTTTAAATGCGGCATAGGTGTCTTCACCAACGTCATCGCGACGAACATAAAGCTGAATGTCACCCTCGCCATCACGCAATGTTACAAAGCTGGCTTTACCCATTATTCTGCGAGCGATAATTCTGCCCGCAACGCTAACGTTTTTACCTTCGTAACCTTCAAAATCACCCTTAATTTGTAAAGAGTGAGCATCAACGTCATATTTTGTTTTCACAAATGGGTCGCAACCTGATTCTTTCATAGCAGAAAGCTTGTCGCGACGAACCTGTAATATTTCGCTTAGTTCTTGTACGGGAGCATTATTGTTGTTTTCGCTCATTTTAAACATCCTTTCTTGAATTTAAAAACTGGGACAAGTAAAAAACCTGCCCCAAAATATTATTTTGAAATTTTAAGAATTTTAAGTTTGATTTCGCCTGCAGGAGTTTCCGCGATAACTGTATCGCCAACTTTATGGTTTAAAAGCGCGCGACCAACAGGTGATTCATCAGAAATTTTGTTACTTGTAGGGTCTGCTTCGGTAGAGCCCACAACATAGTATTCTTCCTCTTCGTCAAACTCTTCGTCGTATACTTTAACCTTAACACCTACAACAACTGTTTTAGCTGCGCCCTTGATGTCCTTAATAATCTCAACATTGTTGAGCATTGCTTCAATTTCGGCTATACGAGCCTCAATCTTTGCCTGTTCGTTTTTAGCGTCATCATACTCGCTGTTTTCGGATAGGTCGCCATAACCACGTGCAACCTTAATTTTCTCTGCAATTTCACTACGACCTACCGTCTTAAGATTTTCAAGCTCATCCTGAAGCTTTTTAAGACCGTCATCGGTTACTTTTATAGCCTTTGCCAAATTAAAAACCACCTAACATTATAATAAATAGTTATTTGCCACAGAGTCGAGCAACATTATACAATTTTATTTCACAATTGTCAAGGGTAATATTTCAAACAATTATTTAACTTGACAATGGGTGTATAATAATTATATACTATAATATGTATTTTAGCACATTTTTTGAGGTGTGTGTTATGAAAAGTCTTGTTAAAGTAAGAAAAAGCATTATGCTTTTTATAAAAATAATGATTGTTTCCGCCGTTACTGTAGGTTTTATTCAGGTATGGACATCGGGCTATTCTGAATCACTTTTCAGTAACAAGGGTAACTACGTTGTTATTTTATCGTATGTTTTATTGTTTACTGTATTTTCGTCTCTTTACGGCGCATTTAAAATAGGAATTTACCGTATACACGAAATTATCTACAGTTTTTCATTGGCTATAGTTTTTACCAATGCCATAATGTATCTCGAGCTTAGTCTTATTGCTCGTAATCTGGTACCCATACCGCCAATGATTGTAGGTGTTGTTTATCAAATTTTAGTTGTTGCTATATGTTCTTTTTGTGCTAATACAATCTATTTTAAATTGTATCCACCGCGTCGTGTTATTGCAATTTTTGGTGACGAAGCTTCAGGATTTGAGCTTATTCACAAAATGGGTAAAATTTCTGAACGCTTTCAAATTGAACGTGGTTTGAATGTAAACACAACTACAATCGAAGAAATAAAAAGGCAAATCGACAAATATGAAGCGGTTCTTATATGCGGCATAGATAAAAATTTGCAAAAGCAAATACTTTCTTATTGCTATACAAAAGAAAAGCGTTCATATTTGCTGCCTGATATTACCGATATAGTAATAAGCAATAGCTATGATATTCAAATTAGTGATACACCTGTACTTATGAGCCGCAACCGTGGGTTGACGCTTGAGCAAAAAATTATAAAAAGGATAATGGATATTGTTGTTTCTGCCATTGCAATTTTGATTACAAGTCCTATTATGCTTGTTTGTGCCATTGCCATAAAGCTTGATGATGGCGGCCCTGTACTTTTTAAGCAAAACCGTATTACAATAAACGGAAAGATATTTAATGTGCTTAAATTCCGCTCAATGATTGTTGATGCTGACAAGGACGGGGCTAAAAAGGCTGTTAGTGATGATGACCGCATCACCCGTGTTGGTAAGGTTATACGCGCGTGCCGTATGGATGAGTTACCACAACTGTTTAATATCTTACGCGGTGATATGTCACTTGTAGGCCCCAGACCCGAAAGAATTGAAAATGTATATGAATACGCCCAAAAATATCCCGAATTTGAGCTTCGTCACCGAGTAAAAGGTGGACTTACGGGATTTGCTCAGTTGTATGGAAAATACAATACAAGTCCGGAAGATAAGCTTCATATGGATTTAATTTATATCGAGACATATTCTTTGCTTTTAGATATCAAGCTTTTAATACTTACATTTAAAGTTTTGTTTATGCGTGAAAGTACCGAAGGCTTTAGCGAAAAGGCAAATGAAAATGTTCGTAGTTCCAAATCACTAAAAAAGGAAAGCGAGAGAAATAAATGAGTTTTGACGCAACACTTGTAGTTATGGCCGCCGGTATGGGAAGTCGCTTTGGTGGACTAAAACAAATTGAGCCTGTAGGCCCTAATGGACAGGCAATTATTGATTTTTCGGTTTATGATGCAAAGCAGGCAGGATTTAATAAAGTCGTGTTTATAATAAAGCATGAAATCGAAAAAGAATTTAAAGAAATAGTTGGTAGCAGAATTGAAAAGATGATTGACGTTGATTATGCTTTTCAAGAAATTGATATGTTACCTGACGGCTTTATATGTCCTGCGGATCGTGTTAAGCCTTGGGGTACTGCTCACGCAATTTACTGCGCGCGTGACAAGGTAAATACTCCTTTTGCTGTTATTAATGCCGACGATTATTACGGAAAAAGTGCTTACAAAAAAATGTATGAACACTTAAAACAACAAAAAGGCGATTTTTGTATGGTGGGCTTTAGGCTACAAAATACACTTACCGAAAACGGTACTGTATCACGCGGAATTTGTGAAACCGAAAACGGTATGTTAAAATCTGTGACCGAGCGCACAAAAATTCTTGATTGCAAATATACCGAGGACGATATGAATTGGGTTGAGCTTCCTCCTGATTGTGTCGTATCTATGAATATGTGGGGATTTACACCCGATGTGTTTGATTACATTGAAAATGATCTTAAAAAGTTTTTTGCTGAAAAAATCAACATTTCAAAGGTGGAATATTATCTACCTACCGTGGTTTCTAATGTTATTGAGCGCGGTCAAAAGGATGTTACGGTGCTTGTTGCTGAAGATCGTTGGTACGGTGTTACATATAAAGAGGATAAAGACGGTGTTGTTAGTGCACTTAAGCAAAAAATTAACAACGGAGAATACGAGGGATTTTAGTAATGAAAAAAAATTCAAATTTAACTATTGTTGCTATAGTACTGTCAATTGCTATAATAGTGGTTGGTGTTTTACTTATTGTAAAAAATTTTGGTGATCCTCAGCTTTCGCTTGGTAATGCAAAAGGACTTACAGGCGATACTGTTGAGATTCCTATAGTTTTGGACAATAATCCCGGTATTTTTGGCGGTCAAATAATAATTGACTATGATTCTGATAATTTTAGTTTTGTTTCTATTACAAACGGAGGTATCTTTGATTTTTGTGAATCAAACGATACAGGTGATAGTGTTGCTGTATTAGCATATACAATATCTGATAAAGCAAAATTAGAAAACACTGACCAAGACGGTGCAGTCGCTAAATTGCAGTTCAAGATAAAGACAAGCGCTACAAAGGGTGAACACAAAATAAAAATTAACTCAACAACTAATTTTTGCAATGCCAAGGAAGAAATTGTTGAACTTGCATTTGTAGATGGAACAATAACGGTTAAGTAGTATATTATTTTAAAAGCTCGGTTTATTCGGGCTTTTATTTTTTATCATCATTTTTAATCCTTACGCCGCATATATTTTTTGTAAAGAAATATTGAAAGGCGAGATAAAAGTGAAAGATTTTTACTGTCCCGAAGGTAGTTTGATTTCTACCGAAGAAAATAAAAAATATTTAACGAGTGTTACAGCGCTTCAACAAGCGCAATCATTTGAAATAATACTTGAAGCAATGGTAACAATGTGCGATGCCGAGCATAATTTAATTGTTGATTTAGGTTGTATGAAGGGCTTAATACCGCGTGAGGAGGGGGCCATCGGTATACGCGAGGGTACAACGCGTGATATTGCGCTCATTTCGCGCGTAGGACGTGCGGTATCATTCGTTGTAACGGGTTTTTCTGTAGATGATAGCGGTAAAGAATACGCTATACTTTCACGTCGCGCAGCGCAGAAAAAATGTATTGAATATATATTATCCGAAAAAAAGATAGGCGATATCGTTAATGCTTGTGTAACACATCTTGAAACATTTGGCGCTTTTTGTGATATTGGTTGCGGTAATATCGCGTTACTGCCGATAGATTCAATCAGCGTGTCAAGAATTTCACATCCAAGTGATAGATTTGTTGTAGGTGATTGCATTAAAGCAATAATTAAAAAAATTGATAATGATAATAAAATTACACTTTCACACAAAGAATTACTTGGTACTTGGCAAGAAAACGCCGCTAAATTTTCTCAGGGTGAAACTGTTTCGGGTATTGTACGCAGTATAGAGGATTACGGTGTTTTTATAGAGCTAACACCTAATCTTGCAGGTCTTGCCGAGCCAAAAGAAAATGTAAAGGTTGGTCAATGCGCAAGTGTTTATATTAAAAGCATCATACCCGAAAAAATGAAAATTAAACTTATTATTATTGATAACTTTGATAACAATTGCGATTATACATATGACTATTTTTATACGGGGGAACATATTGAAGAATTTGTATATTCTCCACCTGATAGCATAAAACAATTAAGAACATATTTTGATTAAATTATAGTTGATTTTAAAAATCGGATGATGTATAATACTTTGCGGTGATGAAAATGTCAGAAAATTGTAACGGCAATTGCGCTTCTTGTAGTAGCAATTGTTCAAGTAGAAAAAAGGAAAGTTTTATAGAGCCAACCGGCGAATTTAATAATATTAAGCACGTTGTAGCCGTTGTAAGCGGTAAGGGTGGCGTTGGTAAGTCAATGGTTACATCTTTGCTTGCTACTCTTATGAGTCAAAAAGGTTACAAGGTTGGTATACTTGATGCCGATATAACAGGTCCTTCAATCCCTAAATCGTTTGGTATTATGGGTAACGCTATGCAAAACGAGCTTGGTATTTTACCAGCCGAGTCTAAAGGCGGCATAAAGATTATGTCGGTTAATATGCTTCTTAAAGAGCACGATGCACCTGTTGTTTGGCGCGGTCCTGTTATTGCAGGCGCCGTAAAACAGTTTTGGCAAGATGTTGTATGGGGTGACCTTGACTATTTGTTTATTGACTGCCCACCCGGTACAGGTGATGTGCCACTTACTGTGTTCCAGACAATTCCGCTTGATGGCATTGTTATGGTTACGTCTCCACAAGACCTTGTTTCTTTAATTGTTAAAAAAGCATATAATATGGCAAAGATGATGGATATAAATATTCTTGGTCTTGTAGAGAATATGAGCTATGTTAAGTGCCCCGATTGCGGTAAGGAATTTAGCGTTTTTGGCGGCGGAAGTGATGATGTTGCTAAAGAGCTTGATATAGATTTACTTGGCAAGCTACCAATTGATATTTCACTTACTCAAATGGTAGATAATGGCTGTATTGAGCGCTTTAGTGAAGATTATCTTAACAAAGCTGTCGAAAAGCTTGAAAATTTAAATAAGTAATTTTATAAGGGCCGATACCCGTATCGACCCTTATATTTGTATTTGGTGATAAATTATGAGAATGAAGAAAAAGAAGTATTTAAAAGAGCGTTTAGATGATGTAGCTGACTATTTATATTCAAGTGTGAGTGAAGATAAAAACTTTAAAACGGCTATAAATGATAAGGATTATATTGATTTTGATGATTGGTTTGGCGTATCCCAACCGCTTTATTTAGAGGTAGGTTGCGGTAAGGGCCGTTTTGCATGTGAGTTTGCTGCTGCGCACCCCGAAATTAATTTAATAGCAGTTGAGCGTGAAGCAAATGTAATAGTATCGGCTTGTGAATTGGCTAAAAAAATGAACCTTAAAAATGTTAGATTTATAAAATGCACTGCAGAATATCTTGAAAGGCATATCAAGCCTCAAAGCATTGAGCAAATTTTTCTTAACTTTTCTTGTCCTTTTCCAAAGAATAAATATGCGTGTCATCGCCTTACACATCACGGTTTTCTTGAAATTTACAAGCGTATTATGAAGCCTACGGCCGAAATTCATCAAAAGACCGACAATATGAAGCTGTTTGAATTTTCTTTGCAAGAATTTTCACAAAACGGTTTTGCACTTAAAAATGTATCGCTTGATTTACATAACAGTAATTTTGAAGGTAATATTATGACCGAGTATGAGGAGAAATTTGTATCACTCGGACAACCAATTTACCGACTTGAAGCGTATATTAAATGAGAAAAGTCCTCCATTTCCGGAGGACTTTTAAATTTATTTTGTACCAAAAATTCTATCTCCTGCATCGCCAAGACCGGGGAGTATATATGCGTGATCGTTTAAGCAATCATCAAGTCCTGCACAATAAACAGGTACGTCGGGGTGGGCTTTTGTAAATGCTTCAATGCCTTCGGGTGCCGCAATTATACACATAAACTTAATTCTTTTGGGATTAAATTCTTTTATACGGCTTACTGCGTCGATTGCGCTACCGCCCGTTGCAAGCATTGGGTCAAGTACAAATACATCGCGTTCGTTTAAATCGGCAGGTAATTTGCAATAGTAGTCGATTGGTTGATGTGTTTCAGGGTCACGGTACATACCAATGTGACCAACCTTTGCTGATGGAATAAGGCTAAGTACTCCGTCCACCATACCAAGTCCAGCGCGTAGTATTGGCACAAAAGCCATTTTTCTACCAGCAAGCACTTTGGTTTTAGCGGTCATCATAGGTGTTTTTGTTGTAACCTCTTTAAGTGGTAAATCGCGAGTTGATTCATAACACATCAGCATTGCAATTTCACTTACAAGCTCGCGAAACTGCTTTGTGCCTGTGCGCTCATCGCGCAATATTGTTAATTTATGCTGAATTAGTGGATGATCCATTACAAATACGTTTTCTTTCATTTTAAAAACCTCTGCATTATTTGTTTTCTATAGCCGTTATCTTTTCTACACGGGTTTGGTGTCTACCGCCTTCAAACTCGGTGTTAATAAACAAATCTACAAGCTCAATAGCAGTACCCACGCCAATTACACGTCCACCAAGACAAAGTATATTAGAATCATTGTGAAGACGTGTATATTTTGCGCTAAAGTGCTCGCTACAGCAAGCGGCTCTAATTCCCTTAACCTTATTTGCGGCAAGTGACATACCAATACCTGTACCACAAACCAAAATACCGCGCTCGCAATTACCATTTGTAATTTGCTCGCAAACCTTTACCGCAATATCAGGGTAGTCGACTGATTTGTTTTCATATATACCGCAGTCAACAACCTCATGTCCGTTTAATTTTAGGTGTTCGGCTATAGCGTTTTTGTGTTCAAAACCGCCGTGGTCACATCCAATTACAATTTTCATTTTTTTGCCTCCGTTTTTGCTTTTAGTTCACGCTCAGCCTGTGGCAAGCGAAGATATACAGGTAATAAATTTTCACAAGGTATTGTATTGTCTGCGTTTTTAAAAGCAAACACACCAACACCTGTTGCCGATTGAAATTTCAAATGCTCGGGTGCGAGAACAACATTTGAAATATCACACACACTTTTATAAAACAAATCGGCGCCGTCACCACAAATGATTATTGGTTTTTCGGTTTGTAATTTATTTATTTCGTCCTTTAACTCGTCACCAAGCAACGCTCTGTCCTCACAAAGCCTTGTGATATTGTTATTAGAAATATCAAATAGCGCATTATAAAACTGATTGCAACGAGCATCCATAACTGCGCATACTATACAATCGCGATCTTTAAATTGCTCTGTCATAGCGGCAAGTGTTGAAACAGGTATGCAGGAAATGTTTGTTGGTGCCGCAAGTCCCTTTACGGCGCTGATACCTATACGAAGCCCTGTAAACGACCCTGGACCTACAGCAATAGCAATACAGTCTATATCAGAAAGCTTTGTTGCCGAATTATCAAGCATATTCACAATCATTGGCATAAGCGTTTGTGAGTGCGTAAGACGCGCATTTGTAAAAGCACTTGCTTTGATTTTTCCGTCTTCAATAATAGAACACGAGGCAGGTCCTGCCGAACACTCTATGCTCAAAATTTTCATACATCATTACCTCGGTCAATCGTTATTTCGCGTGTTGTTTCATCAATGCGTTTTATGGTTATTCTGATTGTATCATCAGGTAATGCGGCTTCTATATTTTCACTCCACTCAACAGCAAGCACACCGCCCGATTCCATATATTCAAAATAGCCTGTAGAATATAAATCGTCCCAACCGCTTACCCTATACATATCAAAATGATAAAGGTTTAGTCTTCCGCCGATATATTCATTAATTATTGCAAAAGTGGGGGAGGATACTTCACCAGAAAAGCCAAGACCCTCTGCAAGACCTGTTACAAAACAGGTTTTGCCTTGACCTAAATCTCCGTAAAAGGCAATTACCTCTCCACCTTGTAAAGTGCCCGCTAAATCTGCGGCAATTTCCTTTGTTGTAGCAGGAGAATTAGATATAAAAACATTATTCACTTTTAAAATTCTCCTTTCGACATTATTTAATAAATTTTATCATATAATAAATCTTGTGTCAATTGAATATCTTTAAATAATTGTTTATTATTTGTGTAAAATGTGGTATTATATAATTCATAGAGGTGATTTTATGATTTGGATTGCAGTTATTATAGCAATATTTATAATAATAGTCGGTCTTGCTTTGTATTGGGCGTTTAAAACTGCGTTTATGCGCAGTGATATTAGACTTGTCAGCTTTGAAACAGGACCACTTGCCGAATATAAAAGCGTATTTGATAAAAGTCTCGAATATATTGAAAAACTACCATGCGAAAGATTATACATTAAAAGCTTTGATGGTATTAGTCTTGCCGGAAGTTACTATAATAACAATAATTCCGACACAACAATTTTGCTTTTTCACGGCTATCGTTCCGACGGTAAATTTGATTTTGCGTGCGCTGTAAAATTTTATATTGAATTGGGACTAAATGTTCTTGTTGTTGACCAGCGAGCAAATGGTGAAAGTGGAGGCAGGCTTATAACCTTTGGTATAAAAGAGCGCCGCGATGCACTAAGCTGGACCGAATATATTAACCAAAAATATTCTCCTAAAAATATTTTTTTAAGCGGTGTATCTATGGGTGCTTCTACTGTAATGATGGCGGCAAATCTTGACTTACCCAAAAATGTATGTGGAATAATTGCCGATTGCGGATTTACTGCACCACCCGACATTATAAAAAAAGTTGCACGACAAGCTTTTAAAATAAATGCCGAGCCGATTTTACCAATGCTTGATTTTATGTGCAAGCTTTTTGGAAAATTTAGTCTTTATGAAACCACCACAACAAAGGCATTGGCAGAATCTGATATACCTATATTTTTTATTCACGGTAAAAAGGATGGGTTTGTACCCTGCGAAATGACCGAAACTTCGTATGAAGCGGCACGCGGTGAAAAACATATTTGTCTTGTCGATGAAGCAGACCACGGAATTAGCTTTTTGGTAGATACCGAAAATATTAAGTCAAGAATATCTGTTTTTATAAAATCTCATTGTTCATAGTTTGTTAAAAAAATGTTGTGTTTTTTGTCGAAATGTGATATTATATGTAAGTATGAAAGGTGGATGAACAATGCGAGCAGATGGAAAACGTATTAAAAATGCCGATCCTATGTATACGGTTGCGGCTTATATTATGGATAAACGCGTTGACTCAATGAATATGATTACCATAGATATTCCCATTGAACCTATAAAAGAATATCTTAACGAAAAGCGTAAGCAGGGCAAAAACATAAGCCATATGGCAGTAGTACTTGCTGCATATATACGCACTATGAAAGAATTTCCTGAGCTTAACCGTTTTGTTGTTAATAGAAAAATTTATCAGCGTAACGAAATTGCGGTTGGTATGGTCGTTTTAAAAGCAGGACAGGTAGATCACGGTACAATGTCAAAAATGTACTTTAACGAAAATAATACAATATTTGAAGTTAACGATATTATTGATAAGTATGTCGAAGAAAATCGTGAAGCTCCCGATAATAACAGCACCGAAAAGCTTATTAAAATTCTTTTAAGTGTTCCTGGTATTTTACCTATAGGTGTTGGTATTTTTAAATGGCTTGATAAACGCGGTCTTTTGCCC
The DNA here is from genome assembly GCA_017437005.1 of Clostridia bacterium. Classification (GTDB taxonomy): domain Bacteria; phylum Bacillota; class Clostridia; order Oscillospirales; family Acutalibacteraceae; genus UBA737. Next base: position 28,322 of record JAFSBZ010000003.1, on the reverse strand, counting down.
AAAAGCATTATTGACGCGTCACCTTTTCATATGAGTCTTGGCATAACAAACCTTGCCTCAATAAGAACTAATCATATATATCATCATTGTTACGAATTTGGTACAACAAGTGTATTTATGGCAATGGGCAATACACGTGAGGTACCTAAACGCAAGGGTGATGAAATCGTGTTTGAAAAATGTATGCCTATAGGTGTTACAATGGACGAACGTATTGCATCGGGTAGTTATTTTGCGCTTGCATTTCGCAAAATGCGCGCTTATTTGCGTAATCCCGAACTACTTGAGCTACCGCCCGAAGACACAAATGTTGAATAAAACGTAAATTTATTGTTTTTATACTTGATTTTATTACATAAGTATTATAAAATATATTGGTAATTTTTTAACATTCGGAGGACATTAAAATGTTAGTATCAGCAAAAGAAATGCTTACAAAAGCAAAGGCAGGCAAATATGCCGTAGGTCAGTTTAATATCAATAACCTTGAATGGACCAAGGCTATTCTTCTTACCGCGCAGGAACAAAATTCACCTGTTATTTTAGGTGTGTCAGAAGGCGCAGGTAAATATATGTGCGGTTACAAAACCGTTGCAGATATGGTTAAAGCTATGATTGATGAGCTTGGTATTACAGTACCGGTTGCTCTTCACCTTGACCACGGTAGCTACGAAGGCGCTAAAAAGTGCATTGCAGCAGGTTTTTCATCTGTAATGTTTGACGGCTCACATTATCCAATCGAAGAAAATATCGAAAAAACAAAAGAACTTGTTGGTATTTGTAACGAGCTTGGTCTTTCACTTGAGGCCGAGGTTGGTTCTATTGGCGGTGAAGAAGACGGTGTTGTTGGCGCAGGCGAATGTGCTGATCCTAACGAGTGCAAAATGATTGCTGACTTGGGCGTTACAATGCTTGCTGCAGGTATTGGTAATATTCACGGTAAATATCCTGAAAATTGGGCAGGCCTTAGCTTTGATACACTTGATGCTATCCAGCAGCTTACAGGCGATATGCCACTTGTTCTTCACGGTGGTACAGGCATTCCTGCTGATATGATTCAAAAGGCTATTTCACTTGGTGTTTCAAAGATTAACGTTAACACAGAATGTCAGCTTAGCTTTGCTGAAGCTACCCGTAAATATATTGAAGAGGGTAAGGACCTTCAGGGTAAAGGCTTTGACCCACGTAAGCTTTTGGCTCCTGGCTTTGAAGCAATTAAAGCTACTGTTAAAGAAAAGATGGAGCTTTTTGGTTCAGTAGGCAAGGCATAATTTTATAAATTTTGATTACAATATTTAAAACCCTGTCTTAAAAGATAGGGTTTTATCTCTTAATAAGGAGGTTGCATTATGGAAGAATGGATCAATGAATTAGAAGAAGATGTTTTTGAACTTATCAAAAACAAAAGATTTGTGCAACTTAAGCAGTTGCTATCCGAAATGCAGCCTGCCGATATTGCCGAAATTTTTGAGCAAGCAACCGATAAAGACATTCCCGTATTATTTCGCATATTACCAAAGGAGCTTGCCGCCGAGGTTTTTGTAGAATTTGACAGCGACAAACAAGAAATTCTTGTAAACTCGTTTAGCGATAGCGAGCTTCGTGAAGTTTTGGACGAGCTTTTTATGGATGATGCGGCAGATATTGTTGAGGAAATGCCTGCAACTGTGGCAAAACGTATTTTAAAAAATACCGATGCCAACACCCGCCGACAAATAAATCAATTGCTTGCGTACCCCGACGATAGCGCCGGTAGTATTATGACTACCGAGTATATTGACCTTAAACGTACAATGACGGTTGATGAAGCATTTGACCGTATTAGAAAAATCGGTTTTGATACCGAAACGATTTATACCTGTTACGTTATAGGTAGCCGTCGTAAATTATTTGGTACTATATCGCTTCGTGATTTGTTGCTTAGCGGCAAGGACGAGATTATCGGCGATATAATGGATGAAAACGTTGTATCGGCGCACACCCTTGATAATAAGGAAGACGTTGCCGCAATGTTTGAACGATACGATATGTTAGCACTTCCCGTTGTTGACAGCGAGGGAAGGCTTGTTGGTATTGTTACCGTTGACGACGCTATCGACGTTATTCAGGAAGCGGCATCCGAAGATATTGAACTTATGGCGGCGATTTTGCCAAGTGAAAAAACATACCTTAAAACAGGTGTTTTTGAAACATTTAAATCCCGCATACCGTGGCTTTTGTTTCTTATGATTTCTGCCACCTTTACGGGTGCCATAATTTCAAGCTTTGAAGCGCGACTTGCCCAATGTATAGCGCTTGTAGCCTTTATACCTATGCTTATGGGTACAGGTGGTAATGCGGGTAGTCAAACCTCGGTTTCGGTAATACGTGCGCTGTCTTTGGGTGATATCGAGTTTAAAGACATTATGCGCGTTATATGGAAAGAACTGCGTGTAGCCGTAATTATTGGTGTGGTTTTAGGTGTTATTAACTTTATAAAGCTTTATCTTGTTGACTTTTTGTGGTTGCACACCTTTGACACAGGAGCCGAGCTTGTAGAAATGGCAACAATATGCTTAACACTTATTTTTGTAATTATTGTTGCAAAAATGCTTGGCGCGGCTTTGCCCATTATTGCAAAAAAGATCGGGCTTGACCCTGCCGTAATGGCAAGCCCACTTGTTACTACAATACTTGATGCCGTATCACTACTTATTTACTTTGGTATCGCGGCAGCGCTTGTGCTATAAAAATTTATCTTGATATGGTCAAGGCCCCCTCTGACGAGGGGGCTGTCATTTTATAATGGTTATTGAAGGTGGAAATAGCTAAATTTTGCTATTTCCACGCCAAATCTTTGATTTGGCAACAAGTTTTCAAAGAAAACTTGATCATAACCATTATCAATGATGTTGCAAAAGAACCGAATTTAAGTAATTCGGTTCTTTAAGGGGCCGATAAATCGGCCCCTTGTGGAAATATTCCATATTTTCACATTCAACAATCATTATAAAAATGACTGGTGGAGAGAGCGGATTGCCACACAGCTACCGCCGCTCGCAATGACAAATATTATTGTTTACAAAAATTAATGTTTATAATGTAGGGACCGGCATCCTTGACGGTCCGCAGTTACCACAGATTAGATATAACTTAAAATAAAATTCACCCGTTATATTAATAACGAGTGAATTTTTTTAGTTTACTTTATTTTTGGGTTTTCCATTTAAAAACGCTTTTATATTATCTTCAACGATGCCAAGTAGTCGTTGTCTTGTAGCCAGCGGCGCCCAAGCGGTGTGTGGGGTAATTACAAGATTTGGTATATTCTTTAAAACACAGGTTTTACTCATTGGCTCTTGTGTTAAAACGTCAATCGCCGCGCCCACAAGCTTGCCCGATTTTAAGGCATAGGCAAGGTCGGGTTCATTTACAACTCCGCCGCGCGATGTATTAATAAAGTAGGCGTTATCTTTCATTTTAGCAAATGTTTCGTTATTAAACATTTCACGGCTTTGGTCGTTGAGTGGGCAATGCACGGTTACAATATCACTTTTTGCAAGCAGTTCGTCAAGAGATACAAATTTTACACGAGCATCATCTTTTGGTGTTCTTGTATACACCAAAACATTCATTTCAAAGCTGAGTGCTATTTCGGCAACGCGTTTTCCTATACTGCCATAGCCTATAATACCAATAGTTTTATCCTTTAGCTCGTCGGTAGGGAAGCACAGCACCGAAAAAGTAGCTGTTTGTTGCCAACCGCCGTTTTGTACAAAGGTGTTATATTGATTAATGGCATTGTAATGATTAAGTATATAAGCAAATACTTGTTGCGCTACAGCGCTTGTAGAATAACTGCCCGCATTGCATACGGTAATGCCGTGCTTTGTTGCAAAGTCAATATCAATATTATTATAGCCCGTGGCAAAAAGTCCTATATATTTAAGTTTTTTTGCTTTTTTAATAACCTCACGGTCGATAATAGTTTTGTTACACAAAATTATATCGTATTCGTGCGCTGTTGCAAGCAAATCATCGTGTGAAATGTTTGGATTATAAACAACATCACCGTACTCTTGAAATACGGTGATATCTAAATCATTATTTTGTGTAAGGGTAGAGCAATCGGCTATGAGTATTTTCATTGTTTTGGAGTCACTTTCTTTTTAGTACCGTCGGGTTCTACAATATACATATTGTCAAGCTGTGACATAAGGCTTCGCTTGTAGCTCTCAATATACTCACGACGAAGGGCGGCTTGTTCCTGCTTTTCTTCGTCGGTAAGGCCCTCGCTTTTTTGCTTGCGAGCAAGCTCGTTAATTCTATCTATTTTACTTTGTTCCATAAATTAAATCTCGTTTCTGCCCTCGAGTGCGCGGGCGAGTGTGTATTCGTCGGCATATTCTAAATCACCGCCAACAGGTATGCCGTAAGCCAAACGCGTTACTTTAATGCCCATTGGCTTTACAAGACGCGATATATAGCTTGCTGTTGCTTCGCCGTCTACCGTAGGGTTAGTTGCCATTATGATTTCTTTGACGGTATCATCACGAAGTCGCTCCATAAGTTCTTTTATGCGTAGCTTATCGGGACCAACATTGTCAAGCGGAGATATAACACCGTGAAGAACGTGGTATACACCACCAAATTCACGTGTGCGCTCAAATGCCATAATATCACGCGGGTCCTCAACAACGCAAATTACACTTTTGTCACGGGTTTCGCTTGAACAAATCTGACAAACGTCTAAATCGGTAAGCGATTGACAAATCTTGCAAAAATGAATTTTTTCACGCGCATTTATAAGCGCCTCGGCGAATTGCTTTGCGCGCTCGGGTGGTTGCTCTAATATGCTGTATGCCAATCGTTGAGCGGTTTTTTTGCCAATACCGGGCAAACGCGCAAACTGATTAACAAGCTCGGTAAGAGGTACAATGTTATAGTTCATAATTAAAACATACCGGGGAGGTTTAGTCCGCCTGTAATTTCGCCCATTTCGTTTTCAGCTGTAGCAATTGCATTGCTAATTGCTTCGTTAACAGCAACAGTAACTAAATCTTCAATCATTTCAGCATCATCGGGATCAATAATATCTGGATTAATTTTGATTGATTTAATAAGATGCTTGCCATCAACAACAACACTTACCGCACCGCCGCCTGATGTTGCGGTGTATTCGCGCGCTTCAAGATCGGCTTGTAAGGTAGCCATATCCTCTTGCATTTTTTGTGCTTGTTTAAGCATTTGGTTCATATTACCCGGACCACCGGAATTTGGAATACGTACTTTCATATATATTTCTCCTATAAATTAATTGTTTTCAAGTTGTTTTAATTTTTGTGCAAGGTCTTGTAAAGGATCGGTTGTATCAGTTTTAACATCTTTTTTGTGATACGGACCTAATTTATAAACCTTGCCAAGTATTGATTGTGCCGCTTTTCTGATAGAATCGCGGTAAACACTGTTTTTAGAGTTTACAAGCTCTTTAAACTGTGAATTATCGGTATCAATTAGCAATCTATCGCCTTCAATATACGCGGACGAATCCTGCAATACACCTGCAATAAGTGGGCAGGTTTGACGTAAAACTGCAACAATCTCACTCCACTGTGTTACGGGTGTTACATCGCTCGTTGCAGGTAACGGTTCAGCATTATCAAGTGACATGGTGTCTTCATCATCTAACGGAGCGGGTTGCTCGTTTTCTTGAGGTAACGGTACTTCATCATCGTCGTCATCGTTTTGGGCAACCGATTTAGCGTTGTAATTTTGTGGTTGCTCATTTAGCTTAACAACCGTGGGATTGCTTTCGAGAATTGCAATTCTTCTTTCAAGAGAATCAAGATCTTGCCTAATTTTTGGATTGCAAAGGCGAATGATACACATTTCCATTTCGCAACGACGGTTACCGCTTTGCATCGCGGCAGATGTGGATTGTAAAACCGTTAAAATTGCCATTATTTCTCGTATATCAAAATTTTGCGCTTGTTGTTCTAATGCGCGAAGCTTACTGCTTGAACATACTATCGGCTTTTTTTCACCCTTTACAAGCTTTACGATCATAAGATCGCGGAAATGAGATGTAAGCTCGGATAATAGCCGTAGCATATCAACCGAAGAATTGTGCAACTGATCAATAAGCAACAAAGCGTTTTCGGTTTGCTGATTTTTAATAAGATCAGCCATTTTTATTAAATATTCATTGCCGGCCATTGAGCAGACATTAGCAACTGTATCCTCGGTTATTTCGCTATTGTGTGATGCGCAAAGATCAAGAATAGATAACGCGTCACGCATACCACCGTCTGCAGCAGATGCAATAAGTGTTGCCGCATCATCGGTAAGTGTAAGATTTTCGTTTTGAGCTACATATTTTAGCCTGCTAACAATTTCACCGCTGTCGATACGGCGAAAATCAAATCGCTGACAACGTGAAAGTATGGTAGCGGGTAGCTTATGAACCTCGGTAGTAGCAAGAATGAATACAACGTGCTCGGGTGGTTCTTCAAGCGTTTTAAGAAGCGCATTAAATGCGGCGCCCGAAAGCATATGAACCTCGTCGATTATATAAACACGATATTTGCAAGCGGCAGGAGAAAAATTAACCTGTTCACGAAGCTCACGTATATCGTCAACGCCATTGTTTGACGCTGCGTCCATTTCAACAATGTCTGTTGCCTCGTCTTGCGCTATCATACGGCAAATTTCACATTCACCGCAAGGATCACCATTTACAGGGGACAGGCAGTTTACAGCTTTTGAAAGAATTTTGGCGCAGGTTGTTTTACCCGTACCGCGAGTTCCTGTAAAAAGGTATGCATGTACTACCTTGCCGGAGTCAAGCTCGTTTTTGAGTGTTTGTGTAATATGATCCTGACCGACAACATCGCTAAAGGTGGCAGGTCGATATTTACGATATAACGCCTGATAAGCCATAAATTCACCCCAAAATATAATTTTACCTGTATGCTTGGTCGTACGAATGAACCGATTTACTATTCGCACGGAAAAAACTGCTTAATGCTGCTCGGTTCCCCGCCTGACATGGTTCACAGCCTTCCGCCGTATAGGACCCGCCCATTCGCACGACCAAATATACAGGCTTTTTAGATTATATAATATTTTTTTAAAAAATGCAACAATTTAATTTAATAAATTTTAGAATTAAAACAAGCACCTCAACATCTCGAGGTGCTTATTTTGTTGAATTTAATTTTTTAATAACGATGTTGCGTTGCTTATATTATTTAGCGGAGCTTTTTTAATAAAACTGTTTACAAAATAAATGTAGTCGTTTAATACAAATAAGCAACCATATCGGTATTCAGCATTATGAAGTCCAGAAAAAGAATATGCTCCTTTAATTGTTTCAAAAGCGATAGCCCCATTTTCTTGTTTGAATTTTACAAATACGTTATATTGGTAAATTCCATTATAGGTACAACCTTTAATAGCAATATATTTTGATTGTGGAGTCAGAGAAAAGCCTTCAGGGATTGTATAAGATTTTGTGATTTTTTCATTAGTTTTAAAATTTAAAAATTCTATCTCTATAACGTCAAAATATGGACCACTTTTGAAAGTAACACCGGTATCACCGTATATATAATAATTGTTTTCGTACTTTATGCAGTTAGCATTAACGTCAAAAATGCCCCTATTTGTATTAAACCAATTATCATTTTGTAAAAATCCAACGTTTTGAACTAAAACATCGTTATTGTAATTCGTAATACTACCATCATATAAGTCAAGGCGAAACATTTGATTTGTACTCATAAGGTTACCAAAGAGATAGTTTCCGCATACGATGTATTCATTATACATTTCTGGAATAATAGTTTCCCATTTTCTATCGGTTGTGTCGATAGGTGAACGTTGAATCGAACACCAAGGGGCTTGTTGATCACCGATTTTTGTGTAAATATAGTCTCCAAATACAATGGCAGTGTCTACGGTGACCATGTCGTCAATAATTTTAATTTCTTTAGTATCTATTTTGTAAATTAAAAGTCCGCTTGGGTAAATACCACCCACCTCAAGTAACACTGTAACATAACCATTATAAATTTTAAAGTTTTTAGCGGTGTGGGTGGGATATTTCTTTTTATCAAGTTCGAGAATGTATGTTTCGTATGTATTTGTTTGTGTGTCATATGCTATAAATTCCTTTGATCCACCAAAGGTATAAATGTATCTACCATCTGAACAGTATCGATCTTGCATATAAACATAATCTGTTCTAAAAATATCAGCAAAAATTTCTGTTTCCGGTCTTGTGTTTTGTAGTGCTTCATTTTTGGATTCGGTGCTGCTTGTGTTTTCTTTTGATTCTACGCTACTTGTGTTTTGTGTCGGATTAGAAGTATTGGTATTAGTGTTAAAATTTTTATCTGTCGCATTGTCGAAATGCAATAATAGTCGCGTAGGAACGTTGGTATCATAGTGCCAAGTAAACCAAAAAACATCAACGTTTTCGATTGATGTGCACTTAAAAGTATTTCCGGTATATTCCTCATCGGTATAATAGCTACCATCAAATTTAGTAGAAAGTTCATCGTATGATATAGTTACAGGTATATTTTCTGTTAAAAAAGTATCGGCAATGTTGAAATTTTTCACCTGTATGCTTGTGATTTTTGCAGAAAGGTCACATGTTGTTGGGGCAAAATTGGTATTCGATTTATAGAAAAACACAAAAGGACAACGGTCATTATTATAGTAAATCCCCGCAAAGGTATCATCTAATAAATAGTCGTTTATTTCATAATCTGAACCCCATATTTCAATGACGTCTTTCATTGTTAGACCATAATAATTTGTAATAATTTTATATTTATTTTCGACTAAATCACCTAAAAAAGATTCGTTTTCTGATTCGGTATGTGCAACGAAGGAAGGACTACTTTGGGTGTCTGATTTGCTTTTTTCGCAACCGGTAGCAAATATAGTGCAAAAAACTAATGATAAAACAAGAAATATCGCTGTGTACCTTTTCATAAAAAAACCTCCTTTTACTATTCGTTATTTTACCATATATTTCGTGAATAGTAAAACAACAATATTGTAATATCTATTAGCAAAATTAACAAAATTTAATTAGATTTGTTGTTGAAAAATCTTTTAATAACTGTTATAATAGATTAAATTATCCGTATTATACTATATAATGAAGAAATTTTAGTATAAGAAGGATAGATTTGTTATGACAAGACTTGAAATTGCAAACCTTTTAGACACTCAATACACAATTGCAAGCGACATTTTTGAAGGTAAGAAATACGCTTTTGATGCGTTACCCGAAATCAAAGATTTTATAATTCGTTTGAGCCTTACGCTTGATGCGGAAAAATTCGATGATTTAGGCGACGGTGTATTTATTGCTAAAACCGCTAAAGTTGCCAAAAGCGCGCATATTACCGGTCCGTGTATTATTGACGAGGATGCTGAGATTCGACATTGTGCTTTTATTCGCGGTAGCGTAATTGTCGGTAAAGGCGCAGTAGTAGGTAATTCTACCGAGCTTAAAAACGTCATTTTGTTTGATAAGGTACAGGTTCCGCATTACAACTACGTAGGGGATAGTATACTCGGATATAAATCACACCTTGGTGCCGGAGCAATAACATCAAATGTAAAGTCTGACAAAACAAATGTATCTATCATGATAGGGAAAGAAAGGTATAATACAAATTTAAAAAAATTCGGCGCGATTTTGGGAGATAATGTTGAGGTTGGTTGCGGAACAGTTTTAAATCCGGGCACAATAGTTGGTAGATTTACAAATATCTATCCGTTATCTATGGTAAGGGGTTTTGTACCGCAAGACCACATATATAAAAGTCGCAACGAAATAGTGGAGAAAATATGGAGAAGTGGGACATTTTAAATGCCGACGGTGAATTTGTTGGTAAAACAACTTTGCGTGGCAAGTGCAATATGAAGCCGGGTGAATATCATCTGGTAGTGCATATATGGGTGCTGTCTTCACGCGGGGATATTCTTATTCAACGTCGTTCGGAAAACAAAAAACTTATGCCCGGCGAATGGGCGGCAACAGGTGGTGCTGCTATATCGGGCGAGGATTCATACACAGCAGCAAATCGTGAATTGTATGAAGAACTTGGTATTCCTTCTAATAAGCACAATCTTAAAAAGATTGCGCGCATTAAAAGAAGAAATTCTTTACTCGATATATGGTTTATTACAACTGATATTCCAAGCGAAAAGCTTCGCCTCCAAAAAGACGAGGTAGCTGAGGCGCAATGGATAACTCGTGAGGAATTTGTTGATATGATCGAAAACGGAAATTTTCATAATTACGGAAAAGATTACTTTGACCTTATTCTTAAAACAATCGATGAACATACGGGGGTGACAGTATGAGCCTTGAAATTAATGAAGAAAAATGCTCCGTATGCTCGGCGTATCTTTTCCCCGAAGACGATGTAGTATATTGCCCCGAGTGTGGCGCACCGCATCACCGTGAATGTTACAATTCATTAGGTCACTGCGGTTTACGTGATTTTCACGGAACAGAAAATCAATATAAAAAGCCTGAAAATAACACCGAACAAATTAATGAATCTTTTGAAGAAGCTACAACAACCTGCGCTGTGTGTGGTGAAAGATATAATTCCGATAACACATCCTGTCCTGCTTGCAATGCGCCCAATATTTCAAAAATGGGCGGTCGCATTGGTGGTCACATTGTAAGTATTGATTTAATGGGAGGTGTACCGCCAAAAACCGATTTAGGTAGCGGTGTTACTGCAGAAGAAGCAAAAAAATTTGTTTCATCTAATTCTCATCGTTATATACCAAAGTTTTTAAAGTTTAAAAACGGTAAAAAAACTTCATGGAATTGGCTTGCATTTCTTACACCGTGCGGATGGTTGTTTTCACGAAAAATGTATCTTCTTGGCGGTATCATAGGCGCTATTCAAATCGCGCTTTCAATGTTAACCGTTCCTTTTGCTGCGGCTGCTAATCAATTAGATCTTTCAGCTGCAAAAAACAGTTATGAAATTGCTTCAATTGTTATGGATAATATTTCACTTGTTGGTGAAAATGTTATATATTTAGCATCATTAAGCAGTTTCTTAAATTTAGCCTTGTCTTTGTTTTTTGCAATATTTGCCGATTATATTTACAAAAACCGTGTAATTTCCAGTATATGTGAAATAAAAAGCAACAGCGACGATATTGAACAATCATTTATTAAAAAGGGTGGGGTTAACTTTTTTGCCGCGGTTATAGCTTATTTTGCAATAAATGAGTTACCAAATATTATTGCATACACTATGGGGTTGCTTTGATGAAAAAATACACAACACTTTATTTTGATTTAGATAATACATTACTTGATTTTTCGGCCGCCGAATACAAAGCGATACGAAAGCTTTTTGCGCTTCATAATTTACCTATAAGCGATGAAAAAATTGCTAAATATTCTGCAATTAATCATACCTGGTGGCAACGCTTTGAAAAGGGCGAAATAGAAAAGCAACAAATATACTCAGGAAGATTCAAAGAATACCTCGACTTTTATAAGCTTGAGGGTGATGCTTATAAAATGGCTGAAGATTATTTTGACTTTTTATCAGAAGGCTATGATTTGATTGATGGCGCCGATAAAGCGCTTGAATATCTTAAATCAAAAGGCTATACCATTTGTATTACAACCAACGGTATGTCGCGTACACAATACCGACGAATTGACAATTGTAGTATAAAACGGTATTTTGATTATATTTTTGTTTCCGAGGATGCAAAGCATCAAAAGCCTGAGGTCGAATATTTTGAATATGTTATGAAAAATACTCCCGAAAAAGATAAATCAAAAATACTTGTAATCGGTGATTCAATGTCATCTGATATATTGGGCGGCATTAATTTTGGTGTAGATACCTGTTGGCTTAACCCAAATGGTTGCGCAGGTACATATAAATCAACATATACAATTAGCAAAATAATGAATATTTGCGACATTTTATGAACTTTATGCAATCAAATTTGCATAAAATAAAATTTTCTGAATATTTATTCAAAAAATACTTGACAAAGTTATTAAACAGGCATATAATGGCTGCATATTAAATGAATTTATGTCAAAAAGGAGACTAAAACAATGGATAAAAAAGATATTAAAAAGGTAGTGCTTGCTTACTCAGGCGGCCTTGATACATCAATAATAATTCCTTGGCTTAAAGAAAATTATAACAACTGCGAGGTTATTGCAGTATCGGGTAACGTAGGTCAGGCGGATGAGCTTGATGGTCTTGAGGAAAAGGCAATTAAAACAGGTGCATCAAAGCTTTACGTTCTTGATCTTACCGAAGAATATGTTGACGACTACATAATTCCTTGCGTAAAAGCGGGTGCAATTTACGAGGATTATCTTCTTGGTACAAGCCATGCGCGTCCTTGCATTGCAAAGGGACTTGTTGATATTGCTATCAAAGAAGGCGCTGACGCTATTTGTCACGGATGTACAGGTAAGGGTAATGATCAGGTGCGTTTTGAGCTTACAATTAAACATTTTGCTCCTAATATGCCTATTATTGCTCCGTGGCGTGAGTGGGATATTAAATCTCGTGAGGAAGAGATCGAATATGCCGAAGCACATAACATTCCTCTAAAGATAAACAGAGAAACCAATTATTCAAAGGATAAAAACCTTTGGCACTTATCACACGAAGGTATGGATCTTGAGGATACAGGCAACGAGCCTATGTACGACAAGCCAGGTTTTCTTGAAATGGGCGTTTCACCTGCAATGGCTCCCGATGAACCTACCTACGTAACACTTGATTTTGAGCAGGGTATTCCTGTTGCAATTGACGGTGAAAAAATGAGTGCTAAAAATATTATCTTAAAGCTTAATGAGCTCGGCGGCAAAAACGGTATCGGTATAATTGATATTGTTGAAAACCGTCTTGTTGGTATGAAGTGTCGTGGTGTTTATGAAACCCCAGGCGGTACAATTCTTTACCGCGCTCACGAGGCACTTGAAAGCATCTGCCTTGACAAGATGACCCTTCATGAAAAACAAAGACTTGCCATTACATATGCAGAGCTTGTATATAACGGTCAGTGGTTTACACCTCTTCGCGAGGCGCTTGCGGCTTTTGTTGACAAAACACAAGAAAAGGTTAGTGGTACTGTAAAACTAAAGCTTTATAAGGGTAACATTATTAAAGCAGGTATTTGGAGTGATTATTCACTTTACAGCGAGGAAATCGCAACCTTTGGTGAAAGTGACTATGATCAAAAAGATTCAGCAGGCTTTATCAATCTATATGGCTTACCAATTAAGGTTCAGGCTATGGTTGATGGCAAGAAATAACAAGAGGATAATTCTGCCCGGCTTTACGGTCGGGCAGTTAAGTGTATTATAGATTAAGTATGACTAACATTTTTATTGACGGAAGCGCAGGTACAACAGGCCTTCGCATATATGATAGATTAAACGTAAGAGACGATATCTCATTGATAGTTTTACCTGATGAATTGCGTAAGGATGATAATGCACGCGCAAAGGCTATAAACTCGGCAGATATTGTATTTTTGTGTTTGCCCGATGATGCGGCTCGTCAGGCTGTAACCTTTATAAAAAATGATAAAACTGCCATTATTGACACATCAACTGCACATCGTACAAATGATGATTGGGTGTATGGTTTTCCCGAGCTTACGGGCAATCGAGAGGCAATATTAAATTCAAAACGCATTGCTAATCCGGGTTGTCACGCAAGTGGATTTATAGCTCTTGTTAAACCGCTTATTGAAGCAGGTATCTTGAATACCGATACAGCTTTAAGTTGTTTTTCTTTGACGGGTTACTCAGGCGGTGGCAAAAAGATGATTGCTGATTATGAAAGTAATGACAAATCATTATTGCTAAAGGCACCTCGGCAGTATGGCCTTACACAACAGCACAAGCATTTAAAAGAAATGCAGGCTATATCAGGTGTTGATGTTGCGCCTGCTTTTTGCCCAATTGTTGCCGATTTTTACAGCGGTATGGAGGTTACTGTAACACTGTTTAAGCATGACATTAAGGCAAACATCGATGATATTAAAGCAATATACAAAAATTACTACATAGGAAAACTTGTTCATTTTGATGATTTGGCAGACGAAAGCGGATTTTTATCTGCAGCGGCATTTTCAGGTAAAGATGATATGCAACTATGTGTATTTGGTAATGAGGACAGAATAATTCTTACTGCGCGCTATGATAACCTTGGTAAAGGTGCATCGGGTGCCGCAATTCAAAATATGAATATACTTATGGGTGTAGATGAAACCACAGGTCTTATTTACTAACGGAGGAACAATGGATATTAAGTTAATAAACGGCGGTGTATGCGCGGCAAGCGGTTTTAAGGCGAGCGGTGTGCACTGTGGTATTAGAAAAAACAAAACAAAAAAGGATTTAGCTCTTATTGTAAGCAATACCTTGTGTAATGCGGCTGCAGTTTATACTACTAACCTTGTAAAAGGTGCGCCGCTTACAGTTACAAAAAACCATATTGCTGATGGTAAAGCTCAGGCCGTTATTTGTAACAGCGGTAATGCAAACACTTGTAATGCAAACGGTATTGAAATTGCCGAGCAAATGAGCGAGCTTGTTGCAAAAGAAACTAATATCAATTCTAATGATGTTGTCGTAGCATCAACGGGTGTTATCGGTCAGCCGCTTGATATTACTCCAATAGCCGAGGGTATTCCGATTCTCGCTAAAAGTTTAAGCGAAAATGGTAGTCAAGATGCCGCTGAGGCTATAATGACTACTGATACCATAGACAAGCAAATAGCCGTTGAGTTTACTGTAGGCGGTAAGGTATGCCGTATGGGCGGTATTGCAAAGGGTAGCGGTATGATTCATCCCAATATGGCAACTATGCTTGTGTTTATAACAACCGATGTGGCTATTTCATCACAAATGCTGCAAAAAGCTCTTTCGGGTGATATTGCTAATACATTTAATATGTTAAGTATTGATGGTGACACTTCTACAAACGATATGGTTACAGTTCTTGCAAACGGTATGGCAAAAAATAGCGAAATTACAGCCGAATGTGAAGATTTTAACACATTTATGAAGGCACTAAATACTGTAACGGTTAATCTCTGCCGTATTATTGCGGGTGACGGTGAAGGTGCTACAAAGCTGCTTGAATGTAAGGTAAGCGGTGGTAAGACATTAGAGATTTCTAAAACCGTTGCAAAGAGTGTTATATGTTCAAGTCTTTTAAAAGCTGCTATGTTTGGTGCTGATGCCAACTGGGGTAGAGTGCTTTGCGCAATCGGTTACAGTGGCGCAGATGTAGATGTTACAAAAATAGATGTTTCGTTTATATCAAACAAGGGCGAAATTCTTGTTTGCAAGAACGGCGCAGGTGTTAATTTTAGCGAAGAAAATGCAAAAGAAATCCTGCTCGAAAAAGAAATCATTATTGATGTCAAGCTTAATGACGGCGAATTTAATTCTACAGCATGGGGTTGTGACCTCACTTATGATTATGTAAAAATTAATGGAGATTACAGAACCTAAGGAGAAAATTATGGACAACCATTTTTCAAATGCTGAGCGCGCCGAGGTGTTAACTCAGGCATTACCCTACATAAAAAAGCACACAAATAAAATAGTTGTTATTAAATATGGTGGCAACGCAATGATAAATGAGCAGCTTAAACAACAGGTTATGGAAGATATTGTTCTTTTGTGGCTTATCGGTGTTAAGGTTGTACTCGTTCATGGCGGTGGTCCTGAAATTAACGAGCTTATGAATAAGCTTGGCAAAAAGGCCGAGTTTGTTGACGGACTTCGCGTTACTGATAAAGAAACGGTTGATATTGTACAAATGGTGCTTGCAGGCAAGGTTAATAAAACACTTGTTAACCTTCTTGAAATGAAGGGTGGCAAGGCTATGGGTATTTCGGGTATGGACGGCAGACTTATTGAGTCCGAAATCAAGGATGAAAGACTCGGCTACGTTGGTAAAATTACCAAAGTACATATAACACCTGTACTTGACCTGCTTGAAAAAGGCTATATCCCCGTTATATCAACCATCGGTTGCGATAAACAGGGTAATGCTTATAATATTAATGGTGATACAGCGGCAGCATTCATAGCGGGAGCGTTGGGTGCTCAACGTCTTATTATGATGACCGATATTGATGGAATTTTGCGTGATAAGGACGATCCAAGCACAATTATTCCACACCTTACTATTGATGAAATTGAAGAACTTAAGGGTGAAGGAATAATTTCGGGCGGTATGATACCTAAGGTGGATTGCTGTATCGAGGCAATTCACAAGGGGGTAAAAAACGTTGTTATTATGGATGGACGTGTACCGCACTCTATCTTGATGGAACTTCTTACCGACGAGGGTGCCGGTACAATGGTAAGCAATAACTAAAGGAAGCATTTAAGTAATGATTGATATTATTTCTACAGATAAACAATACGTTGCTAATACGTATAACCGTTTTCTTATTGAGCTTGTAAATGGTAAAGGCTCAAAGGTTTATGACAAAAACGGCAAAGAATATATAGATATGGGTTCGGGTATTGGCGTTACTGCTTTTGGTATTGCAGATGAGCAGTGGGCGAATGCGGTAAGTGAACAGGCTACAAAATTACAACATATGTCTAATCTTTACTATACCGAGCCCGGTGCAATGCTTGCAAAAGCACTTTGCGAAAAAACAGGTCTTAAAAAAGTCTTCTTTTCAAATTCGGGCGCCGAGGCTAACGAGTGCGCCATAAAGGTAGCGCGAAAATGGGCGGCTGAAAATAAAGGTGAAGATTGCTATACAATCGTAACTTTATGTAACAGTTTTCACGGCAGAACACTTACAACACTTGCCGCAACAGGTCAAGACCATTTTCATAAGTTGTTTCAGCCATTGACAACAGGCTTTGTTCATACTCCTGCCAATGATATAGAAGCGCTTAAAAAGACAGTCGATGAGAACAACGTTGCCGCCGTTATGTTTGAGTGTGTTCAGGGCGAGGGTGGCGTAATAGCGCTTGAACCTGAATTTGTAAAGGCTATAGCTGAACTTTCAAAGGAAAAGAATTTCCTTATTATTGTTGACGAGGTTCAAACAGGTAACGGTAGAACGGGTAAGTTCTATGGTTATATGAACTATGGGATAACCCCCGACGTTGTGACTACTGCCAAAGGTCTTGGCGGCGGTTTACCTATAGGCGCGGCTATTATGGGCGAGAGGGTAGAAAACGTTTTAGGCTTTGGTGATCACGGCTCAACCTATGGCGGTAACCCAGTATGTGCCGCAGGAGCATTAAACGTTATAAATCGTATTGATAGCACACTTCTTACCGAGGTTTCAAAAAAGAGCGAGTATGTTTTTGAATCACTAAAAAATGCCGATGGTATTGAGTCGGTTAGCGGTATGGGACTTATGATAGGCATTAAAACAGTTAAAGGCGCCGCAGAGGTAGTAAAGGCCGCTATGGAAAAGGGAGTTTTATGCCTTACCGCAAAGGATAAGGTAAGATTACTTCCTGCGCTTAACATTCCGTTTGATGAATTAAAAAAAGCTATAGATGTAATTAAAGAGGTTTCAAAATAATGGATTTAAAAGGAAAAAGTTTTTTAAAGCTGCTTGATTTTACAAGTGAAGAAATAAACGGTCTTTTAGACCTTGCCGCAGATTTAAAAGAAAAAAAGAAATGCGGTACACCACACAAGTATTATGAGGGCAAAAATATAGCCCTTATTTTTGAAAAGACAAGCACACGTACCCGTTGCGCCTTTGAGGTAGCGGCTGCTGACCTTGGTATGCACCCGACTTATCTTGACCCCACAGGCTCACAAATAGGCAAAAAAGAAAGCATTGCCGATACAGCGCGTGTTTTAGGCCGTATGTATGACGGTATCGAGTACCGCGGATTTGGTCAAGATATTGTTGAGGAATTAGCCAAGTACGCAGGTGTTCCTGTTTGGAACGGACTTACAAACGAATTTCACCCAACACAAATTCTTGCCGACTTTTTAACCATTCGCGAGCATTTTGGCGAGTTAAAGGGTAAAAAGCTTGTTTATATGGGTGATGCACGCTACAATATGGGTAATTCTTTAATGGTTGGTTGTGCTAAAATGGGTATGCATTTTGTAGCCTGTACCAACAAAAAGTATTTTCCAGAAAGCGAGCTTGTAAACAAGTGCCTTGAAATTGCAAAAACAACGGGTGCTATTATAGAGTTTAGCGAAAGCACCGATGCCGTAAAGGATGCTGACGTAATTTACACTGATGTTTGGGTATCTATGGGCGAGCCTGATTCCGTTTGGGAAGAAAGAATTAAAGACTTAATGCCATATCAAGTAAATAAAGCTTTAATGGATAAAGCAGGCGAGCAATGTCGCTTTATGCACTGTCTACCGGCATTCCACAACCTTGATACAACTATCGGTAAGCAAATCTATGAAAAATTTGGCATAGATTGTATGGAGGTTACCGAAGAGGTGTTTGAGTCAGAGCAGTCTATTGTATTTGACGAAGCCGAAAACAGAATGCATACAATTAAAGCTGTTATTGCGGCGACAATAGTTTAAGTAAGTTTGAGACTGGGTCGTTGGCAAAAAATTGATAAACAATATAAAAGAGAAGTTTCATTTTTGGTGAGACTTCTCTTTCTTTTTTTGTTAAGTGATATGCTGCTTTTGGCAGCGTGATATTTTCTTTTTAAAAGAAAGTGATATTAAACCCTTAGGGGTTTAGTGATATTCTATTTGCCCCAAAACTTGCAAAGCAAATATAACTCGGCTGAAAGCCGAATATAACTGCGTAGCAATATGACTTGCCGTAAGGCAAATAGAGTTGCAAAAAAGTTCTTAATGAACTTTTTTTGCTAAAATACGGGTTGTTTTTTTGTCTGCTTAAATGTATAATTAACTAAAATAAATATAACGAGGTGCGTTATGAGAAGAAGACAGGTACATCTTGACTTTCATACATCCGAAAAAATAGAGGGCATAGGCAGTAAATTCTCTAAAGAGAATTTTCAAGAAATGCTTAAAAAAGGTCACGTTGATTCTATAACGGTATTTTCAAAGTGCCATCACGGTTGGTCATATCATCCTACAAAGGTTAATAAAATGCATCCATATTTAAACTTTGACCTATTGGGCGCGCAAATTGAAGCGGCACACGAAATTGGGGTTAAAACACCTGTTTATATTTCGGCAGGCTTTGACGACAAGGCTTCAAAAGAGCATCCCGAATGGTTAAATTATAGACTTGACGAATACCAAAACGGCATCAATATGGAATATGTTGGCTATCATCTTTTGTGCCTTAATACACCATATCTTGACGAGCTTTTGGCAGAAATAAAAGAGGTTTGCGAAAACTATGATGCTGACGGCATTTTCCTTGATATAGTTCACGTTGACCCCTGCTATTGTGAGACCTGCCGCGCCGAGATGGCAAAACGCGGCTTGGACGTAAACAACCCCGACGACGTAAAAATTCTTGCTGAAGAAACCTATGCAAACTACGTTCGTCGCGTTCGTGAGACTATTGACTCGGTAAAACCGGGGCTGCCCGTGTTCCACAACGGCGGACACATTCGTCACGGTAGATATGACCTGGCGCACGCTAACACACACCTCGAGCTTGAAAGTCTGCCAACAGGCGGTTGGGGCTATGACCATTTTCCAATGTCGGCGGCCTATGCCCGCACAATAGGTATGGAATACCTTGGTATGACGGGTAAGTTCCACAAAGCGTGGGGCGAATTTGGTGGATATAAGCATCCAAACGCTTTGCGTTATGAGGCGGCTTTGGCTGCGGCTAACGGCGCTTGCAGCTCGGTTGGTGATCAGCTTCATCCAACAGGTCTTATGGATAACGCTACATACACACTTATCGGCGAGGCTTTCAAAACTGTTGAAGAGCGTGAGCCTTGGCTTGACGGCTATAAAAATATAAAGGGTGATATTGCCGTTTTCTCGAGTGAAGCATGGCAAAACTATAATGGTATTGCCAAACCCAGCTGGGAATCACTTAGCTGGAGCAAGGGTTGCTCACGAATCTTGCTTGAAAGCAATTATCTGTTTGACTTTGTTGATGATAAAACCGATATTTCGGGCTATAAGCTACTTATTTTGCCTGACATTTGTATATTAGACGATAAGCTTGCTAAAAAGATAAATGATTATATTGCGCAGGGCGGCAAGGTGCTTGCAAGCTACGAATCAGGTCTTAATCAAGAAAAAACTGCTTTTGCGCTTGATTTTGGTTGTGATTTTGAAGGCATTAGCGAATACAAGCCAACCTATATAAAACCCAACAATGATATCGACTGCTTGCCTTCGGCATCATATCTTATTTATGAGGATGCTATGAAGGTTAGTGCTACCACAGGCAAAGCTACCGCTATAATAGACAAGCCTTACTTTAACCGCACACTCGAGCATTTTTGCTCGCATTTGCATACACCAAACAGCAGTGAAAGATATGGCGACGCTGTTGTCATGACCGAAAACACCGCTTATTTTGCCCACAAGGTATTTTTAGAGTACTTTAAGCACGGTAACATCTATACAAAAGAAATCGTTCGCGCGGCTATTGAAGCGCTTATTGGCGACACCAAAACCGTTAAGACCAATCTACCCGCGCAGGGCGTTATCACAGTTACCGAAAACGGTGATAGTAGGATTGTTCACACACTTTACGCTTCACCTGTGCTTCGCGGTGAAAAGACACAGATTATTGAGGATTTAATTCCGATTTATGATACAACTGTTTCGATTAAATCGGATAAAAAACCAAAATCCGTTAAACTCGTGCCTGAAAACAAAAAGCTTAAATTCAAGTATAAAGATGGCAAGGTAGAGTTTACTATACCTAAATTTGAATGTTGGCAAATGACAGAGATAAAATATTGATAATGTAGGATTGTTTGCCTCCCTTGCCTAAAGGGAGGGGGACCACGTACAACGTGGTGGAGGGATATTGACTGCACACAAAAAGGACTTGGAATTTTCCAAGTCCTTTTTGGTTGTCACGATTAGTTGATTTCTCCGCCGATCCAAGATTTTATTGTCTGACAGTCTTTTTTTGATAAAAGTTTTTGCTCTAAATGTTGTCCGATAATATGCGCTTCCATTGCTTTGTTACCGCTTGCCATATTATCATAAAGCATCTGTTTTTCAATACCGTCTAAATTATCTTTTGCGCTAGGTTCCTTAACCAAAATTGTGTTTTTGTTGATGGCATATTTTGATATTGCTGAATCTTTTGAAATATTGAAAGTGCACTCTATTCTTTCAATGGGCTTTGTTTCATCTTCATAATACATTAAAAATTTTTCTGTTTTAATACCGTGTGATTCATAGTGTGCTTCGTTTATATGGGCCGAACCCACTGAAACACCACCAATTGTCATGCCGGAATAAACAATTTCTGCAGGTTTGTATGTAGCACCTTCTTTATAAAATCTTTTAATAACAATGCTTTTTCCTGCTGGGAAACCCCTTTGTTTTAGGTATAAAGTCTTGTTTCCATATGAAACATAGTTGCTTTTTGCAGTTTCTTTTTTGTATATGATGAAAATGGATAATGCGCCACCGCCTAACAGACCTATAACCAATGCACCACCTACGGGTACCCCGAGCATTGCAAAAGGAAGTGCTACACCAGCAATAACAAATCCAACCCACCATAATTTCATATCTAACATATTTTCACCCCCTAACAATAAAAAAAGTGTGTGCAACCGAAGTCACACACACCGAAAAATGCAGACCCCGATTAGCTACCACACTAAATCGTCTGCTCAACATACAAGAATGCGAAAACAGAAGTCCGCACTTTTACCGAAATAAAAATGCTACTTCTTGTATATCAAGCAAAATATTAAGATTTAGTGTGGTATAAACTTATTATATCATTACCTAAATTAAATATCAATAATTTTATTTATAAGTATGTTTTGGATTGCCAACATTCAAATTTTGGTATGGTAAATTCGAATGCTGGCAGATGACCGAAATTCAATATTAATAAAAAACTGCGGCACATAAAAATTGTGCCGCAGTTTTTTTGTGCCCCTAAGCGAAATTGTCGAGGGCAGGTTTAAATTTTTTATTCAAGTCCAAGCGCTTGTAGTGGAGAGACAGTTTTTCCATCTACTATAACTTCTATATGAATATGCGGATTATCGGTGCATTCACTTGGTATTTCACCCGATGTTCCAATAACATCCCCAGTAACCACTTTATCGTTTTCTTTATAATTTATACTACCCATACCGCAATATTTTACTGTAATTGAATTATCGTATTCTATGGTAATTACTTTGCCCATAACAGTATCGTCTACTATTGTTTTTACACATCCTGTGCCTACCGATAAAATATTTGTACCTTTTTCGCATAAAATATCTACACCGGTATGCAAACGCATATCGTTATATGTTGCTGAATATTGAAGCGCCGTGTCACTATATCCTTTAGATATATTTCCTGTTACAGGTAATATAAATGTAGGTGATTCTGGCTCGGGTACAACAGTAGTTTCAACCTCGCTATATGGAACATCGTTAACATTATCGTTAATGTCAGCAATCGGTTCTTCTGGTTCGGTATCGGTTATCTCGACCTTGCTATTATATGAATTATTTTTATCCTGATATGACTGCTCGGATTGATTTTTGGA
Source organism: Clostridia bacterium (assembly GCA_017437005.1). Taxonomy (GTDB): domain Bacteria; phylum Bacillota; class Clostridia; order Oscillospirales; family Acutalibacteraceae; genus UBA737. The sequence continues at coordinate 5,633 of JAFSBZ010000003.1, read as the reverse complement.
AGGATTTTCAGATACATTGCTTCTGCTTGACAGTGCAAACCAACCAATTGCGCCAATTGCAATAAGTAAGCAGGCTGTTATTGTTATAAAACCGGTCGATGCAATTAATTTTGAAAATTTTGTTGATTTATAGTATTTCATTATTTATACTCCTTTCATATTTCTTAAATAGTATTGACTAAAACTTTTAATCATATTCTAAAAAATGTTTATAAAGTGTTCATAATTTTTTTATAATTATAATGTAATATACACTTGTACCAAACAAAAGGGAGCCGCACCCTTATTGGTACATCGCAGCAATTGTCTGCGATTCTCTCCTCAAACCCCTTAAAAGTGAAAAAGAGTCGTGGAAACACGGCTCTTTTTCGCTTTTTGTTGCTTTAATTACTTTTTTATGATAAAATAAATCAAATAAAATTTTTGGAGAAAAAATATGACTCAAAAATATGATGTTGTAATTATAGGTGGCGGTGCCGCAGGTATGTGTGCCGCAATAAATATAAAAATGCACGATCGCAGTATAAGTGTTGCAATTTTAGAGCAGCTTTCCCGCGTTGGTAAAAAGCTTATTACAACAGGAAACGGAAGATGCAATATTTCTAATCTTAATATAAATCTTGACCGTTATCACGGTGAAAATGTTAGTTTTGCCGAGTATGCTTTACAAAGTTATGATAACTACTTTGCCGCTGATTTTTTTAGTGAAATCGGTGTTGTATTTACTTACGACGAAACAGGTCGCGGTTATCCATATTCATTACAAGCGTCTTCGGTTGTTGACTCGTTGCGTTTTGCTTTAGACGAATACGGTGTTGACACCTTTGTTGATACCGCTGTTTTGTCATATAGCAAAAAAGAAAATTTTTTTGATGTGAAAACCACGAACGATGATTTCGTTTGCGAAAGTTTAGTTGTGGCTACCGGTCTTTATTCGGGAGGCAACAAATTGGGCAGTAACGGAAGTATGCTTAAAATCTTAAAAAACGCAGGGTATAAGACGGTAAAAACCACACCCGCTATTGTTCAGCTTAAAACCGAAACAGACGTTGTTAAGTCACTAAAAGGTATGAAGGTTAATGCCGACGTTAATCTTTCAATAAACGGTACGGCTGTTCGTGGCGATTTTGGTGAGGTGCTCTTTTGCGATTACGGCCTTTCCGGCCCCCCAATAATGCAGCTTTCGCGTGAGGTTGAGCGTCAATCGGGCGAAAAGATAATATCACTTGACTTAATGTGGGAATACAGCTTTGCACAAGTTTGTGATATATTAAGCTTTCGCGCTACCGCTTTGCATGCTCGTAACCTTGACGAGTTTCTTACGGGTATGCTCAATAAGCGTGTAGGACAAGCAGTAATTAAAATGTGCGGTCTAAAACTTAGTGATAGTGTTTCAAGCCTTAAAAACGCCGAAATTAAACAAATTGCATCAGTTATTAAGGGTATGAAATTTAAACTTACAGGCACTACAGGATTTGAAAATTCACAGGTAACAGCAGGCGGGCTTGATACAACGCAGTTCAGTCCTAAAACTATGGAATCAAAGCGTGAAAGAGGGCTTTATTGCATAGGCGAAATACTTGATATTGACGGTGACTGTGGCGGATTCAATCTACAATGGGCTTGGAGTAGTGCCATTTGCGCTTCAAATGCCATTTGTGAGGATTTTGGGGTTTAATAATGATAATTATAAACAATATAAAAGTGTCGTTAGATACCGATTTAAGCGATGCTTACGGTATTTTATCAAGCAAGCTGAAAATTAATAAGCAAGATATAATCGACGCCGAGCTTTATCGTAAATCGGTTGATGCACGCGATAAACGTGACGTACATTTTGTAATATCTATTATTGCAAAATTAAAAAACGAACCACAAATTTTAAAACGCAATAAGAATGTGGCTGTTTTTTCAAAAAAAGAATACATTTGGCAAAAAGCAGAGTCAGATATTCGGCCCGTTGTAATAGGCTTTGGCCCAGCAGGTATTTTTGCAGCTTTGACTTTAGCGAGAGCAGGACTCAAGCCTATAGTTTACGAGCGCGGCGCTAATGTTGATACACGTACTGCCGATGTAGAAAAGTTTTTTGCAGGCGGCACACTTAATCCCGAATCAAACGTTCAGTTTGGCGAGGGTGGTGCTGGCACTTTTTCTGACGGTAAACTTAACAGCGGAATAAAAGATATTCGTTGCCGCACAGTTTTAGAGGTATTTCATCATTTCGGTGCGCAAAATGACATACTTATTGATGCCAAGCCACACATTGGTACTGACGTTTTAAAAACGGTGGTTAAAAATATTCGTAATGAAATTATTTCACTCGGTGGCGAGGTTAATTTTAACTCTCGCCTTGACGGTGTTCATTTTGAAAATAACAAGCTTGTAGAAATTTCAATAAACGGTAAAAATTTGCCTTGTGAATATTTATGCCTTTGTATTGGTCATTCGGCGCGAGATACCTTTAAAATGCTATATAATTCAGGCCTTGAAATGACACGAAAACCCTTCGCTATGGGTGTTAGAATAGAGCATTTACAAAGCGAAATTAACAGGGCTTTGTATGGTGATTTTGCAAACCACCCGTCACTTAAAGCCGCCGATTATAAATTGGCAGTGCACCTTCCGAGTGGACGCGGTATATATACCTTTTGTATGTGCCCGGGCGGTGAGGTTATTAACGCTTCGAGCGAAGTAGGTGGCATCGCCGTAAACGGAATGAGTAATAGCCGCCGTGACGGTGCAAACGCAAACAGTGCCTTGCTTGTGGGTATTAATCCCGAAGATTTAGAGGGCGACAATGTTTTTGCCGGTTGCGAGTTACAAGCAAAAATTGAGCAAAAAGCATACAGCATTTCAAAAGGTGCCGTACCGATTACAACAGTTGGTAATTTTGTGTTTGACAAAAAGGCGCAAATTGGCACAGTAAAACCAACCGTAAAACCCGACTTTGTTTTTGCTGATTTACGTGAAATATATCCGTCATTTATTACCGATTCACTAAAGGACGGTATTATCGAAATGGACAAAAAAATTCACGGTTTTGCTTGTGATGATGCTATTTTAACCGCACCCGAAACACGCAGTTCCTCGCCTGTGCGAATAGTACGTAACGAGTTAGGGGAGTCCACTGACTTTAGCGGCATTTACCCTTGCGGCGAGGGCGCAGGCTACGCAGGCGGCATTATGTCGGCTGCGGTTGACGGTATAAAATCGGCTGAGAAAATTATTGATGCAATTAAGTAATTGTTTTAAATTATCGTACGAGCAATGCTCGCCCCTACGATGCTAATATATTTTTGTGTAGGGACCGACATCCTTGGCGGTCCGTAAAAATATATTACGATGCGGACCATCCGGGAGGCTGGTCCCTACAATGTGAGAAATAATATATAATGGAGTTTGCAAATGAAATTAATTCTTTCGTCTTGTGATTTTCGTAATAAAAAAGCAAGACAAACTATAATTGATAACCTTGACAAACCGATAGAACAATGTAAATTGCTTTTTATTCCAAATGAAAAAGCAACTGTGCAAGCAATACGGGGTGAAATGTATTATCTACGTATGCAAGAGTTCGGTTTTGTAAGAGAAAATATTTCGGTTTTTGATTATTGGAATACAAAACAATTTTTAAATCTTGATATTGATGTTATCTACATAAGTGGCGGTAATACCTTTAAAACATTACAGCGTATAAGAGAATGCGGTTTTGATAAAGAAATAATAAATTATATAAAATTGGGTATTGTTTACATTGGCGGTAGCGCAGGCGCACATATAGTGTCAAAAAACATTAAACACGTTGCGAATTTTGATTCTGTACCCGACGGATATACTAATTTTAATGGTTTAGGACTCTTTGATGGCATTTTGGTTTGTCATTACACATCTGACAGAAAACCACTTTATGACAAATTACAAGCCGATGGAAAATATAAAGTTTATGCATTAACCGATGATGACTCGTTAGTTATAAACGAATAGGAGATATGATGAGCCAAGATATAAATTTTAAATGTGATGACTATACCTTCAGCATTCGTACAGTCGGCGTTACTGTATGTGATGGTAAAGTATTGCTTCAAAGAGAAAAAGATGGTAATGAGTACATTTTGTATCAAAAGAATAAATATTAAATATGTCATTGCAAGGAGCGTAAGCGACACGGCAATCCGTAATCCCTGTGCACAAAAAGAACGGATTGCCACACGGCTACCGCCGTTCGCAATGACAAACATTTTAAATTTAATTATAAGGAGTTTTTACTTTGACTCATAATATGAAACTATGGCGCGATGCTTTTCAAAGTATTGCAGACGGTAGTAAAACTATAGAACTGCGACTTAATGACGAAAAGCGTCAGCAGATAAATATTGGCGATACAATTATTTTTAACTGCACAAAAAACAATGACGTAATAACTGCTAAAGTAAAAGCACTACACAAATTCACAGATTTTAAAGAATTATATGAGTGCTTACCACTCGATAAATGCGGATATTCAAAAGATGAGATTGAAACCGCTGATTATACCGATATGTATGATTACTATAGCCAAGAGCAAATAGATAAGTACGGTGCTTTGGGCATTGAACTTTGCGACGTTAGTCAAAACTGCACATAAAAGCAAACTGCTTTTTGAAAAAATTGTCGAAATAAATGAAATTGTAAAAAATTGTTTATTTTTTAACAAAATACTTGCAAAATCAATCTAAATAGGGTAAAATACCATATAGAAAATTTTTAGGAGGTAATTCCAATGGTTAAAGTTGCTATTAACGGATTCGGCCGTATCGGTCGTCTCGCATTCCGTCAGATGTTTGGTGCTGAAGGCTACGATGTAGTAGCTATCAACGACCTTACAAAGCCCTCAATGCTTGCTAATCTTTTAAAGTATGATACAGCACAGGGTGGTTACTGTGGTTACATCGGTGAAAATCTTCACACTGTAGCTGCTGATGATGAGGCTGGTACCATCACAGTTGACGGCAAAACTCTCAAAATTTATGCTGAAAAAGATGCTAAGGATCTTCCTTGGGGTGAGCTTGGTGTAGACGTAGTTCTCGAATGCACAGGCTTCTACTGCTCAAAAGAAAAGTCACAGGCTCACATTGATGCAGGTGCTAAAAAGGTTGTTATTTCTGCTCCAGCAGGTAACGATCTTCCAACTATCGTTTACAGCGTAAACGAAAACACTCTTACTAAAGAAGACAACATCATTTCTGCTGCTTCTTGCACAACAAACTGCCTCGCTCCTATGGCTAAGGCTCTTAACGATTATGCTGCAATCCAAAGCGGTATCATGAGCACAATCCACGCTTACACAGGCGACCAGATGATTCTTGACGGTCCTCACAGAAAGGGTGACCTTCGCCGTGCACGTGCAGGTGCTGCAAACATCGTTCCTAACAGCACAGGTGCTGCAAAGGCTATCGGTCTTGTAATTCCTGAGCTTAACGGCAAGCTTATCGGTTCTGCACAGCGTGTTCCAGTTCCTACCGGTTCTACAACCATCCTTACAGCAGTTGTTAAGGGTGCTGACGTAACCAAGGATGGCATCAACGCTGCTATGAAGGCTGCTGCAAGTGATTCATTCGGTTACAACGAGGATCAAATCGTTTCTTCTGACGTAA
>JAFSBZ010000022.1 GCA_017437005.1 Clostridia bacterium | reverse complement strand
CTTGAACAACCTTATTGTACTACTTGGGGGAATTTTTTTGTATAACTTTCGACGCGCACCCGCATAGCGGGTGGTTGTCTGTTTCGGACGTCCCGTCCTCAACTGGCTAAAGCCATAAATACAAAATCTCCGCTTGATTACAAGCGGAGATTTTATTTATCCTCGGTAAAAAGTAAAATGTCTTCTACCTTGCATTTTAAAATATTGCAAAGGTCGTTAAGTGTTACTGTGCTTATGGGTTTGTTGTGCTTTAATCTGTCAAGCAAACTGCGGCTGATTCCATAGTTGTTGATTAATTTATACGTCGACATATTCTTATCTTTTAATGTCTTGTAAAAAGGTTCATAAGAGATCATAATCTTCACCTCAATACAATGATAGAATATACTCTTTATCTTGACAATGCTCTACAAAACGAGTATAATTTTATTATGCTCGTTATATAGAGTATAATTAAAAGGAGTTGTTATTTATGAAAAGATTTAATCTTAAAAAATTATTGTGCATAGTTTTCGCGGCAATATTGCTTGTTGTGTCTATACCAACAACTGTTTTTGCGGCAAGTTATCCTTCAATCATTATTGTTTCAAGTGAATCCACAACAACAGTAACGAAGGGTGAAGAGGGCCTTCTCCGTTTCATGATTATTCCCCAATACAAGAACGAGAAGTATCACGTTGAAATGTATAACAACAACGGCACAAGGGTGGCGAGTGTTGAAGATACATATTATAATTCAGGTGATACATATCAAAGATATATAAACATAAACGTTGACACCGAAGAGTTGGATTTAGCGGTAGGTACATATACTGTAAGATATTGGCTTAGTTTTTATAGCCTATATCAATGGAATGATGCGCCTAATAAGTACACATGTACCTTTACTGTTACACCATATGATTGCAAGGGTGAACACGTTTATGATGATAATTGTGATGCTAACTGCAATGCTTGTGATGAGTATCGCACTCCGCTCCATGCATACAGTGGTAATTGCGATGCGTCGTGTAATGTTTGCGGTAATACCCGCACAACGAGCGCAAACCACACATACAGCAATAACTCAGATACTACCTGTAATGTTTGTGGATACACAAGAGTTGTTATTCCACAAGATAATTCACGAATTATTGATTCGGGTACTTGTGGTGCAAATTTGACTTGGAAGCTTACCGAAAGAGGTACCTTAACAATCAGTGGTAAGGGTAATATGTATAGTTATAATGACCGGGAACAGTTGCCATGGTATAATTACAGTAAAAGCTATAATGACTACACTATGAAAAATGTTATTATCGAGGAAGGCGTAACCAGCATCGGTAATCATGCATTTTATTTTTGCGAAATAGAAAAAATTTCGATCCCCAGTACAGTAACTAAAATAGGTGAAGATTGCTTCATAAATACGTCACTACGAGAAGTAGTACTTCCCGACGGAATAAAAACAATCCCGCTATTTGCTTTTTCAGATTCTAAATCGTTAGAAAGTATTGTAATTCCATCATCCGTTCAGAGTTTTCAGCAGGGTTGTTTTGAGGGTTGTTCATCTTTACAGTATTTTATAATACCTGATGGAGTAAGAAAAATAGCGCATGGTATGTTCTGGGGATGTTCGAGCTTAGAATATGTTCAAATCCCAGATTCAGTGACAGAAATTGAAACATTTGCTTTTCATGAGTGTGGCAATTTGTCAGATATCTATTTTACTGGTTCGAAGAGTCAGTATAGTGCTATAGAAATAGACTCACTTAATAAATATAACGAAGGCTTGCTTTATGCGACCATACACCACAACTCAAAGGCACCTTGTGTTTTCTGCCAGTATGGAGGTTGGGTAAAGGTAAATGATACAACCCATAAGCACGCTTGTGTTAATTGCGGTAAAACAGAAACTGCTAATCACAACTGGAATAGCGGAGTTGTTATAAAACAACCTACATGTTTAGAAACAGGTAGTAAAAAATACATCTGCCTCGGTTGCGGATGCACAAAAACAACTACTGTAAAAACAGCAGATCATACATACGGAAAATGGATTAACATAGATAGTAGTAACCATAAGCACAGTTGTACAGTTTGTGGTAAAGAAGAAACAAAATCGCACAACTGGAATAGTGGTGAAATCATCAAATTCCCTACATTTGCTCAAGTAGGTAAAAAAGAATTAACATGCTATGATTGCAAAGCCTCTGTACAGACGGATGTTGAAAAATTGAAAAATGGCTGGAATTTAATTGACGGTAAATGGTATTTTGGTGAAAAGAATGCCCTTGTTAAAGATGCTTGGCGCAAGGATTCAAAAGGTTGGGTTTATCTTGGCAGCGATGGCGCTATGAAAATAAACGCTTGGGTTCGCGATTCGGTTGGTTGGTGCTATGTTGGTGCCGACGGTTACGCCGTAACAAACTGCTGGAAAAAGGATTCTATAGGCTGGTGTTATCTTAACTCTAACGGCTCAATGGTTAAGAATAACTGGGTGCTTGACGGCGGCAAGTGGTATTTTATTGACGGTAACGGATATATGATATCTAACGTATGGCAAAAGGATTCAAAGGGTTGGGTTTATCTTGGCAGCGATGGCGCTATGAAAATAAACGCTTGGGTTCGTGATTCTGTAGGCTGGTGCTACGTAGGTGCCGACGGTTACGCCGTAACAAACTGCTGGAAAAAGGATTCTACAGGCTGGTGTTATCTAAACTCTGAAGGTTCAATGACTAAAAACGCTTGGGTATATGACGGTGGCAAGTGGTATTTCCTTGACGGCAACGGATATATGATATCAAGCACTTGGCGCTACATTGGTGGTAAAAACTACTACTTCAACGCCTCTGGCGTTTGTACAAATCCTTAATTTAATAAATTTTAAAAAAACAGTGAGGAATTTGCCCGTTGTTCTTAACGGAGTAAATGGTGCGGTATGTAACCGGAAGGCATAATGCCTTCCGGTTACTGCTGTTTTTAGGCATTTAACGCTGCAATTTGCAGTTCCATCGGTATCACCGCTATTGTGGATACCGCCGTCTTGGAGGTGGTGCGAGGCTTTGGTTGGAAGGTGTAGT
>JAFSBZ010000021.1 GCA_017437005.1 Clostridia bacterium | reverse complement strand
TTCATTTTTCATTTTTCATTTTTCATTTTGATGCGTTGCATCAGTTGCCGCTTCCGGCAACAATTTCAGTAATTTCTTGAGTAATGGCACCTTGACGAGCGCGATTATACTCAAGTTGAAGCTCATCAATCATCTGTTGCGCGTTTTTACCTGCAGAATCCATAGCCATACGACGCGCGGCAACCTCGCTTGCAAAGCTTTCTCGAATACAGGCGATAATCACGCCCGAAAGATATTCGGGTACCGCTATATCAAGTATTGTAAGTTCGTCCGGCTCAAAAACTGCGGCAGTATTTTGGGTGTTTTCATTTTTAGATAGCGGCAAAACCCACTTAATATCAGGTGTTTGCGTCATCATTGAAATATAATTTGTAGTAACTATTCCAAGACGGTCATATTCGCCGTTTTTAAACTGCTCGCAAAGCTCTTTGGCAAGACGGAAAGCATCGGCGGCATAGAACTTTTCGCTTGATACTATTTCGTTGCCATAACGCTCACAAGCGCGTTTACCAATTGGTATGATTTCGGCTTCACCAAAATCACGAACCGTACGAAACACATTTGCGTTGTAGCCACCTGCGAGTCCTCGGTCACCTGCGATTACTATAAGTCGGGTTTTTCCACCCTCGTTAAACTCTCGCATAAATGGACTGCTCTGACACTCAGGCGCCGCTGTGAGCAAATCTACCACGTTTTGTACAGCGCTTTCGTACTGCCGACCTGCGCTCATTGCAAGATTCGCCTTGCGCATCTTTGATGATGCCACAAGCCCCATTGCTTTTGTAAGATGCAAGGTTGAGTCAACGCTCTTTATACGCAACTTTAACGTTTTTGTGTTGCCTGTCATTCATCTCACCTCGTCATCTCACGAAGAGTTTCTTCCAAAGATGCTATGTCTTCATCCTCGAAATAGCCCTCTTCAAAACGAGCAAGCAGCTGTGGTTTTTGATTTTGTAGTTTTTCAAACAAACGCTCTTCAAATTTATGAACATCATTAACAGGTACTTGGTCAAGCCATCCTTTTGTTACTGCGTAAATTATAGCAACCTGACAACCCACACTTACAGGACTGTTACGATTTTGCTTGAGCACTTCAACAATACGTTCACCAAGAGCCAAACGCGCCTTGGTGTCGGCATCAAGGTCACTGCCAAACTGTGCAAATGCCTGAAGCTCGCGATATTGTGAATACAAAAGCTTAAGCTCGCCCGAAACCTTTTTCATACTCTTTTTTTGAGCAGAGCCACCAACACGGCTTACCGAAATGCCTGGGTTAATAGCCGGCATAACACCCGCGTGGAAAAGCTCGGTTTCAAGAAATATCTGTCCATCGGTAATAGAGATAACATTTGTAGGAATATATGCCGAAACGTCGCCTGCTTGCGTTTCAATTATAGGAAGCGCGGTAATAGAACCACCGCCGTATTCGGGTGCTACACATGCCGCACGTTCAAGCAAACGTGAATGTAAATAGAATACATCGCCCGGATATGCTTCACGGCCGGGTGGACGACGGATGAGCAATGACAGCGCACGATACGCTACCGCATGTTTACTTAAATCGTCATATATTATGAGTACGTCTTTACCCTGCGCTCTAAAATACTCTGCCATAGCGCAGCCTGAATAAGGCGCTATATACTGAAGCGGAGCGCTCTCGGAAGCGGAAGCCGATACTACTATTGTATAGTCCATAGCACCCGCCTTTGTAAGATTATTTACAAGGCTTACAACCGATGTATTCTTTTGACCTATCGCTACATAAATGCATATAACATCGGTGTTTTTTTGATTAATAATTGTATCAATAGCAATTTCGGTTTTACCTGTCTGACGGTCGCCTATAATAAGCTCACGCTGACCGCGGCCGATAGGAATCATACTGTCAATTGCCTTAATACCCGTTTGAAGTGGCACAGACACGCTCTTACGCTCAATAATACCGGGTGCTTCTGCCTCAATGGGATTAAAGCCACTGTATTCAATAGGGCCTTTACCGTCAATAGGCTCACCCAAAGCATTTACAACACGACCGAGCATATTTTCACCAACAGGAACAGACAAAACCTTTCCCGTGCGATGAACAACAGTACCCTCTCGAACATTATTGTTATTAGAAAGCATCGCAACCGAAACGGTATCTTCCTCAAGGTTTTGAGCAAGACCGGCCGAACCGTCTTCAAACTCAAGAAGCTCGTTTGCCATACAGTTTGTGAGGCCATAAACACGTGCGATACCGTCACCGACAAGAATTACTCTGCCGGTTTCTTTCATTTCGATTTGTGAGCGATAATTTTTTATCTGCTCTTTTATGATATAACTTATTTCTTGTTGTTTTTCGCTCATTCGCTAATCACTTCCCTTGCGCGTTTTAAGTTGGATTTAACGCTACCGTCAAGCAGCTGTCCGTCAAGCTCGACCGCTATACCGCCAATTACCGTACTGTCAATAACACAATTAAGCATAATCTTTTTACCAGTGCGCTTTTCGAGCGCTTTGGTAAGCTCTGTTCTTTGAGTGTCGGTTAGCTCGACCGCCGTTTTCACAACAGCTGCAGCGGTGCCGCTTGCCCACTCGCGAAGTCGGTAAAACTCGCTTGCACTTTCAAAAAACTGCTCGGCCTTTGACTGCTCGCACATTAACTGTAAAAAGGATAAAATGTGTGTATTAACCTTACCCTCAAATGCAGCGGCCAATGCCGTTGTGCGCTCGCTCTTCGGAATGCTGGGGGTTGCTAAAAATTGTAGATATTCAGGACTGTCTTTGAAAACATCTTCTACAAATTTTAAATCCTTATAAAATTCGTCTATTAAATTTTCTTCGCGCGCCAACATAAACAGCGCCTCGGCATAGTTGTTACCTGTCGCTGCCATTATTCGTCACCTATTTTACTAATAAAATCATCAATAAGCGCCTTGTGATCATCGGCATTAACCTCACGCTCAAGCATTTTTTCTGCCAAAGCGGTAGAAACGTCTACAATCTGTTCTTTTATGGTTTCGCCCACGCGCTTGCGCTCAAGTTCGGCATCCTCTTCTGCTTGACGAATAATACCGTCAGCAGTAGCCCTTGCGTCCTCGATAATTTTGTCCCCACGCATCTTTGCAACATCCGCCGCTTCTTTTACGATGCCTTCGGCCTCTGCCTTTGCACCCGTCAAACGCTCGGTAAGCTCGGCATCCTTCATTTCGGCGCTTTGCTTTGCCTTAGCTGCATCTTGATAATCGCTGTCAATCTGTGTGCGACGTTCATCAAGCATCTTTTGTACCGGCTTATATAAAAACTTTTTAAGCAGTAAGAACAAAATTGTAAGGTTTGCAAGGGATATGAGTATCTGCCATAAGTTTACGGATATGATATCCAAATTTTGCATTTAAAAATCCCCCGAAATTATTTTACTGCATTAAGCAAAATGTTAACAAGCATATTAGGGGCAACAAAAATAAGCAAAATGGCAATAACAAGAGCATAAAGACCTGTGGTTTCTGCAATAGCGCAACCCATCAACATTGTTGTTGTAACAGAACCTTTACATTCCGGCTGACGTCCTATAGCTTCACATGCGCTTGCTACCGCATTGCCTTCACCGATACCAGGTCCTATACCTGCTATCATTGCAGCACCTGCGCCTAATGCGCAGCAACCTAAAATAATACCAATTGCGAGTTCCATAATTTTTCCTCCGTTTTAATATATATTTTTTATTTTTTTAAGTTAGCTAATTTTTTTGCTTTACGAGCAAAATAATCTTCTTCAGGAAATCCGCTTGCTACATATAGCATTGTAAGCATCGCAAAAATAAATGCCTGCAAGCAACCGCTAAACACATCAAAATAAATTGAAAGTATTGCAGGTAAACCAATCTGCAATATCGGCAGATTGCTTAAAACTCTTTCCAAAGCTTTAGGTAGAAGGCTATAAATTATATTTGAAAGCCCTCGAAGTCCTGTAGCCACAAGCACCGAAATAACTGCGCCCGAAAGCACATTACCATAATGACGAAACGCCATAGAAATCGGAGTGGCAACCTCACTGATAATATTAAGTGGCGAAAGAAACGGCACCGGATCTCCAAAACTTTTTACATAATGGAGCGGTCCGCATTTCATCTTATAATATGTTATAAGCACAAACACAAGTATCGCCCAACCACCTACTATATTTATGTCTGAAGTGGGTGCATAAAGTCCTAACAGCGCCAAAAGACTTGAAAACGCCGAAAGGCCCATTATTGCCGCTACAAACGGCGCAAATCCCGAAAAATAATCACTCATATTCGTTTTAACCAAAGACTGTGTCTGCTTAACTATCCATTCGGCAATTAACTGACGCTTTAAATTTGATTTAACAGAAAGCCCGTGTGTAAAATAAAGACATAAAAAGAATATTGTTATTACCACCAATGCCGAATTAACCTGTGATTCGGTTATAGGTAAATTTTGCAACGGCATAGGAATTGTAAAATAAACTAACGCGCCTGAAATGCTAATGCCTTCGCTTGCGGGATTAAAAAGAATTTTCAAAATCATACCAAAAACCAGTGGTAAAACAGCACCTATAATTAACAGCACATCAACAATTTTGAAACAAAGACTTCTTTGCACTTTCGTAAAGCAGCACCTCCTTAATCGTTTTGAAAATTATATATTCCTATATATTATAGGTCTTAACATTATTGCGATACGCGGAAAAACAAGCGGAAGCACTATTGCTACACGCGTGGGAGTCTGTTTAAATATAATTAAACCCACTGCCGCCAAAACAAATATTGCAACCATTCGCAGGCTTTGTGATGCTCTTACTGTTTGTCTAGCATCTTTTGCATCCTGTGTTACGGCCTTCTGTACAAAAAGCCCCATCACAAAAAAATTGCCCACTGCAATTATAATTCCCCAAAGATTTCCGAGCAGCACGGTATAATCCCACTTGGAGATAATTAAAAAGACGGCCTGCATCAAAACGCTAAATATTATCACAAACGATGCTATATATTTTGTTTCTTTTATCACAGTTTTATCAATTTTCACAAAACCAAACCATTCTTTCCCATTTTACTTGTATTTTACCACACAATATGAAATATGTCTATAAAAAATAAAAATTTAACAAAAAATTTAAAACACAACATATAATAATGATTTTATATACATATAGATATTATGAGGTGGTTTTTTGAAAACTATTGGAATTTTAGCAATTATATGGTTGTCGCTTTGCTCATTGGTGTTACTTGTTTTACATATAAAAAGCCATCAGATGATTAAATCTATATTTTTAAATGCGTTATTAGGATTTTTAGCCATTATTTTGATAAATATTACTCAAAAATTCACCGGCGTACATATACCGGTTAATTGGTGGACTGTGGGTGGTAGCGGAGTTTTGGGCTTGCCGTGTGTTTGTGGGGTTATATTGTTGCAAATACTCATATAAAAAAAGAACACCCTTAAGGGGAGTACCATAAAGGACAGTAAAAGAGCTGTGTAGAAAATTTCTACACAGCTCTTAATTTTGTCTTATACCGTAACAAGCAGGACATTTGGGCGCCCAAATGTCACTTGTTAGGAGAACCTAAAACCCTTTTCTAAACAAATATCATCTATTCGATAAATTGAAATTTACTTAATTTCTACATTCTCAACCTTGACCTTGAACATAATGAAATGTTCCATACCGACAGCTCCAAATCTCTGCTGTAAGATTGGACATTCTTCGAGCATTCTCTGTTTTAATTTTTTATCATCACATTCTGCCGCAAGTCCAGTAACTCTAATCCATTCTCTTGATGTAGGTTTCTTTGCAATAATCTGTATATGCTCGTTTTCTCGCATTTGCTTATGTGCTTGGTTCATATCATTCGTGGCTAAATACAAATCTTCTCCCACTTCCATAATTGCACCGAAAGGTCTGCCTGCAGGATAATCGCCGTTAATAGATAAAACGAAGAAAGAACCACACTCTTTAAAAAAATCATATGCTTTGCTCATACAAATAACTCCTTTGTCAAATTCTTATTTTCTTAACTGTTCGACCTATTGGAATTTGTCAGTATTACAACTGCTTAATCTCATTGGCAAT
>JAFSBZ010000020.1 GCA_017437005.1 Clostridia bacterium | reverse complement strand
CGGCGTGTGAAATTCGCCTCGACGGCGAGTGGGTGGATTTAATTTCACTTGATGCGATAGCATCAAATTTCACAATTTACGGAGTAAATTATTTCACCGTGAGCGTAAGCGAACGATTTCACTAAAAACGAACGGTTATGCAAGAGTTCGAATTCATACGCAAAAACGGCAAAAATATCTGTTTCGTAGCCCATAGACAGAAAACGACAAGTTTCGATAGAAGCTTGTCGTTTTTACTTTTTCACTATTAACTCTTCACTTTTCACTTTTAATAAAATAATTTTATATACTCACTTGGAGTATAACCTGTTGCTTTTTTAAAATATTTTGAAAAATAATTTATAGTATTAAATCCGCAACTTTCTGCGATATACGAAACTGATGCTTGACCGGATTCTAAAAGACGTTTTGCAAGCATAATTCTTTGGTTTATTACGTCGTTTATTGGTGATGTACCATAAAGTTTATTATATAGTTCATTAAACCTACTTGTTGAATAGCCGCTTATTTCGGTCATTTCCTTTAAAGTCCAGTTTTTAGCAGGATTTTTAATAATCATACGTCTAACATTAGCAATATCACTAAATGGTTCATCAAAAGAAATTGTTTTGGTATATGCACGATAAATATTAATTATCATTTGTGTAATAAGACAATCTATCATATCTTTTGAACCGTTACTTTCAGAATTATATTCAGAAAGTAAACGATTAACATATTTTTTTAAAAAATTTTTTTCTCCAACATTAAACGATGTATTCAGTGGCAAAGGATACTTTTCTAATAATTTTACAAAATCCTCACCTTCAATATGCATCCAATCATTAACAAAACCGGTAGTTGCATTTTCTTGTGGACCATGATATACGATATGATCAGGAGTGTTTATTAATATATCTCCAACCTCTCCCTCACAAAGTACACCATCTCGTAAATATAAAAAAGGTGTAGCAAAACAACATACTGTATAAAAAGGATATATTGTTTTATGACAAAACTCTCCCTTTTTATGCGGAAAATCAACACCAAGTATCTTTAATTCCAATTAGTTCACCCGAAATCGTAAAAAAGTATAAATATATCGTTGGATATTACATTGATATTATAATAATATCATAATAAAATATAAATGCAAGTATATTTTGAAATGAGGTTATATTATGCAAAAATTTAATCTTAACGGTATTTGGCAAATGCACGGCGCGGAATTTAACTGTGAAAGCAATATTCCGGGTTCGGTATATTCTTTTTTACTTGATAATAAATTAATGGAAGATCCATTTTATCGAGATAACGAGCGCAAAGCACTTGAACTTATGGAAAATGATTTTGAATTTTCCAAAAAGTTTGTTTTTAATAAAACTGACTTCCCTGTTTTGTTACATTGTGATGGTCTTGATACTTTATGTGATATACATATCAATGGCAAATTTGTTGCTCACACCGAGAATATGCATCGCACCTACGAATTTGATGTTTCAAACATATTAATTGATGGTGAAAATGAAATTAAAATTACTTGTTTATCTCCTAATAAATTTGTACGAGAAATGTACAAAAAAGAGAAATTAAGCGGTGCTTCGGATTGTCTTAAAGGCCACCCGCACCTTAGAAAAGCAAGTTGTATGATGGGGTGGGACTGGGGTCCAATGTTGCCAGATGCAGGTATATGGAAAGATATATATCTGCTTACGGTTGATTCTGATAGAATTGGTGAAGTGCATATTACACAACGCCACAATAATGGTAAGGTTTTTGTAACACCAACTGTTAAAACACAAAAGAATGTTGCAAATATTAATGTAAAGGTTACTGCGCCATGCGGTTTAGAGTTTTCGCTACCGGCTAATGTTGAAAGTGAAATTATTAATCCAAAACTTTGGTGGCCAAACGGGCTTGGTGAACAAAATCTATATTCATTTAAAATTGAACTTTTAGAGAATGGAATTGTCGTAGATTGTGATTACAAGCGTATAGGTTTACGTGAATTAAAGCTAATACGTGAAAAGGATAAATGGGGAGAATGTTATTGTCATGAGGTAAACGGCATTCGTTTTTTCGCAATGGGTGCCGACTATATTCCGGAAGATAATATTTTATCACGTTACAGCAAAGAGCGTACATATAATCTTATAAAGCACTGTCATGATTGTAACTTTAATGCCATACGTGTATGGGGTGGCGGTATTTATCCGCACGATTATTTCTTTGACGCTTGTGACGAAATGGGCCTTGTTATATTTAATGACCTTATGTTTGCTTGTATGATGGTACCAACATATCAGTCTATGCATGACAATATCGCTATTGAGATACGTGAAAATCTTACGAGAATACGCCATCACGCCTCACTTGCCATTATCTCTGGAAACAACGAAATTGAAGAGGCTGTTGCTCATTGGTGGACTACTATTGAAGGTTTTAATGAATTAAAGGTAAACTATATTAAAATTTTTGAAAATATGATTCCCAAAATTGTAGAAGATGTTTGTCCATATATCCCGTATGTATCATCTTCCCCAACTTCATTTGGATATGCTATTGAACCTCGTAATGAAAACTTTGGCGACTGTCATTATTGGGAGGTTTGGCACGGTGATAAGCCATTTACAGAATACCGAAATCATTTTTTCAGATACCTTAGTGAGTTTGGTTTTGAATCATTCCCCTGTGAAAAAACTGTTAATTCATTTACTTTACCAGAAGACCGTAATATATTTAGTCGTATTATGGAGATGCACCAACGTTGTAAGGGCGCTAATAAAAAGATTTTAACCTATCTTGCCGATACCTTTAAATATCCTTCAGAATTTGGTACTATACTTTATGCATCACAGTTACTACAGGCTGAGGCAATCCGATATGGTGTTGAACATTTACGCCGTAACCGTAATGACAATCGCTGTATGGGCGCACTTTACTGGCAGCTTAATGATATCTGGCCTGTAGCATCTTGGGCAAGTATTGACTATTTTGGAAGATATAAAGCGTTACAATACGTAGCAAAACGTTTCTTTGCACCTATTATGATTTCTTGTGAAGAAATTGGTGAAACAACCACTCGACCATTTGTTGTAATGCAACCCGATTTTTATAACTACAGCACACAGGCTCGTCTTTCGGTTACAAACGAAACAACAAAGGAAGTAACGGGTGTTGTCAACTGGCAATTACGCTCTGCAGATAGTAAGATTTTGCAAAGTGACAGTGTAAGTATAACCGTCCCTGCCCTATCGTCTGTATGGCTTGATAATATTGATTTTAATAAAACCGATGTTAAAAATAATTATTTAAGCTTTGAATACGTTGTTGACGGTGAAATTGTTTCTCAAGGTACAGTATTATTTACGGTGCCAAAGCATTTTAATTTTAAAAATCCAAATCTTAAATATGAAATTAACGGTGATGAAATTACCATTTATGCTGATTCATTTGCAAAATACGTTGAAATAGATTCACCTGATAGTGATTTTATTTTAAGTGATAACTACTTTGATATGAACGCAGGTTATAAAACCGTTAAAATTCTTGAGGGTACACCAAAAACAATTAAATTAAGAAGCGTATATGATATATAATAAAATACAAAGGTGAGCAAATTTGCTCACCTTTTTTAGATATAATTAAAATACACTCACTGCATTAGCAGTGAGTGTATTTTTTAAAAGAAACTATAGTCAATTAATAACAATTATCCTCTTGGGTCAAGATTAACATCCCAACCGTTGATAGCCTGCAATATCTTTGCATAGTCTCTACCGTTAACCTTACCGTCGCCTGTAACATCGGCAGCATTCAAATCAATTGTTACATTAACACCGTTAATATATTGTAATATCATTGCATAGTCTCTACCATTAACTTTACCGTCGCCGTTTGCATCACCGTACATAACTGATGTTGTGTCTTCAGCGCCGCAAATACATACTCCGTTAACAAAGATATGCGCAACTGTAGAATTAGCAATTTCACAATCAGTACAAGATTCATTGTGTGTACCGTCACCGTTATCGGTAGCAACTATATTGTGGAATGCGCGAAGCTTGGGAAGCTCTGCTGTTGCAATCCAACCAGCCCAATCAAGAGTTAGTTTAGTACCATACATTTCATCAACAGCAAGTGTTGTAACTGCTTCGACTGATGATGGCTGATCGGTATATACATTAGTGTATACTGTGTTAGCAACCTTTTCTGAAACTGTAACGTCTACTGAAACGGGCTCAACACCAGTACCAATTAAAACAACATTTGAAACTGTAGAAGCAGCTGCATATGCAGAAGAATTACCAAACAAACCACCTAAAATACCATTTGCCGAAAGTTCATTACCACTTGCAAATACGTTGTTTATAACTGCAGAGTTATGTGTAAGACTACCTACAACAACACCGGCCGTTCTTTGAGTAGCAGGATTTTGGTCGTTATTATCATACATATAACTGTTTTTAACAATAATGTTTTCAATTAAAAGCTTTGTACTTGTATCAGGTGCATCAGCGTAACCTATAATACCGCCCGCATAATGATAACCACCAATATATGAAGCTACAACAGCAACATTTTTAACGGTTAGGCTATCAGCAGATTGTGGTTTAATTACTGGGAATAAGCCGCCATAGCCATAGCCTGTCTTGGTGTAAATGTTGTATATAGTTACACCGTTACCGTCAAAGTTACCGTAGAATGTGCCAATCTTATCATCAGAAGCGTATGTCCATGATTTTGAATTATCTTTAGTTGCATTCTTAACATCAGTAACGGTAGAATTAAGTGAAATACCTGTCATACCGTTCATATTAAAGTACTTAATACCATCGGCAACCTTATAGTTTTTACCTGTAGTAGCTGTATCGCCTCTAAGTGCAACCCAAGCCATTTCTTCAGCAGTACTAATAATGATATTACCTTCAGCATCGGTCTTGGTAGGTACTACAAATGTACCGTCCCACTCATCATAGAAAGTATTATCGGTAATAATTGAAGGATATTCGCCCTCAGCACCAATTGCCCAGTTAATATTCCAGTTAAGGTTCATATTATCGGCAGCCGCAGCACCCTTCATTTCATCGGTTGTAAGTGTTGTAATACCATCAGCAGAAGCAACTTCATCAGTATAAACATTTACATATGTGGTGTTATTCATTTTATCGTTAATTGTAACACCAACCTGTAATGGCTGAACAGTAGTTCCGATTGAAATAACATTCTTAACTGTATTTGCACCACCATAGTTAGATGAGTTACCAAATAAACCACCAATAATACCTTGAGCAGAAAGCTCGTTATCTACTACTAAACAGTTGTTAACTGTTGTCGAAGTGTGTAGTAAATGACCAACAAGTGTAGCGGTTGTTCTGCTTGTAGCAGGATTGGTATCATTGTTATCATAAATATAACAATTCTTAACAGCGCAATTTTCAATTAAAAGACTTGTGGATCCATCAGGTGCGTTTGCATAACCAACGATACCAGCAGCCTCATGATAGGCGCCAATGTGTGAAGCTGTTATTGTAACGTTTTTAATAGTAACAGAGCCGCCTGAAACAGGATAAATTACAGGGAACAAACCTGCAGCACCACGGCCTTTTGATGTAAATAGATTATATACTATAAGTCCGTTACCATCAAAATTACCTGCAAAAGCATAGGTAGATGAAGAATCATCTGATTCAAAACGCCATGCATATTGAGAACTATAAGCATCAGCCTTAGGACTACCTACTTCTTTAACCTCTGCAACGGTTGAGTTCGCAGTAATTCCTTCCATACCGTTAAGGTTAAATACTGAGCCTTTGGCAACCTTGTAGCTTTTGCCCTGAGTTGCAGCGCCACCACGAAGTGCTACCCAAGCAAGCTCTTCAGCAGTGTTAATAATAATATTGCCATCAGCATCGGTTTCGGTAGGTTCAACAAATGTACCATCCCAAATATCAGCAAGTGAAGGAATAATTAAGTCGCTTGCTGCAACTTCAACACCGTCAATAAATGTTTTGCTACATACTGAGCACTTATCGTGAGCCTTAAGACCTGTTGATAAAGCGGTAGCTTCATAGCCAGCAACAGAAGTAAGTGTGTGACCATTCACACATGGGTCACCTGCTACAACAAGACCACATTCGCACTCGCCGTCAACAACGTTGTGCAATGCATAAAGTTCGGGATATGTTGTTGTATTAAAGAACCAAACGCTTTCATCAAGGGATTTCATATTAACATATGCCTTGTAACCAATCATATCTTCGTTAGCAACAACAGTAACACCTGCTTGCTCAGTTGACTGATCGGTATAAACGTTAGTATATGTTGTGTTTACAACCTTACTGCCAAGTTCAATTTCATTTGCAGTTGGAACAACGTTTGAACCAACAGATACCGAGTTGTTTACGGTAACATTAGAACCGAAGTTAGAGGTATTACCAAAGAAACCGCCAACAACACCTGTTGAAGTAAGCTTGTTATTTACAGCTAAACAGTTGTCAAATGTAGTACCGTTGTGAGACAAACCACCAACAATTGTACCAACTGTTCTTTGATGGCCGGCACCCTTATTCATATCATAAATACGAGTGTTTTTAGCAGCGCAGTTTTCAAATATAATATTTTTACCCGTACCTGCCTGTGCATTAGCAAGACCTACAACACCACCGGCATAGTGATAACCTGAAAAATAAGAAGCGGTTACCATTACATTTTTAATAGTAATTGTACCTTGTGTTGAAGGATCAACGCAAGGGAACAAACCAGAGTTTGCATACATATACGAATAAATGTTATAAACTGTTACACCGTTACCGTCAAAATTACCCTGGAATGCACATGAGTTGCTGTCTTCGAAAGATCGCCAGTTATGATCGGCTGAGTATTGATTAGCCGCAACACGTGCATCGCCCGCTTCTTCAACCTGAGATACGGTAGAATCCAATTTAATACCTGACATACCATTCATATTGAAGTACTCAACGTCATCGGCAACTTTATAGTTTTTATTAGCGGTGTCAGCACCACCTTTAAGTGCAATCCATGCCATTTCTTGAACGGTGTTAATTATAATGTTGCCTTCGGCATCAGTTTCGGTTGGTTCATCATATGTACCATCCCAAACGTATGGATCTTTAATAGGTTCACCATAATAAATAGAAGGATATGCTCCATCCTCACCTGCTAACCAATCGATGTTCCAAGCAAGAGCCATATTATCTTTAGCGGCAGAACCTTGCATTTCATCGGTTGTAAGGGTTGTTACACCTGTTCTATCACAAGAAACATCGGTATAAATATTTGACCAAGCTGCTTCAACAATATCGTCACCAATTGTACCTGAATCTACTACAGTAGGATATGGTGATGTACCAATAGATATTGAGTTAGTAATATTAAAAGCAGATGGTGCCCAAGTTGATGCATTACCAATAAAACCGCCCTTAATATTAAGTGAATAATCACTTACAGCAGATTCAATAATATTATCAATTGTTAAACAATTAGAAATGTTAACAGTAACATTTTGACTCATACCAACAATTGAAGCTGCAATTTTATTTCCGCCGCCATCACTAGAATAATATGCTAAATAACAATTCTCTACAGCGCATTTAGTAATATTAGCGATAAACTGACCATTTGTATTTCCTAAAAGACCGGCAGCAAAATGATAACCATAAAAAGCAGATGCCTTAACAGTTACGTTTTCAATAGTATGTGACGAATTTTTATCACATATCATATTTGGAAATAAGGCACCGTATGCAACACCTTTTTTACTGGCAATATTATAAATAGTAATACCATTACCATTAAAATTACCTTTAAAAACGGCATTATCATTATTCCATTCAAATTCACTTCCTGTGGTAGTAGCATTTTTAACATCGGTTGCGGTAGAATCGGCAGTAATGCCAACAAAACCGTTCATGTTAAATGATTCAATACCATCAGCAATCTTGTATGTTTTGTCAACGGTGGTATCACCGCCAACAAGAGCAAGCCATGCAAATTCTTCGGCATTATTAATAATAATATTGCCGTCTGCATCGGTTGCGGTAGGTTCGGTAGTTGTACCGTCCCATGTGTCAGTTACAACTACAGGTTCTGTGGCAAATACACTTAAAGGAAATGCCATAACCAAAATTGCAATTGACAAAATAATTGCTAAAATTCTTTTCACTATAATTCCTCCTTTAGAAAATATATTTAGTGATATTTAAATTTTACAGCAAAATGCACAAAAAGTCAATATAATTACAAGCAAATTTATTTAATATTTTTAATGATTTTGAGCCAAAAACAAAAGATCGACGGAAAATATATTCGTCAATCTTTTGTTAATTTATCATATATTTTATTAGAAATTTCTTTTGAGCAAATTAATTCGCAATATGTAAATGTTTTTAACTGTTTTTTACGAGGAAGTCCCCAGATATTTAAAAGTCGAGGACCAATCCACTCGCCTGTTTGTGTTCTATCAAATAAACCATATAGTATACAAAGCGAGGCTTTTTTTGCAGACATAAAAATCACTTTCATTGGATACTTAATAAGAGCAAAAACTAATTTAGGAAAATGTGCCGTTATATTTGTAAGCGTAATGCCCGGATGAACAATGGATAACACGTTTTTTGAATTAAAATATGAAAATAAAGATAGAGTTAAAAAGCGTTTTGCATTTCCATAAACCTTGCTGGATGCTTTTTTATCCGAAAAATCTATGTCTTTTATATCAATTTTAGAGTAATTATGCGCAATACTACTTACCGCTACTACCCTGCCGCCTTTTTTGATAATTTGTGAAGATAATTCACGCGCTAAAAAATAAGGCGAAATAAAATTAATCTGAAAAACATTATTGTATCCTGTATCACATTTGTAACGCGGTATTTTATAAGCTCCGGCGTTTAAAACAAGATAGTCAATATCAATTTCTTTTAATTGCTTGCAAACGTTTTTTACATTATCAAATTTTTCAAGGTCAAGAGTAATATGTTTTGCCGATAAATTTGGATATTTAATCTTTAACTTTTCTATCAAAGCGTTAGATTTTTCTGCATTTCGGTCAAGACACAAAATATTGGCACCTAAATATGCAATATAGTCACAAAGAATAGAACCGATTCCACCTGTAGCTCCTGATAGAGCAACGGTTTTTCCTTTTAAAGAAAAACCGTTGCTATCAATCCATTTGTAATAATTCATATTTTTAAAGATAATGCATCGTTTAAAATAGATGCAAAAATTTTTCCGTTTGTATTATCAGAAATAATCATATCAACAACAGGTGTTTCGATTTCACGACGTATAATATTTCGCAGTTCACGAGCACCGGTCTTGGTGCCGTCACATTTTTTTGCAATATATTCTGTAACGTTTTCATCAAATACAAAGTCAATATTCCGTTCTTTTAACGCATCAGTTAATTCATTCAACATTATCTTAGCAATTTTTTGCAAAGATTCTATTGATAAAGGACTAAATACAACGATTTCATCAACACGTGCAATAAATTCAGGACGTAAAAATTCACGAAGTGCTTTAAGAGCTTTTTCTTTTGATGCTTCTGCAACTGTTTTACCAAAGCCCAAAAGATTATCATTTCTTTCGCTACCGGCGTTAGAAGTCATTACAATAATTGTGTTTTCAAAATTAACGGTTCTGCCGTGAGCATCAGTAATTCTACCCTCGTCAAGTATTTGTAAAAGAATATTTAATACATCGGGATGTGCTTTTTCAATTTCATCCACAAGAATTACGGAATATGGTTTACGACGCACTTTTTCGGTAAGTTGACCCGCCTCATCATATCCAACATATCCGGGTGGCGCGCCAATAAGACGTGATACTGAGTGTTTCTCCATATATTCTGACATATCAAGTCTAATAAATGTTTCGGGAGTGTCAAAAAGTTGTTCGGATAGCGCACGCACAAGAGCTGTTTTACCCACACCGGTAGGTCCAACAAATATAAATGATGCAGGACGACGTAAAGCGCTGGTTTTTACGCGTGAACGCTTAACAGCATCTGCTACAAGCTTTGTAGCATCAGCTTGACCAATTATTATTTTATTTAAATTGTCTTCTAATTTTGCAAGCTTTGAAAGTTCATTTTCTTCAATTTTTGATGCAGGAATTCCTGTCCACATTTCAATAACCTTTGCCAAATGACGTTCGGTTACTGTGTTGTTGGCGGCTGATTCACAAAGGCTGTCGGCTTTGGCTTTATATTTTTCAATATTAGATTTTACCATTGCTTGTTTTTCGTAATTAGGATTTTCAACATCAGCAATAAGCTCATCAAGCTGCTTTGAGTATTCAGCAACATTTTTATTAGCAATATAAAGTTCATCGATTGCTTTGTTTTCAAGACTTGCACAAGCGCAAGCTTCATCAAGTAAATCAATGGCCTTATCGGGTAAAAATCGATCGGTTACATAACGTTCTGAAAGATAAACGGCTTTTTCAACAATACTGTCAGATATTGTTACTGTGTGATAACCTTCATAATACGGTTTTATACCAAGCATAACGTTAACTGCCTCGGTAATTGAAGGTTCTTCAACTGTAATAGGCTGAAAACGTCTTTCTAACGCCGCATCTTTTTCGATATACTTACGGTATTCTTTAAAAGTAGTAGCACCTATAACCTGAATTTCTCCACGTGAAAGTGCAGGTTTTAGAATGTTTGCCGCATTCATTGAACCCTCGGCAGAGTCACCTGCGCCAACCAAATTGTGAATTTCATCAATAAAAAGTATTATATTTCCTGCATCTTTTACTTCGTCAATTAAACCTTTTACTCGGCTTTCAAATTGACCTCTAAATTGTGTTCCTGCTACAAGACTTGTAAGGTCTAATAAAAGAATTTCTTTATCCAAAAGTCTTGCAGGCGCTGTACCGTTTACGATTTTAATTGCAAGACCTTCTACAATTGCGGTTTTACCAACACCGGGTTCGCCAATAAGACAGGGATTGTTTTTAGAACGGCGAGATAAGATTTGTAACATACGGTCAAGCTCGCGATCTCTACCGATTACTGTGTCTAATTTACCTTCTTTTGCTCTGAGAGTTAGGTTTGTACAGTACTGATCAACAAAACGTTTTTTCTTTTTTGGTTTATCGTTTTTTGACTTTGAAGAAGAGTTCTTATCAGTTTTTTCTTCATCTTGTCCACCAAATAAATTCTTTAAAAATGGAATTGCCGGTGCTGTACCCATATCAAATGTGTCATTATTAAGTGATTCGTCATCAAGTAACATATCATCACTTGAGACCGCTTCAAGAAATTGATTACTCATCATTTCAATATCTTCATCTGATATATTCATACTTTTGAGCATATCTTCAACAGGTTTAATGCCAAGCTCTTTTGCACAAACAAGACACAAACCTTCGGTTTCACCACTTGGATTAAGTGGATTTGACATAAAGACCACAGCAGGTCTTTTTTTGCATTTTGAACATAATTTCATTTTTGTAAAAACTCCTTGGGGTGCTAAAAATTATATGAATGGCGAAAGGCCAATAATAAACTTAAATAAATATGACGAATTAATTGCATCATATGTAAAAATTAAAAATCCATCTTTAGTAAATGATAATATTAAACTGATAATTAAGCAGAAAATAACAGAAATTGCTGCACCTTTAACAACGCCTAAAATACCACCTAATGTTCGATTTATATCTCCAATAACACTGAATGTAAAAAGCTTGTTTATATATTTTGCAAGTAATTTTACAACAAACAGTAAAATAACAACCAAAATAACCGAAATAAGAACTGATAGTAATTTAGTAACAATAGGCTTAACAAAGGAATCAGAAATACTGTTTGTAACAGTCACAGTATTAGCAGCAACCTCATCGGTTATGGTGGAGGTTATATTTTCTTTAGTAACACCAAAGAAGCTACTTTCGGTTAAAAATGCAGGCATTTTATTCCACACAGCGTCAACAGCAGCATTTGCAGTAGTGCTACCTTCACTCATTGCTGATTCAACAGTTTTTGCAACAATTGGTTGTACAGCAGCATCGTATATTCCGTTAGCTATTGGTGTACTCAAACCAAAAGCTATAACTATGGCAAGAATAAAGCCAACAACTTCTATCAATGTGCGAACAAATCCTTTTTTTGCAGACAAAAATGCAAAAACAAGAATTATTAATACTATAATAGCGTCAAGAACCAAAGACATATTAATCTTCTCCTTTTTCGATGTTCGTTTTAACTATTTCAGTGTCAGTGACAACAGCGGTTGAATTAGATGAAATTACAGCAAATTTTTTAGCCCCATATTCACAATCTCCAGTTCTCAAGACATTGCCGTCGCCGTCTAAAATATTTATAAGCGTATCGGTAATATAGTAAACACGACCTTTTGAATATTGTATATCGGTAATCAAATCATTTACGCTAAACTCACCTGTTTTAATACCTTTTTTTGAAACCAGAACAACAGTATTATCACTACGATCGTTAGCACGATTAAAAACAAGCAATAAACCACTATTGGACTTACGAACAATATTAATTTGTCCTGATAAATTAATGTCGTTCGTGGTAAATTTAGTCCAATGAACAAATTTGTAATTTTCAGATGTAATTATTGAAACACCATTACCTGTGTTTGTCAATGACAATGCAATTGAATTACCTAAATCTATTGTATGCAAGGGATCGGCAGATTCAAAATTCAAAATTAACATTTTAGACGTATATTGTCCTGCCGATGCACTAAAGCAAGAAACAGCCAATTTGTTGCCCGATGGATTAACCAAAACATTGTTAACAATATCCTTGGCTGAATTCCAAATGAAAATTTGTTTGAAATTTTTATCATAAACATTTACAACAGAGGCAAAACTATCCGAGTGCGTAGAAACGGCTAAAACACCGTTACGCGAGATACTTGCGGTTATTATCTCTTGTTCTGTTTCAAGCTTGTGCAATCTACCACCAAGATTATATACACAAATCGCTTTTCCGCCTTGATCATAAACAATGGCACGTGTATCGGAAACAGAGATAATCGGATTAGAAAAACCGTGCATATCGTTTAAAATTATTTTTCCATTATTCGAATAGGCGCAAATCGAAGTGTCGGTTAAAACATAGTAGTATTGTCCGTTAGACACACAATCGATAACTGAACTTCCTGATATATTGATTGGATACTTTCCATGCCCCATAACTGAAGTAAGGTTCAAAAAGTTCTCATAAACACTAACAGGAAGTATTAAGTGAAGAACAAGATAAATTATAGCAATAATAGCAATAAAAGAAAAAATAAATTTATTTTTAACGCTACGCTTATACTTTGCTCCACGAATAACCTTTATATCATCCTCGGGGACAATACCTTTATTCTTGGTCATCTTTTTAGAGCTCATTATTATTTCATTGTCAAGTCTATGTCGTTCTCGCTTGTCGCTAGAACTTCTTTTAACTTTTTTTCGTTTATAATCAGGCATATTATCCCCCAAATTTAATAGTATACTTTATCTAAAAAAAGCGCGTGGGACGGTAATGTTTCTCCACATTCGGAACGATTACCGGACTTAAAAATATTAAGATAACAATCAGGTGAAAGGCGACCATATCCAACCGATAATGCGGTTCCGGCAATTATGCGCACCATATTATATAAAAAACCATTACCTGTAATCTCAAAATCAATATAATTACCGTTAGATTTTACACAACAATCATATACGGTTCTAACAGTATCCTCAACGGTTCTTTTTGAAGAAGAAAACGGAGCAAAATCGTGTGTACCGATGATTCCTTTACAAAAATCATTCATTAAAACAATATTAGGTTTTTTTTCAAGATGAAGCTTATACCTTGAATCAAAAGGATTAGGTACACCGTAATACATAGAATAAATATATCTTTTACCTTTGGAATTATATCTTGCGTGAAAATCAGTGGTTTTTTCACAACAATCAATTACTGAAATATCGTTTGGCAATAAAGAATTAAGCCCTTTTAAGAATGCCGACTCCGGAAAACAATCATTACAATCAATATGACAAGCAAACTCACGCGCGTGAACACCTGCATCGGTGCGACTGCAACCCGTAACTGATACACGCTCACCCAACAATTTTTCCAAAGCATCCTGCAATGTTTGCTGAACGGTGATTCCATTTGGCTGAACCTGCCATCCATGATATGCTGTACCATCATATGAAATTGTAAGCAGCATTCTTTTCATAATAAACCTCAAATTATAAAATTATATTAATAGCAATAATTGTTGCTCCGACAATGAAAACAATCAAAAAAGTGAAAAAATCATCAAAATTATATTTTAACTGTTTCATTCTAATTCTACCCTCGCCACCGTTATAGCAACGGCATTCCATTGCCTCAGCAAGCTCATACGCGCGCCTTACCGATGATATAAGCAGCGGAATTAAAATTGGTATTAATGCTTTAATACGTTCAATCAATTTACCGTTTTCAAGGTCAGCGCCACGTGCCTTTTGAGCATTCATAATCTTTTGTGTCTCTTCAATAAGAGTTGGTATAAACCGCAAAGCAATTGTCATCATCATAGCAAGTGTATGGACCGCATTTTTTAGTCCAATAAAACGCAATGGAGATAGTAGGTTTTCAATAGCATCGGTTAAATCGTTAGGTGTAGTGGTGTAAGTAAGCTCAGCACTTACAATAATGAGAAGTAAGATTCGCGACGCCATAAAAACTGCTCGACTTAACGATATGTCGGTTATAGTTAAATTCCAAAATAGATTTTGCGACCATTTTGGTGTAGCTGTTGTGCTTCCTGCATAAAACAGATTAATAATCATTGTAAAAATTAAAATTGGTAAAACTGCTTTTAAATTTTTTAAATACATTTTGATAGGAATTTTAGAAAAAATCATACTGGAAAATATTAGTAATGCTACAAGCAACAATGAAAGCCAGTTTTTTGATATAAAAATTAATATAATGATTATTAATAGTAATAACAATTTGGTACGTGGGTCAAGCTTATGAACAAAGGATTTACTTTCAAAATACTGACCGAATGTAATATCTTTAAGCATTTCGATTACCCCCTTGTTTTAAACTCAAAAGATAATCAACGGCTTGATCAACTGTAAAAATATTGTCAGGAACATCAATACCTTTTTGTTTAAGGGATAGCATCACCTGAGTTACAATAGGTACATTTAGACCCATTCTAATTAAACGCTCATGTTGACGGAATACATTTTCGGTTGTATCAAAAATTGCTAATTCGCCCTTATTCATAACAAGAAGCTTATCGGCAATAAGCGCCATATCCTCCATATTATGTGAAATAATTAAAACGGTAGCATTATATCTTTTGCTGTAATCATTAATCATCTTTATGACATTTGCTCTGCCCTGTGGATCAAGACCTGCTACAGGTTCGTCAAAAATGATTATTTCTGGTTGCATTGCCATAACACCTGCAATGGCTACACGACGTTTTTCGCCACCTGATAAATCAAAGGGAGATTTATCAAGATAATCACGTTTTATTCCAACAAGGTCGCACACTTCATAAATGCGATTAGCAATTTCATCATCGCTAAGACCCATATTTTTAGGGCCAAAAGCAATATCCCTGTAAACCGTATCTTCAAATAATTGATATTCTGGATATTGAAACACAAGACCAACTCGTGAACGAATTGCTCGTATATTTTTTTTGTTTTCCCAAATGTTGACGCCATCAAGCAATATTTCACCCTCGGTTGCTTTTAAAAGACCGTTAAGATGCTGCACAAGCGTTGACTTACCGGAGCCGGTGTGACCAATTATACCGATAACTTCACCCTTTGAAATACTAAAACTAACATTTTTTACAGCATCATGCATAAAAGGTGTGTTACCGTCATAAGTATGAGTTAAATTTTTAACCTCAAGTATTGACAATTAAATTTCCTCCAAATGAATCGCATCATAAATTTTTTGAGCTGATTCTTCTATAGAAATAACATCGGTTGTAATATTCATACCACCCTGTTTTAAGCGATATAACAATTCAGTTGTTTGCGGAACATCCAATCCGACCTGCTTTAATAAACTAATGTTACTAAAAATATCTTTTGGGGTAGAGTCAGCAACAATTTTTCCATCATCCATAACTATTACCCTATCGGCATCTACCGCCTCTTCCATAAAATGAGTGATTAAAACAACAGTTATACCTTTTTCACTATTAAGCTTTTTAATCGTGGAAATTATTTCGGCCCTTCCTTTAGGATCTAACATTGCGGTTGGTTCATCAAGTACAATACAATCAGGCTTCATCGCAATAATACCCGCTATAGCGATACGTTGTTTTTGGCCACCTGAAAGTCTATGAGGAGTAGATTTTCTAAAATCATACATATCAACAGCTTTAAGAGCATCATCAACTTCATTTCTAATAACATCAGGACTATGACCTAAGTTTTCGGGTCCAAACGCTACATCATCTTCAACAATTGATGCTACCAACTGATTATCGGGATTTTGAAAAACAAGACCTACCCTACGTTTAATTTCAATTTCATTTTTTTCATCAACAGTAGAGATTCCATCAACAAAAACGTTGCCCTCAGTAGGTTTATATAAACCATTAAGTAGCTTTGCTAATGTTGATTTTCCCGAGCCGTTATGACCTAAAATCACGGTAAAACTACCGCGTTTAATATCAAGGCAAAAATCCTTTAAAATGATATCTTTTCTATCTGCATCATCATATTCAAATGTAACATTTTTAACTTCAATAATATTGTTCATTTACTTCATCCAAATAGTAGTATTTCCGCACGGTAAAATAACATCGCGTTTTGTAACTTTAATACCAATTTCTTCGGTAAAAACAGTACCACTGTTTTTAGGCGCAATACAACTTTTTACCATATAATTTAAAATCGTTGGTGAAAGTCCTCCCGTATATGAATTTAGGAAGAAAAAGAGTGGGTCATCACTTAAAATTTTGCCAACATCTGTAAGTAATTCAGAGAGCTGTTGTTCAAGCTTCCACACCTCACCATTAGGACCTCTTCCATAAGAAGGAGGATCCATAATAATTGCATCGTACTTGTTTCCGCGTCTGATTTCGCGTTTGACAAATTTCATACAATCGTCAACAAGCCAACGTACTGATTTATCTGCAAGTCCTGATGCCACGGCATTTTCCTTTGCCCATGATACCATACCTTTTGATGCATCAACGTGTGTTACACGTGCTCCTGCATTTAGGCAGGCAATTGTTGCACCACCTGTATAAGCAAACAAATTAAGTACCGATACTTCCCTATTGGCCTCTTTTATAAGTTTTTGAGCTAATGACCAGTTTACAGCCTGCTCAGGGAAAAGACCTGTATGCTTAAAGCCCATAGGCTTCAATCGAAATGTTAATTGGTCATAATTAATCGTCCATACATCTGGAACTTTTTTTAGTGTTTCCCAATAACCTCCACCACTGTTAGAACGGTGATAAACGGCGTGCGCATTTTTCCAACGTAAATCACGATGACCTTCATTCCAAATGATTTGTGGATCGGGGCGAATAAGAATTATATCACCCCATCGTTCAAGGCGCTCTCCGTTATCGGCATCAATTAATTCATAATCTTTAAAATTTTCAAAAGTTCTCATCTAAAAATCCTTTTACAAAAGTGATTGTTGCGTATTGTTATTATTCTTAATACCTAAATGTTCATAGGCAGACTGAGTAACACATCTGCCACGAGGAGTTCTTGTTAAAAAACCGATTTGCATAAGATATGGTTCGTATACATCTTCGATAGTGATAGCCTCTTCACCGACAGCAGCCGCAAGAGTATCAAGACCAACCGGTCCGCCACCGTAATGATTAATAATTGACGTAAGCATCTTTCGATCAAAATCGTCAAGACCAAGTTCATCAATTTCAAAACGTGCCAAGGCGCTTTGGGCAACTTCAACGTTGATTTCACCATTAAATTCAATTTGAGCAATATCACGAACTCGCTTAAGTAATCTGTTTGCGATACGTGGTGTTCCACGAGAACGTGAGGCAATTTCAAGAGCTCCTTCATCATCTATCGGTATTCCCAAAATACCTGCTGAACGTTTCACAATTTGACCTAACTGTTCAGGTGTATAAAGTTCTAACCTAAGTAACACTCCAAAACGATCACGAAGCGGCGCAGTAAGTTGACCTGAGCGTGTTGTTGCACCAACAAGTGTAAAATGTGGAACATCTAATCTTATTGAACGGGCAGATGGACCTTTGCCAAGAATAATGTCTAACGAAAAATCTTCCATAGCGGGATATAAAATTTCCTCGACATTACGAGAAAGACGATGAATTTCGTCAATAAAGAGTACATCTCCTTCGTTTAAAGAGGTTAAAATTGCAACTAAATCTCCCTGTTTTTCAATTGCAGGACCCGAAGTAACACGTAAATTAACACCCATTTCACGCGCGATGATACTTGAAAGCGTTGTTTTACCAAGTCCGGGAGGACCATATAAAAGAACATGATCAAGTGATTCTTTACGCTTAAGTGCGGCTTTTATATAAATACTTAAATTATCTTTCACTTTATCTTGACCAATATAATCGTCAAGAGTTTTTGGGCGTAGTGATAGTTCGGTATCATCGTCTGTTGCGCTATATTCGGGCGAAACAATACGGTTTTCAAAATCCATTTCTTGTTCTATCATATATTAAAGCCCCCTTGCCAGTGATTTAAGTGCTTGTTTAATTAACTCGTTAGTATCAAGTGTTTGATCTAATTTGCCAACCGCCAACGAAGCTTCGCTTTGGGTATACCCAAGAGAAACAAGTGCTTCAATTGCTTCTTTTGAAGCGGTATTTACAGTTGCATTACCAATTGACTTTACATCAAACGTTGTGTTTACGGTTGAAATACTTCCAACCTTGTCTTTTAATTCAAGAACAATTCTTTGTGCAATTTTATTACCAACACCCGAAGCAGCGGTCAAGGTTTTAGCATCACCACTAGCAATACTAAGCAATATTTTATCGGGAGTAAATTCTGAAAGAATTGCAAGACCCATTTTAGAACCAACACCACTAACCGAAGTTATAAGCTTAAATACTTCAAGCTCACCGCTATCCGAAAAACCGTACAAGTCAAGAGCATCCTCACGAACTGCAAGATATGTATATAGAAAAACGGTGTCACCAATATTACCAATCGAAGCGTGGGTATTTTGAGTAACAAAACACTTAAAACCAACACCACCACATTCAACAACAACGTAGTTAAGTTCTTTTAAAATTAATTTTCCATTTAAAGTAGCAATCATTATTTTACTCCCATAAATTTATTGTATACACTACTCGAAGTGTGACCGTGACATATCGCCAAAGCAAGCGCATCGGCTGTGTCGTCAGGTTTGGGGACGGATTTTAACTGTAAAAGATTTTTAACCATTTCCATAACCTGATGTTTTTCGGCGCGACCATATCCTGTAATAGATTGTTTAACCTGCAGCGGTGTGTATTCAGAAATACTTATATTGTTTTTTTTCGCTGCAAGCAATATTACACCTCTTGCCTGTGCTACATCAATCGCGGTTGTAGTGTTTGTGTTAAAATATAATCTTTCTATTGCAAGGCAATCAGGATTATATTTTTCTATAAGTGTTGTCATATCTTCATAAATGTCGCATAATCTATCAAAAAAAACCTTATCGGCAGGTGTTGTAATTGCTCCGTAAGCAATGGTTTTAAAGCGAAAATTATCGTATTCTACAATGCCATAACCAATTGTGGCATAACCGGGATCTATTCCCAAAATACGCATACAAATCCCCCTTAAAACTAAAAATAGGTAGAATAACCCAATATTTCACTTATTATAACACATCTTATTAATACAAGCAATGATTTTTTATAAAAATTAACGAGGTATTCATATTTGTAAATACCTCGTTAAATATTGATTTTATGAATCTATATCCGTTTGCACTGTATCATTCTCTATTGATGAATCATTGTTTTCACTGCTTGAATTACCGTTAGACGAGTTGTCATTATTGTTTGAATTATCGCTCGAATTTTCGCCCTCATCTGAATCCGATTCATTAGAAGAATTATCGTCAGGTTCTGTTGTGGTGTCATCCGAAGAATCGGTGCTTGTATCATCAGTTGATGAATCCTCGCTTGGAGTTTCTTCGGAAGAAGTATCTAACTCTGAAACTGTTGAAGAATCTGTATCAGATGAAGTTTCGAGGCTTGGATCTTCTTGTGTATCTGCTAAAGGATGATCACCTGAACAATACTTAATTTCTGTTCCTTCAACATAAAAGCCTGTAGCCTTTTTTTCACATTTTTCAGATGCTCTAAGACCGGTCACCTGACAAAACGTTCTTTTAACCACTTCTTCACTAAATTCAAAGTCTTTGTTTTCAAGATCTTTATGAATAGAACTCATAATATCACGCCATACCTTTGCAGCGGCTCCCTGATAATGAACGTTTTCGGGCTTGTCAAAGCCGTACCAAACACTACCTACATAGTACGGAGTACCGGCAACCATCCATAAGTCTTTAGATTCACTCGATGTTCCTGTTTTAGCATAGGCTCTCATTCTGTTATAACCGCTAATTCCCCTACCGGTACCTTCTTGACCATAAACAACATTTTGTAGTAATCTATTCATTATAGTTGCGGTAGTTTCTTTAATAACACGACTACCCTCATTTGCTTGTAAAACGACATTATCATTTATGTCAATAACTTTTGTATATGTGGTTGGTTCGTGATACACTCCACCATTACCAAAAATTGCGTATGCTGCTGCTGACTCGGTAGTAGTTACTCCATATTGACAACCACCCAATGCTAAAGAGGATAAATTCTTATCCACATCAGATAAATGCTTAAGTCCTAACTTTTGTGTTAAAAAATTATAAGAATTATCAATACCAATAAAGTCTCGAAGCAACCAACACGGAATTGTATTGGCTGAACGCTCAAGAGCCTTTGAAACCGTAATATCGCCCAAATAGGAGCCGTACCATTCTTTAGGTCCTGGTTTTCCGTCTTCATAATATTTTTCTAAAGGTTTATCTTCAATAACAGAGGAAAAATTAACATAGTCATTTTCAATAGCCTGAACATAGACTCCTAACGGTTTCATTGTAGAACCGGGTTGACGTGGTGAATCGATTGCGCGATTAAGTCCTCGGTTAACTGTTTTTTCACCAACTCCGCCTACAATACCTAAAATATTACCGTTGTAATCCATTATTGTCATTGCTGATTGAACATTTTTAGATTTATCGGCAGAGGATTTTTGAGAAAAATATTTTTTCTGATCTAAATAAACGGTTTCCATCTTTTCTTGAATATCAGTATCGATGGTTGCATATATTCTGTAACCGCCGTTATATAACATAATTGATGCCATATCGGTGCTGCAATTATATTTTACACTTAAATCTTCAATAATCTCATTAATAAGTGTGTCAACAAAGTAATTATTTATCGGAATTTCAAAGTCCTGTTGTTGTGTTTTATCAATAACTAATTTAGTTTCTAATGCATCAATATACTGCTTAGCCGAAATTTTTTCAAGCTGAAGCATTTTATACAAAACATCTTCGCGACGTTTTTTGTTACCATCGGGCTTGGTTATTGGATTGTATGCGCTTGGATTTTTTGTTATCGCCGCAAGTGATGCGCATTCGATAAGTGTAAGGTCTTTAACATCCTTATTAAAATAATAATTTGCTGCAACCTGCACACCGCAAATACCGTTACCAAGTGATATTGTGTTTAAATATGCCTCTAAAATTGTAGTTTTATCAATAGTTTTTTCTATAAGATATGCGCGTCCTATTTCGCGGAGCTTTCTTATAGCATTTTTATCACTGTCCGATGTAATATTTTTAATTAACTGCTGTGTAATTGTTGAACCGCCCTGATTTGAGGAATATAAATCAACAAAAGGTAAATAATTAAGAAAAGCGCCTGTAGTGCGTTTCCAGTCTATACCATAATGTGAATAAAAACGTTGGTCTTCAATAGCGATAAATGCATCAATTAATTGCTGCGGTATTTGCTCTATATCGACCCATATACGATTTTCATCACCGTGAATGCGTTGATATTCTTCCCATTCCCCTGCAGAGTTTTTAACGTAAATAATCGAAGTCATATTAAGCTCATAGTTTTTTATGTTTTCAACAATTTCATTACAGCCTAAAAAATCACGTGTTGTATTTTTAAGTGACGCAGAATTACATACTATACCAAAAGAAGAAATTATAAGAATAGCGGTCATAATAAGGCAGGTGTATTTAAATGCTTTTTCCATAATATTCCTCCTATTTATTATTATGGTAATTATAACATCTTTTAATTAAAATAGCAAATATAATATAAAACTTTTAATTTTATTAACAAATTATTGCAATAATGGTATATAATAGAAATTACCAATAAATGTGAAAGGAAAAACAGTGTGCTTAAATTAAAAAATATTACAAAAAATTACAGTATGGGTGAAACAACGGTTGAAGCCTTAAAAGGCATCGATATTGAATTTCGCAGTAATGAGTTTATATCAATACTGGGACCATCGGGTTGCGGAAAAACAACACTGCTGAATATTATTGGCGGTCTTGATCGTTACACTGATGGAGATTTGATAATTTCTGGTCGTTCAACCAAGGAATACAATGATTCCGATTGGGATAGTTATCGTAATCATTCAATAGGATTTGTTTTTCAAAGCTATAACCTTATACCGCATCAAACCGTTTTACAAAATGTTGAACTTGCTCTTACGTTGTCGGGTGTTTCAAAACTTGAAAGAAAAGCTCGCGCCAAAAAAGCTTTACAAGATGTTGGACTTGGTGACCAACTCAACAAAAAACCGGGCGAAATGTCGGGTGGCCAGATGCAACGTGTAGCAATTGCACGAGCGCTTGTTAATAATCCCGATATAATTCTTGCGGATGAGCCAACAGGTGCGTTAGATACCGAAACCAGTGTACAGGTTATGGAAATACTTAAAAACATTTCCAAAGAAAAGCTAATCATAATGGTTACGCATAATCCTGAGCTTGCTGAAAAATATTCAACACGTATTGTTAAAATGCTTGACGGTGTTATAACAGACGATTCAATGCCACTTACCGATACCGAAATAGAAAACGAAACATCTTTGGACAAAAGTAGAAACCAAAATAACGAAAAAAATAAAAAGACATCTATGTCGTTTATGACTTCGTTTATGTTATCGTTAAAAAACCTGATAACAAAAAAAGGCAGAACAATCCTTACTTCTTTTGCTGGCTCTATTGGAATAATAGGAATTGCACTCATTCTTGCAATTTCTCAAGGTATGACGGCATATATAAACGCTGTTCAAGAAAGCACTTTGTCTGTTTACCCTCTTACGCTTGAGGCATCAACGGTTGATATGACAACATTGATGAACGCTTTTATGAATGTAACGGCAGATGAAACCAAGCACGAAAATGATGCTGTGTATGAAAAGTCGTCGCTTTACGATATGATAAATGCTATGAACAGCATCGAAGAAACAAAAAATGATTTAAAAGCATTTAAAGTGTATCTTGAAAAAGAACTTTCTAATAAAGAAACCGAGCTTTATAACGCAGTAAACGGCGTTCAATATTCATATGATCTTGATATGCAGATATATACCGAAAATGTAGATGGTAACATATTACATTCCGACCTTGAAAAAATACTCGGCGAATTAATGCAAAAGTATATCGGAATTGATATGTCAACCATGAACACGTTGCAGCAATTATCTCCTGCATCATCAATGTCGTCTATGTCAGGTATGGGTGTCAAGCTATGGCAAGAGCTTTTACCCGATAATGACGGTTCACTTATAAACGATCTTTTACTCGAACAATATGATGTTATTCACGGTTCGTGGCCTAATAGCTATGATGAAATAGTTATTGTGCTTGACGAGAATAACGAAATAGACGATCTTGTGCTATATGCTTTAGGACTTATACCTTCTGAGGAAATTGATAAGTTATCTAACGCAGCAATTAACGGCACCGAACTTGATAAAAAAGAAAAGCGAAAATGGTCATACGAGGAAATATGTTCAACACCCTATAAAGCAATTTTAAACGCAGATTGTTATCGTTATGATGAACTTACAGGTAATTATGTTGATTTACGTGAAACCGATGCAGGACTTCGATATTTATACGATAACGCGCTTTCGCTAAAGGTTTCTGGTATTATAAAGCCAAACGAAAATGCCGATACAACAATGCTTACAGGTAGCATAGCTTATACTAGTGATTTAACAAAATATATTATTGAAAAAGCTGACTCAAGCGATGTTGTAAAAGCGCAATTAAATTCGACAAATATTGATATTTTAAATGGTTTACCTTTTAAAAGTACAACTGGTACAATGACCGACATTGAAAAAGAAACATCCTTTCGTGATTATATAAAATCTCTAAACGACTCTGATAAGGTTGAAGCGTATATTGCTATTAACTGTATACCTGAAGAATCATTTTTACAACAGCAAACCGATGCAACCATAGGTTCAATGACAAGAGCTGATATGGAACAAATGATGCTTCAAGGTATAAGTCAACAGGTTAATGTAACAACACAAGAAATTACTGATTATTTGTCTAAAATGGATGACAAAGAATTTAATGAAATGTTTTCTCAAATGTTACGAGAACAAATCAAAAATAATTATGCTACCCAGATAAAAGCAAAATTTTCTACAATGAAACCGCAACAATTACTTTTCGCACTTGATACTGCGCTACCGACATATACAACCGAGCAATGCGCAAAATACTATGATGAAATAATGAAATTTTCTGAAAGCAGTTATGAGCAAAATCTTCTTCATATGGGTTATGTATCGCTCGATTCCCCTGCTACTATAAATATTTATGCATCAAGTTTTGAAAATAAAGATGTTATTACAAATGCTATAGAAGATTATAATAACAATGTAGAGGCATTAAAAGAAATTAAATATACCGATTACCTTGGTATTATGATGTCTTCAATTACTACAATAATAAACGCAATCACATATGT
Organism: Clostridia bacterium; assembly: GCA_017437005.1. Lineage (GTDB taxonomy): Bacteria > Bacillota > Clostridia > Oscillospirales > Acutalibacteraceae > UBA737. The sequence continues at coordinate 36,227 of JAFSBZ010000020.1, read as the reverse complement.
CCTAATCGCTTTCGTTGCAATATCACTCATTGTATCGTCGATAATGATTGGAGTAATTACACTAATTTCTGTACAAGAGCGAACAAAGGAAATTGGTATTTTACGTGCCATAGGTGCTTCAAAACGCGATGTTTCAGGATTATTTAATGCCGAAACAATGATTGTTGGATTTACTTCAGGCTTACTTGGTGTTCTTATAACATATCTATTGTGCATACCAATCAATTTAATATTACACCTTATTACTGGTATACAAAATTTAAATGCTATATTACCAATTGGTGCAGCAATAATACTCGTAATCATAAGCGTTTGTTTAACATTAATCTCTGGCATTATTCCTTCAAGAAGCGCCGCAAAAAAAGATCCTGTTACAGCACTTAGAACTGAATAAAAAATTATTAAAATAAGCATTCTCGATGTTTTAAATGAACATCAAGAATGCTTATTTTTTTACTTGTTTTTATAAATATATATTATTTTTTCATTTTAACTGTTTACACCAACTATTAACAAAGAGTCTAATTACTATGTTTGGACATATAAAAACGCATATGGAATATTTGTTTAACAATACCCCATATGCGTAATTTTTAATTAATTATTAATAATGATGTAAAGATTATTTGAAATATTCTACATCCCAGCCGTTAAGATGACGAACCAAGAGAGTCTGATCTTTACCATTAATAACACCGTCACCATCGATATCACAAGCAACGTTAAGAACTTCTACATCCCAGCCGTTTACATACTGAGCAAGAATAACTGTATCTTTACCGTTAACAACACCGTCGGCATTAACATCACCAAGCAATACAGTTGTTTCAGTAACTAAAGCTTCGCTCTTATCACTTGCATCGTGTGTTTCGGTAGCTGCTATACGCTGATATAATGTATACTCAACCTGAGGAGCAAGATTTTCAAATACATTGCTGCTCTGCCAGTTGATACCATCGATACTATACTCATAACCTTCTGTAGCAACAAGTGTAATAGAAACTGTTGTTGAGCTTTCAATTACAGGAGCTTGAGGAGCGCGAGTAAATGTACATGCGTTACAAGTATAATCATCATCAGAATCATATGTATGTGCAGCAAGCTCGCCAGCTTCAAATGTTTCTTCGCTTACAGCGTCACAAAGTGAACAGCTCTTATAATATGTAGCCTTTGCAGTACATGTTGCTTCACTTACAAGATATTCATCAGCTACAACCTCTACCCAAGCATGACCAGCAGCCTCGCCAATTTCAAATGTTTCTTCGCTTGCTTCGCCGCAAACTGAACAGCTCTTGTTGTAAACTGCATTTGATACACAAGTAGCTTCAGTTACAAGATATTTTTCATCAGCAACTTCTGCCCATGTATGCTCAGCGAGTGGTAACTTAGCATCTGAACCTTCGATAACTGCACCGCAATCATCACAAGTTACATATTCTTCGTTACCTGCTTCTATACAAGTAGATTCAACTGCAGCATGTATTGTTGTTGTACCAACGTGTACGTCAGGAATTGGGTTACCATCTACAAATGCAGCCTTAAGATTTGTTTCACCGCAAAGTGAACAGCTCTTATAGTATACTGCTCTATCGATACAGTTTGCTTCAGAAATAAGATATTCATCAGCAACTACATCTGCCCATGTATGTTCAAGAACTTCGCCAACTTCGAATGTATCGTCGCCTGCTTCACCGCATTCTGAACAGCTTACAAAATAAGTAGCAACTGAAGTACAAGTAGCTTCTGCTGCAAGATATTCATCAGCAACTACTTCAATGTATACGTGATCAACAAGTGGTAAATCAGCATCTGAACCAGCAACAACTGCACCGCAATCATCACAAGTTACATATTCTTCGTTACCTGCTACTGTACAGGTTGATTCAACTGCAGGATGTGTAGTTGTTGTGCCAACGTGATTATTAGCATCAAATTCGCCAGCTTCGAATGTTGCATCAGCGATTGCATCACATTCTGAACAGCTTAGATAGTAAGTTGCTTTCAAAGAACATGTAGCAACTGTTGCAAGATACTCATCAGCAACTTCCTGCTTCCATACGTGTTCATCGTCAGGACAACGTGTAGAAACTTTTATTGAGCTATTTGTAAGATTATAAGCTACATCGTCAAAGTCTTTATCAAATACTTCATCCTGATTGGTTGAAAGTGTAATGTCATAAACACCATCAACAGCATCGTCTTTAACCCTAAAAGTAATTGTAACAAGAGTACCTGTAGCAATACTGTCATCATAACCAATCCATCTAATAATAGCAGGATCATTATCTGTTTCGCTGCATTCAACGCTTCTACCGTCAAGAGCTGCATCTACAAACTCAACGATTTCAAACATTGTTGAATCGTAGTCAAGCCAAAGTGATGCACCTGTGATACCTGGGTTGCTGTCAAGTGATACAACAACGTCGATTTCGCCGCCAGGAGCAACTCTGCTATCGCTTACGCTTACGCTAAATTCAGCAGGGATTCTTACAGGAATTTCTTCAGAAACAGTGTCATCACAAACTGAGCAAACCTTTTCGCTTACACCAGTACTTGTAAAGGTTGGTTTAACAGCTACAAACCAATCACCATAGCTGTGATCAGCAAATTCACCAACTTCAAATGTATCATCGCTTACTGCTCCGCAATCAGGACAGCTCTTGAAGTATGTAGCCTTTGCAATACATGTTGCCTCGGTTGCAAAGTAGTCATCAGCAACAACTTCTGCCCAAGCATGAGGGAGAACTTCGCCTGCTTCAAATGGTTCGTCAGTAGCTACACCACATACAGAACAGCTCTTGTTATAAACTGCCTTTGAAGTACAAGTTGCAGCAGATACGAGATATTTATCATCAACAACTTCTGCCCATGTGTGCTCAAGAAGATCGCCTGTTTCAAAAGCTACGTCTGAAGCAATGCCGCATACAGAACAACTCTTGAAGTATGTAGACTTATCTGTACAAGTAGCTTCAGTATTAAGATATTTGTCCTCAACTACTTCTACCCATGTGTGATCTGCAAGTGGTAACTTAGCGTCAGAGCCCTCAACAACTTCACCACAAACGTTACAAGTTACATATTCTTCGTTACCTGCTTCAATACAGGTTGATTCAACTGCAGAATGTGTTGTTGTTTCTTTGTGGAGACAATTAACGGTAATCGAACCGTTAGTTGTGGTAAATGGAACAGCATCAAAAGCAACGTTAAATATGTTATCTTCAACACCTCTTACGGTAAGAACATATTTACCAGGAGCAACGTCTTCTTTTACTCTGAAAGTGATGTTAGCAAGAGCACCAACTTCGGTGGTATCTGCTAAAGAATCAGTCCAAGTAATCGAAAGCGGATTAGCAGTTAAAGGTCCGTTGGATGTTGGTTTGCCGGCTAAGGTTAATGTTTCAATAGAAACAACTTCAAAAGCCTCTGTCATATAACCAATTTTGGCTTGTACAAAGGTAACGCCGGGGTTTTCTTCGATTGATAATGTTACAGTAACCTCTTGACCGGGGTCAGCAGTAACATCGTTAACAGCAAGAACTAAATTCTCTGCAGCGGATACGCCGATTATTGGCATCATAGCGAGAATAATTACTGCTGTTAAACAAAGTGCGAGTAATTTTTTCATTTTTAAATCTCCTTTATTTAAAAATTTTATTTGATTATAACACACAATTATTCATTTTGCAAGTAAAAAAACAAGATAATAAAACAAATTTTAGTCAATTTTATATTATTAAATAAAAAAACGTGTACATTTAATATTATTTCATTTAAAAAAGAACGGAATAATTGCAATAATTACCCCGTTCTTTCCTTTAAAAAATTAGGCTTCGTTATAGCAAGTGAAAATTTCTTCAACACGGTCTTTATCTTTATTTTTTGTAATCAAACTAACAATCGGCACAACTATCATAGAAACAGCCATGGCAGCAACGCCCATTTCGGGTGAATGCTTTGCTGCATTAGCAAAATTAGAAGTAAGTGTAATTACTAATGTTGCTCCGCCAACAGTAAGCAAACCGGATAAAATACCCGCGTATGCGCCTGCCTTTGTAATTCTTTTTGAGAAAAGTCCCCAAATGTACGGTCCAATAAAACAACCGGATACAAGACCCCACGAGAAAGACATAAGACTGACAATAATCGGAATGTTTTGTGTTGCAAATATAAATGAACAAGCAACAAACACAAGACAAAGTATTCTTGTAAGTAGCATTTGTTTTTCAGGTTTTGTTTCTTTCTTTCTAATGGCGGGAATAAGATCAACAGCTACTGCCGATGCAGATGTAAGAACAACGGCTTCAAGTGTTGACATAGACGCCGAAAGCAAAAGAATCATTATGATTGCTAAAAGAATAATACCAAGTGTTCCTCCGCCCAAAACCTCCATAAGAACCGATGGGATGATTGAGTCAACACCACCATCGGGTAATTGACCATCAAGAATAAGTCTTGATGCACTACCTATAAGATACGCACCGCAACCAATTATCAAACAAAATATTGTTGAAATAATTGTACCGCGTTTTATAGCGGCAGTATCTTTGATTGCATAGAATTTACCAATCATTTGCGGTAGTCCCCATGTGCCAAAGCTTGTAAGCATAATATTAAAGCAAAGGAATTTGAATGATGAGCCACCAAAAATATTCGTTAGCTCTATGCCCGATTTAACAAGTTTCTCACTATTTTCAGCCTGGTATTCAGCAAGATTATTAATTAGACCCGTAAAACCTCCAACATTATCGTGACCTAAAACCGAACAAATAAGACAAACTACACCAACAATCATAATTATTCCTTGAACAAGATCGGTATATGCTGTAGCGATATAACCACCTGCAACAAGATAAACTGCGGTAAGGCACGCAATTATAAGCATCCAAACCCAAGTTTCAACACCTGGGAATACTGCACCGAACAATGAACCCAAGCCCTTATAAACTGCTGCTGAATAAGGTACCAAGAATACAAATATAATTACTGCTGCAAGTATTTTCATACCTTTTGAGGAATACCTCTTCTCAAAAAACTCGGGCATTGTTTTTGCTTGCAACATTTTTGTCATTTTTCGAGTTTTGTTTGCAAATAAAATCCAAGAAAGCAGACAACCTAAAACGGCATTACCAATACCAATCCATATAGCGCCAATGCCAATATTCCATCCGTGTTGACCTGCGTAACCAACAAATACTACGGCAGAAAAATATGTAGTACCATAAGCAAATGCTGTTACCCATGCGCCGATATTTCTACCGCCAATGAGAAATCCGTCTAATGTTTTTGATTTACCGTAACTTATGCACCCAATAAGAGCCATTGCTACGGCATACAAACAAAGTGCTATTATAGTATAAAGTTGAGCGTTTGTCATAATAATTTACCTCCATATTCACCACTAAACTTTAACGCTTTAATACTTTAACACTTTAAAGCGTGTTTGTCAATAGGAAAATGGTAAATTTAATTTATATCAACTTTTCTTATTTAAATGAGTATTTATTGGAATGGTCGCAACTTGCGAATAAAAACGTTATATATATATATGATATTTTTCTACTTATTAAATTTTCTTTTTTGCGACTTGTTAATTTTCCTTTTTTATCATATGTTTTTGTTGACATTATCACTTTAAAGTGTTAAAATGCATTTATATTTTATAGAAGGAATGGCATTTAAATTATGACTATTGTACATTTACTTGAAGACAATGCGCGTAAATACTCAAATGACATCGCACTTGTAGAAATTAACCCAGATCAACCCGAAACACGCCGTCGCACTTGGCATGAGTTTGACTTGGTTGAACCAACACCCCGTGTTGATTATTATCGTCGCGAAATATCGTGGTCAGTATTTAATGAAAAATCAAATCGCCTCGCAAATATGCTTGCGCAAAACGGTATTGGTAAAGGTAAAAAGGTTGCTATCCTTTTAATGAACTGCATTGATTGGTTACCTATTTATTTTGGTATTTTAAAAACAGGTGCGTTAGCAGTACCGCTTAACTTTAGGTATTCATCTGATGAAATTGATTATTGCTTAGAGCTTGCCGAGGCTGACGTGCTTATTTTTGGTACAGAGTTTATTGGCCGTGTTGAAGCGGTTGCCGATAAAATATCAAAAAAATGTAATCTTATTTATTTTGGTTCTGGCTGTCCCGCTTTTGCAGATGACTATAATGACTTAACAAGTGAATGTTCATCCAATTTTCCCGAATGTACACTTGATGAAAATGACGATGCAGCAATTTATTTTTCATCGGGTACAACAGGTTTTCCAAAAGCAATATTACATAAACACCGCAGCCTTATCCACTCTTGCCGTGTTGAACAGGCGCATCATGGTCAAACAAAAGACGACTGCTTCTTATGTATTCCCCCACTTTATCATACAGGCGCAAAAATGCACTGGTTTGGCAGCCTTATAACAGGCTCAAAGGCGGTTATTCTTAAAGGTACACAGGCACGTAATATATTAAGTGCTGCGAGTCAAGAAAAATGTTCTATTGTATGGTTACTTGTACCATGGGCACAAGATATTTTAAACGCGCTTGACAATGGCGAAATTTGTCTTGATGAATTTGATTTTTCAAACTGGCGACTTATGCACATTGGCGCACAACCTGTACCTCAGAGTCTCATTAAACGTTGGCTCGAGTATTTCCCAAATCATCAATATGATACAAACTACGGTTTGTCTGAATCAATAGGACCCGGCGCTGTACATCTTGGTGTTGAAAATATACATAAGGTTGGCGCTATTGGTGTTGCAGGATACGGTTGGGAAATAAAAATTGTTGATACTGATGGAAATACCGTAGAACAAGGTGAAGTTGGTGAGCTATGTCTTAAAGGACCTGGTGTTATGACCTGTTATTATCGTGATGAAAAGGCTACTGCTGACACATTGAAAGATGGCTGGCTTTACACAGGCGATATGGCAATGGAAGACGAGGACGGATTTATCTATCTTGTTGACCGTAAGAAAGACGTTATTATTACAGGTGGCGAAAACCTCTACCCAGTTCAAATAGAAAATTTCTTAGCAGCACACCAAAAAATTATGGATGTTGCCGTAATCGGTCTGCCCGACAGTCGCTTGGGTGAGATTGCTACTGCAATTATTCAAATAAAAGACGGTATGACCTGTACCGAGGAAGAAATAAATGAATTTTGTATGTCACTTCCCCGTTATAAACGTCCGAGAAAAATAATTTTTGCAGATGTACCACGTAATCCTACAGGTAAAATTGAGAAGCCAAAGCTTCGTAAAATGTATGGCGCTGAGGCACTTGTTGATTCACAAAATAAATCTTAATTGAAAGGTTCTAATCTTTATGAAAAAATTACTTATTGGTAATCAGGCAGTAGCAGCCGGCCTTCACGACGGAGGCTTGGGTGTCGTTTCAAGCTACCCAGGTACACCTTCTACCGAAATTACCGAATTTTTATCAAAATATGATGATTTACATAGCGAATGGGCGCCAAACGAAAAAGTAGCTTGTGAAGTTGCATTTGGTGCTTCACTTGCAGGTGCGCGTAGTGCTTGCGCCATGAAGCATGTTGGTCTTAATGTTGCGGCTGACCCACTCTTTACTCTTTCGTATACAGGCGTTAACGGCGGTATGGTTATTTGCGTTGCCGATGACCCTGCTATGCACTCTTCACAAAATGAGCAAGACTCTCGCCATTATGCAATTGCATCAAAGGTTCCTATGCTTGAACCTGCCGATTCTCAGGAAGCATACTCCTTCGCGAAATCGGCATTTGAACTTTCTGAAAAATACGATACACCTGTTATTTTGCGTATGTGTACACGTATTGCACATAGTCAGTCTATTGTCGAAACTACAGAAGCTATACCAGCAGTATTAAAGGATTATGAAAAGAACCCTTCAAAATACATTATGATGCCTGGTAATGCAGTTAAAAGACATCCTTTTGTTGAAGAGCGCACACTAAAGCTTCAAGAACTTGCTGAAAACTGTATTTACAATACTGTTGAGTATGGAACAAGCGACGAAATCGGCATTATTACATCGGGTTGTTCTTATCAATATGTTAAAGAAGTATTTGGTGATAGTGTAAGTATACTTAAAATTGGTATGCCAAACCCACTGCCTGTAAATACAATTAAAGACTTTGCAAGCAAGGTACAAAAGCTCTATGTCATTGAAGAACTTGATCCAATTATTGAAAATCACATTAAGTCACTTGGTATTAATGTTACCGGTAAAGAAATGTTCTCAATTTTAGGTGAATTCTCTCAAAAAACCATCGCTGATGCTTTTGGTATTAAAGCAAATGACAGTGTTACCGCAGACTCCCCTGTTCCTAACAGACCGCCAATGATGTGCGCTGGTTGTCCACATCGTGGTATGTTCTATACACTTGCAAAAAACAAAATTACAGTTCACGGTGATATTGGTTGTTATACATTGGGTGCGGTTCCGCCGCTTAATGCGCTTGATACAACGCTTTGTATGGGTGCTTCAATTTCAGGTCTTCACGGCTTTAACGCGGCTCGTGGTAATGAAACCGAAGGTAAAAGTGTTGCAGTTATTGGTGATTCTACATTTATGCACTCGGGTATGACAAGTCTTGTAAATGTAGCATATAACGCTACAAATTCTACTGTAATAATACTTGATAATTCAATTACAGGTATGACAGGTCATCAGCAAAATCCAACTACAGGTTATAACATTAAAGGTGAAGTTGCCGCAAAGGTTAATCTTGAAGCTTTATGCAAAGCACTGGGTATCAATCGTGTTCGCGTAGTTGATCCATATAACCTAAAAGAATGTGAAACAACAATTAAAGAAGAATTAGCCATAGCAGAGCCATCTGTTATAATTTCTCGACGTCCTTGTGTACTGCTTAAGTCAGTTAAAGCATTGCCTTCTCTTAATGTTGATGCTAACAAGTGTAAGTCTTGTAAACGTTGTATGAGTCTTGGTTGCCCTGCCATAAGTATGAAAAACGGTAAAGCTGTTATTGATAATACACTTTGCGTTGGTTGTGGTGTATGTAAACAACTTTGCGCATTCGACGCTATTAATTAAAGGAGGTTTGCAATTATGAAAACTACAAATGTTATGATTGTCGGTGTTGGCGGTCAAGGTAGCTTGCTTGCCTCAAAATTACTTGGTAGATTGCTTATTGATGAAGGATACGATGTAAAGGTAAGCGAGGTTCACGGTATGAGTCAGCGCGGTGGCTCAGTTGTGACCTACGTTCGTTTTGGCGAAAAGGTTTATTCCCCAATTATTACCGAGGGTGAAGCTGACTATATAATCTCTTTTGAAAAATTAGAGGCGGCTCGCTACGCTAAATATTTAAATAAAAACGGACTTATTGTTGTAAACACGCAACAAATCGATCCTATGCCCGTTATAATAGGCGCGGCTGAATATCCTGCCCAAGTTTTAGATGAGCTTACCGCTAAAGGTATTCATATTGAGGCTCTTGACGCATTAAGCCTTGCAGAACAGGCAGGCTCATCGAAAGCTGTTAACATTGTACTTATGGGCAAAGTTGCCAAGCAGTTTGACATTTCATATGATAAGTGGATTAAAGCAATTGAAAACACTGTTGCTCCAAAATTTGTTGAAATGAACAAAAAGGCATTTGACCTTGGATATAATTCTTAAATTTAAAAATTGAAAGGTGTTGTTTCAAATGGAAGAAAAACGTTACTACCAAAAAGAAATTGAAACTATGCCCGTCGAGGACATCAAAAAGCTTCAATCAGAAAAGTTGGTAAAGCAGGTAAAACACGTTTATGAAAACGTGCCATACTACCGTGGCCTTATGGACAAAAAAGGTGTTAAGCCTGACGATATCCACGGTATCGAGGATTTGCATCTGCTCCCCTTTTTAACAAAGGCAGATTTACGTGATGCTTATCCATACGGTTTGCTTGCAAAACCGCTCAACGAATGCGTGCGTATTCAATCAACATCAGGTACTACAGGCCGACGCGTTGTTGCATTTTATACACAACACGATGTTGATTTGTGGGAGGACTGCTGTGCACGTGCAATTGTTGCCGCAGGCGGTACAAATGAAGATGTTTGTCAGGTAGCATACGGTTACGGTTTGTTTACAGGCGGTCCCGGTCTAAACGGCGGCTCACACAAGGTTGGTTGTCTTACTTTACCAATGTCATCCGGCAATACCGAGCGCCAAATTCAATTTATGACCGACCTTAATGCAACAATTCTTTGTTGCACTCCCTCATATGCGGCATACCTTGGCGAATCGCTCACCGAAAAGGGATATACCCCCGACACCATTCCACTAAAGGCAGGTATATTCGGTGCAGAGCCTTGGACCGAAGAAATGCGCCAAAATATTCAAAACACATTAGGTATTAAAGCATATGATATTTACGGACTCACCGAAACAAGTGGTCCCGGAGTATCTTTCGAATGTGAAGAACAAACCGGTATGCATATTAACGAAGACCACTTCCTTGCTGAAATTATCGATCCCGATACAGGCGAGGTTTTGCCCGAAGGAAGCAAAGGTGAGCTTGTATTTACTTCTCTTGATAAAGAGGCATTTCCCCTATTGCGTTACCGCACGCGTGACATTTGCGTTCTTACACGTAAAGAGTGTTCTTGCGGACGTACATTTATTAAAATGTGTAAGCCCATGGGCAGAAGCGACGATATGATGATTATTCGCGGTGTTAACGTATTCCCCAGTCAGATTGAAACTGTTTTACTTAACGAGGGTTACCAGCCAAACTATCAAATTGTTCTTGATCGCGTTAACAATACTGATACCTTTGAGGTTAATGTAGAAATGAATCCCGACCAGTTTACCGATACCGTTGGCGGAATTACTGCGCTTGAAAAATCACTCGCAAACGCTATGAAGACGATGCTAGGTATTAACCCTGCCGTTCACCTTGTAGCACCAAAGAGCATTACAAGAAGTGAAGGTAAGGCTGTTCGCGTTATTGATAAACGAAAACTACACGATTAATAGGAGATGAAAATATGTCATTAAAACAATTAACCGTTTTTGTTGAAAATAAGCAAGGTACATTGGTAGATATTACCGACACTCTTGCAAAACACAATGTAAATATTCGTGCGCTTTCAATTGCCGACACACAAGACTTTGGTATTCTTCGTCTTATAGTAAACGATAATGAAACAGCACTAAAAACACTTGCTGACGAAGGTTATCTTATTAAAACAACCGATGTTGTTGGTGTTAAAATCGGCGACGAGCCAGGTAAGCTTTCAAAAGCGCTTAACGTACTCGATGAAAATGCCATTAATATGGAATATCTTTATGCATTTATGTCACGTACCGAAAAGCACGCTTATGTAGTTCTTCGCGTTGCTGACAATACAGCCGCAGAAACAGCACTTGAAAAAGCAGGCTTTCATCTTATTACAGACAACGATGTAGCAAAACTTTAATATGTACTAATAAAAAATACACTATCTGATTTTTTCAGATAGTGTATTTTTTTACTTACGATAATATGTGTAGTAGGCTGTAACGATATCATATTTTCCGCTTATAGTGTTTTGTCCTTCTACGGTTACACCATCACCACTCATAAGCAAATAATACTTTGAATCAGCTACAGGACAGTTAAAAACATCAACAACACCGCAAATTATGCGAATATTATCACCAACAACAGCTATTCTACCGGCTTTTCCTATTATGTCGTAAGTTACAGTTCCGTTATCGTGTTGTACACGCTTTGTAACGTACTTCACTTCCCTGCCGTCAAAGGTTTTAAGTAGCTGTTCGTTTTTATTTTTCTTTTTAAAAAGTCCCATTATTCAATCACAAACTTAATTATAACTTTTTTACCTTTTTTAACAATAAGTCCATCGGTAAAATCATCAGGTGTATAGCTTTGTGATGGATTGATAGCTTTTTCATCACCAACCGATACACCACCCTGTGTAACAAGACGACGTGCCTCACCGTTAGAAGTTGCCATACCGCCTTTTACCATCACTGAAAGCAAACCAATCTTACCATCAATAAAATCTTCGGCAGTAAGAGTTACAGTAGGCATATTTTCATGTGAGCCTGCACCTGAAAATACAGCGCGTGCAGTTTCTTGAGCTTTAACAGCTTCTTCTTCGCCATGAACAAGCTTTGTAAGTTCAAATGCCAAAATTTCTTTAGCAGTATTAAGCTGACTACCTTCCCAAGTATCCATCTTGTCAATTTCTTCAAGTGGTAGGAAAGTGAGCATACGTATACACTTAAGCACATCGGCATCGCCAACATTACGCCAATACTGATAAAAATCGTATGGAGAAGTTTTGTTAGGATCAAGCCATACAGCACCGCCTACGGTTTTGCCCATCTTTTTACCCTCTGAATTAAGAAGTAAAGTAATGGTCATAGCGTGAGCATCTTTACCCAATTTTTTACGTATAAGCTCGGTGCCGCCAAGCATATTCGACCATTGGTCATCGCCGCCAAATTGCATATTACAGCCATATTCGTTAAACAAATGATAAAAGTCATAAGACTGCATTATCATATAGTTAAATTCAAGGAAAGAAAGTCCCTTTTCCATACGCTGCTCATAGCAACGTGCACGTAGCATATTGTTAACCGAGAAATGAGCGCCAACTTCACGAAGCATATCGATATAATTAAGACCTAAAAGCCAATCGGCATTGTTAACCATTATCGCTTTATCCTCACCAAACTCAATAAAACGCTCCATTTGTTTTTTAAAACAATCACAGTTATGTTGGATGGTATCGGCGGTCATCATACTACGCATATCGGTTCTACCAGATGGGTCACCAATATATGCGGTGCCACCACCAATAAGTACAACAGGTTTGTTGCCTGCCATTTGTAAACGTTTCATAAGGCAAAGCGCCATAAAGTGACCAACGTGAAGGCTATCGGCAGTGGGGTCAAAACCAATATAAAAGGTCGCCTTACCGTTATTTACCATTTCTCTAATTTCTTTTTCATCCGTAACTTGTGCAATAAGTCCGCGGGCTATAAGTTCTTCATAAATACCCATTTATTTTTTACTCCTATCAATCAATTCCTTTGCGGAATTATATAAATTTTGTGTTAAATCGGTACCCGACATAATTCGGGCAATTTCACTGATTTGTTGCTCGTAATCGAGAGATACAACATTTGTATAGGTTCTATCATCCGAAACATTTTTTTCAATAAGTAGATGATTGTTTGAATATGCTGCTATCTGCGCTAAATGAGTTACACAAATAACCTGTCTGCTTTCAGAGACCTTTTGAAGTTGCATTCCAACTTTATCCGCCGCACGTCCACTGATACCTGTGTCAATCTCATCAAAAATAAGTGTGTCAACATCATCTTTATCAGCTAATACACTTTTTATTGCAAGCATAATTCGAGATAATTCGCCGCCTGATGCAATTTTATGAAGCGGTTTGACATTCTCGCCCGCATTAGCACTTATTAAAAATTCAACCTTATCGCAACCGTGACGTGTATACCTGTCACTATTTAAATTAACAATAAACTTAACATTAGGCATATTAAGTAAACAAAGAACATCACTTACCTGCTTTGCAAAATTGTTTGCCGCAGTAATACGGGTTGCTGTTAATTTTTCACCTAAAGAAACCAATCTTTCAGATGATGCATCAATTTCCAAAGATAACTCTTGAATACGCTTATCCGAACAAACAATTTCGTTTAGTTCAGACCTTGCATTTTCCAAAAAAGCAATCATTTTGTTTTCATCGTTGCCGTATTTTAACATAAGGCGCTGTAGTGTGTCAAGTCTTTCGCGTAACTTTTCCGCATTGAGTTCACTAATATTATCACTATCGATATAAGAACGAATTTCAGCCGAAATATAATCAAGCGTACCTATAACATCGTTTAAAGAACCTAAAATTGTATCAAGTTCAGAATTCTTGGCGGTTTCAATATATTTTTGCGCATTTCTAACAAGCGAAATTGCCCCGTCATTATTATCATTACCCAAAAGGTTATATGCAGCATCATTTAGCGAAGTAATTGTTTTCTCATAATTTTCAGCAACAGCAATCTTTCTTTTAAGCTCTTCAAGTTCACCTACGTTAATGTCTGCATCCTCAAGTTCTTTTATCTGATATTGTAAAATATCGATACGGCGTTGCTTTTGACCTTCATCAGTTTCTTGAGAATTAAGTTCACGGCGAACATTATTAAAATGCTTAAACTCATTATAATATTTGTCGAGTAATTCTTTATTCTCGGCAAGCATATCAAGATACATATAATAATTGTTTGGATCGAGTAATTTTTGATTATCATGTTGTCCGTGAATGTTTATAAGATTTTTTGAACATTCTTTAAGAATACTTGAAGTTGCAGAACGTCCGTTTATTTTAATAGTTCCGCCACTTTGTGTAAAAACGCGTGTTATTAACAAATTTCCGTCTTCGTCAATATCATATCCGTTTTCGGAAAAAATCCTTACAGACTCGTCCGACAAATTACCAAAAAGCGCCGATACTACAGCTTTTTCAGTGCCTGCCCTGATTAAATCCTTTGATGTTCGTTCGCCCAAAACTGCATTAATAGCATCAATTATTATAGATTTACCTGCACCCGTTTCACCCGTAAGAACATTAAATCCATTTTGAAAATCAATATCAGTTTTTTCAATTACAGCAATATTTTCTATATGCAAAGATTTTATCATATTAAATCCCTTACATTATCCTTTTCAGTTCATTTGAAAGTTGTAATGCTTGTGCTTCACCGCGAGTTACAATAAAAATTGTATCATCACCTGCGATTGTACCAAGCATCATATCGCTATACATAGAATCTAACGCAACACACACACTTGATGCCATACCTGCAACACATTTAACAACCACATCATTAAGCGCATAATCTACACCGGTTGCATATCGCGAAATAATTTCACTATAATGTGAAAATGCTTGTTTGTTTGTATCCCGCAGTTCGCTTGTTACATACCGATAAACTCCTGATGTATCGTGTCCTTTTATAAGGCGAAGCTCCTTAATATCGCGCGACACTGTTGATTGTGTAACCTTAAAACCTGCGGCAAGTAAAAAATTTTGCAAATCATCTTGTGTAAGGACAACATTATTTGCAATTATTTCAAGGATTTTTTGTTGTCGTTTTCTTTTCATTATTTACTACTCCTTGCATCGCGAAATTTTAATGACAGCGTTTTGTAAAAAGATCTATCGTTTATACGAACCAATTTTACAACACTTTTAGATTGAGTAATATAAATTTCAGTATACGGTTTAATTTGGGCAACCTTTCTGCCATCTATTGATAAATAAATATCAGTGCGCTTTTTCGAAAAAGCTTTAAGCTTAATATGTTTTTCACCGCTAATCAAAATTGGTTTTGCAGCCAATGAATGTGAACAAATCGGTGTAAGACAAACACAATTCATTGTTGGATCTATAACAGGTCCACCCGCCGACATAGAATATGCAGTAGAACCTGTGGGGGTTGCGGCAATAAGACCATCAGCATGATATGTTATAACATCACCACCATCAACCGATGCAGTAACGTCAATGATTCTGGATAAATAACCACTACTGATCACAGCATCATTTAACGCATCGTATTCGCCAATTATCTCGTCGTTTTCTTTGAGAATGATATTAAGCATCATACGATTTTCAATCGTGTATTCCCCACTTTTTAATTTTTCAAGCAGTTTATATTCATTTTGCTCTATGTTAGCAAGATAACCTACGCGTCCGGCGTTTATTCCCAAAACGGCTTTTCCTTCAAGCGCGGCGCGTTTTGCAAAACGGATAATAGTGCCGTCGCCACCGATTGTAATTATAATATCAGCGATCTTATAAAGCTCTTCTGTTGGAGCGTGTTCATAACCAACACAACAAATATCATCGGGCAGGTATGCAACTATACCGCACTCTTTAAAAAAACGACCCATTTTTTCAACAGTTTCTGATGAACCTCTTTTATCAAGATTTGGTATTACAGCTACAATCATTGCAAACCCTCCTTTAAAGAAATATATGATGCTTCAACAACATCGGTTGCGTTGTATTCAGTAATAATCGAATTATCGTCTTTTTGAATATAGCATAAATATTCAATATTGCCTTCAGGTCCTTTAATAGGTGAAAAATCTAAACCTAAAAGCGAAAAATTGTTTTCTTTTACAATGTTTATTATCTTTTCAATAACAGCAATATGAACCGCCTTGTCGCGTACCACACCTTTTTTTCCAACGTTTTCTTTCCCGGCCTCAAACTGTGGCTTAATAAGACAAACAGCCCTACCGCCGTCACGTAATAATGTTCGCATAACGGGTATTATGAGCGAAAGCGAAATAAACGATACATCAACCGACGCAAAATCAAGTTCATCGGGAACCTGCTCACGCGTAACATAACGAAAATTTGTACGCTCAAGATTAACAACACGTTCATCGGTACGTAGTTTCCAAGCAAGCTGACCATAACCAACATCTATTGAGTAAACTTTTTTTGCACCGTTTTGAAGCATACAATCGGTAAAACCGCCTGTTGATGCGCCAATATCAGCGCAAACACAGTTTTCAAGTGAGATTTGAAAACTTTTCATCGCTTTTTCAAGCTTAAGACCTCCGCGGCTTACATATTTTAGAGTTTCTCCCCTGACTTCGATAATATCATCAGGTTTAATATTTGCGCCCGCTTTATCCGATTTTTGATTATTTACATAAACAATTCCTGACATTATTATCGCTTTGGCTTTTTCGCGACTTTCAGAAAATCCACGGGAAACAAGCGCGCAATCCAATCTTTCTTTTTCCATTATTTACCTACAATTTCTATCATTGACTCACGGTCAAGTTTATATTTTTTAAGTGCCGATGTTATACTTGATGCACCAACAAATTCATTTTTGATTGCTTGAATATGATATTTACCACTAAAATTTCCTTCAGCAAGCTTGGCACCGATATGCTCGGCAACACCGCCGGATAAAACACCTTCTTCAAAAAAGTATATTTTTTTGTAATTAAAGAGTAAATTGACCAATTCATTAGAAACAGGATATATTTTATTAAGTTTAATAACATCTACATTACCAAGTGAATTTTGGGCATCAAGCGCGTTGGCGAAAATTCTGCCATATGTTACAATTACTTTATCCGAATTGTTTGACAATATGGTATAATCACCGCTAATTTTACCATTATAATTATTATTTTCGGTTCCTCGAGGATATCTTACCACTGATATTTCGTTTTTTGAGGATACATCAATAATTGTGCTTTCAAGCTCATTATAATAGCAGGGTGAGTAAATATTCACGTTGGGTATTGTCGACAAATAAGCAACGTCAAAAATTCCTTGGTGACTTTCTCCGTCATCACCTACAATACCTGCGCGATCAACCAATAATTTTATTGGAACATTAGCAATTGCAGCATCGTGTAAAACTTGATCATAACCACGTTGTAAAAAGGTTGAATAAACAGCAAAGAAAGGAATCATACCGCCGCTTGCAAGACCTGCTGCAAAAGTAACTGCGTGCTGTTCAGCAATACCGACATCATAAAATCGGGATTTATATTTTAAAGCAAAATTTTGTAAGCCGGTTCCTTCTGTCATAGCGGCTGTAATTGCACAGATTTTTTTATTTTCAGCAGCTAATTTGCATAATGTGTTACCTGCAACATCAGAATATGTATCAACAACTGAGATATTTTTACCCTTGTCGATATCGAAAGATGATACGCCGTGATAATCTTTGGGTTTGTTTTCGGCATAAGCATATCCCTTGCCTTTAGTTGTAACAATGTGTACGAGCGTAGGACGATTATAGCTTTTAGCAATAGTAAAAATTCTTTCCATAGCTTCAACATCGTGACCGTCTACAGGTCCTAAATAGTTAAAACCAAGGCTTGTAAATATATTGTTTTTATACACGATACTTTTAAATGCTTCTTTAATTGAATAAACAAAATTGTGTAATGGCTTTCCAAAAAAAGGTAATTTTAAAAGAATAGTACTTATGGCAAATTTCATTTTATGATAACCTTTACGGTTACGCATTTTTGTAAAGGCTCGAGGCATAGCGCCAACATTTTTAGATATAGACATCTTATTATCATTAAGCACTACAATAAAATTACCTTTTCTTCCACCGGCATTATTTAATGCCTCATAGGCCATACCACCCGTCATTGCTCCGTCGCCGATTACTGCAATAGCTGTTCCCTTGCTATCAAGCAAAGCTTTGGCGCAATAAATTCCATATGCTGCCGATATAGAATTACTACTGTGTCCCGTAACAAAAGGATCGTGTTTGCTTTCGTCAGGTCGCATAAATCCTGAAATACCGTTTTCTGTACGTAAAGTTCGAAAATTCTCTCTTCTGCCTGTAAGAAGTTTATGAGCATATGATTGATGACCAACATCAAAAATTATAGCATCATTAGGTGAAGAAAAAATACGATGTAAAGCAACCGTCAATTCGACAGCTCCCAAGCTTGAAGCAAGATGTCCGCCGTTTTGGGAAACAACAGATATAATCTCGTTTCGTATTTCATCACAAAGTATAGAAATTTCATTATTATTTAAACATTTTATATCATTGGGAGAATTGATAGTATTTAAAATTTTGTATTCCAAAATAAAACTTCCTTTAGTAATTACGTTCGAGTAAATAAGCTGCCAGGGCACGCAAATTTGTTGTATCACCGTCAAAATTATCTAAGCACTCATACGCTTCGTTAGTATATTTTTTGGCAAGCTCGCGACAATACTCTACACCAAGTCTTACAACAATGGTATCTTTGTTGTTTTTTTCATCACTTCCAACATTTTTACCAAGCGTTTTTGTATCACTTACAGTATCAAGTATATCGTCAATGATTTGAAAAGCTATACCAACCTTCTCGCCAAATTTTTCTGCAATAGCTACATATGAATCATCGGCTCCGGCAAGAATACACCCTATAGCGCACGCGGTTTTTAGTAAAGCTCCGGTTTTTAAACGATACATTTCAAACAACACGTCGTCATCAACCTCTGAATTGTCAGCCATATCAATAACTTGACCGCCAATCATACCATTAACTCCTGCGTTTGACGCAAGATGTGACAATGCCTTGACAACACAATCAGATGGTATTCCAAGTGTTTTGGATGCAAGCAAAAAAGCTTCGGTAAGAAGCGCATCACCGCACAATAGTGCAATACTTTCACCGAATGCTTTATGGCAAGATGGCTTTCCACGACGCAATTCGTCATTATCCATACAAGGTAAATCGTCATGCACAAGTGAATACGAATGAATCATTTCAAGAGCGCAGGCAAAATTATATGCGCAATCATCATCCTTACCACAAAGCTTGTAAAACTCAAGTAATAAAACGGGTCTTATGCGTTTGCCACCGTCAATAGTAGCATAACGACAAGCTTTAACAACCTCATCATAAAGCTGACCGTTCGCGGAAAGCAAAATATCAAATCGAGAATTAAGTTTCAGTTGATATTCTTTCAGCAATGCATCAAGCATTATTTTCACTCTCCTCCTCGGCATTAGTAAGTGTTATTATTCTTTGTTTTGCGTTTTCAAGATATTTTGAACAGTCATTTGAGAGCGATACTCCTTTTTCAAAAAGAGCAATAGACTCCTCCAAAGAAATTTGTTCGTTTTCAAGCATTGTCGCAATCTTTTCAAGTTCTTTTAACGAAGATTCAAAATCAAAATCTTTAGATAACATAAAAATATACCTCTGTTGTTTAATTCGTAATATCGGTGACGTGACATTTTACATCACCTTTTGAAAGCCTAACATTAATCTCATCACCAACATTAAGTATATTACTGTCGGTGACAGTTTTGCCATCTTTTAAAATAATTGAAAAGCCACGAGACATAATTTTTAACGGACTTAATGCATCTATACGCGTAATCCAACTAGATGTTATTGTAGTTTTTGTTTGTAAAATATTGTTAACTCTACTTGAAATTTTATCTAAAGTGCGGTCAATAGATATTTGTTTGTTTTGTATTATCCGTTCAAAATTTAAGGTGTTAAAAATATTTTGCATAGCACTTAGTTTTGATACGAAAAAATTATGTCTGATTGTCGTTTTATGTTTTATAATATCATTCAATGATGTTAAACGATTATGAAGTTCGCTACAATCAGGGACTGCAAGCTCCGCAGCGTGAGATGGTGTTGACGCACGAACATCAGCAACAAAATCACATATTGTAAAATCTGTCTCGTGACCAACGGCTGAAATAACTGGAAACGGAGATTCATAGAGCTTACGGGCTAATGCCTCGTCGTTAAAACAATGCAAATCCTCTGCGCTGCCACCGCCACGACCAATTATTATGGTATCGATATTATCAAGCGCATAAACACGCTCCAAAGTGGATATCATATCCGAAGCTGCCATACCACCTTGTACCAACACAGGACAAACAACAATCTCACATGCAGGATAGCGCTTAGAGGTAATGTTAAGTATATCTTTAATTGCAGCTCCTGTATCAGAAGTAACAACTGCGATGCGTTTTGGAAATTTTACAAGCGCTCTTTTTGTCGAGATATCAAAAAGACCTTCTTTTTCAAGTTTTTCTTTAATTTGTTTGAATGCAAGCGCTAAATCACCTTCGCCTACAGGATGCATTTCTTCTGCATAAAATTGATACTGCCCATCTTTTTCATACAAAGAAACTCGGCCTCTTATTATGACTTGCAGACCGTCTTCTACTGAAAACTTTATGCGAGTAGCGCAGCTTTTGAACATAACACATCTTACCGATGCGTTTTGGTCTTTTAATGTAAAATACCAATGTCCACTTGAAAAATGATTTTTAAAATTTGAAATTTCACCGCTAACACTAACAATATTAAGTCGAGAATCGTTTTCTAACAATGACTTAACATAGTTGTTGAGCTGGGAAACGGTTATTGTGTTAATCATTTTTTATCACTGTAGAAAGTATGCCGTTTATAAATGATGCATCTTCTTTTGTTGCATACTTCTTTGCAAGCTCTACTGCCTCATTTATAGAAACAGCGTTTGGAATATCAGCACAAAACTTAATTTCATATATAGCAAGGCGTAGAATGGCTAAAGCAGTTTTTGTAATACGTTTAATACTCCAACCGACAGCATTTTGTGATATTACTTCGTCAATAATATCGCATTTTTCAAACACACCAAAAAAAACATTTTTGATATACTCGTCCGCTATTATATCACGCACTTCTTCAGCAAGGGAAAGTATATCCTCTAAAGAATCATTGTTAAACTCTTTTTCAAAAATCAAAATAAAAGCTTCTTCTCGAGCTTGTTTTCGTGTCATAATACACCAACCTTTAGAAATAATAAAATATTTCTTTATATTATACTACACACTTAAACCATTTTCAAGAATAAAAAAGAAAAAATATTCATTATTTATGAATATATGCATATTAGTATTTTTGTATTGACAAAGAATGACTTTTGTGCTATACTCTCACTCAATGATAGAGGCGCATTATGTCAAGAGTATCGTACAAATATGGTTGCCAAAGCCGTACGAAAAAGGGGCTAATGCCGAAGCGAGTGTTGTGGCATACACTTAGCTGGCAACTCAGATAACATCTGTTTTGCTGTCGCATAAAATGCGGAGTGCTATTCATTCTGAAATTGATATGTATAAATTGTACTTTGTTTTCGGAAGATAGCAGCATTTTATTTGCCGCTATCTTATTTTTTGGAGGAAACACATTATGAAAAACACAGTATTTTTAGGTGCGGCAACCGCAATTGTAACACCACTAAATGAAAAAGGAATAGACTTTAATGCTTTTGGAAAGTTAATCGAGTGGCAAATAGCCGAAGGTATTGATGCAATAGTTGTTGCAGGTACTACCGGTGAAGGCTCTACCCTTACTGACGAAGAGCATAAGGCAGCAATCAAATTTTGCGTTGATACCGTAGCAGGTCGCGTTCCTGTTATTGCAGGAACAGGTTCAAATGATATTGCGTATGCCATAAGTCTTACAAAATATGCTTGTGAAGTAGGCGCCGATGCAATGTTGCTTGTAACTCCTTATTACAACAAAGCTACACAAAACGGACTAATTAAGTCCTTTACCGCTGTAGCAGACATAAGCACAAAGCCTTGTATTCTTTACAACGTTCCAAGCAGAACAGGCTGTAATTTAAAACCTGAAACCTGCGCTATACTTGCAAAACATCCAAATATTGTCGCAATTAAGGAAGCAAGCGGAGATATTTCGCAGGTAGCCGCAATCTCAAGACTTTGTGGCGACGAGTTAGACATTTATTCAGGCAACGATGATCAAATCGTTCCTGTTATGTCTTTGGGCGGTAAGGGTGTTATATCTGTACTTTCTAACCTTTTACCACGTGAAACATCACAAATGTGTCATTCATATCTTACAGGCGATGTTGAAACAGCACGTGATATGCAATTAAAATACTTGCCACTTATTGATTCGCTCTTTTGCGAGGTTAATCCAATACCCGTAAAGGCAGCAATGTCAGCCATGGGCTACTGCGATAATTATCTCCGTCTTCCCCTTACAGCAATGGAATCTGCAAATGAACAAAGATTACTTTGTGATATGCGCGAAGCAGGTATTAAATTTTGATTAAAAGAAGGTATTTTTTATGAAAATTGCAATCTACGGCTATGGTAATTTAGGTCGCGGAGTCGAATGTGCTGTTGTAAATTCGGTTGATGCTGAGCTTTTTGGTGTGTTTACCCGTCGCCCCCCTGAAACCGTAAAAACCGTAAGTGGTGCCAAGGTATATCACGTTGACGAAATTTTAAATTATAAAAACGATATAGATGTCGTTATTATTTGCGGTGGCTCTGCTACCGACCTGCCAACAATGACACCTTTTCTTGCCAATAATTTTAATGTTGTTGACAGTTTTGATACCCACGCAAAAATTCCTGAACATTTTGCAAATGTTGATTTAGTTGCAAAAACAAACAAACACACGGCCCTTATCTCTGGCGGATGGGACCCCGGTATGTTTTCAATAAATCGACTTTATGCTTCAGCAATATTGCCCGACGGAAAAGATTATACTTTTTGGGGTAAAGGTGTTAGTCAGGGTCATTCGGATGCAATACGACGTATCGAAGGCGTAAAAAACGCTAAACAATACACAATACCGATCGATGAGGCACTTGACGCAGTAAGAACCGGTACTGAACCCGAACTTAGCACCCGACAAAAACATTTACGAGAATGCTTTGTAGTGGCAGAAGACGGCGCCGATAAAGCACGCATTGAAAACGAAATTAAAACAATGCCCAATTACTTTGCTGATTATGATACAATCGTTCACTTTATCAGCGAAGAAGAACTAAAGCGTGACCACGCGGGCATTCCTCACGGCGGATTCGTTATAAGAAGCGGAAAAACCGGTATAAATCACGAAAATAGTCACGTTATTGAATATAGTTTAAAGCTTGATTCTAACCCTGAATTTACCGCAAGCGTGCTTGTTGCATATGCAAGGGCTATAAATAAGCTTTATCAGCGTGGTGATTACGGTTGTAAAACTGTATTTGACATTGCACCTGCCGATTTATCTCCCCTATCTAATGAAGAATTAAGAAAAACCATGTTATAAACAAAAAATGCCGTACTTTTTTGTACGGTATTTTTTGTACTTGTTTTAAAATTTGATTTGTTGTATAATGAATTAGTAATGAATTTAAAGGAGCTGCAAAAATGTCAAAGCTTTATTTCAAATTTGGTGCAATGGGTTCCTCAAAAACCGCTAATGCACTTATGACTCGGTTTAATTATCTTGAAAAAAATCACAGTGTATGGCTTATTAAGCCTCAAACCGACACTCGCGATGATTATGCTGATGAAAAAGGTAATATTGTAACTGTTGTAAAATCAAGAATCGGTCTTTCTGCTCCTGCCAACGTTATTAAAGATACCGATGATATAACTTTGCTTTTTAAAACAGCAGTTGCTGATATTGTTGTAAATGAAGAATTGGTTAAAACACAAAAAATTGATGTTATTATATGTGATGAATGTCAGTTTTTTACCGAGGAACAAATTGATCAGTTAAAGCTTATTGCTGAAGATAAAGACATTCCTGTAATTTGTTTTGGATTACGTTCTGATTTTCGCACAAAGCTTTTCCCGGGAAGTAAGCGTTTATTTGAAATTGCCGATAGTATTACCGAGGTTAAATCTATTTGCGAATGTGGTAAAAAGGCAATTGTAAACGCACGTTTTGACGGTAATGGCAATATAGTTACAGACGGTGCACAGGTAGATATAGGCGGTAACGAAAAATACAAAAGTATGTGTTGGTCTTGCTGGAAAAAGTTAACAAATAAACAACTGTAATTATTCGTAACTATAAATTTATTTTTTATAAAACAATAATCGAAACAGGCAGCACTCTTCAGAGCACTGTCTGTTTCTATGATTTATTATAGTGCGGTTATGTAAATTCTCAATTTATTATTGTATTTGATTGACAAATAATATAAATACTGGTAAAATAATCTTATTATACTGGTGTGTTATTGCATCAAAAAAAGGAGACATTATAATGAACTTTTTTGAGGAACTAAAAAATTATGATAGCGAGGTATTTAACGCTTGTAATGCAGAACTAAATCGCCAACAAGGTAATATTGAACTTATTGCATCTGAAAATATTGTATCAAAGGCTGTTCTTTTAGCGGCAGGCGGAGTACTTACAAATAAATATGCCGAGGGATATCCAACAAAAAGATATTACGGTGGTTGTCAATGCGTTGACGTTGTTGAAGATATTGCACGTGAACGCGCTAAAGAGCTTTTTGGTGCAGAACACGCTAATGTACAACCTCACAGCGGCGCTAATGCTAATTTAGCTGTATTTTTCGCTCTTCTTGAACCGGGCGATACCGTAATGGGTATGAATCTTCAGCAAGGAGGTCATCTCTCTCACGGCTCACCCGTTAATATTTCTGGTAAATATTTTAATATTGTTCCTTACGGTGTAGATGATACAACCGAAACTATCGACTATGAAAATGTTCGCAAAATTGCTCTTGAATGTAAACCAAAAATGATTCTTGCAGGCGCAAGCGCATATTCAAGAGTAATTGATTTTAAAAAATTCCGTGAAATTGCTGATGAGGTTGGCGCTTATTTAATGGTTGATATGGCGCATATTGCAGGTCTTGTAGCGGCTGGTGTTCATCCATCCCCTGTACCTTATGCTGATGTAGTAACAACAACTACACACAAAACACTTCGTGGTCCTCGTGGCGGTATGATTTTATGCCGTGAAGAGCTTGCAAAGCAAATCGATAAAGCTGTTTTCCCCGGTACACAGGGAGGACCATTAATGCATATTATCGCTGCAAAAGCAGTTGCGCTCGGCGAAGCACTTACCGACGAATTTAAAGCATATCAAACTCAAATTGTTAAAAATGCCGCTACACTTGCCGATGCACTCAAGAAAAATGGTATTGAGTTGGTATCTAACGGCACCGATAACCATCTTATGCTTTTAAAGCTTACTAACTTTGATATAACCGGTAAAGAGCTTGAGCATCGTCTTGACGAGGTTCACATTACCGCAAATAAAAACACAATTCCAAATGATCCCAACAGCCCTTTTGTTACAAGTGGTTTGCGTATTGGTACCCCTGCTGTTACAGCACGTGGTTTTAAAGAAAAAGAAATGCTTCTTATTGCTGACTGGATCAAAGATATTATCACCGATTTTGAGGGCAATAAAGAACGTATTACCGCTGAGGTTCAGACCCTTTGCGCTCAGTTCCCAATATACAATGATTAATCGTTTTAAACAATATTTGAAAAACGGAGTGATAAAATGATTTGGCATAGTTCCCCCGTTGAAAACGTATTAAACGAGTTAAAAACCGATACAAAAAACGGTTTATGGGCAACTGACGTTTCTGAAAGAATTGATACTTATGGAAAAAACTCAACTGCCGTTGGTGACAAGACCAGCCTTTTTTCTCGTTTTGTTTCACAGCTCAAAAATAAGGTAGTAATATTTTTAATAATTGTTGCTATCTTATCCTTAGTCATTGGTATAATATATCAAAAAAGTGATTTTTATTTCCCAATACTTATAATTGCAATAGTTATACTCAATGCCTTTATAAGCGCTTTTCATTTACACAAATGCGATGAAGCTTTAGATGAAATTGAAAATGCCACAAACATAAAAGTTGATGTTTTACGTGATGGCAAAAAACAATTAATTCCTTCTGATCTTTTGGTTCCCGGTGACATTATCTTATTAAAAGAAGGCGATTATATAACTGCCGATGCCCGACTTATAACCGCCGATGCACTGCGTTGCAATGAGTGTTTACTATCGGGAGATATAATTCCTGTTGAAAAAGACGCAAACGTTATTCTTGAGGATATTACACCCACACCCGAAAGAAAAAATATGGTTTTCTCGGGCTCAAGTGTAATTCACGGAAGTGCAACTGCCGTTGTTGTAGAAACGGCTCTTAATACCGAGATTGGTAAAATTACTGACATAAGCCGACAAATCAAATCTGATACCCTGCCTATTACCGAATCTCTTAACAAAAGCGGAAAAATTATAAACATAGCAATATTTTTTGCCTGTACGATTGCATTTTTTATAGGCCTTGTTCAAAACTTTAATGCAACTGAGCCATTTGCAAGTGTTACAGTTTCGGCTCTTGTTAATGCAGTAGCATTGGGTATATCCGCAATGCCTGAAAGTTTACCCGCAATTTCAACCATAGTAATTGCGCTTGGTATTCAGCGAATGATAAACGATAACGTTATAATCAAAAATATTAAAGCGCTTGAATTACTTGGAAAAACCGAAATTTTTTGTGTGGACAAAACCGGTATTCTTACAAAAAATAATATGACCGTTGAATATATTTATGACGGCGAAAATCTCTCCTCTATTTCAAGCGATAATATTCCTGAAAAAAGTGTATCAGTATTGCAGCTTGCAGTTTCGTGTTCAATGCTTCAAAACGACTCAACAGAAGATGCTATTGAAAAAGCTTGCATACAATTTACCAATATGTCAAGAGTTGATATAAGCAATATATTACCTCGTTTGGCCGAAATACCGTTTGATAGCTTTAGAAAAACAATGACAAGCATTAATATGATTGGCGGCAAACCCGTTGCTATTATTAAAGGTGCACCTGAATCTTTGCTTGAAAAATGCAAACTTTCAAACAAAGATGCTGTTTTTGAAATTTACAAAAAGCTAACCAACGATTCATATCGAGTTATTTGTATCGCGATGAAAAAGCTTGATGAAACACCTTCAAGTCCCGATCCTGATGAAATTGAACGTGATTTAACCTTTGTTGGTTTATTGGGATTATATGACCCACCTCAATCAGATACTGTAGAAGCAATTTCCGCTTGCAAGCTTGCCGGAATTAATACGGTTATGTTAACAGGCGATAATATTGATACGGCAAAAACTATTGCAAAACGAATTGGTATTTTACAAGACGATTCAGATGCTATAACCGGTTCAGAACTTGCAAAGCTTAGTGACGAAGAACTTTACAACATTATATCAAAATATAAAGTATTCGCACGTATTACTCCCGAAGATAAAATACGAATTATAACTACTTGGCAAAAAACAGGTAAAATAGTTGCTGTAACAGGAAGCGGCACCGAGGATGCCGATGCACTAACCCTCGCTGACATAGGCTGCTCTGTTGGTACTTACGGAACTGATATTGCAAGAGGAAATTCCGACGTAATAATTAAAGACAAAAAATTTATGTCGGTTGTTAATGCAATAAAAGAAAGTCGCGGTCTTTTTGAAAACGTAAAAAAGGCTGTTTCGTATCTTTTGGGTTGTAATTTTGGTGAAATACTTGCCTTTATTTTTGGTATGCTTATTTTTGGTATGCCTCCACTTGCGGCTGTACAGTTGCTTTGGATAAATTTACTTACCGACTGCACATCAGTTATATCCCTTACAACCGAAAGGTCAGAGATAGATGTTATGCGCAAAAAGCCAATTGCGCTTTCGGGTCATCTTTTTAACAAAGGTGCAATAATTAACATTGCTTGTGATGCAATCACGGTTGCTGTGCTAACACTTATTGCCTTTGCAATCGGTGGTGTAACAATGGCTTTTGCAACACTTACAATGGTACAAATTATCCATTCATATAATCTAAAGACTCACGATTCTTTAATTAGAGCAGATTTTAAGCAAAACAAATTTATGAATCTTACATCATTACTTGTTTTAATTATTACGATTTTCTTGGTTATCACACCTGCAGGCTTTGTGTTTGGACTTGACGTTCTTAAATTTGGTCAATTTATAATTTGTCTTTTATTATCAATTGCAATAATCCCTGTTTGTGAAGTCAAAAAATTATTCAGTCGTGAAATTGCAAAACGAATATTTTCCAATCCAAAACGTTGCTCTCGATAGAGCAACGTTTTTTTATAAAAAATTGAGATTTGAGGAGTATTTTAAAGAAAATCAAAGCAAAAACAAGTTTAATAAAAAAATACATTATTTAAACATTGTAAAATCAACATTTTTTGTAAATTTTGCTTGACTTTTTAAGTATTTAGCCTTATCTTTATAATGTTAATATATAAATAAATATTAATTTAACGCATCTGTGTAGAAAGACGGTCGGTACTAATGTATGCCGTAGTTCACTAATTGTTGTAGAGCTATGAAAAACCCTTTGTCAGGGCATACAAACAAACGGCTGGGGTATCGCGCAGGGGTAATACGGTATTTTCCGTAATTTTACTACTGTCGACACTTGTGGTGTTTGACAAAGGGGGATGTGGTTAAATGGAAAACCAAAAAAATATAATTGAGCTTAAAGACATATTTGTTTCGTTTGGGGAAGAAAAGGTTCTTGATGGATTAAATCTTTCAATCCATGACAAAGAATTTATTACTTTGTTAGGACCTTCGGGTTGTGGAAAAACTACAACACTACGAATAATCGGTGGTTTTTTAGATGCCGATTGTGGCGAAGTTGTTTTTGAGGACAAAATAATAAATGGTGTGCCGTCGTACAAACGTCAGGTTAACACCATTTTTCAGCGTTATGCGCTTTTTCCTCATTTAAATGTTTACGAAAACGTTGCGTTTGGTTTGCGTGTAAAAAAATTAAAGGAAAATGAAATTAAAGATATTGTAACCGATATGTTGCACCTTGTTAATCTTGATGGATTTGAAAAACGAAGCATATCTACCCTCTCGGGTGGTCAACAACAACGTGTTGCAATCGCGCGTGCGATTGCAAACAAACCAAAGGTGTTATTACTTGACGAACCTTTAGCTGCACTTGATTTAAAGCTTCGCAAGGATATGCAAAAAGAACTTCGTCGTATACAACGACAGCTTGGTATAACCTTTGTTTTTGTTACCCACGATCAAGAAGAAGCTCTTACAATGTCAGATCGCGTTGTTGTAATGAATAAAGGTAAAATTCAACAAATAGGTACCCCGCAAGATATTTATAACGAGCCACAAAATGCCTTTGTAGCCGATTTTATTGGCGAATCAAATATTCTTGACGGTGTTATGAAAAAAGACTATGTAGCCGAATTTTCAGGACATATATTTGATTGTCTTGATAAAGGCTTTGATGAAAACGAAAGCGTTGATGTTGTTGTTCGTCCTGAAGATGTTGATATAGTATCTGTTGATAAGGGTATGCTTAAGGGCACTGTAACATCGGTTGACTTTTTAGGTGTTCACTACGAAATAATTGTAGACATCGGCGGTTTCAAATGGATGATACAAACAACCGATGAATGTTTTGTCGGTGACAATGTAGGTCTATATATCGAACCTGATGCTATTCATATTATGAAAAAGTCAGAATACTCAGGTCTTTACGGCGACTATAGTACATACAGTGAAGAAATGGATCATCTTTCAGACATAGAGCCGGAGGATGACGATGAATAAAAAAAGTTTTGGAAGTCGCGTTGTTGCGGCACCATATATTGTTTGGGCGGCAATTTTTATTATTGTGCCGCTGCTTATAATGGCATATTTTGCTTTTACCGATGCAAACGGAGTTTTTTCTCTTGAAAATTTTACGCAGATTGGTAGATTTAAAAAAGCCTTTGGCCTTTCAATTTTTTATGCAATTATTGCAACAATTATAACCTTACTGCTATCCTATCCTATGGCATATTATATGACCAAGCTTAAAATATCAAGTCAGCGAATGATTATGATGCTTATTATGCTTCCTATGTGGATGAATTTTCTAATACGTACATATTCGTGGATAACAATTTTAGCTAACACAGGTCTTATAAATAAGTTTTTAGATTTTTTGGGTATAGGAAGATTACAGCTTATTAATACACCCGGAGCGGTAATTTTAGGTATGGTATACGATTTTATTCCATATATGATATTGCCTATTTATACCGCAATGTCAAAAATTGATAATTCCTTACTCGAAGCCGCAAGCGACTTGGGTTCTAATAGCCTTTCACGTATACGTCGAGTTATAATGCCACTTTCCCTTCCAGGTGTAATATCAGGCATTACGATGGTGTTTGTACCGTCTGTAAGTACATTCTATATATCACAAAAGCTTGGCGGCAATAAAGATATGCTTATTGGTGATGCTATTGAATATCTTTTTAACACAGGACCTCACTATTATAACATTGCATCAACCTTATCGCTTATTCTTATGATCCTTATACTTATATGCACGCTTATAATGAACAGATTTAGTGATGACGAGGAGGCTGTTGTTGTATGAAAACCCTCTCACGTCTTTATATTGGTTTAATTCTTTTGTTTTTGTACGCTCCTGTTGCAGTAATGATTTTCTTTTCTTTCAACTCAGGTGGAAGCGTATGGGTTTTTGAAGGCTTTTCGTTTGACTGGTACAAAGGTCTTGCAACCAACACCTCTATGCTTGAAGCGCTTCAACACACACTAATAATTGCTGTATTATCGGCAGCAATTTCTACTATAATGGGAACCGCGGCATCGGTTGGCATTTTAGCTTTGCGAAAAAGAATTAGCCGAAGTACAGTAATGTCTGTTACAAACATACCAATGATGAATGCAGATATTGTTACTGGTGTATCACTTATGCTTTTGTTTGTATTTATTGGTAACCTGTTTGCCTTGCGTGAATCTCTTGGATTTTTTACGGTACTATCGGCGCATATAACGTTTAACCTTCCGTATGTTATATTATCGGTTATGCCTCGTTTACGCGCCACTGACTTCAGCTTGCACGAAGCGGCGCTTGACCTTGGTTGTACGCCCGTTAAGGCATTTTTTAAGGTTATATTACCATCTATTTCTACATCAATTTTTACAGGCGCAATAATGGCTTTTACATTATCGCTTGATGACTTTGTAATTAGCTATTTCACCTGCGGTCATTATCAAACATTACCTATTGTTATCTATAATATGACCAAAAAAACCGTTACACCTGACGTATATGCTCTTTCAACAATTATATTCCTTGCCGTATTTGTACTGCTTATACTATATAACACTCTACAAACCAAGGCTGAAACAAGGAGGGGTGTAAATGCTTAAAAAATTATTACCACTCATCCTTTGTCTTATTTTGTGTATGTCGCTGTGCTGTTGTGGATATGAATACTTTGAGCTTAATTTAGAGGGTGTTTACACTCGCGAATTTGAAGGAACAGAGCTTAACGTATACAACTGGGGTGAATATATCTCAGACGGTAGCGAAGGCTGTATGGACGTAAATCGTGAATTTGAACGTCTTACAGGAATAAAGGTTAACTATACCACGTTTGAAAGCAATGAAACTATGTATTCTCAGCTTAAAAACGGTGGTGTAAGCTACGATATTATTATTCCGTCCGATTATATGATCGCGCGTTTAAAAAGCGAAAATATGCTTGCAAAAATCGACACAGCTTCCCTTTCAAACTACCACTATATCGACGATAGCTACAAAGGACTTTTCTTTGACGAAACACAGGAATATACTGTTCCTTATAACGTAGGTATGGTTGGCATCATTTATAACAGTGCTTTAATCAAAGAGCCCGAGCATTCGTGGAAAGCATTATGGGACAAAAAGTACGAAAATATGTCTCTTAACTTTAACAATCCACGTGACGGATTTATGACCGCTCAAAAATTATTGGGATATAGTGTAAATTCAACCAATCTTGATGAATGGAACGAAGCCTGTGAATTACTTAAAGACGGCAAAGACGTTTTGCAATCATACGTTATGGATGAAATTTACGGCAAGCTTGAAACGGGTGAAGCCGCAATTGGTCCATATTATGCGGGCGATTATCTTGTTATGTATGATGTAAATGAAGATTTACGCTTCTTTTACCCCGAGGAAGGCACCAACATATTTATAGATTCGGTATGCATACCAAAATGTGTTAAAAATTACGAAGCAGCTATGTTGTATATTAATTTCTTACTTGAGCCTGATATAGCGCTCGCTAACGCTGAATATATTGGCTATGCTTCACCACATAATGCAGTAATTAACAACCCAGATTATTGCTATTATCAAAACGAAATTCTCTATCCAAATCAAGAGGATATGCCCTATGTAGAATACTACCACGACATACCCGAAAATGTGCGTATGCATTACGAGGATTTATGGCTTGATTTAAAGCTTTATTAGAGTATAAAACCCTGTATTTTACAGGGTTTTATTTTATACATTTATTGACATTATGTTTTATTTATAATATAATATTAAAATCTTTTAGATTGAAGGTTTTTTAATGTACAAAATTATTACTAAAATAGAATTAAACCCTACTGTAACACAAATGGAAATACACGCTCCTCTTGTTGCTAATAAGGCTCAACCTGGTCAATTCATTATATTACGTGTTGACCAAGATGGCGAGCGTATTCCACTTACAGTTGCAGGTATTAATAAAGAAAACGGCACCGTTAAAATCATTTTTCAAATAGTGGGTGCTACAACCAATAAATTAAATCATAAAAACGTGGGCGAATTTATTGAAGACTTTGTCGGTCCTTTGGGCGAACCTACACATATTGACGGTCTTAAAAAGGTATGTATTATCGGCGGTGGTGTTGGTTGCGCAATTGCTATGCCCATAGCAGAAGCTTTGCACAATCAAGGCGCCGATGTTACAAGTATAATCGGTTTTAGAAATAAAGATTTAGTAATACTTGAAAACGAGTTTAATGCTTGTAGCGACAAGTTATATATTATGACCGATGATGGCTCTTACGGTCGCGAAGGAAATGTTTGTGTGCCACTTACAGAAATGCTATCAAACGGCGAACAGTTTGATATGATAATCACCATTGGTCCACTTATTATGATGAAGTTTGTTGTTGAAGCTGCGCGCCCTTACGGCACACCTGTAACAGTATCCATGAATCCCATTATGATTGATGGTACAGGTATGTGCGGTGGTTGTCGACTAACCCTCAATATTGACGGCAAACGTGTTACAAAATTCGCTTGTGTTGATGGTCCTGATTTTGACGGATATCAGGTAGATTTTGACGAAGCAATGTCACGCAGTCGTATGTATTCTGACTTTGAACATCACGCTTATAAAGATTCTTGTAATCTTTTTAGAAAGGCATAAGGTGATAAAATGGCTATAAATCCTAAAAAACACGATATGCCTACACAAACTCCCAGCGTTAGAGCAAACAACTTTAACGAGGTTGCATTAGGCTATACGCAGGAAATTGCTATTGCTGAGGCTGAGCGTTGCTTAAACTGCAAAAATAAGCCCTGTGTTAGCGGTTGCCCTGTAAACATAGATATACCAAACTTTATTTCAAAAATAAAGGACGGTAATTTTGAAGAGGCATATAACATTATTTCGCTTTCGTCTTCCCTGCCTGCTGTTTGCGGTAGAGTCTGCCCACAAGAAACCCAGTGCGAAAGCAAATGTACACTGGGCATTAAATTAGAGCCTGTAGGTATTGGCAGACTTGAACGTTTTGTTGCCGATTGGCATAACGAAAATTCAAAGGAAATACCAAACAAGCCGCAAAGCAATGGACATAAGGTTGCAGTTGTAGGCTCAGGTCCTTCAGGTTTAACTTGCGCAGGTGACCTTGCAAAAGCGGGATATGAGGTTACTGTTTTTGAAGCGTTACATACCGCGGGCGGTGTGCTGGTTTACGGTATACCTGAATTTCGACTACCAAAATCAATTGTTGCTAAAGAGGTTGATACCCTAAAGCAACTTGGTGTTGATATACAAACAAACGTAGTTATCGGTAAAACACTTACCATAGACGAGCTATTTAATATGGGATACGAGGCTGTATTTATAGGTTCGGGCGCAGGACTACCAAACTTTATGGGTATACCTGGCGAGAGTCTAAAGGGTGTTTACTCGGCAAATGAGTTTTTGACGCGTAGCAATCTTATGAAGGCTTATTACGGCAACCCCTCTACTCCCATTATGAAGGGCGGCAAGGTGGCTGTTGTAGGTGGCGGTAACGTTGCAATGGATGCCGCGCGTACTGCTTTACGACTCGGTGCCGAAAAGGTATATATTGTATATAGACGTTCCCTTGCCGAGCTTCCGGCCCGTAACGAAGAGGTTGAACACGCCGTTGATGAAGGCATAGATTTTAAACTGCTTTGTAATCCTGTTGAGATTTTAGGTTATAGCAACCCAAATAATCCACGTGACGAGAAAAATGGATTTGTAACAGGAATTAAGTGTATAAAAATGCAGCTTGGCGAACCGGATGAAAAAGGTCGCCGCAGACCGATTGAAATACCCGATTCCGAATTTGTTTTAGATGTTGATACTGTGATTATTTCAATAGGTACATCCCCTAACCCACTTATAAAGAATACAACCGATGGACTTGAAGTAAATAGTCGCGGCGGCATAATTGTTACCGAGGATGGACTAACCTCACGCGAAGGCGTTTATGCGGGCGGTGACGCAGTAACAGGCGCCGCAACAGTAATATCAGCTATGGGCGCCGGTAAAGTAGCTGCTAAAGCAATTGATGAATATTTAAGTGAAAATTAAAAGAACTACCGAAGAATAAATACTTCTTCGGTAGTTCTTTTTTATAAATCTATTCGTATATACCTGTATTCTTAGCAACAAACTTGTTCATTACATCACAAGCCTTGTCAACACCGTCAGAAAGTTTGTCAAAAACAACGTTTACCTGACTTGGATCGCCGTAATTACATTCTTCCCAAGGTTGCTCGTAGAATCCTGTGAGCTTTTCGGTTGAATCTCCCTTTGTATATAGAGGAGTAAAGTTATCCATACCGATGTTGTCGGTCATACTAAAGAAGAAGGTTGCAGCCTCATCAGAAATAAATGCATCTTTTGTATCGTAGTTGCTTGAATCAAGATATTGACGGAGGAATATACCCGCGCCTACTGGGTTGTCAGCGCCACGGCAAATACCCCAAGCCTTAAGCGGTCCTGTACCATACACATTCATTCCTTCTTTATATGCAGGCATATAATAAAATCCAATATCATTCCAGTTGTAGTTTGCATTAGAGCCATTCTTTTTAAGTGACCAACCCGCAAGACCAGTAGTAATACCAACCTTACCCTCTGGGAATGGAATCCAACCTGAAACAAAGCCTTCCTTGTTCCAGCTTGCTAACTTTGTCATAGCCTCACGGTGTAATGGGTCATTAAGACCATTTACAAATTTACCATCTTCATATTTGTAAAGCACACAACCTATTGAACCCAAGAGATAGTTTTCAACGTCGTGACAACCACGAATACCTGTACCTAATCCGTCAATACTGTCTACTGCTTTTGCTATAGCAGCAAAGGCGTCCCATGTCCATTTGCCCTGAGCGTCATACTCTTCAGGAGTATAACAGTTTGCACGCTGGAGAAGATTTTTTGAATAGATAACACAGGCATTTTCCGAAAAAACGTTACTAACTGTATTACAAAGATATGGCTCGCCGCCAAATGTTGTATATTTAAATACTGATTGATTCCAGATAGGATCGGTCATATCAAGCTTTGTAGCGGTAATTGGCTGTAAAACTGCCATTGCAGCCGGGAAGTCAGAGTTTACACGCATTACGTCAACGTTTGTGCCCGATGCCAAAAGACCTGCAATTTCATTTACATTATCACCAACAAGAATTTCTTTAACTGTGATGCCGTAGTCTTTTTCAAACTTGTCAATAACAGGACCT